>NZ_JBNGZQ010000001.1:0-627500 GCF_052049575.1 Candidatus Pelagibacter sp. | reverse complement strand
GTTTATAAAACACTAATGTTCGGATATAGATATTGATATTAATTATTATTTCGTAATTCACAATTTTTATAACTAAGTGTTTGGTGGAGGATAGCGGGATCGAACCGCTGACCTCCTGAATGCAAATCAGGCGCTCTCCCAGCTGAGCTAATCCCCCTCAATTTAAAGTTGGTGGGCCGAGAAAGACTCGAACTTTCGACCCCACCCTTATCAAGGGTGTGCTCTAACCAACTGAGCTACCGGCCCCCATGCAAGAGAAACACTAATTTAGAAGAGAAATGAGGACGGTCAACATTATCCTGTATATTATTTAGAGTGAAATTAATTTTTCACTCATCCTTAGAAAGGAGGTAATCCAGCCGCAGGTTCCCCTACGGCTACCTTGTTACGACTTCACCCCAGTCGCTGACTATACCGTGGTCAAGGGTTTTAAACCTTGCCTTAAGGTAGAACCAACTCCCATGGTGTGACGGGCGGTGTGTACAAGACCCGGGAACGCATTCACCGTGGCACGCTGATCCACGATTACTAGTAATTCCAGCTTCATGCACTCGAGTTGCAGAGTGCAATCCGAACTGAGGTATTTTTTAAGGATTTGCTTAACGTCGCCGTCTTGCTTCCTGTTGTAAATACCATTGTAGCACGTGTGTAGCCCAACACGTAAGGGCCATGAGGACTTGACGTCATCCCCACCTTCCTCCAGCTTATCACTGGCAGTTCTTTCAGAGTGCCCAACTTAATGATGGCAACTAAAAGTGAGGGTTGCGCTCGTTGCGGGACTTAACCCAACATCTCACGACACGAGCTGACGACAGCCATGCAGCACCTGTGTTTCGTCCGGCCGAACCGAAAACTTTAATCTCTTAAAGTCGCGACGAACATGTCAAGTGTTGGTAAGGTTCTGCGCGTATCTTCGAATTAAACCACATGCTCCACTACTTGTGCGGGTCCCCGTCAATTCATTTGAGTTTTAACCTTGCGGTCGTACTCCCCAGGCGGTGTGTTTATTGCTTTCGCTGCGACACTGAAAATAAATTTCCAACGTCTAACACACATCGTTTACGGCATGGACTACGAGGGTATCTAATCCTCTTCGCTACCCATGCTTTCGTTCCTCAGTGTCAGTAATGATCCAGAAAGCTGCCTTCGCAATTGGTATTCTTTCTAATATCTACGAATTTCACCTCTACACTAGAAATTCTGCTTTCCTCTATCAAACTCTAGCTGAAAAGTTTTGATGGCAGTTCCAGAGTTAAGCTCTGGGATTTCACCACCAACTTTTTCAACCACCTACGAACTCTTTAAGCCCAGTAATTCCGAACTACGCTAGGTCCCTTCGTATTACCGCGGCTGCTGGCACGAAGTTAGCCGGACCTTCTTATTCGGGTACAGTCATTTTCTTCCCCGACGAAAGAGCTTTACAACCCAAAGGCCTTCTTCACTCACGCGGCATCGCTGCATCAGAGTTTCCTCCATTGTGCAAGATTCCCCACTGCTGCCTCCCGTAGGAGTTTGGGCCGTGTCTCAGTCCCAATGTGGCTGATCATCCTCTCAAATCAGCTATTGATCAAAGTCTTGGTAGGCCATTACCCTACCAACAAACTAATCAAGTGCGGGCTCATCCAATGGTGCATAAAGCTTTCTCCGTAAAGACTTATCCAGTATTAGCACAAGTTTCCTCGTGTTATTCCAGGCCATAGGGTAGATACCCACATGTTACTCACCCGTCTGCCACTAAGTATTGCTACTTCGTTCGACTTGCATGTGTTAGGCGTGCCGCCAGCGTACGTTCTGAGCCATGATCAAACTCTCAAGTTTAAAAACGGCGCACACTAGCTTCTATATAAATTCTAAGAATAAAATTTATATAATAATTATGAAGTGTGTACGACAAATTTTGGTAACCTTAACCGTCCACACTTCTCTTCTAAAATATATACTTTTTAAATAGCTAATTGAGTTAAAAAACTCAATAAACTCCAAGATAATTGTAATAACAACTATTTATAGAGAAAGTTTGATGCTTATAGGCTAAAATATTAGGAAATCAAGCATTTAAGGTTAAAAAAATGTTAAAAAAACGCTGATTTTAGGCACTTTTTTTGATTTTTTTGAATGATCGAGTAATACTTCAAAAATCAAAAAAAAACAATGTTTCAAAAACTAAATTTAAAAATAAAAATTAAAAACGAGTTTTTTTTACTATTTTTGGTCCTTTCAATAACAGTAATTTCAACTGGATATCATAATTACTCAAAAAAAAAAATTACTACAAATTATAGAGAGATAGTTGAAAATATTTATTTTAAAAAAACTATTAATCATATTTTTAATAAATTTGAACCAAGATTTAAAAAGATATCTCACAAAGTAAAATCAGGAGATACTTTTCACAGCATACTTGATCAGTATAATGTGAAAAAAGAGGAAATTGTAATCATTAAAAAAAAATTATCAAAGAAAATAGATCTCAATAATCTTAATACGAGTCAAAAAATTCTTTTTACAATTGATCAAACTAATGACTCTATTAGAGAATTTATGTTTCAAATTTCCAATAAAGAAAGAATAGTTTTAACTCAAGATTTAGAAAACAAAAATTTTAAAGAAGAGATTTTACTAACTAAATTAAAAAAAGAAATTATTTATAAAGAAAACATAATATCATTGAGTTTATATAAGTCGGCTGTAAATCAAAAAATACCCTTGAGTGTAATAATAGACTTTGCAAGAATTTATGGATTTCAAGTAGATTTCCAAAGAGACATCAGAAAACTTGATAAATTTCAGATTATGTATGAGTCTTTTGTAGATGAGAAAAAAAGAGTTATAGAAACTGGCAATATTTTATTTGCAAATTTAATTTTAAGTGGAGAAGATAATTCTTTATATTTTTTTGATAAAGAGGGAAGCATTGGACACTATGATAAAAATGGTAAAAGTATTCAAAAAGCTTTAATGAAAACGCCAATTAATGGGGCAAGACTGTCTTCACCGTTTGGAATGAGGAAACACCCAATAGATGGTTTTAATAAAATGCACAAAGGAACAGACTTTGCTGCTCCTATGGGGACTCCAATTATGGCATCAGGCTCAGGAGTTGTAAAAAAAGCTGGCTGGTGTGGAGGTGGAGGTAATTGTGTAGTAATTAAACATAACTCAACTTATCAAACTATTTACGCTCATATGTCAAAGTTTGCCAAAGGGATTAGAGGTGGCGTGAGAGTTAAACAGGGACAGACTATTGGTTATGTAGGATCTACAGGTAAATCAACTGGTCCTCACTTACATTATGAAGTTTTAATAAATGGTAAAAGAGTAAATTCTCAAAAATTAAAACTCCCATCAGGTAAAGTGTTGAAAGGAGATGAGAGAAAAATTTTCGAGACCAATAAAATTAAATTAAACGTATTAAAATCTGAAAAAATTATTGGTTACAACTAATCTAACGTTAGATATTGATCTTAGTTATTTTTAATTTCTACTTTGTCTTTGTCTTTAATTGTATCAGATATATTTTCATGAATATTGCTTGAATTTTCTGTTGCTAAAGAATTTTTTTTTTGAAGTTCTCTTTCATTCAAAATTCTCATAAAATGATCTGCATGCTGGAAATAATTTTCAGATAATATTTTGTCTCCATTTGATAGTGCCTCCCTTGCAAGATTACTATATTTATCAATTAACTTTGAAGCATTATGATTATTTCTGCCGGGCATTTTTCTTTGAAAGCTATCATTATTTGAAAAATTTGAACTAAACTTATTTCTATCCCCATTAGACTTGAAACTTCTTTCGCCTCTTCTAAAGTTGTTTCTTCGATTGTTATTATTTCTAAATGTAACCATTTTTTTTAAATTAAATTTTAGTACTAATTATACATCTATCTTTATAAGCAAAGTCTTTAACTACCTTGTTAATGTAAAAATTATTACTCTTTAATATTTTTTTTACCTCATTTTTTTGATCATGAGCAATTTCTAAAATTAATTTGCCATGAGTTTTAACCAATTCAGACGATTTACTAACTACTTTTCTAATCTCTGATAAACCGTCTAATCCACCATCTAGAGCTAATTTTGGCTCATATTTTACAACTTCATCATCCATATTTTTAAAATCGAAATTTTTAATGTATGGAGGATTAGATACAATTAAATCATATTTGCCTGATGAGAAATTGTCAATATCTGATTTAAATAATTTTAATCTATTTATCAAACCAAGCTTAATTGCATTATTTGTGCAAACTTTTAAACTATCTTTACTAATATCAACTCCCTTGCCTGAAAAAGACTTTTTTTCTTTTAAAATCGATAAGATTATACAACCAGATCCGACTCCAATTTCTAAAAAGTTAATACCTTCTTTTTTTTTATAAATCTTTAAAACTTGTTCTATTATGACTTCAGTGTCAGGCCTTGGTATTAAAACTTTTTCATTTATCTTAAAATTATATTTCCAGAAAGATTTTTCACCAGTAATATAAGCTATTGGCTTTCTTTTGACTCTACTAGATATAAATGCTCTGAAATTATGATATTGATAATCATTAATTTTTTCGTTTGGATTCATAATAATAAATTTCCTACTTTTATTTAAAACTTTAGACATCAAAATCTCACAGTCCAACAATGCAGATTTAATTTGATACCTTTTCAAATCAATAGATGCTTTTTTAATGGCTTGATCAATATTCATTTAATTTATTACACCCAAACTCTCCTCTTGCGCTTGAAGCGTTAAAGCCTCAATCATTTCATCAAAAATTTCTCCCTCTAGAAATTCCTCCAACTTATGTAAGGTTAAATTTATTCTATGATCTGTTACTCTTCCTTGTGGAAAGTTGTACGTTCTTATTCTCTCCGATCTGTCGCCTGTTCCAATCTTATTCTTTCTGTCTTTTGATCTTTCATTTTCAATTCTAGATCTTTCAAGCTCATATAGTCTTGCTCTTAATATCTTCATTCCTTTTGCTTTATTTTTATGCTGAGATTTTTCATCTTGTTGTGAAACAGATATTCCAGTTGGAATGTGGGTGATTCTAACGGCACTGTCTGTTGTATTGACCGATTGTCCACCTGGTCCGCCAGCTCTGAATACATCTATTCTTAGGTCAATTTCATTTATTTTTAAATCTACTTCCTCTGCCTCAGGCAAAACTGCTACTGTTGCTGCTGATGTATGTACCCTACCTTGTGTCTCAGTATCAGGCACTCTTTGAACTCTATGAACACCACTTTCATATTTTAGAGTTGAATAAATATTATTTCCCTTGATAGAGGCAATGACTTCTTTTAAACCCCCTGCCTCGCTTCTAGAAATAGAAATTAACTCAACAGTCCACCTTTTCTTATGACTTACTCTTTCATACATTTTAAAAAGATCTGCCGCAAACAAGCTTGCCTCTAAACCACCAGTTCCTGCTCTAATTTCAATTATTGCATTTTTTTTATCTGCTTCATCTTTAGGCAGCAAAAACATTTTAAGTTTTTTTTCATTAGTCTCATTTTCTTGCTTCAAATCATTTAACTCTATCTCAGCCATTTTAATTAATTCAGTATCTGAATTTTTATCATCCAAAATTTTCTGTATTTCTAATCTATCTTTTTCATAGGAAAAATATTTTTTTGCGTCTTTAATAATTTCGTTTAAATCTGAATACTCCTTTGATTTTTCTGCAAATAATTTTTTGTCTATTTTGCCTGATGATAAATCCTTTTCCAGCAATGAATGTTTTTGGATTAATTCTTCAATCTTTTTAAGCGGTATCATTTTATTTTTTTTAGCTCAAAAGCCTTTTTTTCAACTTCAGTGATAATTTTTTCAATCATATCTTTTGTTAAAACTTTTTCTGACTGTACACCTGATAAATAAAGCATATTGTTTCCTTTTTGACCTCCGGTAATTCCTATATCTGTCATTGCAGCCTCACCTGGCCCGTTAACTACACAACCAATTACAGAGAGTGTTATTGGCGTTTTGATATGTGCTAATTTTTCCTCTAAAATTTTAACAGTTTCAATTACTTTAAATCCTTGTCTAGCACATGATGGACATGAGATTATCTTTACACCTCTTTCCCTTAAATTAAGTGATTTCAGTATCTCATTTCCAATCTTAACCTCCTCAACTGGATTATCAGATAAAGAAATTCTTATTGTATCACCAATGCCATCTAAAAGTAATGTTCCTAGACCGATTGAGGATTTTACACTCCCTGGCACAAATCCTCCTGCCTCTGTAATTCCTAAATGAAGAGGATAATCAGTAACTTTTGAAAGTTGACGATAAGCCTCAATAGATAAAAAAACATCAGAAGACTTAACACTTATTTTTAAATTATCAAAATTCGCATCCTCAAGTATCTTTATATTATTTAAAGCACTTTCGACTAAAGCTTCCGGACAAGGTTCTTTATATTTTTCTAAAATATCTTTCTCTAAAGATCCAGCATTAACTCCAACCCGAATAGAACAATTGTTATCATGAGCGGCTTTCACTACCTCGTTTATCTTATTAATATTTCCTATATTCCCGGGATTTATTCTTAAACAGCTAGCTCCATTCTCAGCTGCCTCTATAGCTCTCTTATAATGAAAATGAATATCAGCAACTATAGGTACATCAACATGTTTAATTATTTCTTTTAATGCTTTGGATGATGACTCATCGGGACAAGAGACTCTTACTATATCAGCTCCCTCAGAGCTAATTTCATTAATTTGATTAATTGTAGCTTTTACATCTGTGGTAAGAGTGTTGGTCATTGATTGAACTGATATAGGATTTCCTCCTCCAACTTTTACTTTGCCAACATTAATCTCTCTCGTTTTTCTTCTTTTTATATCTCTAAAAGGTCTAATGCTCATTTTTTTTGATCTAATTTAAATTCTTTATGAAGTGCAATTAAAGCTTTTTGTGTATTCTTTTTATCAATCAAAACTGAAATTTTAATTTCGGAAGTTGAGATGACTTTAATATTTATTTTTTTATTTGCCAATGATTGGAACATTCTAAATGTTACTCCAGGTGTTGTTATCATACCTACCCCAATTACTGAAATTTTTGAAACACCTTTTTCAAAAAGTAGTTTTCTATAATTAATAGTTTTGTTTTGTTGAATAATTTTTTTTGTTTTATTCAAGTCATCAGTTTTAATTGTAAATGTTAAATCCGTCTCTTTACCATTAGCAGAAATATTTTGTACGACCATATCAACGTTTATTAAATTTTTAGATAACGGTTTAAAAATTGCTGCAGCAACCCCAGGTTTATCTTTAACGCCAATAAGAGAAACCTTTGAGTCATTTTGAGTTGTGGAAATTCCAGTAACAATTTTATTATTCAAAATATTTGATCTTTTAGTAATCAATGTTCCTAATTTTTTAGAAAAAGATGATTTTACCTCGATGTCAATCCTGTTTAATCTTGCATCTTGTATTGAAACTGGCTGCATAACTTTCGCACCCAATGATGCCATCTCTAACATTTCTTCATAAGAAATTACTTTAATCTTTTTTGCGTTTTTCAATTTGTTAGGGTCAGTTGTGTACACACCTTCTACATCGGTATAGATTATACATCTCTCTGCTTTGAAAAATTTGGCAATCATAATTGCACTTGCGTCAGATCCACCCCTTCCTATAGTTGTAATTCTATTTTCATCATTTAAACCCTGAAACCCAGTGATAATAGGTATGCCACCTTTTTTTATATATTTTATGATATTTTTTTTGTTTATTTGATTTATTCTAGAATTTTTATACTTTCCTTTAGTTAAAATTGGTACTTGCCAAGATAACCAAGATCTAGACTCATATCCCTCATGTATCAATCGACCAGCTATTAAAGAGCATGCAACTTGCTCACCTGTAGAAACCAAAACATCATGTTCTGATTCTGCAAAACTATCACTAATTTCAAAAGATTTTTTTATTAACTCATTTGTCACACCACTCATAGCTGATGAAACTACAATGACCATGTAGTTTTTCTTTTTGTAATCAATAATTATTTTAGCAACTCTTTTTATTTTTTCGATAGTGCCAACTGATGTGCCTCCAAATTTTAATACGACAATTTTCATGGTAAAATAATCTTTTAAATTTAAAAAATATTGAATAAATACATGTTGAATATAAAGTCAACTTACAAATGAAAAATAACACAATAAACAAAAAAGAAATAGAAAAATTTTCCAAAATTGCTAAAGAATGGTGGAATCCTGAAGGTAAATTTAAACCACTACATAAATTTAACCCGATTAGAATTTCATACATAAAAGAAAATATTATTAAGACATTCAAACTAAATTCTAATAAGACACCCCTAAAAAATATCAAAATTTTAGATATAGGATGTGGTGGAGGTTTGTTATCAGAACCTATGTGTAGAATGGGTGCTAAGGTGACTGGCATTGATGCGTCTGATAAAAATATTAAAATAGCAAAACTTCATTCAAAAAAAAATAATCTTCAAATAGATTATTTTTGCTCATCACCAGAAAAATTTAATATAAAAGAAAAATTTGACGTTATCTTAAATATGGAAATTGTAGAACATGTTGAGGATGTGGAATTTTTTTTAAAGTCATGCAGTAAACTATTGAAAAAAAATGGAATTATGTTTGTTGCAACCTTAAATAAAACATTAAAATCTTATATTTTTGCAATTGTAGGTGCGGAATATATATTGCGTTGGCTTCCTATAGGAACACATGAATGGGAAAAATTTATAAAACCTGAGGAATTAATCTCAATACTAAAAAAAAATGATTTAAGTCTGGATAGAGTAGATGGAATGAATTTTAATTTAATTAAAAATAAATGGAGTGTGAGTAACGATAAGTCAGTGAATTACATTGCCAAGTTTATTAAAGATTAATTATTTTCATTCTCTAACCACGGTACCATCTGAGCATCTATTCCCTCTTCTTTAAGTTCTTTTAAATCCTGTTTTGATGCAGTTCCGTAGATACCTTTGTGTCTTTTATTATTGTTATAATGTATTGATCTAGCCTCATAAGCAAAGTTTTCACCAACATAATCAAAGTTTTTCTTAATAAATTTTTGATATTCGTTAATTGTTTTTTTAATTTTTTGATATTTTATCAAATCTTTTTTTTCATTTTTATGGCTAAAACTTTTACTTATTAATTTTGGTGCCATCAAATTTTTTTCTACTTTTATAGATCCACAACTATGACAATTGATAAGCTTTTTCTTTTTTAGTTTGTCATATTCTCTTGAAGATGCGAACCAGCTGTCAAATGTAAACTCACATTCTTTACACAATAAATTATATTTGATCATAGAGTTTATTTAATTACTATTATACGAAATTCAATGTATCTAACTTCTGTAGTCTGAATTAATTTTGATATATTCATTGGTTAAATCCATAGTATACACTGTAAAACTTTTTTTACCATTTCCAACATCAATACTAAGATTTATATCCAAGCCCTTCATATATTTTGCAGCCTCATTCTCATTATATTGATTATGAATTTTTCCCTTATTTACAATTACCAATTCACCAAATTTAATCGATAATTTATTTAAATTTATATCCACATTAGATTTTCCAATAGCCATAATTATTCTACCCCAATTTGGGTCCTCGCCTGCAATTGCAGTTTTTACCAATGGAGAGTTAGCAATAGAAAAACCAATTTTTTTTGCATCTTGCTCGGTTTTAGAGTTTAACACATTTATTGTTACAAATTTTGAAGCTCCCTCTCCATCAGCTACAACTCTTTTTGCAAGATTTAATAGAAGACTATTTAAAGACTCGTCAAATGATTTTATCTTTTTGTCATTAATTGTCTTTATAAAGGTATTTTTTGCTTTACCAGTGGAGAAAATTGAGATCATATCATTTGTACTAGTATCGCTATCGCAAGAAATTGCATTAAAGGTATTCTCAATATTTTTCTTAAGTAATTTTTTTAATACATCATTAGAAATGTCAGCATCAGTGAAGACATACGCTAATGTAGTTGCCATATTTGGTTGTATCATACCTGAGCCTTTTGCAATTCCGTAAATCTTTACATTTGTATTTCCAATTTTACATTCTTCCATTGCTATTTTTGGCTGTGTATCAGTTGTCATTATTGCTAGAGCAACTTTCATCCAAATATACTTATTTTGAGTGTACTTAATATTCTTTATTAATTCTGGAATTTTTGACTTAATTTTCTCCTCAGGGAATTTTTCTCCTATAGTTCCGGTACATCCGAAAATAAGATTTTTTGGTTTAATTATTTTTGGATCATCTTCATCTTCTTTTTGTTTTTCTGTTAGCTGTTTTGAAATTAAATCTGCCAGATGTTGCATGCTTTTGTAACCTTGCTCGCCCGTGAATGAGTTTGCATTTCTAGTGTTGACTATAAGTGAAAAAATCTTTTGTGTTTTTTGATTCAAATTCCATTTAATATTCTCCGACAAGATTTTAGACTGGGTATAAAGTGATGCAAAATTTGCACCTTCACGAAAATAGAACAGTGCTAAATCATCTCTTTTAGAATTGTATAAATTAGCGCTTACTGAGGATACTGCTAAACCGTCTAGGTGATCAAGGTCTTGATATTGCCCCATTTTTCGATCGTGTGATTTTGAGGTTAAAAAATTTGATAAATTGATTCCCATGATATTTAAAATTTAAATTAAATAACTATATTAAAAGTTGAAATTAAAATGTATATCAAAAACTAATGTTTAATCCTTTAAACTTTATTTCTAAATTTATTAAATCTGGCAATAAAAAAGAGCTGGATAGGATTGACAAAATAGTAGGCCAAATCAATCTTTTAGAGGAAAATATCCAGAAACTTAACGATAAAGAGTTTCCTGAGAAAACAATTAAATTAAAAGAGGAAATTCAAAAAGGAACGTCCCTTGACCAAATTCTACCTGAAGCTTTTGCTATGGTAAGAGAAGCTTCTTTAAGGTCAAGAGGTGAGAGGCATTTTGATGTTCAAATAATCGGAGGAGTTGTTCTGCATGAAAATAAAATAGCAGAAATGAGAACTGGAGAAGGTAAAACTCTTACAATTGCTTTAGCAGCATATTTAAATGCCCTGGAGGGAAAAGGAGTTCACATTGTGACAGTAAATGATTATTTGGCAAAAAGAGACTCTTTAGAAATGGGCAAAATTTTCAGTTTTTTAGGCTTAACGTCGGGCTACATAAACAATGATCAAAACGATAATGAAAGAAAGAAAAATTATGATTGCGATATTACTTATGCAACAAACAGTGAATTAGGATTTGATTATCTTCGAGATAATATGAAATATTCAAAAGAAGAAATGGTGCAAAGAGGACACAATTTTGCAATTGTTGATGAAATAGATTCTTGTCTCATAGATGAAGCAAGAACTCCTTTGGTAATTTCGGGGGCTGCAGAAGATAAGACTAATCAATATGTTGCTGTAGACAAAGTAATAAAGCAGCTGAATCAAAATGATTTTGAGGTTGATGAGAAAGATAGGAATATTTTATTAACCAATGAGGGAATTAACCATATTGAGAGTTTGTTCTCTAATGCTGGAGTTTTAAAAAATAATAATTTTTATGATCCAGAAAATCTTGATTTAGTTCATTTTGTTAATCAAGCTTTAAGAGCAAATCATCTATTTAAAAAGGATAAAGATTATCTTGTTAAAGATAACAGTATCAAAATTGTAGATGAATTAACTGGTCGAATATTAGAGGGCAGAAGGTTTGGTGATGGTCTTCACCAAGCCATTGAAGCTAAAGAAAGAATTGAGATACAAGCGGAAAATCAAACTTTAGCGTCTATCACTTACCAGAATTATTTTAAACTTTATAATAAGATTTCAGGATGTACAGGAACAGCTGCTACAGAGTCGGAGGAGTTTTTTGAAATCTATAATCTCAACGTAATTGTGATACCAACTAATAAAGAAATGATCAGAAAAGATTTCAATGATCAAATTTTTCGAACTGAAGAAGAGAAAAATAACGCAATCATTAAAAAAATTAAAGAATGCCACGAAAACAGTCAACCTCTTTTAGTCTTCACATCCAGTGTTAGTAAATCTGAAATATATTCCAAACTACTTACACAAGAAAAGATAAATCACATCGTATTAAACGCTAAAAATCATGAAAATGAAGCGGAAATTATAGCCAATGCTGGTAAAGCTAAATCAGTTATTATTACAACAAGCATTTCTGGTAGAGGTGTGGATATCCAACTAGGAGGGAAAAAAGGGTCGATTAATGAAGATCAACTCAAGAAAAATAAAGATTATATTAAATCTTTAGGTGGTTTGTTTGTTATTGGAACCGAAAGAATGGAGTCCAGAAGAGTTGACAATCAAGCAAGAGGTAGATCGGGCAGACAAGGAGATGAGGGAAGTTCGATTTTTTATGTAAGTTTAGAGGACGACCTTATGAGAATTTTTGGTTCTGAGTCCATGAATAATATTCTTCAAAAACTAGGTCTTAAAGATGGGGAAAGTATAGACCATCCTTGGATAAATAAGGCTTTAGAGAGAGCACAACAAAAAGTTGAGACACGAAATTTTGATATCAGAAAAACTCTTATAAAATTTGACAATGTTTTAAATGATCAAAGGCAAGTGATATTTTCTCAAAGAAAAGATGCTATGGATAGTGAAAAAATTTTTGATTATTCGGATAGTTTTTTATCAGAAATAGTTGACAACTTAATAAGCCTTAAAATTCAAAAGTTATCAAATCCTAAAAATAATGAGTTTAGTAATAAATTAAAGACTATTTTTGGAAAAAGTCTAAACGATGACGAATATAATGAATTAATGTCTTTAGGTGACACAAAACTAAGAGAGGTAATTTTTGAAAAATTCAAATTTGCTAGAGAAGAGAGATCTAAAATTCTTGGAGAAAATCAATCAAAAGAAATAGAAAAAAGAATTCTTTTACAATCCATTGATTTTAATTGGAAATCACACATCCAATATCTAGAGCAATTAAGACAGGTTGTGGGTCTTAGATCTTATGGACAAAGAGATCCTCTTATAGAATATAAAAAAGAAGCATTTGATTTATTTTCGAATTTACTAGACAAATTAAAACTAGATTATGTAAAAATATTGATGAATCTTAAAGTTTATAATGAACCAACCGAAAAAATAAACCAGATACAACTAAAAGAAAAATTTAAAAATCTTGGTAAGAAAACAAATAGAAATGATCCTTGTCCATGTGGATCTGGTAAAAAATTCAAGAAATGTTGTGGAGCTCTATAAAATATATAAAGTTAGTGCAGCCACAATAACTAAAGATGTTATAGCAATTGCAATATTTTTTTTAGATTTAATTATTTCTTTAAAACCTAATCCTGAGGTTTGAATTGCGCTTAGACTTTCAGGACTAGATACAAATCCTTTACTTCTTCCAATTTTTAAAAACTTATCTTTTCTGTGATTGAGAATTTCTTCAGAAGTTAAAGTTTTAAAAAAATCTAAATTTTGAGAAATAGAATTCCTTATATTTTCAAGAATCATATCTCTGTCTCTATGAGCACCACCTAAAGGTTCTGGAATTATTTCATCAATAATATTTAGCTCTAATAAATCTTTGGCAGACAGTTTCATTGCTTTTGCAGCATCGAGCATTTTTTTTGGATCTCTCCACAATATTGTTGCACATCCCTCAGGTGATATTACTGAATAAATCGCATTCTCAAGCATTAAAACTTTATTTGAAGATGCAAGAGCTATGGCTCCACCTGAACCACCTTCACCTATTACTATAGCTAAAGTTGGGACCTGAAGTTTCATACAACACTCGATTGACTTTGCGATTGCTTCTGCTTGTCCTCTCTCCTCTGCACCCACTCCTGGATATGCGCCTGGGGTATCTATAAAAGATATAATAGGAATATTAAACTTGTCTGCTAATTCCATTAACCTAATAGTTTTTCTATAACCCTCTGGTCTCATCATGCCAAAGTTTCTCTCAATTCTAGTTTCTAAGTTTTCCCCTTTCTCTTGACCAATTACTAATACTGATCGACCATTAAATTTTGCAAAACCAGTAATAACCGATTTGTCCTCTCCATAATATCTATCGCCTTCTAATGAGATAAAGTCCTCAAACAAGTTATCAATAAAAAACTTTGATTTAGGTCTATCCTCGTGCCTTGCAACTAGTGTAATTTGCCAGGGATCTAAATTCTCATAAATGTTTTTTAGCTTCTCATCGATTTCTGCCTGAGTTTTAGAAATTTTTTTTGTGTCAACTTCTGACAAACCCTCTTGATTAAAAGGATCTTTTAATTTTTCCAATTCATTTTCCAGATTTTTAATATCTGTTTCAAAATTTAAATAGTTCTTCATTTTTATATAATTATACTTATATAAGAAAAATGACAATAAAATGTCTATGATACTATTATGTAATTGACTTAAATAAGCTAGAGTTTAAATATTCCTCAATGACATCAAAATATCATTCTATAAATAATTTAAAAGTTTCGGAGGAATTATTACTTTTTGTTAATAATGAGTTATTTAAAGGCACTGATATTTCTCCTGAAAAATTTTGGAAAGATTTTGACAAGGCGGTTCATGAATTAGCTCCTAAAAATAAAGAATTAATTGATTTTAGAGAAACTCTGCAAAAAAAAATTGATAAATGGCATATTGAGAACAAAGGAAAAGATATTCAAATTAAAGAATACAAAAATTTTTTAAAAGAAATTGGCTACTTAAAAGATGAAGGTCCAGATTTTAAAATTGAAACAAGTGATATTGACGAAGAGATCGCTACAATAGCCGGGCCTCAATTAGTTGTTCCAATTATGAATGCACGTTATGCTTTGAACGCTGCTAACGCAAGATGGATGAGTTTATACGATAGTTTGTATGGAACTGATGTGATTGAACAGTCTGAGGATAGTACTTCAGAAAGATATGATCCCGAACGAGGAGAGATTGTTATTAAGTATGGCAGAGAATTTTTAGATAAATATTTTACTTTAAAAAATTTTAGCTGGAAAAAGATAACAGGTATAGCTGTTCAAAATAAAGAATTAAAAGTGTTGAAAGGTGTTGATGTAACAACTCTAAAAGATGAAAATAAATTCGTTGGTCATCGAGGTGAAGCAGATAACCCGTCAGCAATAATACTAAAAAATAATAATCTACATATTGAAATATTGAAAAATCCAAGAGCTTTTAGTGCTCAACAGGATCATGCAGGTATAAGCGACATAATACTAGAGTCTGCAGTATCTACAATATGTGATAATGAAGACAGTGTTGCGGCTGTAGATGCTCAAGATAAAGTGATTTGTTATAGAAATTGGCTTGGATTAATGAAAGGAAATCTCGTAACGCGATTTGAGAAAGAGGGAAAAACATTAGAAAGAAAACTTAATCCAAACAGAAGTTATATTTCAAAAGAAGGGAAAGGATTAAAATTACACGGTAGAAGCCTTTTATTAATTAGGAATGTTGGTCATTTGATGACTAATCCCTCAATAATATTGAAAGATGGGAGTGAAATTCCAGAGGGATTGATGGATGCTTTTATAACAACAGCAGCAGCTCTTCATGATGCTAAAAAAAAAGGAAATTCAAGAACTGGTTCAATATATATTGTAAAACCAAAGATGCATGGTCCAGACGAAACAGCATTTACAAATGAAATTTTTACTAAAGTTGAAGAGGTATTAAAATTAAAAAAATACACATGCAAAATTGGAATTATGGATGAGGAGAGAAGAACCTCATCAAATCTTAAAGAGTGTATTAGAACCTTAAAGCATAGAGTTTTCTTCATAAACACGGGTTTCCTTGATCGTACAGGTGACGAAATGCATACATCAATGGAGGCAGGACCAATGATTAAAAAGGGTGATATGAAATCCTCAAAATGGATTAGCGCTTATGAAAATAATAATGTTGATGTAGGCTTAGCCTGCGGCTTTTCAGGTAAAGCTCAAATCGGTAAAGGAATGTGGGCTATGCCTGATAAGATGAGAGACATGTTAAATCAAAAAACTGGTCATCTTAAAGCTGGGGCAAATTGTGCGTGGGTTCCATCTCCAACTGCAGCAGCTCTTCATGCTTTACATTATCACGAGATAAATATTTTTGATGTTCAAAAAAAGTTGTCTAATAGAGATAAGGCTAAAATTGATGATTTACTTACTATACCTATCGCAGATAGACCAAATTGGTCAGTTGATGAAATCAATAAAGAAATCTCAAATTCTGCCCAGACATTACTTGGTTATGTTGTAAGATGGATTGATCAAGGTGTGGGTTGCTCCAAAGTACCAGATATAAATAATGTTGGGTTGATGGAAGACAGAGCAACCTTAAGAATTTCTTCGCAACATATTGCAAACTGGGTACATCATGGTGTTACAACAAAAATGCAAGTTATTGAAATAATGAAAGAAATGGCAAAGATTGTGGATAAACAAAATGAGAATGATCAAAGTTATATTAAAATGAGCCATGATTATGATAGGTCCATAGCATTTCAAACTGCATGTGAACTTATTTTTAAGGGAAAAGAACAACCTTCTGGATATACAGAGCCACTCTTACATTTAAATCGATTAAAAAAAAAATCAGCTTGAGTTAGAATTTATTTTAGATCTATTTTTAAAAGCAGAAAGAAGAGTGCCATCATCGAGACTTTCTATTTCACCACCAACAGGTAGGCCTTGAGCTAATTTTGTAATCTTAACATCGGTATCTTTTAAGCTATCTTGTATATAGAAAGCAGTAGTTTGACCTTCTACTGTTGCGCTAGTTGCTAAAATAACCTCATCAATTTTATCTTTCTTAACTCTCTCAATTAAAGAATTAATTAATAAATCCTCTTTTTTATTACCAACAGATGAGATTGTGCCACCTAAAATATGGAAATATCCTTGAAAGATATTTGAATTTTCAATTGACCACTGATCAGCAATATCCTCAACTACACAAATTTTCGTAAATTTATTTTTTGTATTTTCGCAATTTAAGCATCCAAATGAATTGGACTTTAAAGTCCCGCATAAATTACATCTAACAACATTTTTATAAACCTGAGCTAATGTATTTGCCAGTGGCTTAACAAGTTCGTTTCGGTTATTTACTAATTTTAAAACTATTCTTTTGGCTGATTTAGGTCCTAAACCTGGTAATTTTGATATTAACTTAACAAGTTCTTCTATCTCAGAGATATTCTGCATTTACTATAATGGCCATTTAAATCCAGGTATTCCTAGTCCACCTGTTGCTTTTGAAATTTCTTCAGCTGTTTTTGTTTTGAGTTGTGACTTTGCGCTATTATGAGCAGCAACAATTAGATCCTCAATTATAGTTTTATCTTCCATCATAATTTCCTCTGATAATTTGATTGATTGCATCTCTCCCTCCCCATCAAGTACCACTTTAACTGAATTCGAGCCTGAAACTCCCTCAACTTTTATTTCCTTTATTTTTTTCTGACTTTCTTTCATTTTTGACTCGAGTTCTTTTGCTTTATCCAAAATTTTTGTAAAATCAGTCATTAGGTTCATCCTCTTCTTTTAAATTAATATCAATTAACTCGGCATCAGGAAAATTTTTTATTACATCTTTATAAATTTTTGAATTTTTAGCTTCATCTATTAAAGATTTCTTTATTTTTTGTTTTTTTTCTTTCATTGAAAATTCACCTTTTAATTGACTAAATGAAATAATCCATCTTTCGCCTGTCCAATCAAAAAGTTTTGATGAAAGCTCTTTAACGAAGTTTTTATCTAAATTTTCATTAAAAGATATCTCAATCATATTTTTTTCAAATCTTACTAGGTTTACATTTTTTTCTAACTCATATTTTAGTTTAATTTCTTTTCTATCGAGACAAGTCTGTACTAATTTTTCTAAACTATTTATAAGTATTTTTTTTTCTGATTTAACTTCTTTATGAATTTCTGGTTTGCTTTTCTCTTCTTGATAAATGTTCTTGATTTGATTTATTGGTTTTGATTGATTATTAATTTCTTTATCTATAACTGGATTTTCACTTGCAGAATTTATATCAGTATTTTTACCTAACTTAATCGAACTTAAATGCATCAGCCTTAGCAAAAACATCTCCATTGATAAATGTTGATTTGAAACTATGGTAAGTTCATCAAGGGTTGAGATTGTAAATTGCCAAAATAAAATTAATACGCTCTGATCAAGATTTTTATTTAAATCTTTGATCTTTTGAAATTCTCGATCATTTAATGAAAAATTTGTACTTTCTAAAGTTAATGACTCAATATTTTTAAAATAATAAAGTAATTCTAAGAAATCATTAATAAAGATTTTTGGTTCAACACCTTGGTCATAAATTTTTCTATAAATCTCTATAACTTTAATCTCATCTCCTTTAAGAATAAATTCAAATAAATCGATTAGTTGTGATTTATCAAAAAAACCAAAAATTTTCTGTGCTGATTTTAAATCAAACTCAGTTTTTGGATTTAAAGTTAATAAAGCCCTATCTAGTAAGGATAGTGCATCTCTTACTGACCCTTCGGAAATTTTCACTATTAATTTTAATGCTTCATCAGTAATTTTACCACCCTCCTTATTCTTAATCTTTTTAATGTAATTAAATAATTCAGATGATCTAATTCTTGATAAATCAAATCTTTGGCATCTTGATATAACTGTAACTGGAATCTTTTTAACTTCGGTAGTTGCAAAAATAAATTTTAGATATTCTGGAGGTTCTTCAAGAGTTTTCAACAAAGCGTTAAATGCTTGTTTACTTAACATGTGAACTTCATCGATAATGAAGATCTTATACTTTGATGATGTTGGTCCATATCTAGAAAACTCAATTAATTCTCTAACATCGTCAATACCAGTTCTGCTTGCGGCATCCATTTCTAAAACATCAATGTGATTTGAATTAGCTATGGCATTGCAATTATCACATT
Source organism: Candidatus Pelagibacter sp. (assembly GCF_052049575.1). Lineage (GTDB taxonomy): Bacteria > Pseudomonadota > Alphaproteobacteria > Pelagibacterales > Pelagibacteraceae > Pelagibacter. The sequence goes on along the minus strand of NZ_JBNGZQ010000001.1, from coordinate 608,558 downwards.
TACCTTTGCACTTTTTTTCAATTACATTTGGACAATTAAGTGACTTAGCAACTATTCTTGCTATAGTGGTTTTTCCAACTCCTCTTATTCCAGTGAATAAATATGCATTAGGAACTTTATCAGCTATTATTGAATTAGTTATAGTTTCTACAACTACGTCTTGACCAATAAGATCATCAAAATTTTGTGGTCTATATTTAAGTGCTAATACTTTTGAATCATTGCTCATATTTACAAGGAGACTAGAACCTGAAAAACTGTCTTTACGACTGCTTCCGTTAAGATCTGGTCGGGTTCAAGCAGCATCCACCTCTAGCCTCCAAAACTATTATAACAGTAATAATTTCTTATCTACAAGAAAAGTTATTTATTTATTTCTCTTTGTTTGTCAGCTTCAAAAACACCTAGGACGTGAAAATCTTGACAATGCAATCCTAAATCTTCTAGTGATTTTTGTACTCTTGGTTCTTCAATGTGACCATCTAAATCACATAAAAAGAAAAAAGAGTCGAAAGAATTTTTTTCAGGATAACTTTGCAACTTTGTTAGATTTACTCCATTAATAGCGAAGCCTCCTAAAGATTGATATAAAGCTGCAGGTTTACTTTTTAATTTAAATAAAAAAGAAGTAATATATTTTTTTCCACTAAATTCTGGTTGTGATATATTTTTACCCATAACAAGAAATCTTGTTAAGTTCCCTTTTTCATTTTCTATATTATTTTTTATAATTTCTAAATTATATGTTTTAGCACTTAATGATGAAGCAATTGCAGCTTTAGTTTTGTCTTTACTTTTTGAGACCATTTCCGCGGATCCAGCTGTGTCAGCTCTTACATGTTCAGTAAGTCTATTTGATTTTATAAATTTTGAACATTGTGATAGTGCTTGGGCATGAGAATAAACATCCTTGATTTCTGAGACTTTTGTTCCAGGTAAACCCAGTAAATTATGTTCTATTTTTTGAAAATACTCAGCATAAATATTTAACCTATATTCAAAAATTAAATATTCAATTCCTATGTTGCCAGTAATTCTATTTGACTCTGGAATAATAATTTTTGAATTTGTATCTTTTGAAGCTTGAACAAAACAATCATCAAAAGTTTTACAGGGCACTACTTCAGCATTAGAGTCTATAGATAAAGCAGCTAAGTGAGAATACGCTCCGAAAGTTCCTTGAAAATAAATTTTACTCATTATGACTTATATTCCATTATTTTTTTTATAGCCATAAAATCTTCCTTAGTATCTACTCCAATAGGAGATGATTTTGCAAGAGCTACATTTACATTAATATTATTATCTAATGCTCTTAACTGTTCCAATCTATTTTCAATCTCATTTTGCGACTGTTTAAAAGAAATAAATTTTTTTAATATTTCTACATTATAACAATAAATTCCTAAATGATGATAAGCCTGATTATTTTCTTTATTTAATTTTCTCATAAAATTTATTGCTCGAGGAAATTTTGTGTCATCTAAACTTTCTTCTGTAACTACCTTAACAATATTGTGATTTTCAAAAACCTTTTTGTTATTAATTTTTGCTGCTAAAGTTCCTAAATCACGCTTGGTCTGGATCATATGCTTATTTAATTTTTGAATATCCTCAATATTCATCAGTGGTTCATCTCCCTGTAAGTTCATGATTAAATCTATATCTGTTCTACCTAGCTTTACAAAAGCCTCATAAATTCTATCTGTTCCTGTTTTGTGATTATTGTTTGTCAAAATTGCTTCTCCACCATTTTTTTTCACATCCTCGATAATTTCTTGATCTTCTGCAGCAACAAATACCTCTCCAATATTAGCTTCTTGAGCTTTTTTATAAACATGAGAAATGATTGATAATCCATTAATTTTAAGTAAGGGTTTACCTGGTAATCTTGATGCTGATAATCTGGAGGGAATTATAACTAATGTCTTCATTTTTCTTTTAATTTTTCATTACAATATAAATAGAGGCAAAAATGTACATTAAAAATATAAGCAATTTTATATTTATAGTGCTATATGTTCAAAATAATTTTAATAAATGGATTCTTTCGAGCTAAATAAAATAATAGCTGCAGTATTAATGGTGGCACTTCTAATAATAGGTATTGGAAAGCTTTCAGATGTTATTTTTCATGTTGAAAAACCTGAAACACCTGGTTACTCAGTTGAGATAGAGCAGGCTGCTGTAGTAAGTTCACAAACAAGTTCGCAACCGACTGAAGACAAAGTTGATATTGCTGCATTAATCGCAATGGGAGATATTGCTACAGGAGAAAAGGTTTTTAAAAAATGTGCTGCATGTCATTCTATTGTAAAAGGTGGAAAAAATAATATTGGTCCAGCATTGTATAATGTTGTTGGTAGAGATGTGGGTGCTGTAGATGATTATAAATATTCTAAAGCTCTTGCCGCCTATGGAAAAGCCTGGACTTTTGAAGAACTTAATGGCTATCTACTTAAACCAGCTAAATGGATTAAAGGAACTAAAATGGCCTTTGCTGGATTAAGAAAGGAAAAAGATAGAGCTTCTGTTATTTTGTACCTGAATGAAAATTCAGATAATCCGTTACCACTACCTTAATTTTCCAAAACAATAAAGTAATATAGATTTTTGAACATGGACTCTATTAAGAGCCTGTTGCCAAACTTTAGATTTCTTACTTAAAAAAACATCCTCTTCTACCTCTTTACCTCTAGGCAAACAGTGAAGAAAAATACAATTTTTTTTTGCAAAACTCATTAACTTTTTATTTATTTTAAACTTTTTAAATTGATTCAATTTTTTTGATTTATTCACCTTATCGTTCATGGAAATTACTTTATCCGAAAAAATAACATCAGCTCCTTTAGCTGCTTTTTTTGGATCGTGTAATATACGTATTTTATTATTATTGCTTTTAATATATTTCATTATTATTTTGCTTGGTTGATATTTTGTTGGACATCCAATACTAAGTTTAAAAGAAAATTTTATTGATGCTGCGATTAAAGAATTCAATACATTATTAGAGTCGCCAATCCAAGTGATGTTCAGCTTTGATATTGGTTTCTTCTTAATCTCCTCAACAGTAAAAATATCTGATAAGATTTGAGTTGGATGTGAACTGGGGCTAAGACCATTAATAATTGGTATAGATAAATATTTTTCAAATTCCTCTAATTTTTTATCACTATCTGTTCGAAGCATAAAAGCGTTTCCAAAATTTGATAAAATTTTTGCTGTATCTTTAATGCTTTCTCCTCCCTTTGACAAATGAAGTTCATCTGGTCTAAGTGTTAAAGTGCTTCCACCCAGTTGCTTTATTGCTAAATAAAAACTTAATCTGGTTCTGAGACTTGATTTCTCGAACATTTGTATCAATAATTTTCCTTTTAATGGTGCTCCTTTATCAATTTCAAGATTATTTAATCTTTTTCTCAATCTTTTTCGTCTTTTGGCATCAAAAAGGATTTTTTTTAAATCCCTTACAGGAATATCTTTTAAATTTAAAAAATTCCTCATTTAATTAAGCTCTTTACAAACTTTATTTATAATTTTTAAAGAAAGATCCAGCTCACTTTTTTTAACATTTAAAGGAGGAAGTATACGAACGACATTTTCAGAAGCTCTTATTGTAAGCAGTTTATTTTCCATGAGTTTTCTAATGAAAATCGTTTGATCTTTATAAAGTTGAACTCCGATTAAAAAACCTTTTCCTCTTATGTTCTTAATTATTTGTGGGTATGCCTCTTGAATATTTCTTAATTCAAATAAAAAATATTTTGATAAATTTTCAATATTTTTTAAAAATTTTTTACTTGAAACTATATCCATTACAGCGTTCCCAACAGCCATAGCCAAAGGATTGCCACCAAAAGTGGAGCCATGTGTTCCAGGTATCATTCCGGAAGCAACTTTTTTATTCATTAAGACAGCACCTAATGGAAATCCACCACCTATTCCTTTCGCAATAGGAACTATATCTGGTTTAATTTTAGATTTTTCAAATGAAAAAAAGGTACCTGTTCTTGAAATTCCACACTGCACTTCATCTAAAATCAATAATATTTTTTTCTTATTACATAACTTTCTTAATTCTTTTAAACACCAGTCTGGTATTACCTTAATACCCCCTTCACCCATTATAGGTTCGATCATTACAGCTGCTGTTTTTTTTGTAATCTTTTTTTTAAGAGATTTGTGATCTCCAAATCTAAAATGGTCAAATCCTCCAACTTTTGGGCCAAATCCTTCAGTCATTTTCTTTGATCCACTAGCATAAATTGTGGCTAATGTTCTGCCATGAAATGAATTTTTTACACATAAAATTCTATTTTTATTTGGTTTTCCAATAGAGTAAAAATATCTTCTAGCTACTTTTATTGCTGCTTCTGTAGCCTCCGCACCACTATTTTGAAACATAACATAATCTGCAAATGTTTTTTGACATATTTTTTTGGCCAATTTTTCTCCTTCTGGAATTTGAAAGGCATTTGAAACATGCCAAAGTTTTTTTGACTGATAATTTATTGTTTTTATTAATTTTGGATGTGCGTGTCCCAGAGAATTAACTGCTATACCTTGAACAAAATCTAAATACTTTTTATTGTCTTTCGAATATAAGTAGCTGCCTTTTCCATATTTAAATGAGATTTTTTTTCTATTATAATTTTTTGCTAAATAGCTCATAAAAAACTTAATTATATACTTCTATATTCTTTGAACAAATTGATACAAGTCTAGATTGAAAAAATATTTCAATTATCTTTGTTAATAACTTAAATTATTAACTTGTTATTTTTTTATGAAGAGGCCTATATAGTGTCTACTATTTAAAATAGCACATTATATTGATAATTTATGAGCTGGAATGACGAAAAAGTTGCAAAACTAAAAGAATTATGGGGGAAAGGCAATACTGCAAGCCAAATTGCTGAAATAATTGGTGGAATTAGTCGAAATGCAGTAATAGGAAAAGCTCACAGGCTAAACTTATCTGCTAAAATTAAAACTAGGTCAGTATCGAACACAAATAATAATCTTAAATCAAGTTCACAAAATAATATAGATAAATTTAGAAGGGGAAGAAAAAGCAGATTCAAATCTCTTATTATAGAAAAAGATTTTGAGCCTGAAAATCCTAAACAACTAGAGGAATTAGATGAAAATTCTTGTAAATGGCCTATTGGTCATCCTAATGAAAAATCATTTTACTTTTGTGGGAGAACATCGCTTAAAGATTTTTCTTATTGTAGACTGCATTTACTATATGCGTATCAACCAAAGGGTAAAAAAGATGAGAATAATGATAAAGAGGAAATTCAAGAATATAACGAAAAAAAAATCTCAGCTATATAATAAAATCAACTATTCAATTTAATCAACTTGGTTATATTTTTCTGTTGAAAATTGTCCCCCATCTCTCCACATAAAAGAATATTTTTTTACCTCATCTTTAAAAAAGAGTTTACTTGGTAGGCCTATATCTTTATTAGTCTTATATTTCCCAGACGGAACATTGTCATATTTTAATAATCTAAGTTGATCTTCAGTCAAAAGTGGACTCGGAAGTAACTGAAAAAATTTTGCAGATAAATTTGCTAAAATTAATGGCATTGGTACGAGGACTCTCTTTTTTCCTATCAGCTGAAGGAGAGTTTCTATAATTTCTTTAAAAGACAAAGTTTCTGGACCAACACACTCAATAATTTGAGATTGAATATCATTTTGTAAAACATGATAAATAACATCTGTGAGATCAGAACAATGTATTGGCATAAATTTAGTTTTTCCCGAGTAATAAAGAGGGAAAATTGGCAATCTATTTAACAGTGTCATAAATTGTGTGCTAAAATTATCAGAATTTGAGAAAACTACTGAAGGCCGCAATATTGTAGTTTTTGAAAAATTATTCAAAATTCCTTTTTCGCCCTCAAGTTTTGAGATTGCATATTTTGAGTCAACTGCTTCATTGATACCTAAAGCCGAAACATGAACTAAATGCTGTAAATTATATTTTTTACAGAGTTTTGCCAAAAGTGTAGGAAAAACTGAGTGAATATTTTTAAAAGTATTACCGTTATTTTTCTCATATAAAATTCCTATCAAATTTATGCAAAAATCAGCTGTGCTAAATAATTTTTCAATTTTTTTTTCATCAAAAATTTTCGACTCTACAATCTCTATAAAGCCTGCATTTGCCTGAGTTTTAATCTTCAGGCCTTTTTGATGAATATTTCTTGTTACTACTGTTGCTCTAAGGTTGTTTTTAGCAAGTTTTCTAATCAAGTTACTTCCAATTTGACCACTTCCACCAAAAATTAGACAATTTTTTGCTTTCATATATATATATATTTAAAAATGAGTAATAATATACAGTTGTACAAGGCTGATATACCTGAGAATCTTAATTTGGGCAATACAATAGCTGTGGACGGTGAATTCATGGGATTAAATGTTAGACGAGATCCTTTATGTTTAATTCAGATTTCCTCAGGAAATTCAGATGCTCATATAGTTCAATTTGATAGAAGTGTATACCACGCGCCCAATTTGATTAAATTATTGGCAAATAAAAATATTAAAAAGATTTTTCATTATGCTCGTAGTGATTTGGCTCATATTAAATATTATCTAAAAACTGATGTAAACAATGTTGAGTGTACTAAAATCCAATCTAAAATTGCACGTACTTTTTCTGATAACCATTCATTAAAAACATTAATCAAAGAATTCATAAATGTTGATATTAGTAAACAATTTCAAACTACAGATTTTGGTGGTGAACTTTCCCAAGGTCAACTAAAGTATTGCGCTAATGATGTAATATATCTTCATAAAATTAATGAGGAACTTAATAAAATATTATTAAGGGAAAATAGGATAGAACTTTACCAAGAGTGTTTAAAGTTTCTTAAAACGAGAGTCGAATTAGATCTTGCTTTATTTAAAGAGGATATATGGGCACATTAATGAAGAAGATGAGTTACATTGATATAGCTAAAAGTGTTATAAATTTAGAAATTAAAGCTCTTCAAAAACTCAAAAAGTCATTAAATAAAAACTTTGATAAAGCGGTCAATGCAATAGTTAATTGTCAATCAAAAGTTATTTTGTGTGGAGTGGGAAAAAGTGGAATCATCGCTAATAAAATAGCTGCCACCTTATCCTCTGTTGGAACAGCATCTTTTTCATTATCTGCAAATGATTGTTCACATGGTGATCTCGGGAGTATAACTAAAAAAGATATATTAATTTTAATAAGTTATTCAGGTAATTCGGTTGAATTAAAAAATATAATTAATTATGCTAATAGAAACAAAATCTTATTAATTGGTATAACTTCAAAAAAAAACTCTGACTTATTTAAAAATAGCGATATAGGCCTCATTACCCCGGAGGTTAAGGAGGCTGGTTTAGACATGGTTCCAACATCAAGTACAATTAATCAACTAAGTATAGGTGATGCTTTAGCGGTGTCTACTATTAAAAAAAAAAAAATAAATAATTTAGATTTCAAGAAATTTCACCCTTCTGGAAGTTTAGGAGAAAAACTAAAAACTGTGGAAGATCTAATGTTAACTAATAATAAAATACCATTTATAAATGAGGACATATTAATGATAAAGGCATTTAAAATTATGACTAAAAAAAAATTAGGAACATTAGTGGTAAGAAATAAAAAAAAACATACAACAGGAATTATTACAGATGGTCAAATTAGAAGATTAAATTCAAAGAATATTAATTTTAATTTACTAAAAGTGAAAAATGTAATGACAAAAAACCCAATAAAAATTGAAAAAAACACTTTAGCAACTAAAGCCTTATCAATTATGAATGAAAAAAAAATAACGTGTTTATGTGTTTATGATACAAAAAAAAAATCAAATACAATTGGAATCATACATGTTCACAATATTCTGGAAAATAAAATTTATTAGTTAATGAATAAAAAAAAAGGTTTACAATTATCATTGATAGTTTTGTTGATTTTATCTTCAATAATTTTTTATCAAAAGTTTTTTAATCAAAGTAAGGATCTCATTGAAACAAAAGTAAATGAAAAAGAGATATTTAACAATGACTCTGATAATAAAATTGAAAATTCGAATACAATAGAGACTTTAAAATATATATCTCAAGATTTAGTTGGTAACACTTATGTTATTAACGCTGACACAGCAAAATTTGAAGAAAATAATGTTGAAAATATAACTCTTTACAAAGTCAATGCTGAAATAATTCGTCAAGATAACGAAACAATTAAAATCTTTTCTGAAATTGCTGATTATAATAAAAAGAACAATAATACAGTATTTGAAAAAGCTGTAAGGATTGAATATGATAATCAAACAATTAAAGCAGAAGTAGTAAAACTTAATTTTACCAAAAATTTAATAGAAATCATTGAGAATGTTCATTATATGAGTGATAATACTAATATATATGCTGATAAAGTTGAATTAGATTACTTAAGAAAAAAAATGAAAATTTCAATGAATAATCAAAATGATAATATTCAGATTACAGGAAAATACTAATTGTGGCTATAATTAAAAAATTTCGGATAACAAATTTTAAAACTAAAAAAGAACTTATAAAACTGGATAAGATTTCAATTTATTTTGGAAAAAGAAAAATATTTGAAGATTTAAATTTTAGTTTAAATCAAGGGGAAATTCTTGGATTACTTGGTCCAAATGGTGTTGGAAAATCAACAATTTTTAATATTATAATAGGATTATTAAAACCAAACTATGGTTCTATATTTATTGATCAAAAAAATATAACTAACGATCCAATATTTCATAGGACTAAGAAATATAAAATTGGTTACGTGCCACAGCATGGAGGCTATTTTTACGACCTTACCTTGAGAGAAAATTTAAAAGCAATAAGCGAAATGGTCATTGAGGATAAAAAATTGAGAGATGAGAGAATTAACTTATTAATCTCAAAATTTGAACTCGAGTCTTTACAAAATATTAAAGCTGAATTTTTATCTGGAGGACAAAAAAAGCGTTTAGTAATATGTTTGGCTTTGTTGAGCAATCCTAGAATTTTATTATTGGATGAACCTTTTGCTGCTTTAGATATTATGACAATTAAAAACCTTCAACAAATTATTGTTGATTTGCAGACACAAAATAATATTTCAATTATATTGTGTGATCATCAAGCAAGAGATTTATTATCTTGTGTTGACTTAGCAATTGTTTTATCTAATGGTAAAGTAATTGCTAAAGACACCCCTAATAATCTTATTAAGAATATTGATGCTCAAAATGCTTATTTTGGAGATTCTTTCAAAATAAATTAGAAATGTCTCTTATAAAAATAGAAAAAAAGATTAAAAAATTTAATAAGATTTTAACATCATCGGGAGATAAGAGTTTGTCTATTCGATGGGCACTTATAGCTTCTCAATCAAAGTATAAAAGTAGGTCTTACAATTTATTAACTTCTGAGGATGTTCTCGATACTTTAAGATGTTTAAAAAAACTTGGGGTTAAAATAAAATTAACAAAGAAATTTTGCGAAATAATTGGTGTAGGATTAAATGGTTTTAAATATAAGAAAAGTTTATCTTTATATGCTGGAAATTCTGGAACATTGGGAAGACTAATGATGGGGCTGATGGTACATTGTAAAAACACTATAAAACTAAAAGGTGATAAAAGTTTATCTAAAAGGGATTTTTTAAGAGTTTCAAAACCTTTAGAAAAATTCGGTGCAAAGTTTAAAACGAACTCTGGAAAACTTCCAGTTTCAATCAAGGGCACTGAAAATCCTACACCAATAATTTATAACGAAACGAGGGGATCGGCTCAATGCAAAAGTGCTGTTATGCTCGCAGCATTGAACACTAAAGGAGAAACAACTATCAAAGCAAAGAAATCAAGAGACCATAGTGAACTTCTTTTTAAGCACCTAAAATTACCAATAAAAATTAAGAAAAAGAAAAATTATGATATTATTAAAATTAAAGGCAAAAAAAAAATTTCCTCAATTAACTACAAAATACCTGCTGATATAAGCTCCAGTGCTTTTTTTATTGTTTTGACTGCGCTGACAAAAAATTCAAAATTAAGAGTTAATAACATAAATATCAATCCCTCAAGAACAGGGATTTTAAACATCCTTAAAATGATGAAAGTAAAAATTAAGATTACAAATAAAAGAGTATATAAAGGCGAACGTATCGCAGATTTAGTAATTTATAGCTCAAAGAAATTTAAATCTATAAATTGTCCGATCAAATTTAATAGTGCTGCAATAGATGAATTCTTATTAATATTTTTAGTTGCAGCTAAAGCTGATGGAATTTCATATTTCAAAAATTTATCAGAATTAAATGAAAAAGAGAGTCCAAGATTAAAATGGGGTTCAAAAATATTAAACAAAATAGGAATTAAAAATATTGTTACAAATAATAGTATTAAAATTTATGGTAATCCAAATATTCAGGTTAATAAGAAGATTGTGATTAAAAATTTTTTGAAAGATCATAGAGTTTTCATGACTAGTGTAGTCGCTGCGCTTACATTTGGAGGTAAATGGCAAATACATGATAAAGACTCAATTAACACCTCATTTCCATCTTTCCTAAATAAGATGAACTATCTTGGTGCAAAAATGAGTTATTAATATTTTAATATTAAAATTAAGTAAAAAATTAAGATTTCACCGTGTTTACTATGTAATTTCACTTATTTTTTTAAATTTCAATCTTGATTAAAACCATAATTTTATCTAAAAGTTCGTTGTTTTTTAATAAAAAATTGAGACTTAATAAATGGAAATATATAAAGACCTTTCAAACCCTAAATCAAAAGAATTTGAAAAACTATTAAACAGTCAACTCTCTAAAAACACTATAGAAGAAGGTAAAGTTATTGATGGTAAAATAAACAAAATAACTGAAAAATTTGTTTTTTTATTTGTTGAGGGCTTAAAAAGTGAGCCTGTTCTAGATATTAATGAGCTAAAAAGCATGGGGTTATCAGAAAGTATAAAAGTTGGCGAAACAATTTCAGTTTTATTGGAAAAAATTGAAGATAAAAATGGAGATGTGATTGTTTCTGCAAGTAAAGCACTTAAAATTAAAGGTTGGGATAAGCTTGTAGAAGCATATGAAAAAAAGGAACCTATAATGGGTAAAATTGTTTCTAAATGTAAAGGTGGATGTATTGTGGAACATTTAGATACAGGCTCTTTAATGTTCCTACCTGGATCTCAAATAAGTGACAAACCTCTAAAAGATATAAGTCACCTTATGAATGAACCTCAAAAATTTGCTTTAATTAAATTAGACAAGGTTAGAGGAAATGCTTGTGTATCTAGAAGAGAAATAATTTCTTCATTTAAAAAAGAGGATAAGGCTAAAATAATAGAAAAATATAAAGTTGGTGATATTATAAAAGGTGCTGAGGTAAAAGGTTATAGCTCATTCGGGTGTTTTTTTAATGTTAATAATGAATTAGACGTTTTAGTACATCTTCAAGAAATTTCATATAGTCGAGTAAATCATCCTGACGAAGTATTCAATATCGGCGAGAAACACGACTTAAAAGTTATAAGTGTTGATAAAGAAAAACTTCAAGTGGGCTGCTCTGTAAAACAATTATCTCCAGACCCATTTGAGCATATTGAAAATTATGAATTAAAAAAAGTTTATAAAGTTAAAGTTGTTAAAATTATGGACTTCGGTGCATTTTGTGAATTAGAGCCAGGTTTGACAACTTTATTACATTCAAGTGAACTCAGCTGGACCAAAAAAAATGTATCAGCAAAAAAAATGTTTAAAGTTGGTGATGAAATTGATTGTGTTATCACAGAAATTGATAAAGATAAAAGAAGAGTTGCTATTTCACACAGACTTGCAAAAGACAACCCTTTTGAAATTTTTGAAAAAAAGTTTCCCGTAGGGACAATTGTTGAGGGTGTGGTAGTTAATAAAAATGAATACTCACTATTTTTAAATGTAGAAAACTTAGAAATTGATGCATTTTTACATTGTAATGATTTAACTTACCTAAATAATGGAGAAGACGAGCTAAAAAAATATAAGAAAGGTGATAAGATAAAAGTTAAAGTCTTAGAAATTAAATTAAGTGATCAAAAAATAAGAGTAGGATTAAGACAAACACGACCTGATCCATTTGATTGGTTTAAAGATAAAAAAATAAATCAAATAATTACTGTTAAGATCATTTCATCTGATAACAAAGGTCTAATTGTAAGGCCCGAGGAATGTGAAATGGACTTCGTTATCAAAAAAAATCAAATTGCAATTAATACTGCAGATGCAAGACCATCAAGATTTACAGGGGGAGAGCGAATTGATTGTGCTATATCTGATTTAGATTTCGATAAAAGAAGGGCAACTTTGAGTATTAAATTATTAGAAGAATTAGAGAAAAAAGAAGCTTTAGAAAAATATGGAGCTGAAGACTCAGGTAAAAATCTTCCTTTCTCATCACTATCAACCGAACTTAGTAAAAAAAATAAAAAGAAATAGAAATTCTATAAATAAAATTGGCCATAGTTAAATCTAATCTTTTGAAACAGCTCTCAAAGAATTATCCAAATTTTTTGAAAAAAGATTTAGAAAAATTTATGAATATAATTTTCAGTGAAATAAAAAGAAGTCTTAAAAGAGGAGAAAGAGTAGAGCTAAGAGGTTTTGGAGTATTTTCAAGCAAAATTCAAAAAGCTAGAATATCTAGAAATCCAAAAACAAACGAAAAAATCAATACACCAGAAAAAAAAACAATTAACTTCAAAATGTCTAAAGATTTGTTTAAAATTTTGAATAATGAAAAAAAATAAAATATTTGTTGCTTGTGATAGCACCAGTATTTCTAAGATAAAAAAAATAATTAAATATACCTCAAATACTAAGATAAAGATTGGATATAAATTTGGGTTAGAATTTTTAAATTCTAAACATGGTAGAAATTTTGTATCTAAATTAAAAAAAAAAATTATTTTTGCAGATCTTAAATTACATGACATACCAAATACTTGTGTATCAACAATTAAAGCAATTAAGGATTTAAAAGTAAATTATTTAACAATTCATATAAGCTCCGGGTTGCAGGCTCTTAAAGCAGCAAAAAAGGTCTCGGGCTCAATACGCCTAGTTGGTGTAAGTGTTCTTACCTCTTTAGATAATAAAGAATTAAAAGAAATTGGATTTAGGAATAGTGTTAAAAAATTAGTTGTTCACCAAGCAAGATTAGCAAAAAAAGCTAAGTTAGATGCAATTGTTTGCAGTCCACAAGAAGTAAAAATAGTAAAAAAAATTTTTAAAAATGAAATAATAACTCCTGGTATAAGATTTAAATCAAAAAATAATGATCAAAAAAGAGTTTTAACTCCTAAAGAGGCTTATAAAAATGGTTCTCATTCACTTGTAATCGGCAGAAATATTACTAAAGGTGATATAAAGAAAAATGTTAAAACACTCATTGATCACTTAAATCAATGATGAAAGGTTTGAAAATTTGTGGGATCTCAGATCCTATAACTTTAAAATATATTTTAAATCATAGTAATCGGCCTACATCGATGATGATAGGTTTCATTACAAACTATGAAAAAAGCCGGAGATTTGTAAAATATGAAAAATTAAAAGATTTAATTAATGTTGATAAAAAAGGAGTTAAATTTATTTCTGTTCTAGTAAAACCTACTGACGAAACCTTGGAAAAAATAAAAAATTTAAATTTTGATTTTTATCAATTGTATGACGTAAGCCCTGAAAGAACAAAAGAAATAAAATTGAAATATAAAAAAAAGATAATTACAGCTATTACTGTTTCAAGCAAAAACGATGTAATAAAATATAAAGATTATTATAATATACCAGATATAATTTTGTTTGACTCAAAAGGTTATCATAAATCTGAGAGTTTCGATCATAGCTTGCTTGATGAGGTGCCTTATGAATTAGATAAAATGATTGCAGGAAATATTCAAATAGATGATATTCCTAGTTTTAAAAATAAAAGCTTCATAATTGATTTAAGTGGAGCACTAGAAGATGAAAATGGAAAAAAAGATATTGATAAAATTGATAAACTGTTAAATTTATTCACAAAGGTATGAAATTAAAAAAAGGAATTCCAGTAATTGATCAAGGAGATAGTTTTGGATTTTGGGGGGGTAAATTTGGAGGAAACTTTGTCCCTGAAACATTAAAAAAACCTATCGAAGATTTAGAAATTCTTTTTAATAAACTCAAAAAAGATAAAAAATTTATAAATGAAAGAGATAAGTATTTTAAAAATTGGGTTGGTAGTCCCACTCGTTTTATCAAATTAGAAAATTTAACAAAACATGTGGGGGGAGCTCAAATTTGGTCTAAAGTTGTATCTGATGCAAATGGGGGCGCACATAAAATTTATAATGCAACTGTCCACTGTTTGCTTGCAAAGCGTTCTGGAAAAAAAGTTATTTGTGGAGACACTGGTGCTGGGTATGCAGGTAAAATGTTAAGTATGGCAGCCAAAAAATTTGGTTTAAAATGTAAAATTTTCATGGGGGCGAAAGATATTAAGAGGCAACAACCCAATGTGAGAGCAATGAAAAAAAATGGAGCGGAAGTTATTCCAGTATACTCTGGAAGTCAAACTCTCGTAGATGCAGTTTCTGAATGCATGCGTTATTGGGTTGCAAATTGTGATAAAGTTGCAATGTGTGTTGGCAGTACTGTTGGCCCAGCTGTTTTCGTCCGTATCTGTGGATGGAGTACAAGTCAAATATCTAGAGAATTAAAAACTCAATTAGTTGATGAGTTTGGTTCAGTTCCAAAGAAACTCAAACTTTATAACTGTGTTGGGGGTGGAAGTTCTAGTTTTGGTTTTTGGAATGAGTTTATGGATTACGAAAAAAAACAGTGTGAGTTTATTGGTGTAGAGGCTGGTGGTCCAGCAAAAAGCAAAAGACATGCAGCACCACTAACATATGGATCTAAAATAGGAATTCTTCATGGTGCAGCTCAATATGTAAATCAAAATTCCGATGGTCAAATAGAAGAAACGGAGTCAATTTCTGCTGGACTAGATTACCCTGGTATTTCTCCACTTCATTGTTTTCTTAAAGATACGAAAAGAGCGAGATACACTGCAGCAAGTGATGAGGAAGCTTTAAGAGCTTACAAGCTGGTTACGAGGCTTGAAAGATTAAGACCTTCCTTAGAACCGAGTCATGCTTTTTCGGTTGCAATAGCAGAGTCCAAAAAATTAAGTAAAGATACAATTGTTGTAGTCAATAGTTGTGGAGATGCTTACAAAGATCGAGGAATTATTGAGAGAAGATTAGGGAAAGAATATGTCTAATCCTATCAGTCATGCATTTAAAAAAGCTAAAAGTGAAAAAAGACCTGCTCTGTTGACTTATACTGTAGCTGGAGATAGTTCAAAGAAACAATCCTTGGAAATATTAAAATCAATTTCAAAAGAGGTTGATATGTTGGAAATTGGAGTTCCTCACAACACTCCAGTCGCCGATGGAAGTCAAATTCAAACAAGCTCATATAGAGCAATCAAAAACGGAATTAGAGTTAATGATATTTTTAAAATTGTAAAAGATTTTAAAAAATTTGACAAAAATAAACCAATTATATTGATGGGATATTATAATATGATCTTTCAATATGGTGAAAATGAATTTTTAAGAAAATGTAAAATTTCAGGAGTAAATGGATTAATAGTTGTAGATTTACCTTGGCCTGAAAATAAGAAATTTGCGAGTAAATGTAAAAAAAAATCAATATTTTTTATTCAACTTTTATCACCGACTACAACTAAAAATAGGTTAAAAAAAATAATTAAAGACTCACATGAAATGATTTATTTCATATCTATGCTTTCTACTACTGGAGGAAAGCTTAAAGTTTCCTCTAAAGAAATAATGTCTAATTATGATAAAATAAAAAAAATCAATTCGAAAAAAAATGTTGTGATTGGTTTTGGTATCACTGAAAAAACTATAAAATCACTTAAAAAAGCTGATGGTTTAGTTGTTGGAAGTGCTATTTGTAAGGAAATAACGAATTCTATAAAAAAAAGACAAAATCCGGTCACAAATGTTTATAATGTCGTAAATAGATTAAAAAAAAAAATTAAATGAATTGGATAACAAAAATAATTAAAGCTGGTGAAAAAATAAAAACAGCTATTCATAAAAGGGCAACTAAAGATGAAATTGCTAATAGTGATTGGACTAGTTGCTGTAAAGGGCCAATTTTAAAAAAAGATTTAGAGGAAAATTTTTGGGTATGTCCTGATTGCAATAAACACCACAGAATAAATCCTAAACAACGATTTGATATTTTTTTTGGAAAAAATAATTATGAAATTTTTAAAACACCAATTCCAAAAGATGATCCACTAGATTGGACAGACTCTAAATCTTACAAAGATAGATTAAAAAGTGCGAGAAAAAAAACAGGACTGGATTGTGGTATGATGGTTGTTTCTGGTTCCATTAATAATATTAAAGTTACTGCAGTTGCATCAGATTTTGATTTTTTAGGTGCTTCAATGGCAGCTGCAGAGGGTGAAGCATTTTTACATGGTATTCAACATGCCATCGAAAACAAAACTCCTTTTATTTGTTTTAGTTCTGGTGGAGGAATGAGAATGATGGAAAGTTTGATTTCATTATCTCAAATGACAAGAACGACGATGGCTATTAACGAATTAAAAAAAAATAATCTTCCTTACCTAGTTTGTTTAACTGATCCGACCGCTGGTGGAATTACAGCTTCTTACGCGATGTTGGGTGATTTACATATCGCAGAGTCCGATCATGCTTTAATAGCTTTTGCAGGTGCTCGTGTAATCGAAGGAACCGTTAAAGAAAGTTTGCCAGAAAATTTTCAAAGAAGCTCTTATGTTCAGAAAACTGGGTTTGTGGACTTAATTCTAGATAGAAAAGATCTTCAAGAAAAAATTGGGATTTTAATTTCAATTCTATTAAATAAGAAACCTGTTATAAGCACTGAAGAAAATGAAACTTCAGAAGATAGTCAATCACTTACAAAGGCTGCATCCTAAAGAGATAGATTTAAGTTTAGATCGTATAAAAATTCTTTGTGAAAAATTGGGTAATCCTCAAAATAAAATAAGGGCAATATCGGTAGTAGGTACAAATGGTAAGCAATCTACCATTAATGCAATTTTTACTATTCTCAAAGAATCAAAAATAAAATGTAATGTTTATACAAGTCCACACATTCAAAAAATTAATGAAAGATTTGTTTTTAATAATGAAATGCTAAATGATGATGAATTAATTGATCTTTTTGAGGAAGTTGAAAAAATAAATGATCAAAGTCCCTTAACTTTTTTTGAAGCTTTGTCTGCTTGTTATTTCTATAAGGCTGCTCAATATCCAAATAATATTAATTTAATAGAGGCAGGTTTATTTCATAGGTTTGACGCCACCAATATACTGAAAAGTAATTTAGCAAGTATAGTATGCTCAATAAGCAAAGATCATCTTGATTGGTTGCCAAAAAATCAACAAACTATTGAAAAAATTGTATTTGAAAAAACATCCTCCCTTTTAAATTCTAATATAGTTGTATCTAAACAAAATTCAGTTGAAACAACTGAAAGTATCAAAAAATCAATTTCACAAAACTTATCTAATAAATTGTTCTTTAATGAGGATTATAGCTATTCTAATGGGGAAAATGGTTTTTTTTATTATGAAGATAAATTTGGTGGCTTAAAACTACCATTACCAAATATCCTTGGACAGTTTCAGTTAGAAAATATTTCAACAGCTATAGCAACCATAAGACAATTAAATTTAGAAATTAATGATGATGACATAAAAAAAGGAATTACCAAAATTGAGAGTATTGGAAGATTACAAGAAATAAAGTCTGGGAAAATTAAAAATTTAATCAAAAATAACCAATTATTGTTAGATGGAAGTCATAATGAAGATGGTGCTAGAGTTTTAAATGAGTACCTTCAAACTTTAGATTGTAATAAACATTTTATTATAGGAATGATGTCTAATAAAGATCATGAAAAATATATTAGCTACTTTAAAGATATTTCGTCTCTAACTACTGTTGATATCCCAAATCAACCAAACGCTATCAGTGGTAAAAAATTAAAAGAAAAATTTGGTAAAGTTTCAAATGTTAAATATGAAGAAAATATTGAGAAAGCAATTAAAACCTTGTCACTTGAAGAAAATGATATGTTAATTATAACAGGATCTTTGTATTTGGCCGGTGAAATTCTAAACTTAAATTAGATATTTTTTTCTAAAAACTCTTTCATGTGGCTTTCTGGTACGCCACCAACTTTTCTATCAACCTCAACGCCTTTTTTATAGATTATCACTGTTGGAACACCTCTTATTCCTGCAGCACTTCCTGTATTAATGCCGCCATCCTCTATATCGGCGTAATAAAAACCAGCTTTGTCTTTATACTCAACTGCAAGCTTATCCATAATTGGTTTTAAAGACTTACAAGGCCCACACCAAGCTGCACTAAACTGGATTACCGAAACGTCTTCACTTTTAATTTTGTTTTCAAAATCTTCATCTTTAAAATCTATAAGCATAAAACCTTTCTATTAATTTGTTTATTAAAGTCAACTAGGCAATTTCATATTTCTTTTCAATAGACATAATAAAATCATTTATTTCGTCTAGTTTATTTAATTCATTTTTATCATCTCTTTTATCTGCTTGATCTCTCAAATAGTCGATCTCATTATATGCCATATTTACCGTTTGCCACTTCTCCTTATTTTTACTTAGTATACGTCTAGCAATTTCACTTTTAATATTTTTATATAAATCAGGTGGTAAAATTTGAGGGGCTTCTTGATAAATTATTTTTTGACCAAACCAGCTACATCTTTTGTCTGTAAATTTATCTAGCATTCTCAACTTATCTTCCCAAGATGAACTATGCCAGGTTTTAAAAAGAGCAGTATCTTTATTAGGAATAAATTTTTCATACAAAGTCTCTTCAGGTAACAAATCTTCCTGGGTTTTAGTTTGCTCTTTTTCTTCTGCTGCCTCTCTATTTATAATTTGTATATTTTTACAAAAATTTTCATTATTTCTGACCATTTGTGCTCTTTTTTTTATTGTTTCTAAGTCTAGGTCTGAATAGGGTTTTTGTTTTAAGGCAAATTCTTTATCCAAAATTACTGGAGCTTTATTGGTTTTTAAAACTCTTGTAGCCTTAGGACTAAATTTTTTTAATATATCTCTTAATTGATTTACTGATAAATTTAATAACGGCTCTGGATCTCTTCTTAAATCCCAAACATATCCCCACGATGCGTAAGATGGATGAAAACAATGACTTGGATGTAGTGTGCTAGTGAGATACATCATATTTCTACCCTTCACATTTTCAAAAATAGAATATATGCCTTCATTTTTTAAAAACGTTTCTACGCTAGTTTTAGTTGATGTTTTTAAAAATGTTTCCCAATTTTCTTTATGTTTATCTTTAATAATTCTAAGAACCTTTAGTGAGTTTTGCGCATCTACGTAAGCTGTATGACTAGCTGAGGTATCAAAACCTTGCATTCTAGACAAAGATTCTAAAGCAAGGCTTGGGTTTCCTGCCTCTGTTAGTTCTGTTTTTAAGGTTTCTGAGTTTAATGTTTGGGCTGCTCTGGCTATGTGTAAACCATCATGTTCACTATTAGGTGAAGAGTGAGTAGCGTAAGGATAACGATTGCCCTTAAAAAAATTAAAGTGAAACATCCTTCGATCAAAATTTAAATTTGACCACCCCATAAACATTGCTGGGGCACATTTTGAAAAAAAGTTTTCAACAGCACCTAAGAAATCATAATGTGAATAATTGCCTTTAGTTAATAAATCAATACTGGTTGAATTTACAAGTAAAGCCTTTGCACTCGGCACCTCACCTTCTGGCATTCGCCCTCTTATATTTAACTTTCCAATTTCTTTTAAATTTTTATCAACTACAACAGCCCCAACTTCAATTATGGATCCCCATATTGTTGAATTCGTGGTTTCGGTATCGTAAATTACAATTTTATCCATTTTTTAATAAAATAAATTATTCATTTCATTAAACTTTTTTAATCTACCTAAAAACAAATTTTGATATGTTATCAGTTCCGGTCCTTGAATCTTAAACTCTTGAAACAAATTATCCACTGTGCAAACTAGAATAACACATGCATTGATATTTGAATTGTAAACAACATTATGCGCTAAAGAGTAAGCCGCAGTTTGTAAAAACCAAGAATCTATGTATTCAGCTTTTTTTGGTTTGTTGGACTGCTTAAAATCAATTATTGTTTCTTTTCCTTCATAAACGCCAATGCAGTCTGCTGTTCCCGCATATTTCTCAGGATAATGCATTGTACACTCAACACCGTATATTTCTTCTAATCTGTTTGTTAAACCCTTATCAATAATTTCTTTTGCCATTTTTTTATATTGCTCATTGTCTTCAAAAAAACTCAAATTTTCTCTTCCTAAAAGAAAAGACTCTAAATAGCTGTGCATCTGAGAACCTCTGCTACTTGCTGCCTTTGTAATAGCTTCAGCTTCTTTGTGACCGGTTCTCTCTCTCCAATTAGCTAAAGCTGCTTTATCTTCCTCGGATTTAGTTGCATCAAGTATTGAAGTTACACTCGGTAACTTTGCTTCTCCTAATACGTATCTTCTTATTCCATCTTCTGTCGCTCTTGAGCTTGTAGGATAGTCATATTTTTTGTTCCAACGCATGTGATTTCTTATAGTCGGTATTATCTGAAAAAAGAAATTATTTTTTGACTTGTTTATTTCTTTCAACAAAACTCTCAACGTTCTCCGTCAGAACAGCTTTTTCAACTTGCTCGGGATCTTTTATATTTTCTAAAGTTCTAGTAATTGATCTTGCATCTTTTCCAAAACTATCAACAACTGTCATGGCCTCTTCAAGTTTTTTTCTTAATTTATAGATATTATCAAAATGACTAGAAAATCTCGTACTTATAGTTTTTAAATGATCATAAATTTCTGTTGCGTGTTTTGAAATTTTAAGAGACTGAAAGCCCATGTGTAAAGACTGTAAATAAGCTGAAAGAGTATTTGGGCCACAAATTACTATTTTATATTTTTTCATTAATTCTTGAATTAATAACTCTTTAGTGCTTGGGTCTTGATACTCAGTTAATTCTTTATAAAGACTTTCTGTAGGAGCATACACTATTGCAAAATTTGAAGTTTTAGGTGGAACAATATATTTTTCCATAACACTTTTTGCTTTAGCCTTAAATGCACTTGCTAATTTTGTTCTAGCATCAGCAACTGCCTTCTTATCATCTGCCTCGTGCGCATCTGTAATTGCCTTAAATTTTTCTACTGGAAAATGAGAGTCTACTGGAACCAAAACATCTCCTTGAAGCTTGATTGCAAATTCTACATTTTCACTTGTATCTTCTTTCATTTTGACATTTGTTATATATTGAGACGCAGGTAACAAATCCTTGATTAAAGCATCCAAAGAATATTCAGCCAAAGTTCCATACTTTTTAACCCCAGCTAAAATTTTAGTAATTCCCTCTTGACTTTGATTTAAGAGCTTTACTTGTTCATTAAAATTACCAACCTTCTCATCAACTTTAGTAAGTGCCTCGGTCATATCCTTTGTAACCCCAGTTGATAAAGAATTAAATGAAGTAGACATCGAACTTAGAGATGTATTGATTGTAGAGTTTAAGCTATCTTTTAATCTAATAATTTCCGCATTCAAATTTGCTATTTCATTAGTCTCATCAGCTCTGTTCTCTTTCTTGGCCTTCATATTTAAATACAAAATAGCCAAGATTGCTCCAAACATTAAAATCAAAATTATTAATAAAATTGTGTCCATGATTCGTAAGTTATATTATAAAGGATTTTTATGGAATTATATCTTATTTTGAGAATTATTTTCGGAATAGGGATTCTAATAGCTACTTATGCAATAATAAGAAATTTAGATATCATCAAAATTATTCTTATATACTTTAAAGATAAATTACTTAGAAAGTAATTTAACAAAGTTTTTTAAACCTTTTTTTTTACTATTTTTTTTTGAAGTAAAAATACAAGCTTGAGATTTTAAGATTTCTCCATCTTTCAATATACGTAGGTTATTCGCTCTAAGAGTCTCACCTGTAGATGTTATGTCTGTAATTAATTCAGCTGAACCAGTAAAAGGGTACGCCTCAGTTGCTCCTAAACTATCAACTAACTTAAATTGAGTAACACCTTTAGAAAATAAAAAATCCCTAGTTAGATTTGGATACTTAGTTGCAACTCTTAATCTTTTTTTCTTTTTATCTCTAAATTCAAATGCAATTTCTTCTAGGTCAGCTATTGTTTGAACATCGATCCAAGGATCAGGTATAGCTACAACTAGATTAGCATTTCCAAAATCAAGTTTTTTAATAACATTTATTTTGTTTTGGGTATTTATCTTACTTTCTTTTAATAAATCAAAACCAGAAAAGCCAATATCTAAAGAGCCATCTCCTAATCTTTCAATAATTTCTCTAGCGTGCAAATATAAAATTTTTATGCTTAATTTATTTTTTATTGAACCTATCAAATCTCTTTCCCCTCGCTCAGAAATAAGCTTTAATCTTTTTTTAGTAAAAATTTTTAAAACATCTTTTCTTAACCGTCCCTTGCTTGGTATTCCTATATTTATTAAATTTTTCATAATTATTGATTTAAATTAAAAGCTGCTCCAACTGCTGGTGTTTGTTTTTTTGAACCAAGATCAGAAATTAATTTGTCATAACGACCACCATTACAACAATTAATAATTTTTGACTTTAATTTGATGTCTATTTTAAAAACTATGCCAGTGTAATACTCTAATTGTCTACCAAAGGCTGATGAAAAAACCACATTCAATTTAGATATTTTATTTTTTGAGACAGGAAAATATTTCTGGTCAACAAAAAGGTTTATTTTATGTTTTTTAAAAAATTTATTTAATTCCTTTGCAGCTTTATTTATTGGACATTTAATTTTTAGAAACTCTTTAATGATTTTCGATGTATTACTTCCTTTACTTGTTCTTCTTGGATCCTTAATCTTTTTATCAAACCTTTCTAAAATTTCTTTTAATGTCCTACCTGCAACAATTGATGATTGATTATCCTTTAACATTTTTAAATATCGTTTTTTATCAACTTCAACAATAGTTGGATCTACATCAGAATTTGTCTCTAATCTTTTTAGTAAATCACTGAAATAATCTTCTCGCCAAAAATGTCTTGTAAGTCTTAATTTCCATCTTTTCGGTATATCTAATTTAGATATTAGAAGATTAAAAATTTCCACATTGCCAATAGTAAGTGTGCCAGTTGAGTATTTCAAATTTTTTAGTGATTTAAGTGATGTATTTATTATTTCTTTGTCATCATTTTTTTCATCTTTTGATCCTATAATCTCAAAACCAACTTGATTTCGGATTATAGAGTCCTTTTTATTTTGAGATTTTCTATAGGCCTGTCCGCTATAAAATATTTTTTCTTTGCCCTTTAAATTGTTTTCTAAATATCTAAGACAAGAAGCAATGGTAAGGTCAGGTCTTAAACATAATTCATTACCTGTCTGATCTGTAAATGAAAAAATAAATTTTCTAAAACTTTCACCAGATCTTTGAACTATATGATTAGTCTCAATAACTGATGGTAATTCAATATATTTAAATCCTTTAGATTGAACTGATCTAAGGATTTTGTTAGATAAATTTTTTGATTTCATTTATTAAATTTTCTTTTGGAAATGTAATTTGGTTATTCTCCCCTTTAGCCCCAAGCAGATTTTTTAATGTTATTTTATTATCTTTAAATTCATTTTCACCACAGATAACTGCAACTGGACACTCTCTTTTGTTAGCATAATTAAGTTGCTTACCTAGATTTTTTTTACTATCCAAAAATATTTCAGAATTGATATTATTTTTTCTTAAATTGTCTAAAATTTCGTAATAATTTTTTAAATATTTTTCATCCATTACACAAACAATAACTGGATTTTGTATATCAACTTCTATTTGATTTAATTGCATCATTGCAAATAGCAATCTATCAACGCCAATACTTACACCTGTCCCAGGAATATCTACACCCTTAAATCTCGAAATTAATTTATTATACTGTCCACCTGAGCAGATACTTCCAATATCAACTTCCTTGCCTTTAATATTTTTTGCTTTAAAATTTAGATTGGTTTCAACACAAAACCCATCATAATAATCTAAACCTCTAACTATGGTAAAATTAGTTTTTACTTGATCAGAATAATTTCCAAAGTTTAAAACTTCAAATAATTCTTCTAACTCTTCAATGCCCTCTTGGGTAACAGGATTTTTAAAATTTTTTTTAAGTTCCTTTAAATCTTTAATCCTTAAAAAATTTAAGATTTTCGAAGCTTGTACATCACTTAGGTTCGCACCTTT
Source organism: Candidatus Pelagibacter sp. (assembly GCF_052049575.1). Lineage (GTDB taxonomy): Bacteria > Pseudomonadota > Alphaproteobacteria > Pelagibacterales > Pelagibacteraceae > Pelagibacter. The sequence continues at coordinate 584,095 of NZ_JBNGZQ010000001.1, read as the reverse complement.
TGTTATAGCTCCACTTTTATCTTTTCTTTCTTTTTTTAATAATTCTTCAACACCCTTTAAACCAAAACCTGGTTTATCGAGTTTATCTATAGCTCTCATTACTTTGATTTGTTTATCTTTTTCGATTTTCAAATCCTCAATCAGACCTTGAACGATTTTTCTGTTACTGACATTAATAGTAAACTGATCTTTTTTTAAACCACAATCTACTAAAGTATTTGAGATCAAATTACACAGTTCAGCATTGGCTTGGGCTGGATTAACGTTTCCAACTATATCACAATCTGCTTGGGTAAATTCCCTATACCTAGCATTTCCAGATTTTTCATTTCTAAATACATTTTGAATTGCATATCTTTTATATATTGAAGGAAGCTCTTGATTATTTTGTGCAACAAATCTAGCAAGTGGACTTGATAAGTCATATCTTAAAGTAATATTCTTTTCACCATCATCGAATGTAAACACATCAGACATAGGATTATTCTCGTCCTCTGCAAGAAAGGACCCTATATTTTCACTAATTTCAAATGATGGTGTTTCTAATGGATCAAATCCATATTTTATAAAATTTTTCTCAATAACCCTTAATAGTCTTTTTTTGAGAAGTAATTTTTTATTCCATCTATCTTCAAAACCTGAGGGTAATCCAGGAATTAATTTATTTTCTTTATTCATTTTTTGGTACCTTGAGTAGGTTACGCTCCTACGACTTCGGATCCACAAACCGACGTGATACTATTTCACCATCAAGGCATATCCTTTTTTGTTTTATCTTATTTTGTTGTTATTTAAAATTATAATATAAGTGATTATTCGCTAGCTTTAGCCAGCGTGGAAATGAGCGTGCACACCTCTATTACTTCCTCTAAGAGCTAGTCTAAGAGTACCTGAGTTTAATTTGTAATTGATCTCATTTTTATTCATGAGCAGCGTTTTAGACAAAAATTGAAATTATTCAACCCTAAAAAGAAAAGGACGTTTTCTTATTTCTGAGAAAACGCCCTTGTAAAATTTTTAAATTAATCTAATTTTTTTAAGTTTACTGCTGAAGGGCCTTTTGGGCCATCCTCTAAAGTAAATTCTAATTTATCTCCTTCATTAAGAAATCTCATTCCTGCAGCTTTTACTGCGCTGGCATGAACAAAGGCATCTTTTTCTTTATCGTCTCTTTCTATAAAGCCATAACCTTTTTTGCCATTAAACCATTTTACTTTTCCTTGAATTGTACTCATCTTTTACTCGTCCTTTTTGTTATTTATTTAAGGTAGAAGTTAATTTCTTTGTATATTAATTTCAAGATATTTTGGTGGTGCCTCGGGAAGGATTCGCACCTCCGACACAAGCCTTTTCAGGGCTCTGCTCTACTCCTGAGCTACCGAGGCAAAAAGTTAACCTCTAAAGATAATTCTACCTTTAGTAAGGTCATAAGGTGTCATTTCTACAGTCACATTATCACCTTGTAATACTCGAATTCGGTTTTTTCTTAACTTACCTGCGGTATGTGCTGTCACTACATGACCGTTTTCCAATTGAACTCTAAACATAGCATTAGGTAACAGGTCAGTTACTTTACCCTTAAATTCAAGCAAATCTTGTTTCGACAAATTTATTTACTCCCAATTCGTTTTTTCACAGATTGAGCGTGTGCCGCCAACCCTTCATAATTTGCAAGAGTTATAACTGATGGTCCAAGCTTTTCAATACCCTTTTTTGATAAGTTTATATATGAAATTCTTTTGTAAAATTCATTAACACTTATACCGCTTGAAAATTTAGCAGATCCATTAGTTGGTAATATATGGTTTGAACCAGCATTATAGTCAGTCATTGCCATCACAGCATATTTTCCTAAACAAATAGAACCAGCATTTTTAATTCTTGAAATAAAAGATTTGTAATTTTTTACATTTAATTCTAAATGCTCTGGAGCGATTTTATTCACAATATCAATTATTTTTTTATCTGAGTTTACTTTAATTAAAATTCCATTATTTGATAAACTTTTTTTTGCGATAGCTGTTCTTGAAATTTTTTTTAATTGTTTAGAAATTTCTTCCTTGGTTTGAATAATTAAGTCTTTACTTTTAGAAATTAAAATACATTGAGCAAGTTCATCATGTTCTGCTTGACCAATAAGATCGCTTGCTATCCAGCCTGGATTTGAAAATCTATCACCAACAACGGTTACTTCCGATGGTCCAGCTATCATTCCCTCAACACCAACGTCCCCAAAAACTTCTTTTTTAGCAGCTGCTACATACTTATTACCAGGACCCACAATCTTATTCACTCTATTAATTTTTTTTGTTCCATAAGCAACTGCTGCAATCGCTGATGGACCACCAATAGAATATATTTCTTTAATTTTGCATTTTTTAGCTGCATACAGTACTGCAGCATTTTGTTTTCCTTTGTATCCTGGATTAATCATAATTATTCTTTTTACTCCTGCAACTATCGCAGGGATAGCATTCATTAAAACACTTGAAGGATAAGACGCTGATGATCCTGGCACGTAAATTGCAACAGATTCGATTGGTAGAAATTTATATTCTAATTTATTTTTTAATTTATCTATGTAAGAAATATTTTTAAATTTTTGTAATGAGTGAAACTTGTAAATTCTTGAATAAGCTAGATCGATAGCATTTTTTACTTTAGGATCTAGAGAATTTATAGATTGTTTAATTTGACTAAAACTAGGTTTAATTACTCTATTCTGGTTAAATTTCTTCTCATATTTTAACAATGCTTTGTCACCATTTTTTTTTACATCATTAATTATTTTAATAACAGAGACAGAGCTCGTTTGAACTTTAGTTTTTCTTCTTAATAATAAATCATCTAACTTTTTATTAAAATTTCTTAATTTACTATCTAATATTTTCATATTTGTTCAATCTCATTTTGATCCTCTAACCTTACCTCAATCGTCTCTGTAGTCAAAACAATGTGACTATTATTATCAAAAATTAAATTTATTTCATAATCATCTTTATTTTTCAAATAGTCGATGCCAATTAAGTTTAGTATTTTTTCTTTATTTTCTTGATCGATATTTTTAGATTTGACCTTATCAACAAAATCAAATCTGCAAATACTGTTTATTTTCTTATTCATTTGATCAGACTCAATTTTAGTTCTCTCGATTGATAATAGAAAAACTTTGCTTGATGCTAAATACTTAATATTATCAACTTTTGTTTTTGAGCCAGCGATACATGCAGATATCACTTGTAAGCCCTCTTGATCGTTTGCAATTATCTTTGCTAGATATTTAACCATTTTTTTGTCTTCTAATTCGTACCCCAATTTTTTTGAGTTTATTTTCAATGCCCTCGTAGCCTCGATCTAAGTGATAAATTCGATTTATTGTTGACTTACCTTTAGAAACCATTGCCGCTAAAACAAGAGAAACTGAAGCGCGTAAGTCACTAGACATTAATTCAGCACCAATAAACTTTGTATTTCCCTCGATTATAGCTTCATTTCTATTAATATTTATTTTTGCCCCAAGCCTACGAAGTTCAGCAACATGCATAAATCTATTTTCAAAAATATTTTCAGTTATAGAACCTTTTCCATTGGCAAGGCACATTATAACCATAAGTTGTGATTGCATATCAGTAGAAACTCCTGGATATTCTTTTGTTTTGATATTCTTAATCGACTTGATATTTTCAGGGCCTTTAATAAAAATTTTTTTGTTTTTAATTTTAATTTTTGCGCCAAATTTTTTTAACAAATTCAGCTCTGTTTTAATAATTTTAGCATCAAAATTTAATATTTCTAAATTTCCTTTTCCAACTGTAGCTGCAACACAAAAAGTGCCTGCCTCAATCCGGTCAGGCATAACTGAGTACTCTGTCTTATTCAGAGAGTCTACTCCAATAATTTTACACTTTCTTCCACTCCAAGTAATTTTTGCTCCAGCCAAGTTTAAAAAATTTGTAAGATCCTTAATTTCGGGCTCTACAGCACAATTTTTTAGAATCGTAGTCCCATTTGCTAAACAAGCTGCAATTATAGAATTTTCTGTAGCTCCTACACTAATTTTTGGAAATCTAAAAACCTTTCCATTCAATTTACCTTTAGATTTTGCCAAAATATATCCATCCTTTAAAACATAATTCATTCCAAGCTTTTTTAAAGCATCTAAATGATAGTTGATTGGTCTTGCGCCAATCAAACAACCACCTGGTAAGGATATTTTTGACTTATGATATTTTGCGATTAAAGGTCCTAATACTAAAATTGAACCTCTCATAGTTTTTACAAGAGAATAACTTGCGAAAGTTTTTATTCTATCTTTATTGTGTATTTTAGCGACTCTTTTATCTTTAGATAAGATTATTTTTGAGCCAAGAGATTTTAACAAACTAAGCATTGTGTCAATGTCTTTTACTTTTGGCAAATTTCTAATTGTGACAGGTTGATCAAATAAAAGTGTCGCTGCTAAGATTGGCAATGAAGAATTTTTTGATCCTGAAATTTTTACTCTACCCTTTATTTTACAAGGGCCTTCTATAGAAAACTTGTCCATAATTTACTTTTTAATCTTAGCAACTTGAATTGTAGTTTGACCCTGATATTTGCCGTTCTTAGATTTATAAGTTGTTTCGGGTTGAGTATCTGATTTAAAAAATAAAAATTGTGCAATTCCCTCGTTAGAATAGATTTTTGCTGGATTTGGAGTTGTGTTACTTAGCTCAATAACAATATTTCCCTCAAATTCATTTTCGATTGGAGTTACATTGCAAATAATACCGGTTCTAGCATAAGTACTTTTTCCAACACAAATACATAAAACATCTTTTGGTATCCTGAAATATTCAACCGTTTTTGCCAAGACGAATGAATTAGGTGGGATAATACAATATGGCCCTTTTCTCTCAATGAAATTATCATCAGAAAAATTTTTAGGATCTACTAAAGAACTATTTACATTTGTAAATATTCTGTATTCATCAGAAATTCTCACATCATAACCCATGCTGCTTAATCCATAGGATATCTTTCCCTCAGAAACTTGATGATCAAGAAATGGATCTATCATTTTGTGCTCTTTGCACATTTTTTTTATCCAAGTATCAGGCTGGATAGACATTATTTACTTTTTTTTTTATTTTTTCTTTGAAAAAGTTTTCTTTTTTTTAAGTTTTTCTTTAGAGCTAAACTTAAACGCTCATTTTTATCTTTTACAATCATTCTTTATTTGGATTTGTAAGAAAATCTAGAGTAATTGGTTTAGATGCGTCTAAAACTTTGTCTTCATTATTTTTTTTAACACCTTCTTTTGCTAAACGTTTAGCTTTTTTTTCAGCAAGTTTTTTTTCTCTTTTTGCTTGCTTTTCCATCAGTTTAGCACTTTTAGTAGATTTATAATCGTAATGAATGCCCATAAAAATTTTCCTCAATAGATATAGATCATATTACACAAAAAATTAAGGCAATAATTTGAAAAAATGCATTATTATTAATAAAATACAATTTGTAATAATCGCTCCTGTAGTTAAATGGCATAACAAGTCCTTGGTAAGGACTAGTTCCCTGGTCAGTACAGGGTGGGAGCACCACTAATTTTTATAAAATAACTTTCTAAAAAAAATTGTAATTAAGACTAAAAATATAAATGCTAAAATTGGTATATATATATCTGGAGAAAAAATTACATCAGTTATTTTAGGGATTTGAGCGTTATCTTGAATAATTTTTTCAAGTCCATCACCAATCGAAACAGAGAGAAAAATTTGAGGAATAACTCCAATTAATGTTGCAAAAAAAAAGTTAGATATTTTTACATTAAAAAGAGTTGGAAGAAGACAGCTTAATTGCCATGGAACTCCACCGATAAATCTATAAATCAATAAATAAATAAATTCTGAATTTTTAAATTTATTTTCAAGTGTTTGAAATCTATTCAAAAACTTTTCTCTTATAAAATCTTTCAAAAAATAATTTCCAAAAATATAAAGAAAAGTAGCACCGATGCTCAACCCTAAAACTACAATAAGGGTACCAATCCATTTACCTAAAATGAAACCTCCAATAAGAGCAATAGGTGATCCAAATCCTAAAAATGGAAATACCCACAATATTGTAAAAAGCAAAAAAATTATCGACAGCAAAAATAGGTTTGAACTTTTAATTTCATCAAAATATAATCTATTATCTCTTATAAAATCGTATGAAGTTATTTCTTGGAGACTAAATTTTGAAAAAAACAAAAATAAAAATATTATTATTAAAGTTAAGTAAGATAATCCTATAAATAATTTAATTTTTTTAGTTTTTTCCATTATTAACTATCCTATTTATAAAATCTTATATTTGCTATTTATATATTTACTTACTATAAAGGTCGAAATTTAATAAAAATTAAAATCACTTTTATGAAAAGAACATACCAGCCTTCTAAAATAAAAAGAGCTAGAAAACATGGCTTTAGGTCAAAAATGAAGACAAAAGGTGGTAGAAAACTTTTAGCTAGAAGAAGATCTAGAGGCAGAAAATCTTTAACCGTTTCAAGTTAGACAATGAAAAGCAAAATACTTGCTCTTTCAAAAAACGAAGAATTTAAAAGCCTTCTTAAAAATAAAAAAATATCAAACAAATATGTTACAATATTTTTTGGTGTTCTTAGTAATAAAGATGAAAAAAAATTAAATATTTCATTCGTAACAAAGAAAAAAATTGGAAATGCAGTTAATAGGAATAAAATTAAAAGAAGACTAAGAAATATTATGAATGACGCATGTAAGGAAACATCAATAAATCTTAAGTATTCATATCTTGTTATTGCTAAGCCAACTATGCTAAATAATGAATTTAAATTAATAAAAGAAACCTTGTTTCAAGAATTTAATAAAATAAAAAAATGAATATTTTTACACACATATTAATCAAATTTATTAAATTCTATAAATATTTAATCAGTCCTTTAATTGGTCCCTCGTGCAGATATCTGCCAACTTGCTCCGAATATAGCATTGAGGCTCTCAAAACTTACGGTTTTGTAAAAGGTTTATCGCTTAGTTTTAAAAGAATTATATCATGCCATCCATGGGGAAATAGTGGATTTGATCCAGTTAAAAAAGAAGTAAAAGTAAAAAAATAATGGACTCAAAAAATACAATAGCAGCTATAGCATTATCCTCAGCAGTAATAGTTTTATATTCATTATTTTTTGTTCCTGAAAAGTCATCAACAAGTCAAAATCCTGTTGAAAAAGAAAAAATTGAACAAAGTACTGATACACCAAGCTTAGAAAAAAAAGAGACTCTTATTGAGATTTCAAGGAAAGATGCATTAATTGAAAGTGAAAGAGTTAAGTTTGAAAACTCTAATGTGATTGGCACAATATCTTTAAAGGGCGCAGCAATAGATGATTTAACTTTTAAAAATTATAATGTTGAACTTGAGGGTGATGAAAAAATAATATTATTAGGGCCTAGAAATATTAAAGAAGGTTATTTAATTGAGAGTGGATTTGTAACTTCTGACAAAAATATAGATATTCCAACATCTGAGACTATCTGGTCTATAAAAGGAAATAAAAAATTGACAGAGAATTCTCCAATTAAATTATCTTGGACCAATGATCAGGGAATTACCTTTGAAAAAGAAATTTCTTTAGATGATAAATATTTATTTTCGATTAAGCAGAGAGTTATTAACAAAACAAGTGGAAAATATGACTTTTATTCTTATGGCCAAATTATAAGAAATGAGATCCCAGACATAATAGACTTTTTAATTCTTCATGAAGGGTTAATTGCAACTTTAGATGATGAATTAATTGAGGAAGATTATGACGATATTCAAGAGAAAAAGTTTACAAAAACTGCTCAAAAAGGCTGGTTGGGAATAAGTGATAAATACTGGATTACTTCACTGATACCTCCACAAAATAAAGAGTTTAAAACAACATTTGATTATAAAGATAAATTTAGAGCGAATTTTATTGCAACTGAACCACTTGAATTGGGTCCAAATAATTCTATTGAGGAAGATTTACAAATAATAGTTGCTGCTAAAAGAGTGGATGTCATTGATGGCTATGCAAAAAGTCTTGCTATAGATAAGTTTGACTTGGTAATTGATTGGGGTTTTTTATATTTCATAACAAAACCTCTATTTTTTGGTATTGATTATTTTTTCAAACTACTTGGTAATTATGGATTGGCCATTATAGCTATAACAATTTGCATACGTTTAGTTTTCTTTCCCTTGGCAAATTTTTCTTTTAGAAGCATGGCAAAAATGAAAGCTCTCACTCCAGAAATGGTAAGATTAAAGGAGCTTCACAAAAATGATAAGATGAAATTACAACAAGAAATGATGGCACTTTATAAAAAAGAAAAAGTCAACCCGATGTCTGGATGTCTTCCAATTCTTGTTCAAATACCAGTATTTTTTGCTTTGTATAAAGTTTTATTCGTTACGATAGAAATGAGACATATGCCTTTTTATGGGTGGATACATGATTTAAGTGAACGTGACCCTACAAGTATATTCAATATTTTTGGTTTATTGCCCTATGATGTCCCAAGTTTCCTAGTTATTGGAGCGTGGCCCGTGGCGATGGGAATTTCGATGTATATACAACAGAAATTAAATCCTGCTCCTACTGATCCTATGCAAGCTAAAATATTTATGTTCTTTCCACTCTTTTTGACCGTAATATTAGCGCCCTTTCCAAGTGGCTTAGTAATTTATTGGACTGTAAATAATATTTTAACTATGGCCCAACAAGTATTCATTATGAAAAGGACTACGGTCAAAACTGTCACTTAAAAAATTAATTATTACACAATAATAAAAATGGATTTAAAAAAAATACTTCCAAAAAATGGACCACCAATTAATGAAGTGTCTAAATACATAGAAAAATATAAAAATGACCTCATAGTAATAAAATACGGAGGAAATGTTTTTATAGATAGAAATATCTTTGACAATTTTATAACAGATATAAATATACTCAGTAAGTTAGGTATATCGTTTGTAGTCGTTCATGGTGGAGGTCCAAGAATAAAAAGAGAACTAGATAAATCAAATATTCAATCAAAATTTATTAGAGGTTTAAGAGTAACAGATAAAAAGATAATAAATGTTGTTGAGTCAGTATTGATTGATTTTAATAATGATATTGTTGATTCTTTAAAAAAATTTGGCACTGATGCAGTCTCAATTCATACAAAAAAAAACAATATAATTGAGGTAACGCCAGAATCAAAAGAACTGGGTTTTGTAGGAATGCCTAAGAAAATTAATAATGATCTTATAAAAAAAATTCTTAATCAAAATCAAGTTCCAATAGTTTCACCACTGGGCTTAGGAAATGATAATCATCCATATAATATTAATGGTGATACAGCTGCTGGTGCGATCGCAAAGTCATTAAAATCCAGAAGATTACTATTAATGACCAATGTAGAAGGAGTTCTAGATAAAGACAAAAAACTAATTAATGAGATTACTTCAACAGAAGTTTTAAAAATGATTGAAAATAATATTATCACAGAGGGAATGATACCTAAAATAAATACTTGTTTAGATGCAGTTAAAAATGGGGTTACAGCAGTAGGTATAATTGATGGAAGAAAGCAACACTCTATATTGTTTGAAATTTTTTCCGACAAGGGTTCTGGGACTTTGATAAGAAAATGAAAAATTTTAAAGACATGAAATATCTTCTATTGGATCTTGATGGGGTTTGTTACGGAAAACACAATAATTATTCCCTTGAAAGAGTATTTGGTCAAGTTTCCAAAAGAATGACAATGTTTATATCTGAAAGACTAAAAATAAATATGGAAGAAGCAAAAAAATTACAGACAAATTATTTCTACAAATATAATACAAGCTTAAATGGTTTAATGATACATCATGATATACCACCAGAAGAATTCTTAAAATATGTCCACACAATAGATCTTTCATTTATGAAAGAAGACAAAATAATGAGGAATGAACTTGAAAAATTAGACATGGAAAAGTTTATTTTTACTAATGGAAGCGCTGAGCATGCTGAAAATATTTTAACTCATTTAGGTGTTTATGATCTTTTTGGAAGGGATAAAGTTTTTGATATTAAAGACGCTGGGTATGTGCCAAAACCTGAGGCTCAAACTTTTGATTTAATGGTTAAAAAATTTGGATTAAATCCAAAAGAAACCATTTATATAGAAGATATCGCAAAAAACCTGAGTATTGGTTATGAACGAGGCTGTGCAACTGTTTGGTTAATTAACGATGAACATTTTGGTAAGATAGATTCTGATAAAGATTATATTTCTCATAAAATTGAAAATCTGTCTTTATTTCTTAAAGAAATAAGGTTATTAAAAAGTCAATAAATTATGTCTATAGAAAAAATTATAAATGATGCTTGGGAAAATAAAGATCAAGTTAATCAGAATTCAGATAAATCACTTAAAGATGCAATAAATCAGGTTATAAGTGACTTAGATAGTGGTAAATCTCGGGTGGCTGAAAAAGTTAATGGTGAATGGATAACTCACCAGTATTTGAAAAAAGCAATTATGTTAAGTTTCCGGATCTATCCAATGGAAAATTTAAATGGTCCATATAGTAGTTGGTACGACAAATCACATTTATTAAAAGGAAAAACTGCTGGATGGACAAAAGAGGACCATGAGAGAGCTGGTTTTAGAATGGTTCCTAATTCTCCAGTAAGAAAAGGATCCTTCGTTGGTAAAAACGCTGTACTTATGCCATGCTATGTTAACATAGGTGCATATATAGATGAGGGGACAATGATTGATACTTTTGCAAGGGCGGGTAGCTGTTGTCAGATCGGAAAGAATTGTCATATATCTGCTGGCTCAGGTGTTGGCGGCGTGTTAGAACCTGCTCAAGCACTTCCAACAATAATCGAGGATAATGTTTTTCTAGGAGCGATGTCTGAAGTAGTGGAGGGAGTAATTGTTGGTGAGGGGTCAGTTTTAAGTATGGGAATGTATATAGGTCAATCAACCAAAATAGTTGATAGAAAAACAGGTGAAATCTCTTACGGCAAAATTCCGCCTTATTCAGTCGTAGTTCCAGGATCTTTACCTGATAAAAATAATTCATCTGCGCCATCTTTGTATTGTGCAGTTATAATTAAACAGGTAGATGAGAAAACAAGATCAAAAACATCTATAAATGACCTCTTAAGAGATTAAGAATGAAAACCTTTAATGAGTTAAAATTAGCCAAAGAGCTAATCAAATTTCAATCTATTACTCCTCTTGATGCGGGTGTGATGAAATTTTTAGAAAAAAAATTAAAAAAACTAGGTTTCAAAACAAAAATATTGCAATTTAAAGAAAAAGGTTTCCAGCCCGTTAAAAACTTATATGCTAGACTTGGAACTAAAGGGCCAAATTTTTGTTACGCAGGTCACCTAGATGTAGTGCCTCCAGGAAACATAAAAGATTGGACAATAAATCCATTCAGACCATCTGTAAAAAAAGGCTATTTAATTGGTAGAGGCGCAAATGATATGAAAAGCTCAATTGCAGCTTTTGTCTCTGCTGTAAGTACTTTTTTGATAAAAAATAAAAAGTTTAATGGATCAATTAGTTTACTTATTACAGGTGATGAGGAAGGTGATGCTGTAAATGGTACAAAAAAAGTTGTAGAATATTTAAAAAATAAGAAAGAGAAAATTAATTTTTGTCTAGTTGGTGAACCAACAAATCCTAACAAATTAGGTGAAATGATAAAAATTGGTCGAAGAGGGAGCTTAACTGGTAAATTAACTATATTTGGCATCCAAGGCCATGTCGCATATCCTGATAGGGCCAATAATCCTTCAAGCATAATTGTAAAAGTTTTAAAAAAATTTAAAGACATTCAATTTGATAAAGGAACCAAAAATTTCCAACCTACGAATTTAGAAGTGACAAAAATAAATGTTGATAATACTGCTGATAATGTAATTCCTGCAACAGCTGAGGCAACATTCAATATAAGATTTAATAACAAACACTCTTCAAAATCCTTAATTAAAAAAATTAATAAAATTCTTATTCAAGTTAATAAAAAAAATAAATCAAAATTTAAAATTGATTATAAGGTTTCTGGTGAAGCTTTTTTGACCAAGCCAAACAAAACAACATTTATGATTCAAAATATTGTCAAAAAAGTTACTAATATGAAACCAAAATTATCTACCACTGGTGGTACTTCAGATTTGAGATTTATCAAAAAGATATCCCCAGGTTTAGAGTTTGGGTTAGTTGGAAAGACCATGCATAAAGTTGATGAAGCAGTATCTTTAAAAGATTTAAGAAATCTTACGAAAATTTACTCAAAAATTTTAGAGGCTTATTTTTTATGAGAACTGCAATAATTAATTCAGACTCTTACGAAAAACATATCACTGGTGATGGTCACCCTGAACAACCAAAGAGAGTAATAGCTATTAAAGAAAAATTGAGTAAAAGAAAAGACTTAATTTGGGACAAACCAGACAAAGTACCTGAAAATATATTAGCTATGACACATTCCAAGAATTACTTAGAAAATTTAAAAAGTTCTTTTCCTCAAAAAGGACTAAAGTTTTTAGATGGGGATACGGTAGTATCACCAGAAAGCAAAAAAGCGGTCTTTGAGGCAGCGGGTTCAACAATTAGGGCAATCGATGGCATAGAAAATAATCAATTTAAAAATGCATTTTGTCTATCAAGACCTCCAGGACATCATGCCGAAAAAGACAAAGCAATGGGATTCTGTTGCATATCAAACGCAGGTGTAGCTACTAATTATTTAATTAGTAAATATAACTACAAAAGGGTTGCTTGTGTAGATTTTGATGTGCACTGGGGTAATGGAAATTACGATGTTATGCGTAGTAATAAGAATTCATTATACATTTCTACTCATCAATATCCTTTTTATCCTGGAGGAGGAACTGATAAAGACAAAGGTGATTTTAATAATTCGCTAAACATACCATTACCAGCAGGTACAAACTCTGAACAATATTTTAACGCATTTGATAGAGTTTTGGACAGGTTGGTTGAATATAAACCTGATTTTTTATTATTTTCAGCTGGATTTGACGCTCACAAAGATGATCCTTTGGCTCAATTTCAACTAAGCTCCAAAGACTTCTATGAGATAACCAAAAGAACATTAACTGCTACTAACAAATTCACTCATGGAAAAGTTGTTTCTATACTTGAGGGTGGATATGATTTGAACGCTTTAGCTGAAAGTGCAAACGAGCATATAAATGCTCTAATAGAATTTAATTAAATAATTTTTAGCTCATCATAAATCATCCAAATGAAATTGTATAAAATAAAAAAATCTAAAATTGATAATAAAGGAAAAGGTCTTTATGCTACACGAGATATTAAAGAGGGAACAAAAATAATAGATTATGTCGGAAAAATTATTACAAATAAACAAGTTGATGAGTCAGAAAAGTTTGATAACAAAAAACCAATTTATTTATTTACATTAAACAAAAAATATACACTTGATGGAGACTTTTCTTGGAATACTGCAGGACTAATAAATCACAGCTGTGACAACAATTGCGATTATAATGGGAAAGGTTTAAAAGTTTGGATTACAGCTATTCGAGATATTAAAAAGGGAGAAGAATTTACTTGCGATTATGGTTTTGGTTATGATGAGGACTATAAACAATTTCCTTGTAAATGTGGCTCAAAAAAATGTTGTGGTTATATTGTAAGAGAAGAGTCTAGATGGAGAATAAATAAAAAGTTTGCTATGGGTAATAAAAAAAAACTAACTAAAAAAAAATAATAAAAATTTACTTAATAAAGACATAGAAGATATAAACATTACTAAAACTATAGAATACATTAATAATACGATTTTATTTTTCTTTCTTCTTAGCCTTACAAAATCTTTATCATCTAAATCTGAAATATCTCTTTCACCAGCTACTGGATAATCATAAGTAAATCTCCAAGTGCTATCACCAAGTCTTGGATCTAAATTGTTAAAATAAGTTATCCAAGCGATAATATATCTAAAAACTAAATATAAAATTATTAAAAAAATTGAACCCAAAATCATAAGGTATAATACCTAATTAAATTTAAAGATTAATTAATATTTTTATCTCTTTTTCTAGCAATGAGCTGTGTTAAAGAGTCTACCATGGTATCTGAAGCTTTAAAGATATCCACATTTCTAAACTCATGAGAAAGATTTTTTTCTGGATTTGTTTTATCCTCGATAACAATTCCTTCATCTGGCGAGTTATTTTTTATATAAATTAATAATAACCACTCATCGTCAGATGACTCATCCCATTTAATAAAAACCTCTCCAGTTTCAAATCGTCTATCAATACATCTAAAAATAGACATATCACGGGTAATATGTCTTCTATTGAGTTGAAATACTAAACTACTTGCGCTTCTATAAAAGCTCTCAAGTGCAAATTCAACTTTTTGTCTTGCTAATGTATATTCTTTTTCTTTTTCTAATAAGGTTTCTCTATCCTCGTTACCTTGAAGTTTAACACCTAGCGCCTCAACTCTTTCTTTAATTTTTTGATCTCTGAGTAATCTGTATCTTTCTTTTAATTTGTCGATTCTCTCCTGTAGTCCAGAATAATCTTCTCTTTTTTCTTTTAGGGAAATTTTCTCAAGTTTTTCTAGTTCTTTAACTTCTCTTATTCTGAATTTTTCAATTTGTTTATCTAATCTTAATTGTTTTAAAAATTGTTTTTGCTTTTCTGCTTGTTCAATTCTTAAAAGCGCTTGTTCTTTTCTTAAAAATAATTTTATATCTTTCGTTCTTTGTTTTTCTAATCTTTTCTCTTCTTTTAACGTTAGCTCTCTCAGCTTTAATCTCAAATTTTCTTCTTCTTTTTTCTTCTTTGCCTCTTCGATTTTTTCTTCTCTCTCTCTCTCAATTTTTTCTATTTTTATCCTTCTTTTTTCATCAGTTTTTAATATCTTGTAGTCAGAAATTACTTCTGAAATTTTATCAAAAAAACTCTGAATGCTTTTTTCCAAACCAAAATTAAATTTAAAATTAAACTTAGGCTTAAGAGATAATTGAAATTTAACCAATTTTAAGACTAGACTATCTTTCTGTTTTTTTCTTATTTTTGGTAGGTAATTGACTTTTTTTAGTTTTTTGTACTTATTTTTTTTTTTTTTATTAATTAACTTATTTTTTCTTTGTTTTTTAGAGCTTTTTCTAATTCTATTTATTTTTCTTTTAACTTTGGTAGCTTTATTTTTCTTTTTAGTTTTAGTCTTTTTTTTTGATTTTTTTTGTTTTTTTTTCATTTCTGAGAAGAAATGACCCTATCAATAATTTATTGATAAATATAGTCCCTAGTCACAGGTGTTGAATTATAATTTTTGGTAAGTTGAAATTGATATACAACTTGATCTCCCCACTTGAATGCCATTTCACAACCAGCAAGATAAAACTCCCACATTCTAAAAAATTTTTCATCAAACATTTGAATAATTTTATCTTTATTTTTTAAGCAATTTTCTTTCCAATGTCTCAACGTGTGCGCATAATGAAGCCTTAAAACTTCAATATCTGTCACTATTAAGCCAGCTTTTTCAATGGGGTTGGTTACTTCACTTAAACTAGGAGTATAACCACCAGGAAAAATATATTTCGTAATCCATGGATGAGGATCTCTTGGAGGATTTACAGATCCAATGGTATGTATCAGTGATACCCCATCCTCTTTCAACATTTTTTCGATTTGTTTGAAAAATTTTTTGTAAAATTTCCTTCCAACATGTTCAAACATCCCGACACTTACAATTCTATCAAATTTTTCATTTAACTCTCTATAATCCATTAGTTTAAACTTTACTTGATTTTCTAAATTGAGTTCTTTAGCTTTTTGGGTACAATAATTAAGTTGGTTCTCTGATAAAGTAATACCTGTTACCTCACATTGAGCACTTTTGGCTATATCGATGGCAAGTGAACCCCAGCCACATCCAATATCTAAAACTTTTTGATTAGGTTTTATATTTAATTTTTTAATTATATGTTGAATTTTATTATTTTGAGCTGTTTCTAAACTATCATTTTCATTTTTAAAATATGCACAAGAATATTGTCTTTTTGGATCTAAAAATAAATCATACAAGTCGTCCTGAATATCATAATGGTGAGATACATTCATTTTGGATTTTTTAATAAAGTTAAAGTTAGTTAAATATCTATATGATCCCCTTAATCTATTAATTAAATAACTGAAAAAGTTTAATTCTCCCCTTCCAAAATTCATTAAGGCAAGATCTAAAAAATCCGTAAGTGTGCCGTTTTCAATTACAATTTCACCATTGGTATATGCCTCACCAAAATATAAATCAGGATGAAATAACAATTTATAATGAAGATTTTTGTTTAAAATTTTTAATTTAATAGGGTTATGGTCTGGTTCTCCAATAATATAATCTTTGGAATTAGCATCGGTTAATACAAAACCACCCTTTTTAAAAATTTTATTAAGAAATCTTGCTAATTGCATTTTATGCCGCCAGGGTTGGTTTATTATAAAATTCTAAATCCTTTAATCTATTCATTAATTCTTCTTCATCATTTCGATTTAAGAGACTTAGTGGTGGTAAAATATTTTTATATATATTGTCATTTTGAGCACAGTAAGTATGTAAACCTGAAATAAGATTATATTTATCAAAAGTGCTTCTCACATCACATAACTTATCATTATGTAACTGCTTTTTTCCAGCAAAAAAATCATCATAAACTTGCCTAGATAATTCTGCTGTAACGTTGCATGTTGCAGTTATTATACCAGAACATCCTAATTCCAAACCTTTTAACAATTTAGTCTCCGAACCTGGTAAAATAGAAAAATTTTTAAGCTTTAAATTTTCATATAAATTGTAAGAGCTATCTTTTACTCCAACTATTTGTTCTGGAAATTTATTTACAAGTGTCTCTACACACTTCAGACTAAATTTGTAACCACTAAGTTTTTCAAAATTGTAAAGAATAATCTTACAATCTGGCACTGAATGAATTATTCTAGAATAAAAATCCAAAACCTCTTTATCACCATAATTATAATAAGCGGGAGGCATGATTAAAAATTTATTTACGTTCAATGAAATTGCTATCTTCATAAAATTTATTGTTTCACCTAAAGAGTTTAGACCTGTGCCAATTATATGTTTATTCTGATATTTGCTTTTCGAGAGATTGTTGAGTAAGTCAATTTTTTCTGAAATAGGTATTAATTGAGACTGACCTGTGCTTCCAAATATTACCGTACCATGACAGCCTTGATCGATAAGTTTCTCGGCATGCATTATTGTTTTTTCAACATTCAAGCTTAAATCATCGTTAAGCACTGACATCGAAGCAGCATAAATTCCACTTATTTTTGTCATAATAAAAATTTATATAAAAATATACTCAGTAAAGTTTATAAATACTATATGAAAATATTAGCAATACAGAGCAGAATGGGTATTGGAGATACCATAATTTTCTTGCCATTTATAAAGGCTTTATACAAAAAATTTAATTCACCAATAAATATATTGGTTAAAGAAAATTCAAAAGCTAATCAATATTTACACCAAACAAAATATATTGATAAAATTCTTATCTTAGAAAGAGATAATAAAACGAATAATAGACATGGTGGTTTTTTTGGTATTTTTAATTTAGCAACCGATTTAAAAAAACATAAGTTCGATAAAATTTTTATTTTTAATTCATCTTTAAGATTTAAATTAATTGCTAAAATATCAGGTATTCCACAAATTTACCAATATCCATTGTTCACAAAAAACAAACAACACATAATTGAGGCTCCTAAAAAATTTTTAAAAGAAAATTTAGATTTAGACATTAATGAAGATCCTGAAGTGCAAATCGACAATGATTCAATTTCTAAAGCAGCACAAAAATTTCAAATAGATAAAAACACTACAAATATTCTCCTGGGCATAGGTGGTTCTGGACCTACAAAAAGAATTCCTGCAAAAACTTTCTTAAGTGTAATTGATAAAATATCAAATATGAAAAATTGCAGATTTTTTCTCGCAACAGGTAAGACAAAAGAAGAACAGGAAGTATTAAACGAAATTTTGCAGTCTAAATTTAAGAATTTTTGTACTCGTTTAGATAATTTTACTATCAATGAAATTTTACCATTAATTAAGAATTGTAATGTTTCCATTTGTAATGACTCGAGCTTTAGTCATTTATCCTCAGCTTTAGGTATTAAAACGATTACTTTAATGGCTGATACTCCCTTAATTTACGGAAATTATAGCTCAAAAATGTTTCCAATAATTCCAGAAGGTGAAAGCACAGTTACACATAATACTTTAGGTAAAGATAAAGTTAATCCACAAAGAATTTTTGAGAGATTTTTAGAAATTATTGCTTAAGAAATATCGTTTAGCACAATATCCTTAGCCTCATTAACAATTGAGGATAATCTTGAAGTTTCGGGAGAAATGTCAGGATGAATCTTTTTTTGGATTTTTATATATGCTTTATTAACATCCTCTTTGGTAACTTTTTTATTCATATCTAAATTTAAAATTTTATACGCCTCTGAAACTGATATAGACGATACGTTATTGGTACCTGTTTGGTTAAAAGAAAAGCGACCAGATTTTCTTAATGTTTGAATAAGTCTAAAAAGAGAGATTAATTGGTAAATAGATAAGCCTTTTAATTTTAATAAAGCTAAACTTGCCAAAGTAAGAGGTAGGGTTAATAAAAATTTTCCACCAATAGCAAACAATACTGCTAAAGCAATTAATCCTAATATAATTAAAAATCTTAAGCCTTTTGAAATTTTCCTAGATGAAATGTTGGTTATAAAACGTAGTAGAAAATAAAAAATGGTTAATATAACTACTGTATAAATTATTATATTCATATATTTTTGATCTAATGAAAATACCACAACTTAAAAAAAAACCAGAGCTTAAATCTTGTCACAATACCACTTGGGAAGATAATTATAGTTGGATCCATCAGGATAACATTCTTGAGGTTTTAAAAGATAGTTCCAAGCTACTTCCAGATGTTAGGAAATATCTTGAAGAGGAAAATAATTTTACAGAACATAATTTAAAAGACACAAAAAAATATCAGAAAATCTTATTTGATGAAATTAAAGGTAGAATTAAATTAGATGATGAATCGTTAAAATTTAAAGACAAAAAATATGAATATTGGACTAAAACAACTGCGGTAGGAAATTATTCGATAAAACTTAGAAAGAAAATTGGAAGTGATACTGTTGAAGAATTTTGGAATGGTGATGTAGAAAAAGAGAAATTAAAAACTGATTATTTCGGCGTAGGTGATTTAGAGGTAAGTTATAATGACAAACTTTTAGGTTATTCTTTAGACTTAAAAGGATCTGAATATTATACAATTTACATAAGAAATATTACCTCAGGAAAATTAGTCACCGAGAAAATAGAAGAAACAAGTGGAAGTATTACTTTTAGTTTGGACGATCAATATTTTTTTTACTCAAAGCTTGATGAATTTCATAGACCAAGAAAAATATATAGACACAAAATTGGATCATCAGTCAAAAATGATGAACTTATTTTTGAAGAGAAAAGTGAAGCATTTACTGTGGGCATGAGTTTGAGTTCAGATGAAAAATATTTTTTTATAACAACATCGGATCATAATACTTCTGAACAATATTACTTTGAGGTAACAGAAAAAAACCCAAAGCCAAAATTAATTATAAAAAGAAAAAAGGGTGTAATTTATTCAGTCAATTCTTGGGGTGGATATTTTTATTGTCATACTAATGATGATGCAGAGGATTTTAAAATCGAAAAATGTGAAGATTTATCAAATCAAAAGTGGGAAATTTATATAGCTGCTAAAGAAGAAGTTTTAATAGGAGGATTAATATTTTTAAATGATTGGATTATCAGAGGAGAAAAATCAAATGCATTAGGAAAATTATTTGTAAGAAATAAAAAAACAGGAATTGAGGAAGAATTAAAATTTACTGACGAATCTGTGATTGTACCCAGTGTTTCGTTGACTCAAAAAAATAAAAATACTGACACAGTTTACTTGTCATATTCATCCCCAAAAACACCAGGTAAAACTTATTTATACAATTTAAAAACAAAAGAAAAAAAATTAGTAAAAGAACAAGAAATCCCATCCGGTCATAATCCAGATGACTATATAGTCGAAAGACTGGAGTGCCCTTCTCATGATGGAAGATTAGTTCCACTTACAATTACCAGGCACAAAAAAACAAAAATTAATGGTTCAGCAAATTTACTTTTATATGGCTATGGGTCATATGGAAGTTCAATGACTCCAGATTTTTCCTCAACTAGATTGAGTCTAATCGACAGAGATATTATTTGGGTAACTGCACATATTAGAGGAGGAATGGAAAAAGGAATGAAGTGGTGGAAAGAAGGAAAGCTTCTTAATAAAAAAAATACATTTGAAGATTACATATACGTAGCAAAGTTTTTGATTGAAAAAGGATATTCATCAAAAGGAAAAATTATTGGTATGGGTGGATCAGCTGGTGGTTTATTAATGGGAGCAGTAGTAAATAAATCACCAGAATTATTTCTTGGAATTGTTATGGCTGTGCCGTTCGTTGACTCACTAACAACTAACTTAGATCATTCTTTGCCCCTTACTGTTGGAGAATTTGATGAGTTTGGAAATGCAAAAGATAAAAAAGACCATTTTGATTATATTTATTCTTATGCTCCATATAACAATATTAAAAAAATGGATTACCCTCACATGTTAATCACTACAAGCTTAAGTGATAATAGAGTGCTATTCGATGAACCAGCAAAATTTACCGCCAAACTTAGAGATTTAAAAACTGATAATAATTTACTTTTGTTAAAAACTGAAATGAACGCAGGCCACGGAGGAAAGTCAGGTAGAGATGGTGCCATTGAAGAAATAGCTTTTGACTATGCATTTATATTGAAGATCTCTGAAAAAATTTGAGTTTGATATCTTGAAAAAAATAAAATAACTCCCATATAAGCTTTGTTGGTCGCCTAATGGGGCTAACAATAAATAAACTTGCTTAACAAAGGAGGATATTATGACAAGTAAGGATTTATCTATATTCAACTCACTAAGACCTTTTTCAATTGGTTTTGACGATATGTTTGACCAGTTTGAAAATATGCTTGGTAATGGTTCTTTGACTATGCAGTCAAACTACCCACCTTATAACATCAGAAAAACTGGAAAGGATAATTATGCAATCGAAGTTGCTTTAGCTGGTTTTAATAAAAACGATGTTGAAGTTGAGTTTGAAGACAATTTATTAACTGTAAGAACCAAACAAGTTAATAAATCTGAAAATAATAATGCTGATGGAGAAATAATTCACAAAGGTATTTCTCAAAGACAATTTGCCAGATCATTTACTATAGCTGACGATGTGAAAGTTAATGGTGCTGAGTTAAAAGATGGTCTTTTAACAGTATCTTGTGAAAGGATTGTTCCTGAGCATAAAAAAAGAAAACTTATTGAAATTAAATAAGTATACCTTGCTTGCGGAGATAGATTCTCCGCAGGTAATCAAAAGCAACCGTTAGAAACAAATCCAATAACGATCAATTTTGCATTTACTTCAAATCTTCTTTCGCAAGGTATTCCGTATTTTTTTGTGTTATAAACTAAAACTAAATTTCCTTTTTCATTTTTAAAATCTTCATCTGGGCTACCTAAGCTGCTTTTTAAATCCTGAGATGACTTGCCTATAAATGCACTTAATTTTTTATTTTCCTTCTCAACAATAGCGTCAGTTTTTTGCTTAATTGTCTGACAACCCAATAAAGAAAAAATTATTAATACATTTAGAATTAGGATCTTAATTTTTTTCATAATTTTATAATAACAACGTAATTATGGCATAAATATAAACTTGTGGGTTGAAAATTGTTAATAAGAATTAGTTTTGAGGGGTAATACTGGAAAGAATCAAATATTTTGCGATTTATAGGAGGATAAATGCTTGAAAAATATTTTGAATACAAAAAACATAAAACAGATTTTAAAACTGAAGTAATTGCTGGAACAACCACGTTCTTAACAATGGCTTACATAATGTTTTTAAATCCATTCATCTTATCAGGAGAATTCGCCGGTCCTGAAAAAGGTTTCTTTGATTTCGGCGCGGTGTACACAGCAACTATTTTAGCAACGGCTTTGGCTTGTTTTATAATGGCTTTTTACGGAAAAACTTGGCCAATTGGACTAGCCCCAGGTATGGGTATTAATGCATTTGTTGCTTTTGGAGTTTGTGCTGGTATGGGTTATACGCCACAAGAAGCTCTTGGTGCAGTTTTGGTTGCTGGTGTATTGTTCTTAATCATCTCACTTACGCCAATAAGAGCCTGGTTGATTAACTCAATTCCAAAAAGTTTAAAACTAGGAATTGGTGCGGGTATTGGATTATTTCTTGCAATTATTGGATTACAAATTATGGAAGTTGTAGTTGATAATCCTGTAACACTAGTACAGCTTGGAAATTTAAGCGACCCATTAGTACTTCTTGGATGTGCAACATTTATTGCAATTATCGTACTTGAAAAAATGAATGTTAAAGGGAATATCATTATAGGTATTTTATTTTTTAGTGTTATTGCTTGGGCTACTGGTCTGGCTAAATTTAATGGTTTAGCAAGTGCGCCTCCTCCGATGACATACCTTTTTGAATTTGACTTGTCCGCTGCCATGACTGCAGGAATGTCTACAGTAATATTTACTTTATTATTTATAGATTTCTTTGATACAGCTGGAACATTAACTTCTGTTGCAAACGTTGCAGGTAAAGTTGATAAACAAGGAAAAGTTCAAGACATTAATAAAGCAATGTTGTCTGACAGCGTTGGGACTGTTACGGGTGCCATGATGGGAACAACAACTGTTACTAGTTATGTTGAGTCAGGTGCTGGCGTAAAGGCAGGTGGTAAAACCGGGATGACTTCCCTTGTGATAGGTATATTATTTTTAGCATGTATATTTTTTGCACCTCTTGCAACTAGTTTACCTAAACAAATTGACGGTGCCGCTTTACTCTTTGTTTCTGTTTTATTTATTAGAAATATTACTGATATAGAATGGAATGACATTTCAGAGTCAGCTCCTGCAATTTTAGCCATGATTGCTATGCCCTTAACTTATAGTATCAGTAATGGAATTGCTTTGGCATTTGTTTCGTATGCTTTAATAAAAATATTCACTGGAAAATTCTCAAGCACTTCTCCAGCAATATGGGTTGTTGCAATACTAAGTGTTGTAAGCTTCGCGGTCGCTTAAAAGTTTTATAGGGCTAGATTTTTTATCTAGCCCTATTCGTTTCTTTCAATTATTTCCTCAATCGAAAATTCCTCGTAATGTTCTGTTGGTTGCACAATCCATGGATCTGAATCTAATCTGATTGGACAAAAATCTGGTTCAAATTTAGATGATTTTTTTTTCCATAAACAAGCTGTTTTTACCTCTTTGATATAATCTTTTGTAGGTCCATAATTTTTCAACCACTCAATACTTTTATTGAGTGTTAGACCCGTATCAGATAAATCATCAATTAATAGAACTTTATTAAAATCTTTATTGTCTGCCAAAGAACTTATTTCCCTTGCGAACATCAGTTGACCCTGTTGATCTTCAATACCTTTTCCTGAATAACTTTGAATGACTATGTAAGCTATCGGTAATTTTAGAATTCTTGACAAGATATCAATTATAGGAGCTGCGCCCCTCATAATACCAATTAAAACAGTTGGCTTGTAGTTTTTGTGAACCTCAACTGCTAATTTCTCAACGATTTTTTTGTATTCTTCCCAGCTTACTATCATTTTTTTTGACATGACTTAAATCTATTTTTCTAAATCTTTAATATTTATGAAATCTTTTGACAAATTTGAGTTATTTTTTTTTATATCATCATAGAAATTCCATGCTAATACCAAAATTTTTGATGCTTTTTTTTTTAATTTCGCCTTTGATGTTATAGGAATTTTTACTCCAGGAATAAACTTACCATGTTTTAATTTATTATCCTCAATTATAAAATCAATTTGATTTGTTACACCATAAAAATTTAATGCAGTTGTTGCTTTTGCAGGAGCACCATAACCAATTATTTGATCATTATCTTTTTTTAACTTATTTAGATTATTAATTACATTTTTTCTAATATTGTAAATTTGATCAGAAAATTTTTGGTATGCGCTAAATTTTTTAACACCAAAATCTTCCTCTTCTTTTAGTAAAAATTTTACGCTTTTTTCAATTTTAATTTTCTTTTTTTTTAAATAAACTCTTATTGAGCCACCATGAGTATTTATTTTTTGAGCCTTAAATATTGTTAAATCAAACTTTTCAAAAAAATTTATAAGTGATGTTAAAGACCAATAGTTATAGTGCTCGTGATATATGTTATCAAATGTTAAGTCTTTAAGAGTATTAAGTAAATATTGAACTTCTATTATAATAGTACCACTTTTTTTTAATAATTTTATCATACATTCTGCCATTTCTTTAAGATTATCAGAATGTGCAAAAACGTTTGAGGCTAAAATTAGGTCAGCATTTTTTTTAATTTTCTTAAGGTTTTTTTTCTCAAGAAAACCGTTGAATGTTTTAATGTTATTTTCATTAGCCAGTTTAGAAAGATTTTTTGCAGGTTCTATACCTAGGATATTTTTAAACCCTAATTCTTTAAAAGGTCTCAAACCAACACCGTCATTACTACCAACATCAATTATGTATGAGGTTTTTGGTTTAAGTTTAAAGTCCCTCACATACTGTTTAGCAGCATTAGCAAAATGATTTCTAAAAACTTTAGAGGTTGAAGATGTATAAAGATAATTTGAAAACATCTTTTTAGGATCAACAGAAACTGATAATTGACAGTTGTGGCATTTTTCACAGTAATTTAATTCTAAAGGATACAACTCTGTACTTTCATTTTTTTTATTTAATAAGTTATTTGCCAGTGGTTGATATCCTAAGGAAATAACCCTCTTCAGCTTTTCATTTCCACATGATCTACATTCAAACTTATAATATTTTAATAATAAATCTCTTTCCTTCTCGTTAACAAATACATGCTTAATGGTGTGAGTTATTCCGTAATTTTCGTGCTCTCTCTCACCCCTCACCAAATTTAAAAAAGTAGTGTCTTTTGTAAAAATCATAGTATGAGCTACATTAGGTTTAATAATTGACAACTGTCCTTGATTTACTACTTGAGTAATTTTAGGTGAATTAGGGTTTAAAATATCTTGAAAAATTTCGATAATTTGTCCTTTAGTAAATAAGCATTTTTGTTCTTGTTGAGGATGATAATGATTAGCTCTAATAGTACCTTTTTTTGAATCAATTAAACCGATCATATTTATTGGTTCTGTAAGCTCATGATTGCTTATTTTTCCACGGTTATCAATGAATTCATTATCTCCATCTCTTACAATTTCGAGATCTTTAATTAATTTTTGTTTTGACCATTTTGTAATCATTTCTTTAAGACTCTCATCCAATGCATATAAAAACTTAAAACCTGTTTTTAAAATCTTTTCATTTGACAAAGAGAAACCTAAATTAGGAATTTCATCATTTGTTTCTCTTAGAGAGATGTTCGGATTATATTTTTTACATATATCAGCAACTTCTTTTACAGTCACGGTGTCTTTTGTTAGGTTAAATAATTCATAATTAATATCTTTTTTTTCTTCCATAAATTTAAAACATCTAGCTACATCTATTAAAGGAACCAAGCTTTTAATTTGTTTTCCACCTGCAAAAAGTCTGAGTGTTCCATTTTGTGACGCGGTTTTTGCAAAAAAATTTGCCATAATATCTATTCTAGCAGTATCTGTTGAGTAACCGTAGACAGATCCGAGCCTTAATATAACAAAGTTTTTTCCTGAATTTTTAAGTTGATTTTCATTATTATTTTTTGATTTACCATATGATAGAACTGGACAAGTTTCCTCATTCTCTTTAATATTTTTTTTAATACTATTTAATCCCTCGTATACGACATGAGAAGATGGCATAATAATTTTACATTCATTACTGATGACATCTAAAATATTTTGCGTTCCCTCTTCTGCTACTTTTCTTATTAATTCCTCTTTAGCGGAAGTACTCTCACTTTTTACTCTTGGTACATCAGTTATGCCTGCCAGATGATGAACAATATCTGCGTCTTTACAATATTCATTTATCAACTCTTTATCTAAGATATCACCATGGACAAAGTTCATATTCCAATTTCTAATTTGATTGACTCTTTCAGAAATGAATCTGTTATCAATTACTGTAATTTTATCATTCCAACTATATCCTGAGTAAATTTTACATAATTCAGTACCAATGTAACCTAAGCCACCAGTTATAACGATTTTTTTCATCGGTATTTCTTAACAAATTATTTAAAACTTTACATCAATTTTAATAATCATTAAGAACCATAATATGCAAATTTATGACTGTTTTATGTATTATAATGAGGATGTAATACTAGAAGTAAGATTAAATTACTTAAATCAATTTGTTGATAAATTCATAATTGTTGAAAGTACTTTCAATCATAGAGGCCAAAAAAAAAAATTAAATTTTAATATTAACAACTTTTCAAAATTTAAAAATAAAATTGAATATTTTGTATCTGAAAAACAACCAACAAATATTGAAGAGATTAATGATAAAGACACAGATAATGAAAAATCCAGGAAATATATTTTAAATGGTTATAGAAGAGATAATTTTCAAAGAAATTATATATCAACTGGAATTAATGGGGTTGATAACAATGATATAATTATAATTTCCGATATTGATGAAATACCGAATTTGAAAAAAATTAATGTTAATGAAATTAAAGATAACTTAATTTTTTTTAATCAAAAAATGTGTTATTACAAATTCAATCTTTATCAAAAAAATTATAATTGGGTAGGATCAAGAGCTTGCAAAAAAAAGAATCTTGTATCACCTCAGTGGCTTAGAGATATAAAGCCTAAAATTTACCCGAAATGGAGGGTGGATACTTTTTTTTCAAAAATTAAATATACTAATATAATTTTTGTTGATAATGGTGGCTGGCATTTTTCATATTTAAATACCCCTGAATTGATTGAACAAAAACTTCAGTCGTACACTCATCATAGAGAGTATGACCTAAACCCTATAGGAATAGAAAATATTGAAAAAAGGATCAAAAATAAAGAATCGGTATATAATCTATCGGCAGATAAAAGAGAGAATCAGTTTTCAAAAGGTGTTGCTCTAGAAGTAATGAATTTTAATGAATTACCAAAATATATCAGTGAAAATAAAACTAAATATGATAAATGGCTGGCATAATGAAAAAAGGATATTGGGTTAGCTTATATTTTAAAATTGACAATCAGGAAAATCTGAAAAAATATTCAGAGTTAGCTACACCAGTGATCAAAAGTTACGGTGGCGTGCCATTAATAAGAGGTGGTAAGCATGACACTTTTAATGGTGATGATTTTAGTAGGACTGTTGTATGGGAATTTCCAAGTTATGCCAAAGCATTAGAGTGTCACTCCTCTAAAGAATATCAAGATAGTTGGGCAGTAGCAAAAAAAACTACAAAAAGACATATGCAAGTGGTTGAGGGGTTTAGTACTGAATAGGCTCAGGATCTATGCTTCTCCATAAATACCACGTTGCAACAGAACAATAGGGACTGAACCTTTTTTTTAATAAAGATACAAATTTATCAGGTGGTAAATATTTTTTTTTATAATTTTTTGAAATAGCTCTTAGAAGGCCGATATCCTGAATCGGCCAAATATTTGATCTATTGTATGTGAATAATAAAATCATTTCAGCTGACCATCTCCCTATTTGTCTTAATTGTGATAAATAATTTATAGCCTCCTCATCTGACATTTGATTAATTAATTTAGGATTAAAAGTTTTTTCTATTGTTTGCTTCGCTAAACTCTTTATACCTAATACTTTCTGTCTGCTTAATCCACAGGTTTTCAATTGAGTAAAGGTCAGTCTAGATACTGTTTTTGCGTTAATTTTATTTTTACATTTTTTTTTAAATTTTAAAAAGACAGAATTCGCTGCTGCAACACTTATTTGTTGTCCAATTATACTTTTACATAACGAAAAAAAAATATCTCTTCTTGAAGTTAAAATAGTTTCTGAGGGACTTTCATAACTTTTGATTAACTTAGAAAGAGTTTGATCTTTTTTTGATAAATATTTTTTTGCTTTGTTCCAGTATTTAGGTACTTTACTCATTAATTGACCTAGATGTTATAATTTTTTTTTTATAAATCTCCCGTCTAAAAATTATAAGTGTTGAAAAAATCACCAATAAGGCCCCCATTAACGTTTTGAACGTGGGTATCTCGTTCCAAATGAAATATCCAAATATTATAGCGAAAACTAAAGCCAAATATTTAAGGGGAGTTACTAAAGAAACCTCTGAAAATTTATATGATTGACTTAACCACAAGTTTGCGACACCTCCAAAAATACCTATCAAAGATAAAAGTATGAAATGATTCAAAGTAGGCATAACCCAGCCTTGAGGGATAGTTAAAAAACTTAATAATGTAATGGCTAAGGAAAAATAAAAAGAAATTAACCACACTGGTTCGGTTGTTGACAGTTGTCTAATAGTTATGGCTACATAAGATAGACCTAAACAAAATATAATCGGAAAAATATAATAAATGTTTAATTCAGTGATCCCAGGTTCTGTAATTATGAGAATTCCAACAAAGCCTATGATAACTGCTAACCACCTAAAGATTCCTACTTTTTCATTTAATAGAAAAATAGATAATATTGTTGTAAATATTGGAGCAGCAAAAGAAATGCTTACAACGGTTGCTAATGGCAGCTGCCTTAAAGCAATAAATATTGCAATTAGAGCAACTAATCCTGAGCCACATCTTAAAGCATGTAATCCTGGTCGTTGAGTTTTGTAAAAATTATGAAATCTTTCTTTTGGAATTATAAAAAAATAAAAAATTATCCCAAAAAAACCTCTAAAAAACAAAACCTGCCCAATAGGATAATCTACAGACCACTTAACAATTAAATCCATTAATGAAAATGCACAAATGGACAAAAACATGTACAAAAATCCCAATTGATTTTTACTTAGCATATGAATAATTTGTAAATTAAATTAAATCTTATTCAATGGAAATAGCTGTTTTAGCACTTGGATGTTTTTGGGGACCTGAAATTAAATTCAGTAAAATAGATGGCATAATCAAAACAGAAGTTGGTTACTGTGGAGGTAATAGCTCTATTACCACATATAAAGAGGTTTGCACTGGCAACACAAATCATGCTGAGGTGGTTAAGCTAGATTTTGATGAAAAAATTATCTCTTACGAAAAAATTTTAAAAATATTTTTTCAAATTCATGATCCAACTACTTTAAATTCTCAAGGACCAGATTTTGGAACTCAGTATAGAAGTGAAATATTTTATCTTAATGACAATCAAAAAATAATAGCTGAGAAGGTATTAAATGAAGTGAATGCGCGTTTATCTGGAAAAGTTGTAACAAGAATATCTTTACTAAAAAATTACTGTCCAGCTGAGGAATATCATCAAAAATACTTGGAAAAGCGATAGCATGTCTTTAGTTGAAACTGATTGGTTGGAAAAAAACCTTACTAAGGTGAAAATTATTGACTGCTCTTGGCATATGCCTCAAACACAAAGAAATGGATTTGAGGAATATAAATCCCTTCATATACCAAGCGCAATTTTTTTTGATATAGATGAAAATTCAAGAAAAGATACTGCTTTACCACATATGTTAGTTGACCAAATGACTTGGGATAAAATTGTTTCAAATATGGGAATTAAAAAAAATGATGAAATAGTCATTTATGATAATTCAGATGTTATAAGCTCATGTCGTGGTTGGTTTAATTTTATCTATTACGGACATGATCCAAAATTAATAAATGTTTTAAATGGTGGTTTAAGAAAATGGCTTAAAGAAAAAAAGAAAGTAACTGATGAAATTTCAAATATAGATAAATCAGATTATAAAGGTAGCGAGAGAAAATATCTTGTTAAGAATAAACAAGCAATTGATCAAAATATAGACGAAAAAATATTCACATTAATTGATGCTCGAAGTAGAGAAAGATTTGAAGGTAAAATCCCTGAACCCAGAATAGGTCTTAGAAGCGGATGTATAAAAAACTCTTTTTGTATACCATTTAATGACTGTCTAAACGATGATAAAACTTTTAAAAATAAAGATCAGCTTAAAAAAATTTTTAAAACAAGCATTGAAAATTTAGAGCAAAAAAAGATTGTTTTTTCATGTGGTTCAGGTGTTACAGCGTGTGTTTTGGCACTAGCTTATTCTTTAATTAATGATAAATATCTTCCATGTATATATGATGGCTCTTGGGCCGAATACGGATTAATTTAAATTTAATATGAAAAGATCTACGAAAACAATTTCAATAATATTTGTGTTTTTTTTAATAATTACAATTGTAATTGTTGGAAGATCCATGATTGGTGATCATTTTAAAAAAAAATTCAGTAAGAGACCACCACCAGGAATAATTGTAACTGAGGTTATTGAAAAAGAATTCTCTGAACAAATAGAAACCTACGGTACGGCAATTTCTAAAAAATCAAAAACTTTTAAGATTAAAAAAGATGATCTTTTTGAGGATTTAAAACTTAAGAATTTTGTTAAAAAAGGAGATGTTTTAATTAAACTAAAAAGTGGGGATATATTGGCTCCATTTAGTGGGGTTCTTGGCTACACAGGTTTAACTGAGGACATTCTTGTTTCAAATAACATATTTATTATTACACTTGATGATAACTCAATAATTTACTCAGATATTAAAATTCCAGAAAGTTACTCTACATTTATAAAAAAAGGTCTTCCAGTCGAAGTTACCTTATCAAGTTTTAAAGATAAAATCTTTTCAGGCGAAATAGATTTTGTTTCAAGTAGAATAAATGCAGACACCAGAAGTTTGTTATCAAGAATAAAAGTGAAAAACGAAAATTTAGAATTAATTTCAGGCTCACTTTTAGAGGTAAGAGTAAAATTTGATTTGAGAAATTCTTTAAGTGTACCTGATACAAGTGTGATGATAGAGGGCGATAAATCATATGTTTACAAAATTAATGCAGAAAATATTGCAAATAAAACTGAGGTAAAAACTGGCCTTAGAGGCAATAGTAACATTGAAATAATTTCAGGCTTAATTGCGGGTGATATAATTGTGGCTGAGGGTCTAAAAAAGGTAATGCCACGTGGAAAAATAAAACCTATAAATAAATAATGTTTATTACTGAATTAAGTATTAAAAGACCGACGGTATCTTGGGTTATGTCACTGATACTAATCATTTTTGGTTTATTTGTTTTTTGGAAATTACCCGTAAGAGAATTGCCAAATGGAATTCAACCACCTGTTGTTCAAGTTCAAGTAGACTACAAGTCTGCATCAGCTTCGATAGTAGATCAAGAAGTTACACAAGTTGTTGAGGATGTTATTGGTGGGGCTGAAGGTATAAAAAATATAGACTCGAAATCCGAAAATGGAAGAAGCACAATTAATGTCGAGTTTGATACGAGTATTGATCTAGATAATGCTGCCAATGATATAAGAGAAAGAGTTGCAAGAGTTGTGGATAACTTGCCAACTGAGTCAGATCCACCGCAAATACTTAAACGAGCTGCAGGGTTTACAACAACAATGTGGCTGTCATTATCCTCGTCCTCATGGAGTGACCTTGAATTAGGAGATTACGCGGATAGATATCTTGTAGACCAATTTTCAAGTGTTAAAAATGTTGGAAGAATAAGAGTTGGTGGATTAAGAGAATTAAGCATTAGAGTTTGGATTGATCCTATTAAACTTGCAGCTAATGATTTAACCATTAAAGAAGTTGAATTTGCAATTCGTGGCGAAAATGTAAGTTTGCCTGCAGGAACGTTGGAAGCAGATAATATCGATTTAACACTAAATCTAGATAAATCATACAACGA
The DNA here is from genome assembly GCF_052049575.1 of Candidatus Pelagibacter sp. GTDB lineage: Bacteria > Pseudomonadota > Alphaproteobacteria > Pelagibacterales > Pelagibacteraceae > Pelagibacter. The sequence continues at coordinate 552,025 of NZ_JBNGZQ010000001.1, read as the reverse complement.
TATTGAAACTATAAAGCAAATACCCATCAAAAAAACCAGTAATCGTGTAATTCAATTATCAGATGTAGCAAACGTTGAATTTGGCCCAGTATCAGAGAAAACTCTTTTTAAAGCTCAGACTAAAGATCAAATAAATTTGAAAACTGTAGGAATAGGTATCTATGCAAGAAGTGGTGCTTCAACGGTAGAGCTTTCGAATGATATCAAAAAAAAAATTGTTGAAGTAAAAAAATCTTTACCAGAAGAATTGGATTTAAGGGTTTCATTCAATAGAGCTAACTATGTTGAGGCTGCAATTGAAGAAGTATATAAAACTTTGGTTATTGCGTTTATCTTAGTAGTATTGATAATTTATTTATTTTTAGGGAATTTAAAGGCAGTCATCGTACCTGCTATTGCACTCCCCGTGAGTTTAATAGCATCATTTCTAGGCTTATACATATTTGGTCTTTCTATAAATATTTTTGTCCTTTTAAGTTTTATTTTAGCGATTGGGATAATCACAGACGACTCAGTAATTATGACAGATGCGATATACAGAAGAATAGAGAATGGTGAGACCCCGCTCGTTGCAGCTTATAAAGGCTCCAAACAAATTTCTTTTGCTATTGTTGCTACGACATTAATTTTAGTAGCAGTTTTCTTACCATTAATATTTATTGAGGGAATTTCTGGAACATTGTTTAGAGAAACAGCGATTGCATTATCTTTTTCAATTGTAGTTTCTTCTTTTGTTGCATTAACTTTGTCACCAATGCTTGCAAGTAAATTTTTATATAAAACAAAATCAAAAAAAATTTTTATTCAAAAATTTGAAAAAATTTTTTCAAACTTTGCAAAATTTTATGAGGAGACTTTAGTTTTTGTTACTAATAAAACTAAAAGTGTAAGCTTTTTTATTATCTTTATAATAGTTGCCTCAGTGCTTTTATTTAGTTTCTCAAAAAAAGAACTTTTGCCTATGGAGGACCGGGGAGCATATCTAATAATTGGCTCAACTGATGAGGGAAGCTCTTTTGAATATACTCAAGAACAAGCCCAAAAAGTAGAGGCAAGACTTATTCCTTTGCTACAAGCTGAGGATAGCCCATATTCAAGATTTATAATGCGTGTTCCAGGTTTTGGAAATTCAGCTAATTCATATAATAGTTTTATAATAATCGCTCTACTTGATGATTGGAAAAATCGTAAAAAAGGTCAACAAGTTGTTCTTAGAGAAGCAATTGGAAAAATAGTGACCTTACCCCAAGCCCTAGCTTTTCCTATATCTCCTCAATCTATTAGAGTATCAAATTACAACAAACCAGTCCAAATGGTCATTTATGGAAATACTTACGAAGAACTTGAAGCGATACAAAAAAAAGTAATACGAAAACTCAGATCTAATAAAAATCTCTCAAGAATTGAGTCTGATTACAATCGAAACAAACCAGAGGTAAAGTTAATAATAAATAAAAATAAAGCCAAAGATTTAGGCGTTTCGACTAAATCAATTGGGGAAACACTTGAAACACTTTATGGGGGTAAAAAAATAACAACTTTTAATAAACTAGGTAAAGAATATCCAATAATTGTTCAACAATATTTATCTGATCGACGAAATAAAGAAGGTGTTTCAAAAATATTTGTTCGCTCTGAAACCAATGGAAAATTAATATCTTTAGCAAATCTCGTTAGTTTTAAAGAAGAAGGTTCAGCAAAGGAACTTGCTAGATATAATAGACAACGAGCTGTAACAATTTCTGCAAATATTAGTGAGGGGTATACATTAACAGAAGCGATTAAATACTTCGAAAATGTGATGGTTGATTTAGCACCAGAAAATCAAATTACTTGGAAAGGAAAATCAGAGGAAATTAAAGAGACAAGTAATGAATTATTTATAATTTTCGCTTTAGCTTTATTAACTGCTTATTTGGTTATGGCTGCAACATTCAACTCATTTGTTCATCCATTTGTAATAATCTTAACTGTGCCTTTGGCTATTTTTGGAGGACTAGTGTTTATTTTATTTTTAAATAGCTCAGTAAATATTTTTTCTCAAATTGCATTAATTATACTAATAGGTATCTCAACTAAGAATAGTATTTTAATTGTAGATTACGCAAACCAAATTAGATCTAGTGGAAAAACTATTGAATTAGCTGTTAAAGAAGCGTGCGCTGTCCGGTTTAGACCAATTATAATGACATCATTAAGTACGATGATTGCAATGATGCCTTTAGTGATTGGAAATTTTGGCCCAGGTGCAGGAGAGGGTTCAAGATTAGCGGTTGGTTCTACAATATTAGGGGGAATGATTATTTCAACTTTCTTTACTTTATATGTCACTCCTTCAATGTATCTCGCATTAGCAAAAAATACAAAAAGGATTGATGTAGTTGACTTAGAACTAAAAAAAGAATTGTCTAAAAAATAATATATTTTTTTCTATTTAATTTACTTTTACATTTCAATAATTGATTTTTGTATTTATTAGATTGCCTCTCGACTTTTTTAGCTAATCCAATTACTTTTTTATTTTTTTTATAATTTTTATAATTTCCCCATCCTTCGTGATATGCAAGATACTGTTTGAAAGCATCTTTCTTTGATATCTTTAAAATGTTTTCTGATTTATTTGTATACCATCCAATGAAGTCAACACTGTCTTTAAATCTTGCTCTTGTTGCTAATTTATTACCAGTTTCTTTTTTATATTGCTCCCAAGTTCCTTTAATTGCTTGCGAATAACCAAAAGAACTAGAGGGTCGTTTATAAGGTATCACTTTAAAAATTTTTTGTCTTGCCGGTTTAGCAAGCCAGTCAAAATCAGACTCCATTTTTATTATCGCTAATTGAATATAGATAGGTGTGCCCCACTTTTGTTCAACTTTTTTTGTATGTTTATACCATAAATATCTTTCACTAAAAATTGAACAACTATTGGAAGTGTTTGAAGGAATTGATGAGCAGCCGATTGTGAAAAAATAAATAAAAATTAATAATTTATTTTTTAAATCTACCATATTTATTTATAAAATTATTAAGAAGAATTACAACAATAACACCTAATAAATTTCCAAATAAATCAGACCATTGAAAAGTTCTTTCAGGTATAAATAGGTGAAAAATTTCAAGCGTGATAGAAAGAAAAATTAAATATAATATTAATAAGATATTTTTCTTGAAATTAGCAAAAGTTAAAAAGCCAATAATTGAAATTAATACAAATACATAAAAATGATTTGATGATATAACAAAATTTGGAGTTATTTGAGGTTGTATACTTTTATTATCATAAATTATCCAGCCTAATAGACTTCCAGGATATAGATATAAAATAATTAAAAGGACATTAACTATATAAAATATTACTTTATATGTAGAAAAAAATTTTGACATTTAGTTAAATGATTTTTTTATAAATAATTTTTAAATATGACAAGATGAGTTTTTTGATATTAGTAAGACATGGTCAGAGTATTTGGAATCTTGAAAAAAGATTCACCGGTTGGGTTGACGTAGATCTTACAGATCAAGGTAAAATAGAAGCTGAGAAAGCTGGTTTACTTATCAAAAATCAAAACATAAATATAGATTTTTATTATTCATCATTTCAAGTGAGGGCAAACCATACTCTTAAGATAATACAAAAAGTATTAAAATCAAAAAAGGACTTTGTAAGAGCATGGCAGCTAAACGAAAGACACTATGGTGAGCTTACAGGGTTAAATAAAATTGAGACTGCAAAAAAAATTGGTGAAGATAAAGTTTTTAAATTTCGAAGATCTTGGGATATCAAACCTGGAAAATTAAGTAAAGAAAGCTCTTATCATCCATTAAATATTGAAACATATAAGGAAATACCCAAAGAGCTCATTCCTGACACAGAATCTTTAAAAGATACATACTACAGAGTTTTGGAGTATTTCAAAAAAGAAATACAGCCAAAACTAATAAATAAAAATATATTAATTACAGCACACGGAAACTCCATAAGAGCTTTATGTAAATATCTGTTCAACTTAGATAATAATCAAATCACAAGTTTAGAAATTCCAACAGGAAATCCCTTAATAATCAACTTCGGTGAAAATTTGAAAATAAATGAATGTAAATATCTAGATAAAGAGAGATCTAAGAACCTTTTAGTTTTTTAAAAATTTCTAAGTTCGTTAAATGTTGAAATTTATTGATGCTCTCAAATCCATTTAATTGTTGTTTCATTAATAATTTATTCCAAATTTTAGCTATTGAGAAGTTTTCTACTTCATATTCATTAAATAAGTTTTTATTCAAAATTTGACAACCAGTATATATGAAGTTTTTTTCAAAACTTTGTTTAATTATATTATCTTCTAATTCAAAATCGCCCTCTAAGTTATTATCAAAACTTAGTTTTTTATTAACTAATAAAAGAATATTATTTAATTTATTTTGAAAATAATATTTTTGCATATCATTAATTTCACTCACATAATTTTCATTCCAAATAGTATCTGGATTAAAAACAAAAAAATCCTCGCAATCTGAGTGGTTTATCAAATTTAAAATTCCTCCACCAGTGTCTAAAATTTCTTTGCCGTCCTCTATAATATTTATTTTCACTGAAAAATTTTTATTTTTAAAAAAGTCAATAATCTGTTCACTTAAATAAAAAGTATTTAAAAAAATATTCTCGACTTTCAATTTTATTATTGTATTAATACAATCCTCTAAAATTGTTTGATTTTTTATTTGTAATAATGGTTTAGGTTTTTTAAGTGTTAAAGGATTTAGTCTTTTGCCAAATCCAGCACAGAGAATAAAGGCATTATTAATTTTCATAAATCTTTTTTAAAATTATCATTTAGTAATTTTTTTAAATCTAAGAAAATTTCATTTTCATTGACTCTTAAAGAAATCAATTCCCACGCATAAGGTATTAATTTTAAATAATCCTTTTTTTTATCTCGGATCGCCAGACGTGTGAATATTCCAATAATTTTTAGGTTTCTCAGAACAGATAAAATTTCAAAATCATTTTTTATTTTTTTCTTATTAATTTTTTTGTGAATACTTATATAATGATTGAAAATTTTTTTTTTTAAAACTTTTGAAGTTCTAATTCTCACATCATCTACTAAAGAGGCTAAATCATAGGCTCTGTTTCCTATTAAAGCATCTTGACTGTCAATTACACCTATTCTGTTATCAACAAGCATTAAATTTGATACATGAAAATCTCTATGAACAAATACATTATTTTTCATCTTAAGACATAATGATAAAGTTTTAATTATTTTTTTAAACTTTTTATTAAAGTCTAGTCTCTTATTTTTTGACAAATTTTTTTTCACATACCATTCACAAAATAAATTAGCTTCCTGAATTAAAATTTCATTTTTATACTCAGGTATTCGATAATATTTATTTCTAAAATTTCTTATTTTTTTATCTTTTATTGACTGTATTTGATTAAGTAATTTTATTATATCTTTGAAATATAATAATTTTTTATTTTTATTTTTCTTTAAAATTCGAAAAATTGTCTTATTTCCAAAATCCTCAACTTCAATATAATTATTCTTATAATTTTCGCGATATAATTTTGGAGCTAGAATTTTGTTTTTATTTAAAATCTTGCTAATTGCATCATAAATAAGAAGATTTTTAAATTTGTCTTTTTTTGCTAGAATTACAATAGAATTACCATAGTTAGATTTCTTTCTAAAAAACTTTCTATGTGACGCGTCTCCCTTTAATATTTTAAGATTTTGCATTTATCTACAATTACAAATTTAAACCCTTAATTTTTAACATTCGTTTTTTGTAATCATTTCCATATTCAAAATTTAATTCTATCAAATTTTTTGGTTTTGGTTTTATTTTTTGTGGCCATTCAATTAATGTGATAGCATTAGTAATATCGTCAAATAATCCTAAATTGTGAATTTCATCTAAACTATTTATTCTAAATAGATCATAATGATTAATTTTGATTTGTTTAATTTTATACTCATTTAATAAATTGAATGTAGGACTTGTTACTTCAGTTATTTTAAGTCCATTTTGTTTTTGAAAATTGTTGATTAGATATCTAATAAAAGTAGTTTTTCCGACACCCATCTCACCCACAAAAAAAACTATATGTCCTAATTTCAATTTCTTTGAAATCTTCTTAGCTAATTCCTCTGTTTTTTTTTCTGAAGATAAATTAATAAAATCACTTTTAGTAGCGATAGGCATTAGGTTTGAAAGGTCCCTCTACTCCTACACTGATATAGTCTGCCTGATCTTTAGAAAGTTTAGTTAATTTGGCACCAACTTTTTTAAGATGAAGTGTGGCTACTTTCTCATCTAAATGTTTTGGTAAAACATAAACTTTGTTTTCATAATTTTTATGATTATTCCATAATTCTATTTGAGCAATAACTTGATTTGTGAAAGAAGCGCTCATTACGAAACTTGGGTGTCCTGTAGCACAGCCCAAGTTTACTAATCTACCCTCTGCCAATAAAATTATTCTTTTTTTGCTAGGTAGTTCAATTTCATGTACTTGAGGTTTTACTTCAGTCCATTTGTAATTTTTCAAAGCTTCAACCTGGATTTCATTATCGAAATGTCCGATATTACATAAGATTGCTCTATCCTTCATATCTCTCATATGATCAGCTGTAACAATGTCTTTATTACCGGTTGCAGTTACAACTATATCTGCTTTACTAATTGCTTCATCCATTAAAACAACTTCGTAACCTTCCATTGCAGCTTGTAATGCGCATATTGGATCTGCTTCGGTAACCAACACACGAGCCCCACTCTGCCTTAATGATGCAGCACTTCCTTTTCCAACATCACCAAAGCCTGCAACAATTGCAATTTTTCCTGACATCATTACATCAGTGGCCCTTCTAATTCCATCAACTAAACTTTCTCTACATCCATATAAGTTATCAAATTTTGATTTGGTAACAGAATCATTCACATTAATTGCTGGGACCAACAAAGAATTTTCTTTTTCCATTTTATTCAAAGCTTTTATCCCTGTAGTTGTCTCTTCCGAAACTCCTTTCACATCTTTTAACAAATCTTTATATTCATTGTGCATCATTGCTGTTAAATCCCCACCATCATCTAAAAGCATATTAGGTTTCCAACTTTTCTTACCTTCAATGGTTTGCTTTATGCACCAAACATATTCCTCCTCAGTTTCTCCCTTCCACGCATAAACTGGAATACCAGCTTTTGCTATTGCTGCTGCTGCATGGTCTTGAGTAGAAAAAATGTTACAAGATGACCATCTTACTTCTGCACCTAAATCTACTAAGGTTTCAATTAATACTGCTGTTTGTATTGTCATATGCAAACAACCTATAATTTTTGCACCCTTTAAAGGAGATTTTCCAGCGTACTCCTCCCTTAAAGCCATAAGCCCTGGCATTTCACTTTCAGCAATTGAAATTTCTTTTCGTCCAAATTCTGCTTGTGATAAATCTTTTACTTTATAATCTTCCATCGTGGCTCTTCTAACAATTAACAATTAATTAATCAATAAAACTCTTTAAACTTTTGGAAACTCTATTTCCATACTTGCTCCTTTTTTATCTTGTCTATTAGATGCTTTGATTGTGGCATTATGTAAATCAACTAAATTTTTTACTATATTTAACCCTAGACCAGAATGCTGTCCAAATTTATCAGGTCTATTACTATAGAATCTTTTAAATATTTTATTCGTGTCTTTTTCTTTAAAACCCTGTCCCTCATCTAATATTTTTATGTACACTTTACTATCCTCTGATTTCGAAACTTGTACAATTACATCTTTATTATCATCACTAAAAGAAATCGCATTATCTAAAAGGTTTGCAATGATTTGTTCAATTCTGTTTTCGATCCCATAAATTAAATATTTGTTTTTACCATCATTTTTATAATAAATATTAATTCCTTTTTTAACTTTATAAATATTGTTAAAATCATCTACTACAGACTTAATTATTGGCTCAATATCAATTTTTTTTATTTTTTCTTTACTTAATGCAACTTCATCTTTTAACATTTGTGAGTAATCCGTGATCAATCTTTCAATTCTTTGTACATCGTGGCTTAAAATATTAATCAATTTAAGTCTCTGTTCAGAATCTTGTGCGTCATGTAAAATTTCTGATGCACTTTTTAATGATGCCAATGGATTACGAATTTCGTGTACAAGATCAGTTGAAAAATTTTCTGCATGTGAAATTCTTTTTTGTAATTCTAAAGTCATATCATCCAAAGAGTTAGAGAGTAAACCAAGTTCATCATTTCTTAATTTTAATGTATCTATGTTAGTTTTTTTTGTGTCTTTATTTTTTATGATTTTGGTATAACTGACTAAATTTTTAATTGGTTTTAAAAAATATCGATTTAAAACAAACGAAAAAATCAATATTACGATACCAACTGCAATTGCAGTCCTAATTACAAAAGTTTTTCTTTCATCTATGGCAGCTTTTATATCATTGGCATTTTCTGTTATTGCTAAATATCCTATATTTTCTCCATCCTTCATTACGTTCTTAATAGTAGTCAATTTAAATTTATTAAATTCTTCCTCGGTAAATGTAAAAGGAATTCCAAAATTTTTAGATGTTGCGTAATTTAAAAGAACATCATTTAAAGACACATTATTTTCATTCCCAATATCTATATTTTTTTCTTCGGTGATTTTTTTTGTTGTTGTTGAGTCTAATATCTCTAGCTCAATAGTATCCAACCTTTGTGAAAATGATCTTGGGTCTAAGTCTAATGTATCAGTATCTCCTATTAGATTAAGTTTATTATCAAAAAATATTACCCTATCCAGATTCTGAAAAAGAAATCTTGTTGAAAACAAAAATTTTCTAATATCTTTTTCAACAAATTTTACATTTAATCTTGTTAGATTATCAATTGTATTATTGATTACCTCGATATGATTTGAAGATTTTTTTTTAATTAAATTTGGTTGGACATTTTTCAAATAAACGAATGTGAACAAGCCTATTATTGTAAAAAAAATAGAATTAATAAATAAAAATTTTTTTAAAATTGATAAGTTCTTAAGAAAATTGCTGAGCATTAACTAACATTCCATCTATATCCGCTTCCATATCTGGTTTCTATAGCTGAAAATTCAGGATCAACTTTTTTGAATTTTTTTCTGATTCTTTTAACATGACTATCAATTGTTCTATCTTCAATATCTGTATCTTCTCTATAGGCTATGTCCATTAATTGGGCTCTTTCTTTTATAATTCCTGGTCTTTTGGCTAACTCTTTTACCAGTAAAAATTCTGTTGTAGTCAATTTATCAGGTAATTGTTTCCCATTCCATTCGCATTCTAATTGGGACGGATCAAGTTTTAATTTTCCGTGTGATATAATGCTTTTATTTTCTTCTAAGGTTTCCTTGGAGTCTTTTTTTCTAAGTTGAACTCTAATTCTTTCAATTAAAACTTTAATTGAAAAACCACCTGATTTTTTTACGAAATCATCAGCGCCTAATTTTAGTCCTAGTAATTCGTCAATTTCATCATCTTTAGAAGTCAGAAAAATAACTGGTAATGAGGTTTTTTTTCTCAATTTCTTAAGCAATTCTTCACCGTCCATTTTTGGCATTTTTATATCAACAATAGCTAGATCTGGTGGTGTCCTGGTCAATCCAATTAATGCACTCTCTCCATCAATGTAAGTCTGAACTTTAAACCCTTCTTTTTCAAGAGCAATACTTAAGCTGGTTAAAATATTTCTGTCATCATCTACTAAAGCAATAGTTTGTTTTTGCATAGTTGATTATAAAAATACTAAATTGTTCTAATTTGGGCAAATAAATTAATGTAATGCACCCCAATTTTCTCCAATATTTAAATCTACTGTAAGAGGTATTGAAAAAGAATGTTGATCACTCTCAGCAACGCTAGACATTTCATCAATTATCACTTTAGATATTTTTTTTACTTCTTTTTTTGGGCTTTCAAAAATTAGTTCATCATGTATTTGAAGTAACATCTTTGTTTTGTTGAGTTTTTGATCCTTTAATTTTTTATCAATTCTAATCATTGCCAATCTCATTATTTCAGCTGCAGACCCTTGTATTGGAGCATTAATCGCTGCTCGTTCTTGAAAGTTTCTCACATTATAATTTTTATCATTTATATTTATAAAGTGAGATCTTCTTCCAAAAATATTACTCACATAACCACTTTTTCTGCAAAATTTAATTGTTCGATCCATATAAACTTTAATTTCTGGGAACTTTGAGAAATATGAATTTAGAAACTCCTCAGCTTCAAAATTAGAGACATTTATTTGCTTTGCTAATCCATACTGAGAAATTCCGTAAATTATTCCAAAGTTTATGGCTTTAGCCTTTCTTCTTTGATCTTGATTGACCTTATTAATATCAATATTAAAAATTTGGCTAGCAGTTAAAGAGTGTATATCCTCATTATTTTGAAAAGCTTTTTTTAATTCTTTAACACCAGCTAAATCAGCTAAAATTCTCATTTCAATTTGATTATAGTCTGCAGAAATCAAAATGTTATCTTTGTCAGCAACAAAAGCTTTACGAATATCTCTGCCATCCTCTGATTTAATTGGAATATTTTGTAAGTTAGGATCGCTTGAAGCTAATCGTCCTGTAGTCGTTGCTGCTAATAAAAAAGAAGTATGAACTTTTTTTGTATCAGGATTAATATGTTCGGGTAATGAGTCTGAGTAGGTATTTTTTAGTTTTGAAACTTGCCGCCAGTCCAAGACTAATTGTGGAAATTTATGACCTTTAAAAGCGAGATCTTCTAACACTGAGGCACTTGTTGCAAAACTTCCCTTTTTAGTTTTTTTTAAGTCTGCAATCTTAAGATCATTGTATAAAATTTCACCCAGTTGTTTTGGAGAAGCAATATTAAACTCTTTCTTGGAGAACTTAAAAACTTCTTTCTGAATTTTTTCAATCTTTTTTTCAAATTTGGTAGATAATGTTTTTAGAAACTTTTTATCAACTTTAATACCGTGTATTTCCATATCAGCTAAAATTCTAATTAATGGTTTTTCAAAAATTTCATAAATATTAATCATTTTTTCTTCTTTCAAACTTTTAATGAATTTTTTATATAGTCTATAAGTTATGTCAGCGTCCTCAGCAGCATAATCTTTTGCTTTTTCTAAATCGACTTCACTGAAATTTATCTGTTTCTTTCCAGAACCAACTAATTCTTTGAATTTTATTGTTTTATGATTCAAGTGAATTTCAGATAACGTATCCATATTGTGTCTATTTTTTCCAGCATCTAGCACATAAGACATGAGCATGGTATCCTCCATCGCTGATAACGTTATCCCATGATTGTAAAATACAATAAAATCAAATTTAATGTTCTGACCTATTTTTTTGATACTTGGATCTTCAAGTAAAGGTTTTAATTTTTTAAGCACTATGTCCTTATCAATGCATTTTTTTGAATTATGTCCTATTGGTATGTAACAAGCTTCTCCAATCTTAGAGCTCAAAGATACTCCAACTAAATCGGCTTGATGAGGATCTAAAGAATTTGTTTCTGTATCAACTGCAACTTCTCCTATTTCTTCAGCTTCCTTAATCCATTCATCAATTTTACTGTGCTCTGTTATTAAAAAATAATTTTTCTTATCAATTTCAACTTTTTTTTCCTTTATCTTAACATCCTTTTTTTCACCATTAAAATCTGGCTCCCCATAAGCAGAAATGGCAGAGCTAAGTAACCTATTAAACTCCATTTCTCGAAGAAATTTATAAAGTTTATCTTTATCAATTCTTTTTAATTCAAAATCATTAAGTTTCATTTCAATTGGAGCATCGTTTTTTAATGTTACTAATTTTTTACTTATTAAAGCTTTATCTTTGTTGTTTAGCAAAGTCTCTCTTCTCTTATTTTGTTTGATTTCATCTGCTGATTTTAAAAGTGTCTCTAAATCACCATACTTATTAATTAATTCTGCTGCAGTTTTTACACCAATTCCAGGAACACCAGGAACGTTATCACTGCTATCCCCGGCTAGAGCCTGAACATCTATAACTTTATCTGGATCTACTCCAAATTTATTTTTTACATCCTCATTAGAGATGAACTTATTTTTCATTGGATCAAAAATACGAACATCTTTTCTGTACAATTGCATCAAATCTTTATCTGATGAAACTATCGTTACCTTTGCTCCTTTTTTTAAAATCTGATCAACATAAGTTGCAATTAAATCGTCAGCTTCATAATTAACTAATTCAACAGAGGGTAAATTAAAGGCTAAAACGGATTTTCTTATATATTCAAATTGTGGTGCTAAGTCATCTGGTGCCTCAGATCGATTAGCTTTGTAATCACTATAGATTTCATTTCTAAAAGTCTTTCTCGCTGAGTCAAAAATTACAGCAAAATGAGTTGGTTTTTGAAGATTTTCATTTGATTTTGAATCTTCAAGAAGCTTAAACAACATACTGCAAAAACCACTTACTGCTCCAGTCGGTAACCCATCACTTTTTCGAGTTAATGGCGGTAAGGCATAATATGCTCTAAATATATAACCTGATCCATCAATTAGATAAAAATGATCTTTTTTTTGAATCTTATTCATTAAAATTTAATATAGATTAAAGATAAAAATAAGAGTATTATTTTTTATGGAACTTATAAAGCAAAATACTCAAAACCAGCTTGTAAAATCATTATTGGTTATCTTTATAGGTTCAATAATTCTTACAATTTCAGCCAAAATCAAGATACCTTTTTATCCAGTTCCAATGACTATGCAAACATTCATAGTTTTATTTTTAGGTATCAGCTTCGGATATAAAATAGCTCTAGCCACTGTAGGTTTATACTTATTAGAAGGTATATTAGGTTTACCAGTATTTTCTAATTCTCCTGAAAGAGGAATTGGTTTGGCTTATTTTACAGGTCCAACAATGGGGTATTTGATTGGATTTCTATCAGCGTGTTTTTTAGCCTCATTCATAAAAAATGATGACAATTATTTTTTAATTTTTTTTAAATTAATATTTTCAGTTTCAACAATTTATATCCTAGGTATTCTATGGCTAGGTACATTAATTGGTTGGGATAAACCTATTTTAGAATTAGGTGTATTGCCTTTTTTAGTCGCTGAAATTTTCAAAATTTTTCTACTTACCTTAATAGCAAAAAAAATTATTAAATTTAGAAAATTTATTTAGGCGATCTTTTAGATAATATTCTTTGAAGAGTTCTTCTATGCATTTTAAGTCTTCTTGCGGTCTCAGAAACATTTCTATTACATAATTCAAATACTCTATGAATATGTTCCCATTTAACCCGATCTGCTGACATTGGATTTTCAGGTGGTGCAGCTTTTTTCGATGGATCTGCTAATAACGCTTTTTCTACATCGTCGGCATCTGCTGGTTTAGCTAAATAGTCAATAGCACCCTCTTTGATTGCAGCTACAGCGGTTGGAATATTTCCGTATCCAGTTAACATTATGATTCGACTAAGTGAATTTGATGATTGAATTTCCTTTACAACCTCTAATCCATTTCCATCATTTAACCTTAGATCAACTACTGCAAAACCTGGTTTTTTCACTTTAACCATGTCTTTACCTTTTTGCACACTCTCAGCTTGTAAGACTTCAAACCCCTTTTTTTCCATCGCTCTCGCTAATCTCTCCCTAAAAGGATTGTCATCATCCACGATTAATAAGGATTTATTGTCAAAATCAGCCAGATTTTGTAATGGAGCTTGGTTTTTCATGAGCCTTATATGGATATTTTTTTCCACAATTCAATAGGCCATTATTTCCTTTACATTGAATAACTATTGAATTAATTGCTCGAATATTAAAGTTTTTTTTAAATAAAAGACTTTTTTTTTGTTAAATTTTTTTTTGGGGGGCATTTAAAATGCAAAAATTTAAGTCAGTTGAGGAGTTAGTCAATCAACTGAAACCGGAAAAACCTGTCTATTGTATAAGAAAGAATTCTATTCTTTCTGCTTCAAAATTTTTTAAAAAGAAGTTTCCAGGAAAAATACTATATGCTGTAAAAACTAATCCTCATCCTGAAGTTATCAAAACTTTGATAAAAAGCGGAATTAACCAATTTGATGTTGCTTCTATCGAAGAAATCAAAGCAGTGAGGAAATTTGATAATACTGCAAAATGTTCTTTTATGCATACTGTTAAAAGTAGAGAAAGCATAAAGGAAGCTTATTACAATTTTGGAATAAAAACTTTTGCTTTAGATACTAAAGATGAATTAATAAAAATTATCGAAACAACAAACAATGCTAAAGATTTAGAATTATTTATTAGAGTTGCTGTTTCCAATGAGCATGCTGAAATAGATTTATCAAAAAAATTCGGTGCTTTGAATTCTGAAGCTTCAGGACTGTTAAGACTTGCAAAACTTCATTCAAAAAAAATTGGCTTAAGTTTTCATGTTGGTTCCCAATGTATGCATCCAATTTCATATTCTAAAGGAATTAATGAAGTGGGAAATATAATTAAAAAAACTAAAATAATTCCAGATTATATTAATATCGGTGGAGGCTTTCCGACAATTTATCCTGATCTTGTGCCTCTATCTTTGGAAAGCTATATGGGAGAAATTAAAAAAAGTTTAGAAAATTTAAATCTAAAGTATATGCCTCAAATAATTTGTGAACCTGGGAGAGCTTTGGTTGCAGAAAGTGGATCAACAATCGTGAGAGTTAATTTAAGAAAAAAACAAAAACTTTATATTAATGACGGTACTTATGGTACACTTTTTGATGCTGGAACACCTAATATAGTTTTTCCATCAAAATTAATTAAAGAAAATTCAAGTAAGATTATTTCCAAGAAAATGACTGCATTTGATTTTTATGGACCAACATGTGACAGTATGGATTATATGAAAGGTCCCTTCTTACTTCCGAATAATATTAAAGAAAATGATTACATTGAACTTGGTCAATTAGGATCATATGGTTTAACTTTTAGAACTCAATTTAATGGTTATTACTCTAATGAGATTTATGAGGTTGAGGATAAACCAATAATGTCTATGTATGATAAGAATTCAGACAAAGCTACTCTAGTTGCTTAATGTCAGAAAATAAAAATCTTGGTCATAACAGTAAAAAAGATTTCTTAAAAAAACCTGTAGAGCATATTGATATTACATCATTCGATTCTAGAAAAATTATCTCCTCCATGGAAAAAATGTCTTTTGTTTCAAGAGAAACAGCAAACGCAGCCAATATTTATAATGAAATGTTGAAAGACAAAGAATGTACAATTTTTTTAACATTAGCAGGTTCAACATCTGCTGCAGGTTGTATGAATATTTATAAAGATTTAGTTAAATATAATATGGTTGATGCAATTGTAGCGACTGGCGCTTCAATAATTGATATGGATTTTTTTGAAGCTCTTGGTTTTAAACACTATCAAGGGTCTCAATTCCAAGATGATACTGAATTAAGAAAAAATTATATCGATAGAATTTACGACACATACATAGACGAAGATGAGTTACAGATTTGTGATAAAAAGATATGTGAAATCGCGGATACCTTGGAACCTAGAAGCTATACATCAAGAGAATTTATTAAAGAAATGGGTAAATATTTAAAAAAAAATTCTATTAAAAAAGACTCTTTGATTGAAACAGCATACGATAATGATGTTCCAATTTTTTGCCCAGCTTTCACCGACTCCAGTGCAGGATTTGGTTTAGTTATACATCAAGAAAAAAATCCAAAAAAGCATATGACAATCGACTCTATAAGAGAATTTAGAGAATTGACTGAAATTAAAATACGCTCGAAGGGATCAGGTTTATTTATGATTGGTGGTGGTGTTCCAAAAAATTTTATTCAAGACACTGTAATTTGTGCTGAATTATTAGGCAAGGAAGTTGACATGCATAAATATGCGGTGCAAATCACAGTTGCCGACTCTAGAGACGGTGCATGCAGTAGTTCAACATTAAAGGAAGCAAGTTCATGGGGTAAAGTTGATGTTACAAAAGAACAAATGGTATTTGCTGAAGCCACTAGTGTACTACCCCTAATAGCTAGCGACGCTTATCACAGAGGTGAGTGGAAAAATAGGGATAAGAAAAAATTCACAAAAATTTTTGAGTAAAAATTGAAATATTTATCAAATAAAAATGGATTTTTAGGAGTCGACAATAAATTTAATTTCAAAGAAAAGGTTGTTGTGGTTCCATTTGGACTAGAGAAAACTGTTAGTTATGGTGGTGGCACCAGAAATGGACCTAAAGAAATTATAAAGGCTTCTCATCAAGTAGAATTATATGATGAAGAGCTAAATTGTGAACCTTATAAAAAAATTGGGATTAAAACATTAAAGCCCTTTAAGATTCATAGAAATATCAAAAAAGCTCTCGAGAAAATATCAAATATAAATAAAGAAATTTTAGATAAAAAACTTTTTCCAATCACGTTTGGAGGAGAACATTCAATTACACCCGGATGTATTAATCCATTTGTTAAAAAATACAAAAAAATTTGTCTCTTACACTTCGATGCCCATGCTGATTTAAGAAATAGTTACAATGGTGAAAAGTTCTCTCATGCATCAGCAATAAGAAGGTGCTTAGACCATAAAAATATATCATTAATATCTTTTGGGATCAGAAATATATCAGAGAGTGAAATTCCGTTTTTAAAAAAGAATAAATCAAGAATAAATATTTTTTGGGCAAAAGATAAATCAAAGTGGGATTTAACAAAATTTAAAAAGCTTATAAAAAATAAGACAGTTTATTTAACATTTGATGTCGATGGTTTCGACTCAAGTATCATGCCAGCAACTGGGACTCCTGAACCTGGTGGATTATTATGGGATGAGACACTCAATATAATTAAAATTGCTGCAAAAAATTCAAACATTGTTGGTGCTGACATCAATGAATTAGCACCTATTAAAGGTTTTAATTCATACAACTTTCTTGTTGCAAAGCTCGCTTATAAAATATTGTCTTATAAATTTTTGATTTAAGCTTTAATTGGCTTAAAAGTTTTTAAAAGTAATCTAAATGGTATTAACATTAACAAAGCTACTATTACTTTTACAATCAAATCTCCAAGAGAAAGTGTAACCCATGGCACGCCAGTCCCATAAAATGATATTGAAAAAAACAAAAATGTATCGATTGTTGAGCCAATCATTGAGGATGTTAATGGTGCAACAAACCATTCTTCCTTTCTTAATCTGTCAAATATTTGGACATCTAATAATTGTGCAGTTAAAAATGCAATTCCAGACCCAATAGCTATACGAATAGATATAAGATCTGCAAAATCAGTAGAAAATAAAACTGTAAAACCAATTCCTAGTACAAAGCCAAAATATACAATTTTTCTTGCAACTCTTTTTCCATAAGATCTATTAGCTAAATCTGTAATTAAAAAAGCGATCGGATAAGAGAAAGCTCCGTAGGTTAATATTTCATTTAAACCATAATAATTAATTGGAAATTGAACAAGATAATTAGAGGATAGGACAACAACACCCATCAAAAATGATAGAAGTAAAAACGATTTACTCATTAAGCTATTTTAGATTGTGCAGTTTTTTTTTGAAATGGAGATTTAATTAATAAACTTTTTTTTAATTTTTTTAATCTAGGAGATAAATTTTTATTTTTTACAGATTTTAGAAATTCATCAAAACTACCTTTTTTATCTACTGATCTAACCCCTGCATTACTTACTGTTAATTTTAAGCTTCTTTTTAAAAGTTCACTTGTAAATTTTACTTTTTTTAAATTAGGTAAGAATCTTCTTTTTGTCTTATTGTTAGCATGACTAACGTTATGACCTTTCATTGGATTTTTCCCAGTTAATTCGCATTTTTTTGTCATGATTTGTTCGACTATATAAAGTGAGATATTGATGGCGTCAAGTTTATTAGATTACTCTAATCCTTTTTTCCTACTATTTCATTAAAGTTTTTTACACCATCTTTTAATAGTATTTCCTTCAGTTCTTTTTTAATTAGACCAACAATATTTGGACCTCTAAAAACCATGCCTGTATAAAGTTGTAAATAATCAGCTCCTGCTAAAAATTTTTGATAAGCAGATCTGCCAGAGTCCACACCACCTACGCCTATAATTTTGATTCTGCCTTTTAAAACTTTATAAAATTTTCTGATTAACTCTGAAGACTTTAACTCAATAGGTTTCCCGGATAATCCTCCTTTTTGATGGCTTTGAGAATTTTGTAAATTTTCTCTTGTTGTATCGGATGTGTTAGAAATAATAGCAGCTTCTATCTTGTTATCTAAAAGCACTTCAGAAATTTTCATAATTTCTTTATCATTAATATCAGGTGATACTTTTACCGCTATAGGTGTTTTAGAATTAAGATCTCTCTTCTCTTTTTCTATTAGTTTTAAAAGATCATCTAATTTTTTTTGATCATGAAAGTTTCTTAAATCTTCGGTGTTTGGTGAGGAAATATTAACAGTAATATAATCAGAGACCCCATTAAACATTTTTAAACACTGTATATAATCATTTGTTCTATCTTCTGAGTCTTTATTAGGTCCGATATTTATTCCAAGTAATCCAGTTGGATTATTTCTTTTAATTCGATCTACAATATTTTTTGAGCCTAGATTATTGAAGCCAAGTCTATTTATCAGGGCCTCATCTTCTACAAGTCTAAAAACTCTAGGTTTGGGATTTCCGTATTGCTCTAATGGTGTAACAGTTCCTACTTCGACGAAACCAAACCCTAAATTGAACAATGAATTATATACCTCGGCATTCTTATCAAATCCTGCTGCCATACCAATTGGATTTTCTATTTCTTTATTAAATAATTTAGTCTTAAAAAGAGGATTATTTTTTTCGTCATCTAAAATATTTGGAATAAAATTAAATTTTAGTGACTTTATCGCTAAGCTATGAGCCGTCTCGGGATCTAATTTAAAAATTAAAGATCTTAAATTTGAAAACATTATTTAATCTTATTTAATATAAGATCTTTTGTTTCTTTCACACCAAAAAAACTTATAAAAAAACCCATCCTTGGTCCATTTTCGTCTCCAAAAACTACCTCGTAAATTAATTTAAACCAATCTCGAAGGTTCTCAGTGTATCCATTTTCTTTACCAGTCGAATATATCATTGTTTGAATATCTTCTGGTTTCATTTTGTCGTCACATTTATCTAAAGTTTTTACAAGAGCTTCTAAAGCTTTTTTTTCTTCACTATTAGGTTTTTTGTATTTTTTTTTTAATTTTATTACGTCGTTAAAATATTTTATTGCATAGCCTACTAAATTATCAAAGATAGGATTATCTTTCTCTGAAATGTCTTTTTTATATTTTTTAACAAATTTCCAAAGAAGTTCTTTGTTGTCAGCATTACTTGTTTCGACCAAGTTTAATAACATTGAAAATGACATAATCATATTTTCTTTAGGTACTAAACTATTATGAACATGCCATACAGGATTCATAAGTAGCTGCAACTCATTTTGATTTTTTGCTTTCTCAATCAGATCCAAATAATCATCGACAGTTTTTGAAACTATTTCTTTGTAAAGTTTCTTTGCTCTTTTTGGATTTTGATACATATACAGCGACAAACTTTCAGGAGAAGCATACTCTAACCATTGATCAATAGTGATGCCGTTTCCCTTTGATTTTGAAATCTTTTCTCCTTTTTCATCCAAAAATAGTTCATATGCAAACCCTGAGGGATTTGTTTTTCCAATCAATTTGATAATTTTTGTTGAAAGTATTGCGCTCTCTATAAGATCTTTTCCATACATTTCAAAATCAACATCAAGTGCATACCATCTCATAGCCCAATCAACTTTCCACTGTAATTTACAATTTCCATCATAAATGCTTGTTTCCAAATCTTTTCCATTATTATCAAAAACAATAATAGATTTTTCTTTATTAATATTTTTTACAGGTATTTCTAGAACATGACCTGTAACCGGACAAATCGGAAGAAATGGGCTGTACGTTTTTTGTCTCTCTTTTCCTAGTGTAGGAAGTATTATATTCATTATACCATCATAATTCTCTAAAATAACTTGGAGAGAAGAGTTAAAGAAACCTGATTTATAAAGTGATGTTGAACTTTTAAAATTATATTTAAAATTAAAATTGTTTAAAAATTTTTTTAACATTTCATTATTATGCTCACCAAAACTATCAAATTTTTGAAAGGGATCAGGTACATTAGTAAGCGGTTTGTGTAAATTTTTTTCTAATAATTCTTTTTGTGGAACGTTGTCAGGTACTTTTCTAAGACCATCCATATCATCTGAAAAAGTAATGATTTCGGTGGGTAATTCAGTCAAATGTTTTAGTGCATTTACAATCATTGATGTCCTTGCAACTTCTCCAAAAGTTCCTATATGTGGAAGGCCACTAGGACCATAACCTGTTTGGAGAATTATTTTGCCTTTTTTTTCTATAAAAGATTTTCTTTCTCGAAGCATTTTTTTTGCTTCAACGAAAGGCCATGCACTTGTTTTATCAAAATTCTCTTTTTTAATCATGATTAATTCAAATAAAATCTTAAATTAACGCTTTAACTTATTCTTATAGAGTTGAAATTTATTTACCATAAAATAATGTTCTATCAAAATGTCTAATTATAAAACTGTTTTTTTTACACTTGGAATTCTTCAAATAATTCTTGGAATATTTATGTTGATCCCAATATTTGTTCAATTTTTTTTTAAAGAAATTGACTCCTCTTTTTTTGGTGCCTCAATTATTACAATTATTTTTGGTACGCTATTTTTTTTATCTAATCTTGATCATGATAAGAAGTTAAATTTACAGCAAGCTTTTTTATTGACCGCGTTATCTTGGCTAAGTATCGCAATTTTTGGCTCACTTCCCCTAATATTTTCTGAAGTAAATTTTTCGTTTACCAATGCATTTTTTGAGAGTATGTCAGGCATTACAACAACTGGTTCAACAATCATTCCAAACTTAGAGGAGATGCCCAAAGCAATTTTGCTTTGGAGAGCGATTCTTCAATGGTTGGGTGGTATTGGAATAATTGTTATGGCGATCACTTTGATGCCAATAATGAATGTTGGTGGTATGCAATTATTCAAAATTTCTAACAGTGACTCATCGGAAAAAATTCTTCCTAAATCGAAAGAAATTGCATTGAGATTGATTTATATTTACTCAGGTCTCACTACCCTTTGCGCAATATCGTATAAAATTCTTGGGATGAATACTTTTGATAGTATAACCCATTCTATGACAACAATAGCAACTGGGGGGTTTTCAAACTATAACGAGTCCATTGGTTTCTTTAACAGTTTTTCAATAGAAATTTCAGCAATGATTTTTATTATCTTGGGAAGTTTACCTTTTATCGCTTACATCAAATTCTTAAACGGTAATAGAGGAATATTTTTTTCAGATATTCAAATTAGAACTTTTTTGAAAATAATCTTAATCAGTATTCTGATCTTATCAATTTATTTGTTTTTAGATAAATCGTCTGAACTAAACTTCAGAAAAGTTTTATTCAATGTAATATCAATTTTGACAGGAACTGGATATGTAAATGCACAATTTGATAACTGGGGTGGATTTCCCTTAATTATATTTATAGGTCTAATGTTTATTGGTGGATGTGCTGGCTCAACAACCTGTGGTATAAAAATATTTAGATTTCAAATACTTTATTCATTTGTTTTGAACCAGCTAAAAAAAATTATTTATCCTAAGGGAATTTTTGTTCTAAAATATAATCAAAGTCCTGTAGATGATAAATTTACTGCATCAATTATTTCTTTCATTTATATGTACCTGGTAATTTTTTTTGCGATTACAGCATTATTATCTTTGACAGGTCTTGACTTTATTACTTCAATTTCTGGTGCTGCAACATCTATTTCAAATGTAGGACCTGGCCTAGGTTCAACTATTGGGCCAAACGGAAATTTTTCATCACTACCTGATATTTCTAAGTGGATTTTAAGCTTTGGTATGATTTTGGGTAGATTGGAATTATTTGCAATCCTTGTATTATTTTTACCATCTTTTTGGAGGAATTAAATTTGATAGAAATTAAAAAAAATTCTTTGTCTGAAATGTTCTCGGTTTATTTTGACAAAAGAATGCTCAAAATTTTATTGCTTGGTGCAATATCTGGTTTTCCATGGGTTTTGATTGGAAGTAGTCTAAGTTTATGGTTAAAAGAAGATGGACTAAGTAGATCAACTGTTGGATGGGCTGGATTAATTTTTGCAGTTTACGCATTTAATTATTTATGGGCACCTTTAATAGATAGAATACAAATACCATATTTAACAAAAAAAATAGGTCACAGAAGAGGATGGATTGTTTTGATGCAAATTATCATCTTACTCTCACTCGTTCTTTGGAGTTTACTCGATCCATCAGAAAATTTAGCTTTAGTTGTTTCAGTAGGCTTAATAATTGCTATAGCATCATCAACTCAAGATATAACAGTTGATGCTTTAAGAATTGAACAGATTGGTGAGAATGAGGGAAAATCCATGGCTGCTGGAGCTGCAATGGCGGTTGTCGGTTGGTGGACAGGATACAAGTTAGGTGGAGTACTATCATTATTTGCAGCTGATATTCTACAAAACATTGGATTTGAAAATTATTGGCAACTAACTTTCTTAATTTTGGGGATTTTAGTAATTTTAATGAACATTGGCTTAATGTTCATTGACGAGTCTGGAAATTTAGAGAGACAAAATCAACAAAAAGAAAATGATAAATTGATATCATCTCAATTTAAAAAAGAAAATATATTTACAAAATTGATAACCTGGGTTGCTGGAACAATTAGTGGTCCAATCATTAGTTTTTTTAAAAAAAATGGCTTTTCGATTGCTATAGGAATTTTAGGATTTGTTTTTTTATTTAAAGTGGGGGAGGCATTTCTTGGAAGGATGTCTATAATTTTTTATAAAGAAATAGGTTTTAGTAAGTCGGATATCGCTATTTACTCTAAAACGTTAGGTTGGATCACTACTGTGACGTTTACTCTTTTAGGTGGACTTTTTGTAATAAGATCGGGGGTTTTAAAAGCAATGTTTTTTGCTGGAGTAGTGATGGCAAGCACAAACCTTTTATTTAGTGTGTTGGCTTGGAGCGATAAATCAGAATTTTTATTTGCTATTGCAGTTATTTTTGACGATATAGCTGCTGCATTTGCAACAGTAGCTTTTGTAGCCTTTATATCTATGCTCGTAGACAGAGCCTATACGGCAACTCAATATGCGCTTTTAGCATCGATAGGCACCGCTGGTAGAACAACTTTAGCCTCCTCCTCTGGCGCCCTCGTTGACTGGTTAAATGGTGATTGGGGAGTATTTTTTATTTTAACTGCGCTAATGGTCATACCTTCATTAATAATCCTATGGATTATGAAAAATAAACTACAACTAAGTGAAAAATAATTTTTTAAATAAATCTGTAGCTAATGTTTACATTAAACCAACTTCTAATTCTGAAGTAGTTTCGCAAATTTTATATGGAGAGAAATTTAAGATTCTATTGAAAAGAAAAAAATATTTAAAAATAAAAACTCATTATGACAATTATATTGGATATATTAAAAAAGATAAGTTTTTAGAAAATTTTAAACCCTCACATAAAGTTTCAAAGATTAAATCTAGAATTTTCTTTAAAAAAGGTAAAAGATTTTTGTCTTCAAACCATTATCTATATTATGGATCTGGTGTGTGTATAAGAAATGAAAACAAAAAGTATATTGAATTTAAAAAAAATAAATGGATCAAAAAAAGTGATATCAAAAATATTGATCATTATGAAAAAAATTATATCAAAGTATTCAAATTCTTTTTAAACACAAAATACTTATGGGGCGGAAAAACCTGTGCCGGTATCGATTGTTCAGCATTAATTCAAATTTATTTTTATTACAACAGAATATTTTTTCCAAGAGACACAAAAGACCAAATAAGATTTTGTAAAAGAAAAAGAGGTAAAAATCGACTTAAAGGAGATATCTTATTTTGGAAAGGACATGTTGGTATATGTCTTAATAAGCTTAGATTTATTCATGCTTATGGACCAAAAAAGAAGGTGATAATAATGCCAACAATACAAACAATAAAATTAATTGATAAAACAGCAAATTTAAAAGTTAAAAAAGTAAGTAATATTTGTAATATTTAATCTCTACCAAAGTCAGGTTTGTTAACATCCTGTTTTAATTTAATAATTTTAGACCTAACTTTTTTTGTCTGTGATAATTTTTTTAAGATCGATTTATTATTTTTGGAATTTATATCTTTTTTAAAAGATTTTAAGTTTTTGATAAATAAATCTATTGCTTTTGTAACATTAACTTTGTTTTCAAAAAAAATATCTCTCCACATAATTTCATTTGAAGCAGCTATTCTTGAAAAATCTCTCAACCCCCCGGCACTGTATTTAATAAGACCAAATTTGAGTATTTTTTCAAAATCTTGAGCCGATTTTACTAAATTATAAGCAATTAAATGTGGTAAATGACTTGTGATTGAAAAAACTTTGTCATGTTTTTCAGAGTTCATAATAACAGTTTTTGAGCCCATCTTTTTCCAAAAAGAACTTAAAAATTTTAAATTCTTAGAACTTGTTTTTTTGTCCTTAATTAATACACACCATTTATCCTCAAACATATCAGCTTTTCCAAATTCTGGTCCGCTCACTTCTGATCCAGCGATAGGGTGACTCCTTATCCAATTTATACCACGCTTCAAAAATTTTTTAATAATTTTTGATGATTCTATTTTTGAAGATCCCACATCAGTAATTAGTGTCTTTGGCAAAATAGTTTTATTAATTTTGAGAATGAGTTTTTTATATTCACTCGTTGATGTACAAACAATCACTAGGTTTGAATTTACCAAACCATCTTTGAGTGACTTAACAATTGTTCCGGGTAATTTGAGTCTTTTTATTTTAGTGATATTAGATTTTGATTTTTCATAAATAAATATTTTTTTTGCTATTTTTTTTTTTGAAATCTTCCTTACTAAAGAAGAGCCCAATAATCCACAGCCTATAATTAATACATTTCTCATTTTCTAAATATATTTTGTGTTGCTTTAATAAACTTTATATTCTCCTCTTTTGATCCAATCGTTAATCGTAGCATATTTTTTATTTTATAACCTTTTTCAGTAGATCTTAAAATAATTCCTTTTTTTTTTAATTTTTCATAGAAACTATTAGCTCTTAGTTTGCATTTATTAAAATTCAATAATAGAAAGTTAGCAGAAACTTTGTTTGAGCTAATATCATAATTGCTCAAAAATTTTTTCAGTTTTGATGCATAAAAATAATTATGTTTTACTGAACGTGAAATAAATTTTTTATCCTTAAGTGACTCAATAGCTGCCTTTTGAGCTACTTCATTAACATTGAATGGAGGTTTAATAACATTCAAAGCATCAATAATTTTTTTTGAGCCATATCCCCAGCCAATTCTTAGGGATGATAGTCCGTAGATTTTTGAGAATGTCCTTAATATAAAAACATTCTGCTTATTTTTGAATAAATCTAAACCAGATTTATAGTCTCTATTTTGCATGTACTCTGCATAAGCATCATCTATAACAAGCAAGATATTTTTTCTTAATCTTTTTCTTAAATTAATTAATTCAAAATTATTCAAGTAAGTACCAGTTGGATTATTTGGATTAGCAATAAATACCATTTTAGTTTTATTACTTACTTTTTTAATTATTTCAGAAACAGAAACTTTAAAATTTTTTTCTTTGGCAAAAACAACTTTTGCCCCAACTATTTTTGCATATATTCTGTACATTAAAAAACTAAATTGAGGAAGAATTACTTCATCTTTTGGTTTAAGGAAAAGTTGGCATAACATTTGAATAACTTCGTCTGAACCAGCTCCACAAATTATTTTTTCTTTGTCACAACTAAATTTTTTTGAGATCTGACTTCGTAATTTTTTAGACTTTCCATCAGGATATCTGAAAAGACTTAATTTTTTATTTGATATTGCCCTCTTGGCCCTGACACTAACTCCTAGAGCTGATTCATTTGCCGAAAGTTTAATGATTTTATTAAAACTCTTAATAGTTGATTTGCCAGGTTGATAAGCCTCGATATTAAATCTTTTAAATTTTATAGTTGTCATCTTTTAAATTTTAGCCTCTTTATAAATAAAATAACAATTTTTCATATAGAATTAGTTCAAATTATTTAAAAATTGACATACTAAATAACATCTTGTACAAAATTTATGCGCTGATTTACCTGAATTGCGAGCGCTTTAAAAAAACCGCTAAAAAAGTTTTTTTTCTCACAATTCAATAATTAGCATTAATAATTATGAATATTAAAGAGAATATAAAAACGCTTGTTATTAAAAAACCGTTGAAACTTGATTGTGGTAAAACGATTAATAATTTTCCACTCGCATATGAAACTTATGGTTCGCTTAATAAAAACAAAGATAATGCAATCCTTGTTTTTCATGCGCTTACTGGTGATCAATTTGTTACGGGTATTAATCCCGTCACAAAAAAAGATGGCTGGTGGTCTTACGCAGTGGGCCCTAACAAATCAATAGATACAAATAAATATTTTGTTATTTGTGCAAATGTAATAGGTGGTTGTATGGGCTCATTTGGTCCAAGCCATAAAAATCCTGATACAAATAAAATTTACGGAACCGATTTTCCTGTAATTACTATTAATGACATGGTCAACGCACAAGTAAATTTATTAGATCATTTTGAGATAAAAAAACTTTTTTCAGTTGTTGGTGGATCAATGGGAGGAATGCAAGTTTTACAATTTATAAGTAATTATCCGGATAAAGCTAGTACAGTTGTACCGATTGCATGTACCTCCAGTCACTCTGCACAAAATATTGCTTTTAATGAATTGGGTAGACAAGCGATAGCATCAGATCATAATTGGTCAGACGGAAGATATTTATCTAATAATACTCTTCCTGATAAAGGGTTATCAGTAGCAAGAATGGCTGCTCATATAACTTATTTGTCTAAAAAAGGTTTACAAGAAAAATTCGGAAGAAAACTCCAAGAGAGAGATGCTCTTAAATTTGGGTTTGATGCAGATTTTCAAATAGAGAGTTATCTAAGATATCAAGGATCGGTTTTTGTAGATCGATTTGATGCTAATAGTTATCTTTATATCACAAGAGCAATGGATTATTTTGATCTAGTTAAACAATTTGATGGTAATTTATCTAATGCATTTAAAAAAACTAAGGCTAAGTTTTTTATAATATCTTTTACCTCAGACTGGCTCTATCCGACCCAAGAAAATAAAGATATAGTTATCGCTCTTAATGCAATTGGTGCTGATGTTGGATTTGTTGAAATAAAATCTGACAAAGGTCATGATTCTTTTTTATTAGATGTTCCAGACTTTTTAAAAACCCTTAAAAATTTTTTAGATAAGTCTTACTTAGAAAGATAATGGTGAAAACAGAGTATAAAATAATAGTCGATTTAATAGAAGAAAAAACAAGAGTTTTAGATGTTGGCTGCGATGATGGAGCACTAATGGAGTCATTAAAAAAAAATAAAAGTGTTGATGTGAGAGGGATTGAGATTTCAAAGGATAAAGTTCAAACCTGTGTGTCAAAAGGACTTACTGTAATTGAAGGAAACGCGGAATTGGATTTAAAACAATTTCCAAATGATTCTTTTGATTATGTTGTCCTAGGTCAAACTTTGCAAGCTTTCGTAAATCCTGAGATTGTTATAAAAGAACTTTTAAGAGTTGGAAAAAAAGCAATCATAACAATTCCAAATTTTGGTCATTGGAAAGTAAGATTAAATTTGCTTATCAAAGGAACAATGCCAATCACAGAATCATTACCAAATGATTGGTATAACACCCCAAATATTCATATGTGTACTATTAAAGATTTTGTTAAATTTTCAAAAATTATAAACTTTAAAATCTTTAAATCTCTAGCTCTGACTAATAAAAATATATCAAATATTAATAATTCTAATTTATTTTATAAAAATTTATTTGCAGAATTAGGTATATTCTTAATTGAAAAATAAGATGAGAATAGAAATAATTAAGTGTTTACAAGATAATTATAGTTACTTGTTAATCGATGACACTAAAAATATTGGATGTGTTGTTGACCCTGGTGAGGCAGCTCCAATTATAAAATATGTTGAAAGTAATAATATCGAGTTAAAATATATTCTTAATACTCACCATCATTATGATCATGTAGGTGGCAACTTAGAATTAAAGAAAAGATATAATTCTAAAATAGTTGGATTTAAAGAAGATAAAGATCGTATTCCAGAAATTGATGTGTTTGTGAAAGATAATCAAAAATGGAAAGGCGAAAATTTTGAGGCGAAAATTTATCACATACCAGGTCATACAAGTGGGCATATTGCCTTTCATTTTTTTTTGGAAAAAAAAATTTTTACTGGGGATACCTTATTTTCTTTAGGATGTGGTAGAATTTTTGAGGGAACTTATGAACAGATGTTTAATTCATTAAAAAAATTAAAAGAACTTCCAAAAGATACTCAGATATATTGCGGCCATGAATATACATTACAAAATTCAAAATTTTGTGAAACAAATGATCCCGATAATTTAAATTTAAAGAGTAAAATTAAAGAAATTAAAGAAAAAATAAAAAATGGCCAACCCACCATTCCATCAATTTTATCTGATGAAATAGAATGTAATATATTTCTTAAAGCTAAAGATGTCGAAAGTTTTTCAAAATTAAGAGATTTAAAGGACAATTTTTGATTTATAAAACTTGACTATAGTCTTGCTCAGACTATATTGCCTTAACAAAATTTAGAGTATTTATATGTCGTTCGCAGTCATAAAAACAGGTGGTAAACAATACAAAGTCAAATCTGGAGAGATTTTGAAGGTTGAAAGATTAACAGATATCAAAGCTAATTCAAAAATAGAATTTAATGAAATTTTAGCTTATGGAGATGACAGTAAAATAGAAGTTGGAGCCCCAATGGTAAGTGGTGCAAAAGTTGAAGCTGACTTAATTAAAAATAGTAAAAATAGGACTGTATTAATTTTTAAAAAAAGAAGAAGACATAACTCAAGAAGAAAAAATGGGCATAGACAGGAATATTCTATGATTAGAATAAATAAAATTTTTTCGAAAGATGGTAAAATTCTTTCAGAGGCTGAAAAAGTTTCTAAGGTAACAAGAAAGACAGAAATAAAAAAAGAGGCTGGTAAATAACTAGTAATTAATTATGGCAACAAAAAAAGCAGGCGGATCTTCTAGAAATGGACGTGATAGTGCTGGGCGAAGACTTGGTGTCAAAAAGTATGGTGGCCAATCTGTTATACCAGGAAACATTATTGTAAGACAAAGAGGTACAAAAATATTTCCTGGAGAAAATGTGGGAATGGGTAAAGATCACTCAATTTTTTCAGTAATAAAAGGTAAAGTAGTTTTTAAAAAAACAAAGTCAGATAGAACTTTTGTTTCAGTAAAACCCAATTAATAGTACAACTTAAAATATTGTTGTATTATGAAATTTTTAGATCAAGTTAAAATTTTTATTAAAGCTGGAAACGGTGGAGATGGTTCTCCGAGTTTCAGAAGAGAAAAATTTATAGAATATGGTGGTCCAGATGGTGGTGATGGTGGAAAAGGAGGTTCAGTAATTTTAAAAGCTGAACAGAATTTAAATACATTGATTGATTTCAGATATCAACAACATCATAAAGCAAAGAGAGGTGGGAACGGTGCAGGACAAAACCGAACAGGCAAGAGTGGTGAAGATTTGATTTTAAAAGTTCCCTTAGGGACGCAAGTTTTTGAGGAGGACAACAAAACACTAATTTACGACTTTACAAAAATTAGTGAGGAGTTTATCGCTGCTGCTGGTGGTAGAGGTGGATTGGGCAATACAAGATTCAAAAGTTCTACTAATAGGGCTCCAAGGAAATTTACAAAAGGAACTCGAGGAGAAGAGTTTACAATTTGGCTTCAATTGAAAACAATAGCTGATATCGGGATTATAGGATTACCTAATGCAGGTAAGTCAAGTTTATTAGCATCAGTTACTAATGCAAATCCTAAAATTGCAAACTATCAATTTACCACTTTAAATCCAAATTTGGGAGTAGCAAGTTATGATAATAAAGAAATTACTATAGCAGATATACCAGGATTAGTAGAAGGGGCTCATAAAGGTACAGGCCTTGGAATTCAGTTTTTGAAACATATTGAGAGATGTAAATCTCTTTTACATTTAATTGATATTACAAGTGAAGATTTAAAAAAAAGCTATCAACAAGTAAAAAATGAGCTTAAAAAATATAGTAACAAACTCACTAAAAAAAAAGAATTAATCGTGTTGAATAAAATAGATCTTATTGATGAAAAAGAAGTTAATCACATAATTAAAGATTTTAAAAACAATACTAAATCAGAAGTTATTGCAGTATCAACATTCAATAAATCTTCAGTATCAAAAATCAAATCAAAATTATTGAATTATGTATCTTAAAAACTCAAAAAAAATTGTTGTCAAAATCGGATCTTCACTTTTAGTTGATCGAGATAATAAAATAAGAAAAAAATGGCTCTCTAGCTTTGCGAAAGATATAAAAAAATTAAGATCGAACAATCAAAAAGTTATAATTGTTTCTTCAGGCGCAATAGCCCTTGGATGTAAAAAAATGAATTATAATAAAAAAAATCTTAAGCTAGATAAAAGTCAAGCAATTGCATCTATAGGACAAATTGAATTGATGAATTTGTTTTTAGAAACGTTTTCAAAATATAAATTAGATATTTCTCAAATTTTACTTACCCTTGACGATACCGAGGAGAGAAGAAGATCAATTAATGCAAAAAGAACCTTTGAAAACTTATTTGATCTTGATTTCATCCCTATTGTTAATGAGAATGATACTATTGCTACATCTGAAATTAAATATGGAGATAATGATAGACTTGCTTCTAGAGTTGCCCAAATTACAAATGCAGATACCTTAATATTACTCTCGGATGTAGATGGCTTATACACAAAAAACCCAAAAAAATTCAAAGATGCTCAGTTAATTAAGAAAGTGGTTGATTTAGACAAAGTTATTAAGAGTATAAATATCAAAGGTATGACAGAATTAGGAAGTGGTGGCATGAATACAAAAATCGAAGCTGCTAAAATTTGTAATTTGGCTGGTTGCAATATGGTAATAGCAAATGGGTTAAATCTTAATCCTATCGATCGTATCCAGAGTGAAGATAACTGCACTTGGTTTATTTCTAAAATATCTAAAATGCATGCAAGAAAAAAGTGGATAATCAGCTCGATTTCTCCTAAGGGTGAACTTATAATTGATGATGGGGCAAAAAAGGCTCTTCATAGTGGAAAAAGTTTATTAGCGGCTGGAATTAAAAAAGTGGTCGGTAGATTTAATAAGGGAGACCATATTAAAATTTTAGATAATAAAAAAAAAGAGTTTGCTCGTGGACTTAGCTCTTTTTCATCCAAAGAAATAAATTTAATTATGGGCTGTCATTCGAATGAAATACAAAAAATTTTAGGATACGTGTCAAAATCTGAGGTAGTACATAAAGACGATATGGTAGAAATCTAATGAGAAAGATATTAATTAATATTGGTGAAAAATCAAAACAAGCATTTGCTCAACCAATAGATACTTATAAAAAAAATAAAGTTTTAAGTGATTATCTTAAAATGATAAGAAAAAATAAGCATTTAATTCTTAAAGAAAATAAAAAAGATGTAGATCGGGCTATCAAAATAGAGCTAAGAGATAATTTAATAAATCGACTAATTTTAAATGAAAAAAAAATCTTGGGTATTATTAATTCAATCCAAAAAATAATTAAGTTAAAGGATCCAGTTCATAATGTTATTGAAAGATGGAAAAGACCTAATGGACTTGTATTTTCAAAAATATCAATCCCGATAGGAGTAATAGGTGTAATTTATGAAAGTAGACCAAATGTAACCTCGGATGTAGCATCATTATGTTTTAAGTCTGGAAATCCAGTTATTTTGAAAGGTGGCACTGAGGCCTTTTATTCTAATAAAATTTTATCAAATTTATTCAGAAAAGCTTTGAAGATTAATAAAGTTAATCAAAACTTTGTTCAATTCATTGATATAAAGAATAGAAAAGTAGTAGATTTTTTACTCACTAAAATGACTAATTTTATTGATGTAATCATACCAAGAGGAGGTAGAAATTTAGTTAAAAAAGTACAAAACATTTCCAAAATTCCAACTATTGGTCACTTAGAAGGTGTTTGTCATTCATATGTAGATAAAGATGCAGATCCCAAAATTGCTACCAAAGTAATAGTAAATGCAAAACTAAGAAATACAGCGATTTGTGGAGCGACTGAAACAATTTTGCTAAATGAGCGTATAATCAAAAAGTTTGGAGCCCATATATTAAAGTTATTAGAGGAAAAAGGTTGTCAAATTATTGGTGATAATAAAATACGAAAAATTTATGTAGGTAAAATCAAAAAAGCATCAATCAAAGATTGGTCAAAAGAATATTTATCTGCAACCGTTTCTGTAAAATCAGTCAAAAACTTACAAGAGGCTATTTCTCATATTAATAAATATGGAACTATGCATACTGATTGTATTATTACTAAAAACAAAAAAACTGCTAAAAAATTTTTAATGGAGGTTAAAAGTTCAATCGCAATGCACAACACATCTACACAATTTGCAGATGGTGGTGAATTTGGATTTGGTGGTGAGGTTGGAATTTCGACAAATGTTCTTCCACCAAGAGGCCCTGTAGGACTTGGACAACTAATTTCCTACAAATATCAAGTAACAAGTAATGGTAAAATTAGAAAGTAAATTGGTTAGAAGAAGAAATAAAATAGGGATCCTAGGTGGATCCTTCGATCCTGCACACAAAGGTCACTTAACAATCTCAAAAGAAGCAATTAAAAGATTTGAATTGCGAATGGTTATTTGGGCAATAACAAAAAAAAATCCTTTTAAAAAAAAGACGCATACAAGTTTGGATAATAGAATCAAGCATTGCAAAAAAATTATTGGATCAAATAAATTAATTAGGGTAAAATTTTATGAAGACACAATTAAATCGAATAAAACTTTTGATTTAATAAATCATATTTCAAAGAACAAAAAAAATAAAATTTATTTTATAATGGGAGCTGATAATTTAATAAAATTTCACAAATGGTATAAATGGGAATTAATTTCACAGAAATGTAAAATAATAGTATTTGATAGGCATGGTTTTAAAAAAAAATCACTAAATTCAACTACATATAAAAGATTAAATAGAGAAAATTTGAAATTTATTGAATTTGAAAAGGTCAATATTTCTTCTTCTCAATTGAGAAAAATTTGATATGGTTTAGTTAATTAATGGACAAAATTTCTGATTTAAAAAAAATCATAATTCAAACTTTAGATATCAATAAAGCATTAGACATTGTTAGCATCGATCTTAAAGATAAAAGCTCGATGGCTGAATACATGATTATTGCAAGTGGTACGTCATCTAGACATATCCAGTCACTTTCTGAGCAAGTTTTAGAAAAATTCAAAGATTATGGAATGAAAGATTCAAAAATTGAGGGAAAAGATAGCACGGAGTGGAAACTGGTGGATGGAATAGATCTAATTGTCCACATATTTCATCCAGAAAAAAGAAAATTTTATGAACTAGAAAAAATGTGGTCAGAATTTATTCCAAAAGAAAAACTTATAATATGAGGAAAATTTTTTTTATTGTCAGTATATTTTTACTAAAGTTTTCAACTTTTAATCCTGTTGTTGCAGCTGAAAATGATGTTTATAAGAAAATAGATTTATTTGGAGAAGTATTAGAAAAAATTAATAAAGAATATGTCGATGAAATAAATCAATCTGAAAGTATGGATGCTGCAATAGATGGTTTGCTTCAATCACTAGATCCTTACTCAGCATATATGTCACCTGAAATTTTTAACGAGATGCAGACTGAAACAAGTGGTGAATTTGGTGGCTTGGGAATAGAAGTAAATATGGAGTCTGGGGTTGTAAAAGTAATTTCCCCTATTGACGATACTCCAGCGTCTAGAGCTGGAATTAAAGCTGGTGACTACATCATAAAAATAGATGATATTCAAGTACAGGGTAAATCTCTAAGTGAGGCTGTAGATTTGATGAGAGGACCTGTAGGTTCATCAATTATTTTAACTGTAAGAAGAATTGGACAAAAAAAGGCTCTAACATTTGAAATTGTAAGAGAAATAATTCAAATTAAATCAGTTAAAGCTGATCTTTTAAAAAATAACATTGGTTATCTTAGATTAACTTCTTTTAATGAAAATAGTGGTGATCAAATAAGAGAGCAAATTAGAGAATTTGAAAAAAATGAAAATATAAATTCATATATACTAGATTTAAGAAATAATCCTGGAGGGTTGTTATCACAAGCTGTAAAAATATCAGATTTTTTTTTAGATAATGGGGAAATAGTATCTACCAAAAGTAGAAAAGCCTCTGAAAATAGAAAATGGTTTGCCAAAAAAGGAGACTTGATAGGTGGCAAAACTTTGGTTGTATTAATTAATTACGGTTCTGCATCTGCTTCAGAGATAGTTGCTGGAGCACTACAAGATCATAAAAGAGCAATTATTTTAGGTGAAAATAGTTATGGAAAGGGTTCAGTGCAATCAATTATTCCACTAAAGAATAAAGGAGCAATAAGGCTCACTGTTGCAAAATATTACTTGCCGTCAGGCAAATCAATTTCTGAGGTTGGAGTAAGTCCTGATATTGAGATTGATGAAGATACGGATGAATTTAGGATTAAGACAGATACCGATAATCAACTAAGCTACGCATTAAAACTTTTAAACGGATAAATGAAAGAACAATATAAACATCTACCACTACGTAGTGGTGTAGGCATTGTTGTTCTTAATCAAGAAAATAAAATTTTCGTTGCAAGAAGAATAGACAACCCAAAAAACTTCTGGCAAATGCCACAAGGAGGTATTGATGAAGGTGAGGATTTTCTTGCCGCTGCATACAGGGAGTTAAAGGAAGAGACTAGTATTACAAAAGTAGAGCTAATTAAAGAATTAGATGGTTTTATAACATATGAATTACCAGATCACCTATTAGGTATAATTTGGAAGGGTAAGTATAAGGGACAAAAACAGAAATGGTTTATAATGAAGTTTACAGGAAAGGATAGTGAAATAAATATTAAAACAAAAAAACCTGA
The DNA here is from genome assembly GCF_052049575.1 of Candidatus Pelagibacter sp. Taxonomy (GTDB): domain Bacteria; phylum Pseudomonadota; class Alphaproteobacteria; order Pelagibacterales; family Pelagibacteraceae; genus Pelagibacter. The sequence continues at coordinate 516,754 of NZ_JBNGZQ010000001.1, read as the reverse complement.
ATTTCTTGAATGGAAATGGATTGATTTGGAATCTTTAACAAAAGTTGTGGTAGATTTTAAATTGCACGTTTATCAAGAAATTAAAAAAAAATTAGAGTTATTATTAATTAATCGATCTTAGAACTTCGACTTTTTGATCAGCTAAATATTTAGCCTGATCACTGATCTCAGATTTACTTGCTTCCGCTTCAGCTTTTTTGAGTAAATCCCCTTGTTTAGATTTATCTAAATCTGTCACAGAAAATATTGTGCTTGTTAAGATAGATAAATTATTATTTTTAAATTCGATAATTCCATCTTCTACATAATAATTTTCATCACCTGATTTCGAAAATACTTTAATTATCCCAGGTTTTAAAAAAGAAATAATAGATATGTGATCTTTTAAAATCCCCATTTCACCCTCAAATGCAGGCACAACAACCTCTAAAACATCCTCTTTAACTAAAAAGGATTTTTCCGGGTTTACAATTTCAATTTTAAACTCTTCACTCATTAAGCAGCAGCTTCTTGTTCCATTTTTTTAGCTTTCTCAATTGCCTCTTCAATCGTGCCTACCATATAAAACGCTGCTTCAGGTAAATGATCATATTCACCTTTACAAATAGCATCAAAGCCTTTGATGGTTGAGTCTAAATCTACCAATTTTCCTGGTGATCCTGTGAAAACTTCTGCAACAAAAAATGGCTGAGATAAAAATCTTTGAATTTTTCTTGCTCTAGCTACAACCAGCTTATCCTCCTCAGATAATTCATCCATACCTAAAATGGCTATGATATCTTGTAATGATTTGTAAGATTGTAATATTCTTTGCACATCTCTTGCTACTCTATAATGTTCATCACCAACAATTCTAGGGTCTAGAATTCTTGAAGTTGAGTCTAGCGGATCAACAGCAGGATATATTCCAATTTCAGCTATTTGTCTTGAAAGCACTGTTGTTGCATCCAAATGAGCAAAAGATGTAGCCGGAGCAGGGTCAGTTAAATCATCTGCAGGTACATAAATTGCTTGTACTGAGGTAATTGATCCTTTGTTAGTGGTAGTAATTCTCTCTTGAAGATTACCCATATCAGTTGCTAATGTTGGTTGATAACCAACTGCAGATGGAATTCTACCCAAAAGGGCTGAAACCTCTGAGCCTGCTTGGGTAAATCTAAAAATATTATCAACAAAGAAAAGTACATCTTGTCCCTCTTGATCTCTAAAATATTCTGCTACAGTCAATCCAGTAAGTGCCACTCTAGCTCTAGCGCCTGGGGGTTCATTCATTTGTCCATAAACTAATGCTGCTTTAGATCCTGGTCCGTCCTGTTTGATTACACCAGACTCAATCATTTCATGATAAAGATCGTTTCCCTCCCTTGTTCTTTCTCCTACACCAGCAAAAACTGAAAAGCCACCATGTGCTTTTGCAACGTTATTGATTAATTCCATAATCAAAACAGTTTTTCCAACACCAGCGCCGCCGAACAAACCAATTTTTCCCCCTTTTGCGTAAGGCGCAAGCAAATCAATTACTTTAATACCAGTAACAAGAATTTCAGTTTCAGTCGATTGATCATTGAATTCAGGAGCACCTCTATGAATTGGCCAGCTCTCTTTAGTTTTTACATCTCCTCTTTCATCTATTGGCTCTCCAATCACATTAATAATTCTTCCAAGAGTTTCGGGTCCTACTGGAACTTGTATGGGAGCATCGGTATTTATTACCTCATCACCTCTTTTTAAACCTTCAGTAGCATCCATTGCAATAGTTCTAACTGTAGTTTCACCCAAGTGTTGCGCTACTTCTAAAACTAATCTGTTGTTTCCATTTTTACATTCCAATGCTGTTAAAATTTCTGGAAGTTCTCCATCAAATTTAACATCTACTACTGCTCCAATAACCTGTGTAATTATTCCTTTGCTCATAATTATAAACTTTCTGCTCCTGATATGATTTCTATTAGTTCTTTTGTAATTGCTGCCTGACGACTTCTATTATATTCGATAGTAAGTTTGTCAACCATTTCACCTGCGTTACGGGTAGCATTATCCATTGCACTCATTCTGGACCCTTGTTCGCTAGCTGAATTCTCCAACATTGCCTTAAATATTTGTGTTGAAATATTTTTTGGTAGTAAATTGTTTAAAATTTCATCTTCATCTGGCTCAAATTCATAACTTTCATCTGAATTATTTTGATCCTCTTCATTGTTTAAGGGTATAATCTGTTGAGCTTGAGGTAATTGAGTGATTACATTTTTAAATTGATTATAAAAAATTGTACATATATCAAACTCACCAGCCTCAAATTTTTCAATTATGATCCTTCCAACTTTATCGGCATCAAAATAATTTGCATTTTTAGATTCTTTAAAAGATATATTTTCAATAATTTTATCTCCATAAACTCTTTTTAGTTGGTCATTTCCTTTCGACCCTACAGTAATAATCTTTAATTGTTTACCCTCGTTTAAAATTTTTGAGAAATAACTTTTCGCTTTTTTAATGATGTTAGAATTAAAACCACCACAAAGACCTCTGTCTGATGTCATTACTACACATAAGTGAACTTTATTTTCACCTGTCCCAGATAATAATTTTGGAGCATTTTCTTTATCAGATATGCCATTAGATAAGTTTAAAATAATATTATTCATTTTTTCTGAATAAGGTCTTCCTCTCTCAGCACTTTCTTGAGCTCTTCTTAATTTTGCTGCTGCAACCATTTTCATAGCTTTCGTGATTTTTTGTGTAGACTTTACACTCGCTATCCTTTTTTTGAGATCATCTAGACTTGCCATATTATATTAAGATTTAAGGGTTCCTTTCAGCTGAGTAATTACTTCTACCAATAGCTTTTCTTTATCTTCATCAAGTTTTCCAGTGCTTTGAATTGACTCAATTATTTCAGGTTTATCTGATTTACATTTATTAATAATTTTGCTTTCAAACTCCGATACATCTTTTAAATCAATATCATCGAGATAACCTTTAACACCACAGAAAACTGATATTACTTGCTCAGCAACAGTTAATGGTGAATATTGTTTTTGTTTTAGAAGTTCAGTTAGTTTTGAGCCCCTATTTAAAAGTTGTTGTGTAGATGCATCCAAATCAGATCCAAATTGAGCAAATGCTGCCATTTCTCTATATTGTGCTAATTCTAGTTTCATCGATCCCGAAACTTTTTTCATAGCTTTTGTTTGAGCTGATGATCCAACTCTAGATACTGATAATCCAACGTTAATTGCTGGTCTTATACCTTGGTTAAATAATTCTGTTTCTAAGAATATTTGACCATCAGTAATTGAAATTACATTTGTAGGAATAAATGCAGAAACATCTCCTCCTTGTGTTTCAATAATTGGAAGTGCTGTTAATGAACCACCACCGTGCTCGTCGCTTAACTTTGCAGCTCTTTCAAGTAATCTACTATGTAGATAAAATACATCTCCCGGATAAGCCTCACGGCCTGGAGGTCTTCTCAATAATAGAGACATTTGTCTATACGCAACAGCCTGTTTAGATAAATCGTCATAGATAATAAGTGCATGCATTCCATTATCTCTAAAATACTCACCCATGGCACATCCTGTATATGGAGCTAAAAATTGTAATGGCGCAGAATCTGATGCTGTAGCTGCAACAATAGTTGTGTACTCCATTGCACCTGCTTCTTCTAAAGTTTTTTGAATTTGTCTTACCGTTGATCTTTTTTGTCCAACTGCAACATAAATACAATATAATTTTTGCTTTTCATCACCGGATTCATTTATTTTTTTTTGATTAATAATTGCATCCACAGCAACTGCAGTTTTACCCGTTTGTCTGTCACCAATAATTAATTCCCTTTGACCTCTTCCAATTGGAACCAAACTATCGATTGATTTTAATCCAGTTTGCATTGGTTCATTGACTGATTGACGAGGAATAATTCCTGGTGCTTTTACTTCTACTCTAGTTTTTTTAATATTCTTATCAAATGAACCTTTTCCATCAATAGGATTACCTAAACCATCTACAACTCTTCCTAACAATTCCTTTCCAACAGGAGTATCAACAATGTTACCAGTACGTTTTACTACATCACCCTCCTTTACATTTCTATCATCACCAAAAATTACAACACCAACGTTTTCACTTTCTAAGTTAAGAGCCATCCCTTTTGATCCATCTGAAAATTCCACCATTTCACCAGCTTGTACATTATCCAAACCATAAATTCTTGCGATACCATCTCCAACTGATAATACCTGCCCTACTTCTGCAACTTCGGCTTTTTCACCAAAATTTTTAATTTGTTCTTTTAATATTTTTGTAACTTCTGAAGGATTTATTTCCATCTATGCCTCTATCATTCTATTTTCGATTTGCTGTAATTTATTTTTAATTGAGGAATCAACCATAGTACTTCCAACTTGAACTACCAGGCCTCCTATTAAACTTTCATCGTATTTGTAGTTTAATTTTATTTTAGAGCTAAAATTTACTGATAACTCATCTGTAATTTTTTTAATTTCATCACTTGATAATTTTTTTGCTGATTTCAATTCAGCTATAATCTCACCTCTTTTTTGGGAACAAATTTCAATAAAACTTTTAAGAATTCGTTCTATAAAAAAGAAACGTCTCTTTTGAATTAAGAAATTTAAAAAATTTTTAAATAAATTATCAAATTTATTATTAGAAGCTATTTTATTTATCACTTTTGAGAGATCCTCTTGGCTAGTAGTGGGATCTTTAATTAAATTAAAAAAATCTTTACTTTGATTAATAAGATTTAATACAGATAAAGATTGTTCTTCTATCTGGCTTAATAAATTATTTTCTTCTGAAAGCTCAAAAAGTGCGAGAGAATACCTTTCAGCTGAAGAAATTGAAAATCCTGTATCTTTGCTCAACTTGTTTCCTATATAATGTTGAAGATTATTAAAAATTCAGGCTTTAATTAACATATGACCCTTGTGTCTTCAAGTGACTGATACGTCAAAAATGCCTCTTTTTATTGGTTAATTGAAGTTTATTGGATCAACATCAACTGAAAGTTTTATTCCCTTAAAAAATTTATATTTTGGAATAATTTTAGCTAAAGAATTTTGCATTTTCATAGATTTTGATCCTCTTATCAAAAGTCTCATCCTAAATTTTTTTTTTATTCTAAATATTGGTGCATTTACAGGGCCCAAAATTTTTCCATTAATTTTGTTTTCAATAAAATTTTTAAAGTTAAAAGCATCTTTTTCTAATTTTTTTTCATTTTCTCCTGTGAGAATTAAAGAAATAAATCTTTGATAAGGAGGAAGTTTATTTTTTTTTCTTATTTCTAACTCTCTTTCTAAAAAGATATCTGGATTTTTATTTGTTATTTCAGAGATCATTTTTGAATTATTTTCATAGGTTTGAAAATAAACTGTCGCTGGATTTCCAGTTCTTCCAGCTCTTCCTGAAAGCTGATGATAAAGTTGTAAATTCTTTTCAGCTCCTCTTAAATCATGACCATGAGATGAAAGATCAATATCTACAACAACAATACAATTCAAGTGAGGAAAATGAAAACCTTTTGATATTAATTGAGTTCCTACTAAAATTTGAATTTCATTATTAATTATTTTTCTAATTTTTTCTTTTGAGTCCTTTTTATTCATCGTATCACTTGAGAAAATTTCAATTTTTTTACCAGGAAACTTTCTTTTTACTTCCTCAGAAATTCTTTCAACACCTGGTCCGCTAAAAATAAATTCACAATTATCACCTTTCTTACAATTTCTTTTTAACTCTGATTTGAAACCACAATAATGACATATCAAATTATTTTTATTCTTATGATAAACCAAATTTATTGTACAATTTGGGCATGTGAAGCTTGAAAAACATTTTTTACATAATGCGTTAGGTGAAAAACCTCTTCTATTCAAAAAAAACAAAATTTGATCTTTTTTTTCAAGATGAAAATTAACTTTTTCAATTATCTTCGCTGATAACCATGATTGCTTCTCAAGTTTTGTATTATTTAAATTAATGATTTCATAATTAGGTAGTGCTGCATTTCTGTATCTTTCACTAAGTCTAGAGACTTCATATTTTCCCTTTTTAATATTTTCAAAAGTTTCTATGGAGGGAACTGCTGTGATCAAGTTAACAGGAATATTTTCAAATGATGCTCTTGAAATCGCCATGTCTCGAGCATTATATGTGATACCTTCATCTTGCTTGAAAGACTGATCATGTTCCTCATCAACAATTATTATTCCTAATTTTTCAAACGGTAAAAATAAAGAAGATCTTGCACCAATGACAACTTTAATTTCACCACAGGAAATGCCACTCCAAATTATTTCTTTTTTTTTTTTTGAGATACCAGAGTGCCAAATCGCTGGATTAAATCCGAAATATTCTGAAAATTTTTGCTCAAACTGACTGGTCAAACCTATTTCTGGTAAAAGAATTAATGATTGAAAACCCTTCTCTATTAAAGATTTTAACGCCTCAAAATAAACTAAGGTCTTACCCGATCCTGTTGTTCCTTGTAAAACATGAACTCTAAATTTTTTATTTGAATAACCCATTTTTTCTAAAGATTTGATTTGATTGATAGATAGTTTAAAGGAATTTTTTTTTATTTTATAATTATACGGTTCATAAATTTTTTTTTCCATTTTTTCTATCGCATTACTACTCAATAAAACTAGCTTTAATGCCATTCCTTTTGGTATTAAATTATACTCAGCAAACCAATTTAAAAAATTTATTGTGTCTTTCTTTAGTGGAGCTACGTCTAATTTTTTTTGAATACTTTTTATTGTAAATTTTTTATTGTCGTTTTTTTCAAATTCATCCCACACAACACCTGTTATTTTAGATTTTCCAAAAGGGACTAGAACAAATTCACCTAGCTTAAGATTAATTTCACTTTCATAAGTAAAAGGATGATTAAAAATATTAGGTAGTAGAATCGGGTATTTCATATTTTTATAATATGAAAAAAAATTAAGAGTGTATTGCTCTTTTATCTACTGATAACGCAGCTTCTTTGACAGCTTCAGAGAAAGTTGGGTGAGCATGGCAGGTTCTTGCTATATCCTCGGCGCTTGCACCAAATTCCATTGCAACACCGATTTCAGCAATTAATTCTCCAGCATGAGGGCCAATTATATGTGCGCCTAAAACTTTATCTGTCTCAGCATCTGCAAGAATTTTCACAAAACCCTCTGCATCATCTATAGCTTTAGCTCTAGAGTTGGCCATGAATGAAAATTTACCAACCTTATAACTTTTATTTAATTCTTTTAATTGCTCCTCTGTTTTACCAATTGAAGCAACCTCTGGTGAGGTATACACCACACCTGGTATTGTATCATAGTTTACATGACCTGATTGACCTACAATATTTTCTGCAACTGCTATACCCTCATCTTCAGCCTTATGTGCAAGCATGGGCCCAACAATCACATCACCTATTGCATAAATATTTTCAATATTTGTTTTAAATTTCTTATCAGTCTTTATTCTATTTTTTTCATCTAAACTCACCCCGGCATTTTTTAAGTTTAAACCATCTGTATTTGGCTTTCTGCCAACTGAAATTAAAACTACATCACATTCAAAATTATTTTTATTTCCATCTTTATCAATTGTTGAGACCACTGCACCTGAATTATTTTTTTGAATTGTTTCAACTTTATTTTGCATATTAAACTTCATTCCTTGTTTTTTAAGAATTTTCATAAACTCAAATGAAATTTCTTTATCCATACCAGGTGTTATATGATCCAAAAACTCAACAACTTCTACCTTTGCACCAAGTCTTGACCACACTGATCCCATCTCTAAACCGATATAACCTCCACCAACAACAACCATTTTATTGGGCACTTTTTCTAATTTTAAAGCTCCGGTTGATGAAACTATTATTTTTTCATCTATTTCGATGCCCGGTAGAGATACTGGTACAGATCCTGTGGCTATAACTGTTTTTTCAGTTTGAATTATTGTTTCTTTTTTTTGATCATCTTTTATTAAGATTTCATTTTTTGATTTAAAACTTCCATGGCCTTTAAAATAGGTAACTTTGTTTTTTTTTAGAAGAAATTCTACACCTTTTGTAAGAACAGTGACTGCTTTGTCCTTGCTCTTCATCATTTTATCAAGATTTAGTTTTACTTCTCCTATTTCAATACCTTTATTTGCCAAACCTTTAACTTTATGAAATTCCTCAGATAAATTAAGTAAACTTTTTGAGGGGATACAACCAATGTTCAGGCATGTACCACCAAGAGATCCTCTGGACTCTATACATGCAGTTTTTAACCCCAGTTGGGCAAGTCTAATTGCGCAAACATAACCTCCTGGGCCACCTCCTATAACTACTGCTTGAAATTTTTCCGACATCCTAAATATCCAAAAATAACCTTCTAGGGTCCTCAAGGCTTTCTTTGATCATTTTAAGAAAGGATACTGACTCTTTGCCGTCAATAATTCTATGATCATAAGATAAAGCTAAATACATTACTGGTCTTATCTTGATTTCACTATCCACTACAATAGGTCTATCAACAATATTATGCATCCCTAATACTCCAGATTGAGGTAAGTTTAGAATTGGAGTTGAAAGCATTGACCCATAAACTCCACCATTGCTAATAGTAAAAGTACCTCCTTGGAGATCTTCAATTACAAGTTTCCCATCTTTTGCTTTTTCAGAAATTTCTTTAATATTTTTTTCAATATCTGCAAAAGATAGTTCGTCTGCATTTTTTAAAACTGGAACTACAAGACCTTTATCTGTTCCAACTGCAAAACTTATATTATAATAATTTTTGTAAACAATTGTGTCTCCATCTATTTCAGCATTAACAGCTGGAAAATTTTTTAAAGCCACTATACAAGCCTTAACAAAAAACGACATGAAGCCAAGCTTGATACCATATCGACTTTGGAAATCCTCCTGGTTTTCTTTTCTCATGTTAATTATATTTGTCATATCCACTTCATTAAAAGTAGTAAGTAACGCTGCATTCTCCTGAGCTTGTTTCAATCTTTTTGCTATAGTTTGCCTTAACCTAGTCATTTTAATGCGCTCTTCTTGACCATATTTAATCTTTCTCTCTGAAGGTGGAGGATTAACTCCCATCAGACTTATCAAATCACCTTTTAGTATTCGTCCATCTTTCCCAGATCCTTTTACCGACTTAACGTCAATATTGTTTTCATCTACCATTTTTCTTACAGCTGGAGATAATGTTTGACTTTCCTCAGTAGAATTTTCCTCTGTGTGACTGTTTTTTATTTCCTCTGTTAAAACCAGTGGTTCCTCTTTTAAATCGTTACTATTATTCTCTTCTTCAAATATACCTAATTCCGCTTGTTCTTTAATTGGATCTAACTTGATTACATTATCTTTTTCTTTAATCTCCTCTTTTTTTTGTAAATTCGAGGGCTGAATTTTCTCTATTTTATTCGATTTTTTAACTTCACCTTCAATTTCAGTAACTAAACCTAAAATTTCACCCACTTTAACAGTTGATCCATCTTGAGAATTAATTTCAACTAATTTCCCTGTAACAGGAGACGGTACTTCCAAATTAACTTTGTCAGTCTCTAATTCTACAATAGGCTCATCTGCATCTACTGTTTCTCCCTTATTTTTTAACCATTTTGCAACCGTGGCTTCTGTAATACTTTCACCTAAAACTGGAACTAATATTTTTTCACTCATTTTAAATTATTCAAAAACTTTATTAATAATTTCTTGTTGTTGTGAAATATGTCTTTTTGCATAACCAGTAGCTGGTGACGCATCTGGACTTCTTCCAATATAAGAAATCTTTTTATTATTAGCCTTTATATTATCTAATGTCCATTGGATATAATCTCTAGCAGAAAACCAAGCTCCCATATTTTTAGGCTCTTCCTGACACCAATAAAATTTAGCTTTTTTAGCATAAGGTTTTAGCTCTTTTGCAAGTGCCTTGGCTGGAAAAGGATAAAGTTGCTCAATTCTATAAAATATAAGATCATCTCTTTTAAATTTTTCTCTAGCCTCAAGTAAATCAAAATAAATTTTTCCTGAACATAAAATTACTTTTTCTATTTTTTCCTTTTTTTTCAATTTGATAAAACCTTTTACTTTTGGATCTATTGCGTGATCCCATAAAACTCTATGAAATGTATTTTTTTTACTAAAATCGCTTAAGCTTGAAATACAATGTTTATGTCTTAGTAAAGATTTGGGAGTCATTATTATTAGAGGTTTTCTGAAATCTCTATGCATTTGTCTTCTTAATGCATGAAAGTAGTTTGCAGGTGTTGTGCAATTCATTACCTGCATATTGTCATTTGAACATAATTGTAAAAATCTTTCTAATCTAGCAGAAGAATGCTCAGGACCTTGACCTTCGTAGCCATGAGGTAATAACATAACTAATCCTGAGGCTCTTGACCATTTTCTTTCTCCTGAAGCAATAAATTGATCTATGACTACTTGAGCACCATTAGCAAAATCACCAAATTGAGCTTCCCAAATTGTAAGTGTATTAGGTTCAACTAAACTGTAACCATATTCAAAGCCTAAAACTGCTAATTCAGATAAGAAACTATCTACAATTTCAAAATTCTTTTGATTTTTAGATATTTTATTTAACGGAACATATCGAGAATTATCTAATTGATTTCTTAATACTGAATGTCTTTGACTAAATGTACCTCTTCCTGAGTCCTGGCCGACCAATCTTACTGGGTACCCTTCCTCTAACAAAGATCCAAACGCCAAAGCTTCAGCTGTAGACCAATCAATTTTTTTCTCATTATTAACGTTTGATTTTCTATTTTCTAAGACTTTAGCGATAGTTTTATGAATGTTAATTTCTTTAGGTATTGTATTTATCTTTTCAGAAATATTTTTTAATTTTTTAACATCATAACCCGTTACGCCTCTTTTATCTTTTCCTCTCGCTGGTTTATATCTTGACCATGTACCCTCAAACCATTCAATTTTAGGCTTATAATTCTTTGCATTCTTATATTGTTCATCAAGTAATTCCTTAAATTCTTTTATAGATCTTCTAAAATAATCATCTGTAATTGATCCTTCATTAATTAATTTTTCACCATAAACTTTGATGGGTGAAGGGTGTGAACGGATTTTTTTATACATTAGTGGTTGAGTAAAAGACGGTTCATCCCCCTCATTATGACCAAATCTTCGATAACAAATTAAGTCAATAACAACATCTCTATTAAATTTTAATCTAAAGTCAGTTGCTATTCTTGCAGCATAAACAACTGCTTCAGGATCATCGCCATTAACATGGATGATTGGTGCTTCAACCATTTTTGCAATATCAGAAGGGTAAGGTGATGATCTTGCGAATCTTGGACTTGTAGTGAATCCTATTTGATTGTTCACTATAATATGGATAGTTCCGCCTGTATTATGTCCTGGAAGACCAGACATTGCAAAACATTCTGCTACAACACCTTGGCCTGCAAAAGCTGCATCTCCATGAATTAAAATTGGTATAACTTTATTTCTCTCTTTATCCTTATGGAAATATTGTTTAGCTCTTGTTTGTCCTAAAACTACAGGGTTTACTGCTTCAAGATGAGATGGATTATCCGTTAAACTTACATGCACTTGATTTCCATCAAATTCTCTGTTTGATGAAGCACCTAAATGATATTTGACGTCTCCTGTGTCGTCCTCTGATTTTGAACTAATCTCTCCAGCAAATTCATTAAAAATTCTTTTATAAGATTTTTGTAAGACATTGGCTAAAACATTCAATCTTCCTCTATGGGACATTCCTATTTTAACTTCTTTTACTTTTGATTGACCACCAATTTTAATTATTTGCTCAAGGGCAGGGATTAAACTTTCACCTCCATCTAAACCAAATCTTTTTGTGCCAACGTATTTTGTGTGTAAAAATTTTTCAAAACCTTCAGCTTGAATTAATTTTTTAAGAATAGCCTCTTTTCCATTCTGAGTAAATTTAAAATCATCTGCTTTTTCAACTCTATCTCTAAACCATTTTCTTTCAGTTGGATTTGAGATATGCATATATTCAAAACCTAAAGATCCACAATATTTATCTCTTAAAAATTTTAAAATTTCAGAAATACTAGAATATTGCCTATTAATGACCCCATCCAAAAATATTTTATCATTATATTCCCCCTTCTTAAATCCATATGACTCGGGATGTAGTTCTTCTAAATAATCAGCCTTCAAAAGGCCTAGAGGATCTAATTTAGCAATCAAATGACCTCTCTGCCTGTAAGATCTAATCATGGCAACAGCTTTTATAGAATTTGCATTAGATCGTTTTGAAACTAGTTCACCTTGACTTTCATTACCATTATTGAAATTTTGTAATTTTTTAATTGAAACTTTTTTTGATGGACTCCAGGATGGACCATTAATTTCATTTACAATTATGTCTGCCTCATCACCAATCTGATTAAAATATATTTTCCAGCTATCAGGCAAAGATGGATCATTATTAACAAACTTAAGATACATTTCTTCAATAAAAGCACTATTGGATTTACTTAAGAAAGCAGTCTTTTCAAATTCAAGATTTTTAGAAGATGACATCGCTATTAGTTAATATAGACCTAGAAAGAAATTTTTCAATTAGACAATTTATTTAATAATGTTTTTCCAATTTTTGATGGAGAGTTTGCCATAGTTATTCCACAATCCTCCATTTTTTTTATCTTTTCCTTCGCACCACCTTTGCCTCCTGAGATTATGGCTCCTGCATGACCCATTCTACGTCCTGGTGGGGCAGTAACGCCTGCAATAAATCCAACAATTGGTTTTTTTATTTTATGATTTTTAATGAAATCTGCAGCCTCTTCCTCGGATGTCCCTCCAATTTCACCAATCATTAAAATTGATTGAGTATCTTCGTCGTTTAAAAATAGATCTAGACAATCTATAAAGTTTGTACCATTAATAGGATCGCCTCCAATTCCAATGCAAGTTGATTGTCCTAATCCATTTTCTGTAGTCTGAGCTACTGCTTCATAAGTTAAAGTTCCTGATCTTGAAACTATCCCAACTGTTCCTTTTTTATGAATGCTGCCAGGCATTATGCCAATTTTACACTCATCGGGAGTTATGACACCTGGACAGTTGGGGCCAATCAGTCTACTTTTTGAATTATTCAATCTCTGTTTAACTTTTAACATATCCTGAATAGGAATCCCCTCAGTTATACATACAATCAGTTCTATAGATGCATCTATTGCTTCAATAATTGCTGAGGCTGCAAATTTAGCTGGGACGTATATCATAGTTGCATTAGCTCCCTCAGACTCTCTTGCCTCTTTCACTGTATTAAAAACTGGAAGGTCCAAATGTTTTTGGCCACCTTTTTTTGGTGTCACTCCACCAACTAAATTTGTTCCATATTTGATTGCTTGCTCAGAGTGAAATGTTCCATGTGAACCTGTAAATCCTTGACAGATTAATCTAGTATCTTTATTGACTAAAACTGACATTTACTTAATTGCCTCAACAATTTTTTTGGCTGCATCATCCAAATTTTCAGCAGATATTAATTTTAAACCTGAATTATCTAGTATTTCTTTGCCTTCTTTAAAATTTGTGCCAGCTAATCTGACTACCAAAGGAACATTGATTTTCATTTCTTTCGCAGCATCTACAACGCCTTGAGCTAGAACATCACATCGCATTATGCCACCAAAAATATTGATTAATATACCTTTTACATTTTTATCTGACAAAATTATCTTGAAAGCTGCTGAGACCTTTTCTTTTGATGCTCCACCACCAACATCTAAAAAATTTGCTGGCTCTTCTCCATATAATTTTATTATATCCATAGTGGCCATTGCTAAACCAGCTCCGTTGACCATGCATCCAATGCTGCCATCTAATTTGATATAAGCTAGGTCATGTTTACTAGCTTCAATTTCAGTAGGATCTTCCTCATTCAAATCTCTAAGTTCTAAAATTTCAGGATGTCTAAACAAAGCGTTACTATCAAAATTTACCTTTGCATCCAAACAAATAATTTTCTTTTCTTTTGTGAGTATTAGAGGGTTTATTTCAACCATATTTGCATCAGTTTCAACAAACATCTTATAGATTGATTTAATTAAAGATATTGCCTCGTTTTTTGAACTGTTTTCTAATTTGAATATTTGAATAATCTTTTCACACTCCTTATTTGAAATTTCTTCTTTTAATTCTACTTTAGTTGTCAAAATTTTGTCAGGTGATTTGCTTGCTACATCCTCAATGTCCATTCCACCTTGATCACTAGAGATAAAAGCAATTTTTGAAGAAGCTCTATCTACCAAACATGATAAATAAAATTCTTTATCGATATCTGATGAAACTTCAACATATAATCTTTTAACTTCTCTTCCTTCAGGTCCTGTCTGATGAGTTATTAATTTTTTTCCTAAAAGCTCTTTGGCTGATTTCTCAAGTTCTTCTAGGTTATTCAGAATTTTAACACCTCCTGCTTTCCCTCTTCCACCTGCATGAATTTGAGCTTTTAAAACATATTTTTCTGTTTTTAATGACTTACATTTCTTTAAAAGTTCCTCAACTGTTAAACCAAATACACCCTCTGGTACAATTGCTCCAAATTTTTTTAAGATTTGTTTTGCCTGATGCTCGTGTATATTCATTATTTATTTAAATCTGGATCTATTTTAGACGCTGCTTCCCAGAGTTTTTTTACTGCATCAATTGAGTGGAGAAATTCAGATTTTTCTTTCTCATCTAGGTTTATTTCCTCTATTTTTTCAACACCATTCTTTCCCACAATAATTGGAACCCCGGCATATATATCATTGATACCATATTCACCTTTCAAATATGCAGCACATGGGAGCAATTTTTTTTCATCTTTAAGATAAGCTTTGGCCATCTCAACTCCTGAAGCTGCTGGGGCATAAAAAGCCGAACCCTTTTCAAGAAACTTTACAATTTCAGCTCCACCATCTCTAGTTCTCTGATTTATTTCTTCCAACCTTTTTTGAGAAATTTTTCCTTCTTTAACTAAATCTAATAAAGGTTTTCCTGAAACTTTAGTAAATCTTGGAAGGGGAACCATTGTATCACCATGACCACCCATCACCATTGCCTCTATTTCTTTAACCGGGACGCTAAATTCTTCAGATAAAAATAACTTAAATCTGGAGCTATCTAATATACCCGCCATGCCAACTACTTTATTTGGTGAGAGGCCTGAGAATTTTTGAAAAGCCATTACCATTACATCTAATGGATTTGTTATACAAATTACAAATGCATCAGGCGAATTTTTTTTAATTCCTTCTGCAACTTGTTTTATAATTTTTAAGTTTATGCCAAGTAAATCATCTCTGCTCATACCAGGTTTTCTTGGTACTCCAGCTGTAATTATAATAACATCTGAGCCCTTTATGTCTTTGTAATCATCAGTCCCTGAAAATTTAACACCAAAACCATCTACAGATGATGATTGTGCAATATCTAACGCTTTTCCTTTTGCAACACCGCTCGCAACATCAAATAAAACTACCTCATTTACTAATTCTTTTATTCCAATTAAATGAGCTAAAGTCCCACCTATTTGACCTGCTCCAATTAAAGATATTTTGCTCATTGTTTATTATTTCATTGTTGGCATCACAAATTCAGCATTAGATCTAATTCCTGAGGGCCATCTTGAAGTTATCGTTTTTAATTTAGTATAAAATTTTATTCCTTCCATCCCATGCATTGCACTATCTCCAAACAAAGATCTTTTCCAACCACCAAAACTATGAAAAGCCATCGGCACAGGTATTGGTACATTTATACCAACCATTCCAACTTGAATCTTGCTTGCAAAAGTTCTTCCAGCATCTCCATCTCTTGTATAAATACTTACACCATTTCCATATTCATGATCGTTTATTAATTTAGAAGCTTCCTCAAAAGTTTTAACCCTTACAACAGATAAAACCGGGCCAAATATTTCTTCTTTATAAATCCTCATATCTTTTGTCACTTTATCAAATAAACAGCCACCAATGTAAAAGCCATTTTCATATCCTTGTAATTTTAAATTTCTTCCATCGACAACTAATTTCGCACCCTCTTTTACGCCCAAATCAACATAACTTTTTACTTTTTCTAAATGTTCTTTAGTAACTAGAGGGCCCATTTCTGAGTTTTTGTCCATTCCTGGTCCAACTTTTAAAGCCTCTGCTTTTTTTGATAATCTAGACACTAGTTCATCTCCAATATCACCAACTGCTACAGCCACTGACTGAGCCATACATCTTTCTCCAGCGGAGCCATAAGCTGCACCCATTAAGCCATTCACAGCACCATCTAAATCACAGTCTGGCATCACTACTAGATGATTTTTAGCTCCTCCTAATGCCTGAACTCTTTTTTCATTTTTTGCTGAATTTTCATAAATATATTTAGCTATAGGAGTTGAACCAACAAAACTAACTGCTTTAATATCTTTGTTATTTAAAATTGCATCTACTGCTTCTTTGTCTCCATTTATCACATTAAATACACCATCTGGAAGGCCAGCTTCTTTCAATAATTCTGCTAATCTTATTGCACAAGAGGGGTCTTTTTCTGATGGCTTTAATATAAATGTATTTCCACATGCAATAGCAATTGGAAACATCCACATCGGAACCATAGCTGGAAAATTAAATGGTGTTATTCCAGCAACAACTCCTACTGGTTGACGCATTGACCAGCTGTCAACATCTGTCCCTACATTTTCTGAAAATTCTCCTTTAAGTAAATGTGGAATTCCACAAGCAAATTCTACAACTTCTAATCCTCGTGTTAATGAGCCTTTTGCATCCTCATAAACTTTTCCGTGTTCAGAAACAATTAATTGTGTCAATTCATCAGAATTTTTTTCAATTAACTCTTTAAATTTAAACATTATCCTTGCTCTTTGAAGTGAAGGTTTTAATGACCATGTCTCAAAAGCTTTTTTTGCAATTACTACTGCTTGGTCTAAGTCACTAGAGGAGGCAAGTCTTACTTCCTTTTCCTGTTCACCAGTAGCGGGATTAAAAACTTTTCCTTTTTTATCTGAACTTCCGGGAATTATTTTTCCACCTACAAAATGTTCAATTAATTTCATGAATAGGATCTTTTAGAGTAAAAATTCTTATTAGTCTATTGTTTAAATATTGGCTGTTGCTAACATTTTCTTTATTTCAGCAATTGCTTTTGCAGGGTTTAAACCTTTAGGGCATGCACTAGTACAGTTCAAAATAGTATGACAACGATACAATTTAAGTTCATCTGCTACTTTTTTTAATCTAGCTTGTCTTTCCTCATCTCTACTATCAATAATCCATCTATAAGCTTGTAATAAAACTGCTGGTCCTAAGTACTTATCTCCATTCCACCAATAACTTGGGCAAGAAGTAGAACAACATGCGCACATAATACATTCATAAGCACCATCAAGCTTAGCTCTATCTTCTTTTGACTGAATTAACTCAGCTGACTCAGATTTTGAACTTGATTTTAACCAAGGTTCAATAGATTTATATTGCTTGTATAATCCATCTAAATCTCCGATTAGATCTTTTTTAACTTTTAAGTGTGGCAACGGATAAATATCAATATCTCCATCAATATTTTCATGAGGAGTTGTGCAAGCAAGACCATTTTTACCGCCTATATTCATTGCACACGATCCACATACACCGTGAGCACATGATCGTCTGTAAGCAAGGGTGGGGTCTATTTCATTTTTAATTTTATTTAAAATATCCAATACTTTGGATGGACAGTTATCCATATCAACTTCATAAGTGTCGATTCTTGGACCTTCTCCTGAAGATGGATCCCATCTATATACATTAACTTTTCTTAAATTTTTTGAGCCGGTTTTGTCCTTAAAATATTTACCTTTTTTTGTTTTGGAATTCTCAGGTAAACTGATTTGCACCATTAATATACTCTCTCCTGAGGTGGAAAATACTGTACTTCATTGGTTAATGTAGACTTATGAACATCTCTATAACTTATTTTTGATTTTTTTCCATCACACCAAGCTAATGTATGTTGCATAAACTTCTCATCATCTCTTTTTGGATAATCTTCTCTTGCATGAGCTCCTCTACTTTCTTTCCTATTATAAGCGGAGTCAACTGTCACAACAGCTTGTCTAATTAAGTTATCAAATTCTAAAGTTTCTACTAGGTCAGTATTAAATATTAATGATTTATCTTTAACTGATAAAGAATCCAATCCATCAAATGTTTGTCGTATTTCATCAACACCCTCTTTAAGTGTTTTTTCTGTTCTAAAAACCGCACATTTTGATTGCATTGTTTTTTGCATGGACAGTCTTAGTTCAGCAGTACCAATATCTCCATCAGAGTTTCTAATCTTATCAAAACGATCTAAACATTTTTGAGTTTCTGACTCACTGATCTCCTCATGTGGTGTACCAGGTTTAATTAGTTCAGCAGCTCTTTTTGCAGCTGCTCTTCCAAAAACAACAAGATCAATCAAAGAGTTAGAGCCCAATCTATTTGCTCCGTGAACTGAAACACAAGCTGCTTCCCCTATAGCCATAAGTCCTGGAACAGTTTTTTCAGAACCATTTACAGTCAAAACTTCTGCTTTATAATTTGTTGGTATACCACCCATGTTATAATGAACTGTAGGTACAACTGGAATTGGTTCCTTAGTAACATCTACATTGGCAAATAATCTTGCTGCGTCTGTAATACCTGGCAATCTACTTTCTATAATTTCTTTATCTAGATGACTTAAGTTCAAATGAACATGATCTTGATCTTTTCCAACTCCTCTTCCTTCATTAATTTCAATTGACATTGACCTACTTACAACATCACGTGATGCTAAATCCTTAGCTTTAGGCGCGTATCTTTCCATAAATCTTTCGCCTTTAGAATTTGTAAGATAACCTCCTTCACCTCTCGCACCTTCTGTTATTAAGGTACCGTGTCCATAAATTCCGGTTGGATGAAATTGCACAAACTCCATATCTTGTAACGGTAGACCTGCTCTTAGCACCATTGCATTTCCATCACCAGTACATGTATGAGCAGATGTTGCAGAATAGTAAACTTTTCCGTAGCCGCCTGTAGCTATAATAACAATATGAGATCTAAATCGATGAATAGTTCCATCATTTAAATTCCATGCTATCAATCCTTTACATTCCCCATCTTTCATTAAAAGATCGAGAGCAAAATACTCAATAAAAAACTCTGTCTTATGTTTTAAAGCTTGACCATATAAAGTGTGCAAAATTGCGTGTCCTGTTCGATCGGCTGCAGCACATGTTCTTTGGACTATTCCATTTCCATAATTTTTGGTCATACCACCAAAAGGTCTTTGATAAATTTTGCCATCCTCTGTTCTGCTAAATGGGACACCATATTTTTCCAATTCAATGACTGCTTTAGGAGCTTCTTTACAAAGGTACTCAATGCTATCTTGGTCTCCTAACCAATCTGCTCCTTTTACAGTATCATACATATGCCAACGCCAGTCGTCTTCGCCCATGTTTCCAAGGGCAGCTGAAATTCCACCTTGCGCAGCAGAAGTATGACTTCTTGTTGGAAATACTTTTGAAATACATGCAGTTTTTAATCCTGCTTCACTTAAACCAACAGCGGCTCTTAAGCCAGAACCACCAGCACCTAGGACTACAACGTCATATTCATGATCTATTATTTTATATGAACTCATAAGCTAGAGATTAATATAATTGTAATTAGAGGAATTACTACTGCTGATGCATATAAAAGCTTATTTGCGACACTTTTGATTTTATTATTTTTAATATAATCCTCAAAAACCTCACTTATACTTAAAGCTGAAAAAAAATAAGCATTTATTATAAAAATACTAAATAAAAATTTAGATAAAGGCATTGTAAAAAATTCTATTAGATTTAAGTATTCTTTATCATAAATCATTATGAAATTTAAAATAAACCATGTCATCAATGGCACTAACAAAACTCCACTGATCTTTAAAAAAATCCATTTTTTAGTCGCACTAATCATACTAAATAAAATTTTTTCCTAATGTAAAAAAAATAATCGTTAAAATTATTGATCCAAATATTACTATTAAACCCGTGATCCTAGTTATCTTCAGTTCAAAACCATAACCTAGATCCATTATCAAGTGTCGAATTTCACTTAATATTTGAAATGAAAAAGACCATGTGATTCCCAAAATGATAAATTTCCCAAATAATGATTTTAAAAATAAATTAATTACTTCATAATTATTTTCACCAAGAAGAAGTAAACAAGACCAAATGCAAATAAAAGTAATTCCAATAATATTTATCACTCCTGTAATTCTATGAGTAATGGAAACCAAAGAGGAGATATGCCATCTATAAATTTGAATATGTGGTGATAGAGGAGGTTTATTTTCCATAAAAATTATTTTTAATTAATGTTTCAGCTATTTCAACTGCATTCAATGCAGCGCCTCTTAGAAGATTATCAGATACAATCCACAAATTTAATCCATTTTTTATTGTTTTATCTTCTCTAATCCTTGAAATAAAAGTTTCATCTTTTCCTTCTGCCTCTAATGGTGTCGAGTAACCTCCATCAATTCTTTCATCAATTACTTTGCAACCATCAAAACTATTCAGTGCTTTATTTATTTGCTCTAAAGAAAAAGTTTTCTCAAATTGAATATTTACCGATTCTGAGTGAGAAACAGATATTGGTAACCTAACACATGTTGCTGTTAGATCGATTTTGTCATCTAAGATTTTTTTAGTCTCATTTCTCATTTTTAACTCTTCTTTCGTGTAGCCATCTTCTGAAAAAACGTCGATATGCGGGATTGCATTAAAAGCAATTGGTTTTGTAAAATTTTCAGATTTAATATCTTTACCATCTAAAGCTAATTTAGTTTGTTTAATCAATTCATCCATTGATGCTTTGCCAGCACCAGAAACGGATTGGTATGTTGAAACAACTATTCTTTTAATTACAAATAAATCATGTAATGGCTTTAATGCGATTACTAATTGTGCTGTTGAACAATTAGGATTTGCAATAATATTTTTTTTAATATTGTTTAAAGCATCTGAATTTACCTGTGGGACTATTAAAGGAACATCCGGATCCATTCTGAAAAAACTTGAATTATCAATTACTAAACAATGCTTGGCTGCTTTTTCAGCAAATTTTTCAGAAATTTTACCACCTGCTGCAAAAAAAGCGATTTTAACTTTGGAAAAATCAAAATTTTCTAATTCACTCACTATAATATCTTTACCTTGAAAATGAATTTTTTTTCCAGCGCTTTTAGACGAAGCAACTAAGTAAAGATTTCCTGAAGTAAGTCCTTTTTTTTCGAGAACTTCCAGAGTTTTTCTTCCAACATTACCTGTTGCTCCTACTATTGCTATATTCATGATGTAGGTTTTATACTAGATGAAAGGTAAATCGCAAACTTTTACAGCTATTAAATTTCCATCAATTTCCAATAATCCTGAAGCGGATGCTTTACAATGTGGCTCATTTATCATCGCAATACCTATAGACTTTTTAAAATGAGGTGAATAACAGGCAGATCTTAAATCCCCAATTAAATTTCCTTTTTCATCTTTAATATTAAGAGATTTAGTTAAATTAATTTTACTAGTATCAATCTGAACACCCATTAATTTTCTTTTGATCCCGTCTTTTTGAATCTTTTTCAGTCTTTCCTTACCTAAAAAATCTATATCTGTATCTAGATTTACATACTTTTCAAAACCACATTCAAATGGATTATCATTATTGTCAAAATCGTTTCCATAAGAAAGTAAACCACTTTCTATTCTTTCAATTAAATTTGGACATCCAGCTTTTACATTGAATTCTTTTCCTAATACAAAGAGTTGATCATATAAATCTAATCCGGATTTAGTATTTTCAACATAGATCTCAAAACCTCCTTGTTTTGACCAACCAGATCTAGCAATTAAATGTTTTACACCCTTATAATCATAATAATTAAATCCAAAAAATTTTAACTCTTTTATCTCCTTACCAAAAATTTTTTCCATCAAATCAAAAGATTTGGGTCCTTGAATTGCTAGGATGTCAACATTAGGCTCAAAAATATTTACATTGAATTTATTACCTGATGCTAATCCTTTTGCAAAAAAAATAACATCGGAGTCAGCAATTGAGATCCACCATCTATCTTCAGCTAGCTTTAAAATAACTGGATCATTTACTAAATTTCCACTTTCATCAATTATTGGGCAATAATAACATCTACCAATTTTGGAATTGGATAAATCTCTACAGGTCATAAGTTGAACAAGTTTCGCTGCATCATTGCCTGAAATTTCAACCTGTCTTTCTGCTGATACATCCCATACTTGAACATTTTTTTTTAAATGATCACAGGATTCTTCTAAAGATCCAAATGCTGCTGGTAACAGCATATGATTATAAACTGTGTAGGCAGTCACACCTTGATTTTCAATTCTTGAAGTGTACGGAGTACTTCTCACTCTTCTTGATTTAGCTATTGGATAACTTTTCATTTATTTAAGAATTCTAAAATCTTTTCTCTCATTTCGAATGCTTTTTCAATCATTATCATATGGCCACATCCTTTGATCACGTGAGTAGTTGAATTTTTAATCAAATTAGAGAATTTTTTTCCTGCTTCTAAATTAACCATTTTATCTAATTCTCCAAATATAAGCATTGATGGTAGATCAATTTCTTTTGCAGCCTTAGAGCCATTTAAATAATTGTTACATGCATTTAAATCAACAGCCAAAATTTCACTTATATCTCTCGGCGATTGAATGATTTTTTCTACTGGGTTACCACCAATAAACTTTTTTGAACCCTCATATCCCCATTTCATCATTAATTTAACAGCGTCTGAGTGTCCGCTTTGAGCTAATTCAATTAAATCCGGATGTACTGGCATTTTATTTGAACCTCCAACAAAAACTAATTTTTTTAGTCTCTCTTTATATCTTAAAGAATATTCGAGTATTTCTAAACATCCTTGAGAATGACCAACTAAAATTAAGTTTTTTAATTTTAATTTATCAAATACTTTTTCCATCCAATCAGCAATTTTTTCTACACTATCTAAGCAAGGACCATCTGAATTTCCATGTCCAGGTAAATCTATAGATAATACATTATAATTTTTTGATGAAAAAAATTGTTCAGATAGCGACCAGACAATATGTGAGAGACCACTTCCATGTAAAAATACTATCGTATCTTTATTTGTATCTATACCCTGACCAGAGTCGGATGCATGAATGTTTTTGTTTTCTAGTTGGAATATCAATTATTTTCCTAAAATTTTTTTCTTAACTCAAATTTTTGAATTTTACCTGTTGAAGTCTTTGGTAATTCACAAAAAACAACTTGTTTCGGCACTTTAAAACCAGCAAGAGTTTCTTTGCAAAAACTTATTAATTCTTTTTCTGTGACTGGTTTATCTTGGACCATCTCAATAAATGCACATGGGACTTCGCCCCATTTTTCATCTGGTTTTGCTACTACCGCTGCAATAGAAACTGATGGATGCTTTGCTAAAGTGTTTTCTATTTCGATTGAAGAAATATTTTCACCTCCAGAAATAATGATGTCTTTCGATCTGTCTTGAATTTTAACATATCCATCTGGATGCATAACTGCCAAATCTCCAGAATGAAACCAACCACCATTCATCGCTTTATCTGTAGCATTTTTATCCTTGAAATAACCCTTCATAACGACGTTTCCTTTAATCATAATTTCACCAATCGTTTTTCCATCTTTTGGAACTTCTTTCATAGTTTCAGGGTCCATAACTGTGATCCCCTCTGTATTAGGATATCTTACACCTTGTCTTGCCTTTATTTCATTTTGTTTTTCTTCATCAAATTCATTCCAAGAATCGTTCCAAGCACATTGAGTAACATGGCCATAAGTTTCTGTTAATCCATAGACATGCATTACCTCGAATCCAAGCTCTTTCATTTTTTTAAATATAATACTTGGTGGTGGCGCACCAGCAGTTAATACATAAACTTTTTGTTTTAATTTTTTTCTATCCGACTCTGGAGCTCCGGTGATCATATTCAATACAATCGGTGCTCCACCAAAATGGGTAACATCATATTTATCAATTAATTCAAATATTTTTTTTATATCAATATTTCTTAAACAAATAGTTCTTCCATTTAACATAGGGACAGTCCATGGATAACCCCAACCATTACAATGAAACATAGGTACAATTGTTAAAAAATTTAACCTATTTGGCATATTCCATGCAACTGCACTTCCAGTTGACATTAAATATGATCCTCTATGATGATAAACTACACCTTTAGGGTTTCCAGTTGTTCCTGAAGTATAACTAAGTGATAATGCTTGCCATTCATCTTCTGGCATTTTCCAATCATAATTTTCATCACCAGTGTTTAAAAAACTCTCATATTCTAATTCTCCAATTTGCTCACACTTAGATTGGTCTGCAAATTTATCGTTGATATCGATTATTATGATTTTTCTTTTTAAAGTATTTAAGGCCTTTTTAACCTCAACATGAAGTTGCCTATCAACAACTAAAACTTTTGCCTCACTATGTTCTAAAATATACGCAATTGTCTTAGCATCTAATCTTATATTAATAGTATTAAGAACTGCACCTGTCATAGGAACCGAATAGTGTCCTTCAAAAATTTCAGGGGTATTAAAAGCTAAAAATGAAACAGTATCACCCTTACTAACTCCAATTTTATTAAGTGCACTAGCAAATTTTACAGTACGTTTATAAACTTGAGACCAAGTATATTTCCTATCTTCATAAATAACTGCTTCATAATTGGGATAAATCTCATAAGCTCTTTTCAAAAAAGTCAAAGGTGTTAATGGAACATAATTTGCATCATTTTTATTAAGATTAGTTTCGTAATGGCTCATTTAATTGAACTTGAAATTCATTATATTTGAACTTCCAGAGATTGCAGACTTATAATGATGTTCAGCTCTAGGTAATACTTTATCAAAATAAAATCTAGCAGTGTCTATTTTATCATTATAAAAATTTTTATTTTCCTCATAATCTTTAAAACTTACCTCTAAAACCTTAATCCATGCATAAGCAATAGATACATAACCTAAAGTTTTAAGGTAATCATTAGCTGCTGCACTAACATCATCTTTTGATGTAGTTGCTTTATCTGTCATCCAATCACTAAATTTTTTAAGAGTGTCTAAATTCTTATTAAATTCTGATAAAAATGGTTTAATTTTTTCATTGTCAGTTTCACACTCTGACTTAACCTGGTCTAAAAATTTATTTATTATATTGCCGTTTTTATTTGATAATTTTCTGAAAACTAGGTCTGAAGCTTGGACTGAATTTGTACCTTCATAGATAGGTGTAATTCTATTATCTCTATATAATTGTTCTATTCCTTGATCTTTAGTGTATCCATATCCACCATGAATTTGCATAGCATCACTTGTGATTTCCATTGCTAAATCTGTGAATAATGATTTTACCACAGGAGTCATGAGGGAAACATAATCTGAGGCTTCCTGACGGGTTTTTTCATCTGGATGGTTTAAACTTACTTCAGTTTGCTGTGATAGCCAAAAACATAAAGCTCTTTCACCTTCAATAATTGATTTCATATTAAGTAGGGTTCTTCTAATGTCAGCGTGTTCAATTATAAAATCTGCACCATTTTTTGAACTAGAATTATTTGATTTTCCTTGTTTTCTCTCTTTTGCATAAGAAAGTGAATTTTGATAGGCGATTTCTGAAATACCTAAACCTTGTATACCAACAACTATTCTTTCAAGATTCATCATAGTGAACATTGCACTTAATCCTTTTTCTTTAGCACCTATCATATATCCAGTAGCATCATCAAAATTTAATACACAAGTTGCTGATCCCTTTATTCCCATCTTAGTCTCTATAGATCCTGTAGATATCCCATTTCTTGGTCCAATTGTTCCATCATCTTTAACCACAAATTTTGGGACTAAAAATAAACTTATTCCTTTTGTGCCTGCTGGAGAGTCATCTGCTCTTGCCAAAACTAGATGAATAATATTCTCGGTTAAATCATGATCACCAGATGTAATAAATATTTTTTGACCACTTATTTTATAAGTTCCGTCAGTTTGTTTCTTAGCTTTTGTTCTTAATAAACCTAAATCGGTACCACATACTGGCTCAGTTAAACACATAGTGCCGCTCCATTTTCCCTCAACTATTTTAGGTAAATATTTATTTTTTATATCGTCTGTAGCATGATGATTAATACAATTATATGCACCTATACTTAGTTCACTGTATAATTTAAAAGACAGACTTGCTGAGGAAAGCATTTCATCAAAAAATGCACTTACAGTTTTTGGCATACCTTGACCCCCATATTTTGGATCACAAGATAGTGAGGTCCACCCGTCCTCAATATATTTTTTGTAAGCTTCTTTATAACCTGGAGGAGTTCTTACTACTCCATTTTCTAAAACTGCAGGATTTTCGTCACCAGCTTTAGCTAATGGTAAAATTAAATTTTGATTAATCTTTGCTGCCTCCTGCAAAATATCTTTTACTAAATCAGTTGTTACCTCTTTATATTTTTCTAACTCATTATATTTTTGATTATTTCTAAGTTTCTCGAATAGAAACATCATATCATCAACAGGAGCGGTATAGCTTGGCATAGTATGACTTTAAGATAATTAATTAATTATTGCAATTTTGAAATGATCGCATCACCCATTTGAGAAGTAGAAACCTCTTTCATTTTATCAGACATTATATCTTTTGTTCTTAATCCATCATTAAGAGCCTCTTGTACAGCCTTTTCTAAGGCCTCTGCCTCTTTATCTAAATCTAGAGAATATCTTAGTGCCATAGCAAAACTCAAAATTGAGGCGATAGGATTTGCAACTCCTTTTCCAGCAATGTCTGGAGCTGAACCATGAATAGGTTCATACATAGCTCTCATTTCGCCATCCTTATTTTTTGCACCTAATGATGCTGAAGGTAGTAATCCAAGAGAACCTGTTAACATAGAGGCTTCATCTGATAACATGTCACCAAATAAATTATCAGTTAAGATTACATCAAATTGTTTTGGGTTTCTTACTAATTGCATCGCACAATTATCAGCTAACATATGACTTAACTCAACATCCTTATAATCTTTATCATGTAATGATTGCACTTCTTCTTTCCAAAGTTGACCCGCTTCCATTACATTTGATTTTTCACAAGATATGACTCTATTTGATCTTTTTTTAGCTAAATCAAAAGCAACTCTAGCTACTCTAATAATTTCACTACTAGTATAAGTATGAGTGTTTACTCCTTTTCTTTCTCCATTTTCTATTGGTTTAATTCCTCTTGGTTCACCAAAATATACTCCACCAGTTAATTCTCTAACTATTAAAATATCTAAACCTGATACAATTTCTGGTTTTAAAGTTGAAGCATTTACCAATTGTTCAAAACATATTGCTGGCCTTAAATTAGCAAAAAGTTTTAGTTCTTTTCTAAGTTTTAAAAGGGCTCTTTCAGGTTTTTTTGAAAATTCTACACCATCCCATTTTGGTCCACCAACTGCACCTAACATTATTACAGCACTCTCTAATGCTTTGTAAAAAACTTCATCAGTAAGAGGTGTTCCATGCTTATCAAAAGAAATTCCTCCAACTAAATCCTCATCAATTTCAAAATCTAAAGATTTTTTATCATTAAACCAATTGATTACCTTTTTAACCTCTGCAATCACTTCAGGACCTATTCCATCACCTGGTAACAATAACACTCTTCTTTTTTTAACTTTAATCATTAAACACCCAGGGCTTTTTGACTTTTAAATCTTTTTCAAAAATTTCTATTTTATCAGATTTTTTTAATGAAAGAGCTATATCGTCTAATCCTTCTAACAAACACTTTTTTTTAAACGAGTCTACTTTAAATTTTAATTCATTATTTCCAAAAAAAACTTTTTCTTCATTAAGATCTATAAAAATTTCTTCTTTTCTTTTTGCATATTCTGATAGTTCTTTAATTTTATCATCATCTAAAATTATTGGTAAAATTCCATTTTTAAAACAGTTGTTATAAAAGATATCTGCAAAACTTGAACTTATCACACACGTGATACCGAAGTCTAATAATGCCCATGGAGCGTGTTCTCTTGAAGAACCACAACCAAAATTTTTTCCAGCAATTAAAATTTTTGAGTTATTGTAAGGATCTGTATTTAAAACAAAATCATTTATTTCTTTACCTTGATCGTCATATCTCATCTCAAAAAATAAATTTTTGCCCAGTCCAGTTCTTTTAATTGTTTTTAAAAATTGTTTTGGAATAATCATATCTGTATCAATATTAACTATTGGCAAATACGCTGGTATACTCTTCAAAGTGTTAAATTTTTGCATGTTAATTTTGATATTTCCTTACATCATCAAGGTTTCCAGATATTGCTGCTGCTGCTGCCATACCTGGGCTTACTAAATGGGTTCTTCCACCTCTACCTTGCCTACCTTCAAAATTTCTATTTGATGTAGAGGCACATCTTTCTTCTGGCTTTAATTTATCTGCATTCATTGCTAAACACATTGAACAACCTGGCTCTCTCCATTCAAATCCAGACTTTACAAAAATTTTATCTAATCCTTCTTGTTCTGCTTGTTCTTTAACTAGCCCTGATCCAGGAACAACCATAGCATGAACATGAGAGGCAATTTTTTTATCTTTTAAAATTTTTGCAGCCTCTCTTAAATCTTCAATTCTCCCATTAGTACAGCTCCCAATGAAAACTTTATCAATTTTAATATCTTTAGCTGCCATATCTGGTTTTAAGCCCATATAATTTAAGGCTCGTTCCAAAGAATTTTTTCTATCCTCATCTTTCTCATTTTTTGGATTTGGTACTCTTTCATCAATCGTAATAACATCCTGAGGTGAAGTTCCCCAAGTTATCATTGGCGAAATTTCATTGGCAGTTAGGTTTACTTCTTTATCAAACTTGGCACCTTCATCAGTATTTAAATTTTTCCAATTATCTAGTGCTTTATCCCAATCATCTCCTTTAGGAGACATTGGTCTACCTTCTAAGTATTTAAATATCTTTTCATCAGGAGCAATTAATCCTGCCCTTGCACCACCTTCAATTGTCATATTACAAATTGTCATTCTATTCTCAACACTAAGTGATTTAATTAGATCACCTGCATATTCTATTACACATCCTGTTCCTCCCGCAGTTCCAATTTTTCCAATTATTTGAAGAATTACATCCTTTGATGTAACACCTAATGGAAGTGTGCCGTTGACATTTATTCTAAAATTCTTAGCTTTTTTTTGAACTAATGTTTGAGTTGCTAAAACATGTTCTACTTCTGAAGTTCCAATACCAAAAGCTAATGCACCAAATGCTCCATGTGTTGCTGTATGACTATCGCCACAGACAATAACTGTACCAGGTTGAGTAAAACCTTGTTCAGGTCCTGTGACATGAACAATTCCTTGTCTCTTATCGCTCATTCCAAAAAGTTTAATACCAAACTCTTTACAATTAGCCTCTAAAGTTTCAACTTGAATTTTAGACTCATGGTCTGAAATACCTTTTGACCTATCCGTTGTCGGAACATTATGATCTGCAACAGCTAGTGTCAATTTTGGGTGTCTTACTTTACGTTTAGAATTTCTTAATCCCTCAAAGGCTTGCGGACTTGTAACTTCATGAACTAAATGTCTGTCAACAAACAACAAAGCTGTTCCATCTTCTTGCTGATGAACTAAATGTTCGTTCCAAATTTTATCGTAAAGAGTATTGGGCATTGAGAAAAAAATTATTTTTTTTCCTGTAAATTTTCAAGTTTTTTTTCAGTTTTAGTCTCAGCTTTGGGTGCCTCTTTCTTCATCTCTGTTTTTGGGGCTTCCTCTTTTTTAGGCTCTACAGTTGGGGTAGCCTCTTTTGCAGCTTCTGGTGCACTTTCTTTTTCAGCTGGCGCTAGATTTTCTTCAGTAACAGTCTCAGGCTTAACATCAATATCAATACCAATTTTTTTTCTTATTTTTTCAGCAATCCTCGCAGATTTTCCAGTTCTATCTCTTAAATAATACAGTTTAGCTCTTCTTACTTTTCCTGAACGAATTACCTTGATTGAGTCAATAACAGTTCCATACAACGGGAAAGTTCTT
This sequence comes from Candidatus Pelagibacter sp., assembly GCF_052049575.1. GTDB lineage: Bacteria > Pseudomonadota > Alphaproteobacteria > Pelagibacterales > Pelagibacteraceae > Pelagibacter. The sequence goes on along the minus strand of NZ_JBNGZQ010000001.1, from coordinate 486,552 downwards.
TCAACACCTTCTCCAAAAGATATTTTTCTAACAGTAAAAGAGGAGTTTATGTCTCTACTTTTTTTAGCTATACAAACACCTTCGAAATATTGAATTCTCTCTTTTTTTCCCTCTGTAATTCTGACACCAACTTTAACAACATCACCAGGAAAGAAATCAGGGATCTTTTTTTCTGAAAGAATTTTTTTAACGTTATTTTGGTTTATTTCTTCTATTGTTTTCATTTTAATATTTAACAAATTAATTCTTCTTATATTTATGCCACAAATCTGGTCTTCGGTCGCGTGTTATAGCCTCAGATTGAGATAAACGCCAGTCTTTAATTTTAGCGTGATCACCAGATAATAACACATCTGGAACTGATTTTTCCTCCCAAATCTGGGGTTTGGTATATTGTGGATACTCCAAAAGGCCATTTTCAAAAGTTTCTTCTGAAGCTGATTTATCATTCCCTAAGACTCCAGGTAAAAGTCTCAATACACTATCAAGCACTACCAGCGCAGCAGTTTCTCCGCCTGACAATACATAGTCTCCTACACTAATCTCTTCAATATTTCTTGTAGATAATACTCTCTCATCAACACCTTCGAAATGACCACAAATTAATGAGAAGGATTTTTCTAATGATAGATCTTGTGCAAGTTTTTGATTAAATACTTTGCCTTTCGGTGAAAGATACAAAATCCTATCTCCTTTATTTATGTTTTGATCGATAGAATTTGCTAAAACATCAGGTTTTAATAACATGCCTGTTCCACCACCGTAAGGAGTATCATCAACTGTTTTATGTTTGTCTGTAGCTGCATCTCTTATATTTATCACATTCAAACTCCACAATTTTTTAGACATCGCTTTTCCGTAAAGACCTTTTCCTAAAGGCCCAGGAAAAATATCTGGATAAAGTGTAAATACTTGAGCTTGCAACATTAATATCCTTTACTTTATTTCTTCTCTTCTTTTTTAGCTTCTGCTTTTGGAGCTTCTTCTTTTTTAGCTTCTGCTTTTGGAGCTTCTTCTTTTTTAGCTTCTGCTTTTGGAGCTTCTTCTTTTTTAGCTTCTCCAGCTGGAGCAGCATCTGCCTTTGAAGACTCTTCCTTTTTAGTTTCTTCTGAACCATCTTTTTTTCTATCTTTTTTTGGAATTGCTTTTTGTGGGTTATTTCCATTAGCAGGCATAGGCATCAATTCATTCTCACCTAAAATTCTAGCTACTCTTGTAGTAGGTTGTGCACCTTGACCCAACCAATACTTTATTCTCTCAGCCTCTAATCCAATTCTTTCTTTTTTTTCTTTTGGTAACAATGGATTAAAAAAACCTACTTTCTCTATAAATCTACCATCTCTAGCAAATCGACTGTCGGCTACAACAACCTTATAAACAGGCCTCTTTTTTGTGCCACCTCTAGATAATCTTAATTTTAACATTTACTCTCCTTTTTATTTTAATTGATTAAATAATTCTGGAGGTATTCCTTTATCAGACATACCTTTCAGATTTCCTTTTGACATCTTCTTCATCATTTCAGACATCATTTTAAATTGTTTCAACAATTTATTGATAGTGGCTGGATCAGTTCCTGAGCCATTAGCAATTCTTTTTTTTCTAGAACCATCAATTATTTTTGGGTTCTCTCTCTCTTTTTTAGTCATTGATAAAATTATAGCCTCATTTTTTGTAATAACACTCTCATCAATACCTGCAGCATCCATTTGAGATTTAACCTTTGAAACTCCTGGCATGAAAGACATGATACCTTCAATCCCTCCCATTTTTTTCATTTGTCTCAGTTGAGTTAAATAATCTTGCATTGAGAATTGTCCTTTTTTTAAATTTTCCTCTGTTTTTTTTATATTTTCTTCCCCAAGATCTTGGGCTGCTTTTTCAACAAGAGAAACAATATCTCCCATTCCAAGAATTCTATTTGCAATTCTATCTGGGTGAAAAACTTCAAGATTTTCGATCTTTTCCCCAATACCTAAAAATTTAATTGGAACCTGTGAAACAAATTTCATACTTACAGCAGCCCCACCTCTCGCATCACCATCTGCCCTTGTTAAAATAATTCCAGATAAATTTACTGTATTATTAAATTCTTTTGCTACTGATGCAGCTACTTGTCCAGTGAGAGAGTCAGCAACTAAAAACGTCTCCGCAGGTTTAATGGCATTTTCAATTTGTTTAATTTCACTCATCATCTGCAAATCTATTTGTGTTCTACCGGCAGTATCGAATAAGATAATATCTGCGCCATTCAAGTTTGCTGCACTAATTGCTCTTTGACAAATATCACTGGGTTGTTGACCTTCAATTATTGGAAGAGTTAATATATTATTTTGTTCACCTAAAGATTTTAACTGCTCTTGAGCGGCTGGTCTGTAAATATCTAAACTGACCATCATTACTTTCTTTTTTTTTGTATTCTCTAAATATCTCGCAAGTTTAGCAGTTGTTGTTGTTTTACCAGAACCTTGTAGCCCGACGAGCATCATTGGCACTGGTGGAACTGCATTTAAATTTACATCATTATTTTTTTCACCTAAAAGATTAACTAATTCATCATAAACAATTTTTACCACCATATCGCCGGGTGATGTTGATCTAATAATTTCTTGACCTAATGCTTTTGGTTTAACCTTTTCAATAAAATCTTTAGCAACTTCAAGAGACACATCAGCTTCTAATAAAGCTTGTCTTATTCCTCTCAATCCTTCATCAACCTGATTTTCATCAAGTGATGGGGTTTTTTTTAGAGAGGAAAAAACTTCCTCAAATTTATTTGTTAAGTTTTCAAACATATTTATTACACACAGCAGTAATCGCACTAGTGGGCGAACCCTCGCTGACTAGTGTCGATCTCTTTGTTTCCAAAGACACCGCAAATTTAATGTTTTTGCGGAAACTGCCACAAACTATAATAGAGGTTCAAAAAGTCAATAAATAAGTTAAATAACTATATATGGACATCAAAGCTTTTAAAATGGACGGATTGGGTAATGATTTTGTGATAATCGATAATAGAGAAAAAATTACCAATTTGACTAAAGATCAGATAGTAAAAATTTGTGACAGAAATTTTATTGGCTGTGATCAACTAATATTTATTGAGCCAGATAGTTCTGCAGATGCAAATTTAAAATTTTTTAATTCAGACGGAGGAGAGTCTGGAGCATGTGGAAATGGAACTAGATGTGTTGCAAATTTGATTTCAAATGAAAAAAATAACAAGTCAATAATTTTAAATACGCTATCAGGAAAATTAAAATCTGAAATTTTAGAAAAAAAAATTGTTACAACAGAAATTGGGAAAGCAAAGTTAAAATGGGATGAAATACCTTTATCAAAAGAAATGGATACAAAAAACTTAAATATCAAAATTATTGATACAAATAATAATGAGCACTTAGGTGGCACTGCAATTAATGTGGGTAACCCACATATTGTTTTTTTTGTTAAAAGGATTGAGGATTTCAATATAGAGAAAATTGGCCCCGAAATAGAAAATCACGAAATCTTCCCTGAGAAATGTAACGTATCAATTGCGCAAATTTTTAATAAAAATTTGATCAAAGTAAAAGTTTGGGAAAGAGGAGCTGGTCTTACTAAAGCTTGCGGAACTGCAGCGTGTGCTACAGCATATGCAGGTAAATTAAATAATCTTACAGAAAATAAAACTGATATAGAGTTTGCAACTGGAAAATTATCAATTTCTATAGATGAAAATGATTCAATTCACATGAAAGGACCTGTTTCAAATATTAAAGAAATAAATATAAAATTGTAATGGGAATCTTTGATAAATTTAAAATCGGATTTAAGAAAAGTGCATCGGCGTTTACATCAGGACTTAAAGAAATAATTGTCAAAAAAGAAATTAATGACGAAAATTTAAATAAAATTGAGGAATTTTTAATTCAATCAGATGTGGGGGTTGAAGCTGCCTCTGAAATAAAAGAAATAATTTCTAGAAAAAAAATTGATCCAAATAAAGATCTATCTAAAGAGATAAACTCTATTTTAAAAGAATACATAATTTCTTTGATGAAACCTTTAGAAAATAAATCCTTTTTCGAGAAAAAAGAAAAGCTTAATGCAACATTAATTTCTGGGGTAAACGGCGTTGGGAAAACAACAACTATCGGTAAAATAGGAAAGATATTAAGGAACAACGGCAGTAAAGTCATATTTGCAGCTTCAGATACATTTCGTGCCGCTGCAATTGAACAACTAGACAATTGGGCAAGTAAAGTAGATGTTCAAATAGTAAAATCATCTCAAGGAGCTGATCCCGCCTCAGTAGCTTTTAAAGCAGTAGATGAAGCTATTAAAAATAATTTTAATCAAGTTTTAATAGATACTGCTGGCAGGCTCCAAAATAAAAAAAATTTAATGGAAGAATATAAAAAGATAGCGAATGTCACAAAAAAAATAGATCCCAGCGCACCTCATAATGTTATCTTAATTTTAGATGCAACCTCAGGACAAAATGTATTAAATCAAGTCGAAGAATTTAATAAAATTATCCCAATAACTGGTATCGTGATGACAAAATTAGATGGCACAGCCAAGGGAGGAATTTTGTTAGCGCTGGCAAAAAAATATAAAATTCCAATTATTGCACTAGGTTTGGGTGAAAAAGAAGACGACTTACAGTTGTTCGAAGCAGAAAAATTTGCCGAGGCTTTTACTCAAATTAATTGATTAAATTGCTAGAGATCAAAGGTTTGTAGATATTACATTTATAATTATCATCAAATTTATAATGACCACAATCTTTAGAAAATGAGGAGATTATAAAGTCGAATTTACCGGTGGTTGGGTAAAGCTCTAGTTTTTTACTGGCAATGTCATATTTAAAATTAGCATTTAAACTTTTCACGGCGCTAATCAATACTAATGTTTTATCGTCTTTTAATAAATAATATGCAAAATCATCTGGAAACACTGGAAAATCATATTCTTGTAAAAGATATTTAGCTTGCGAAGGAAACCACTCATAAGAAATTAAAGGTGAAGAGGACTTTGTTAAATGATTATAAATATAAAGATCCTTTGGATAATCATTTATATAATTTTCATTTTCGCCTCTCGCTAAAATAGATTTTTCTCTACCTTTAAAATATAAGCTAAATTCTTTGTTATGTGAATCCATGTGATCTATGTGAAATAAATCGTCTGGTTGAAAAAATTCATCTTGTGAATAAACGTTGGTAGTAAAAACAAAGAAAGCAATAAACAAAACAGATAATCTTTTCATTATCTTTTAATAAAATTAAATTCTGAGGTATATTTGTTGATATTGTGGCTTAATTTAAACTTTTTAAAAATGAGTTAAGGGCTTTAACAAGGTTTTCATCATACTCCATCATATGATTGTCATGTTTTGTAAAATAAGAATATTTCGGTTCATTAGCTTTTTCATACATTTTTTTTCCCATAAAAAATGGAACAATTTGATCAGCCTCACCATGCATTATTAAAATTGGAATATTTATATTCTTAATTTTGCTTTTATTATCAAATTTATCTTTCAATAATAAACCTACAGGTACATACGGATAAAAGGTTTTGGCTGCATCAATCATAGAAGTAAAAGGAGTTTCCAATACAACGCCAGCAAAATCTTTATTTTGTGACAAATGAGTTGCAACACCAGTTCCTAATGACTCGCCATAAATAACAATATTTTCTTCTTTTACACCTTTTCTAACTAGCCAATTTATTCCACTTCTTCCATCTTTATAAAGGCCTTCCTCAGATGGTTTACCTTCATTGCCACTAAAGCCTCTCCAGGCAATTATTAAAAAATTAACATTCATTTTATGGAAATGGTTTAATTTATGAATTCTATTTTCAAGGGAACCGGCGTTTCCGTGAAAAAATAAAACTGTTTTATATTTTTCTAAGTCTTTTTCATGAAACCAGCCCAATAAATCAATGTTATCCTCCGTCTTAATTTTTACTTTTTCAATAGGGACTGATATTTGATCACCAGAATAATTATTTTCATTAGGATGATATAATAAATTTCTCTGATAAAAATATAAAAAAACTAAGATTAAAAAATAGACAAAAATAACTATTTGAAAAAATAACAACAAAATATTCCTAAACTTTTTTAACATTTTTTTTCTTTGCTAAGTATATGCCAAAAAACACCAGGATTGTTCCGATGAAATGATAATTTTCAAATTTTTCATCAAATAAAAAATAACCATAAATTGCTCCATAGACTGTAAAAACGTAAAGAGTGAAGCCTGTTAAAGATGCACCTAATTTTTTTTGGGCAACAGTGTAAAGTGTAAAAGCAATTATTCCTGGCGAAATAGCGGCAAAGATTACCCAAAAATAAAATTGAGGCATAAAAACTGTCTGTTTATAAAATATTTCCTCACCTATATAGAATGGTAATAAACTTAAAGCTCCAAAAAATGATATTAAGGTAAATCTTTCAAAAATTTTTAGTTCTGAATTCCAGTAAAACAAATAAATTGAATATAATGCCCATCCAATAGCGGCAGCTAACATCCATAAATCACCAATTGTGAATTGTAAATTTATTAATAAATTTAAATCTCCTTTTATAATGATTGTAAAGACTCCAATTAAACATGCGATTAATCCAATTATTTTTGTAAAATTTATTTTTTCATGAAAAAAAAAGTATGAAATCAAAATTATGAACACGGGCGAAGATGTGTAAATAATTCCCATATTAGTCACAGTTGTAGTCTCACCTGCTAAAAATGGAAAGGCTCCACATACTCCGCATCCCATTGAGCCTAAAAAAAATAATTTTTTATATTCTTTTTTAATAATCTTAAAATTTTTTTTTAATGTTATGTATGTGAAAGGTAATAATATCAAAAAAACTATTGTCCATCTCCAAAAAGCTAATGATATTGGAGGTACAAACTCGACACCACCTCTAGCTACAACAAGATTACTAGCCATAAAAATTGGCTGAATAAATAATAAGGAAAATGAAAAAAAATTTTTTTTCGAATTATTCAATTTACGATAGATTAACTTTTATCAAAGAAGGCTTCGTAAATCATCATTATGATGGCAGCACCCATTAATAAATAAACCGGTATTACATCTAAAAAACCAATCATCATTGATCTAGTAAGAGTAGTCGCCAGACCAATTAAAAAGAAAACAGCAAATGACAAACCTATTATTGTTGTTATTTTATTCATACAATTAATCCTGACACTCCTTTTCAAGCCAATTAGCAACACCTAAAAATCTATGATCATCATATTTGTTGCCAATTAATTGAACTCCTAATGGTAGATTATTTTCACCCTCAAGTAAAGGCAGTGATATGCAAGGGGTACCTAGATAAGACCAGACTTTGTTAAATTCTGCTGTTCCAGTGCTCTTTAATCCTTTAGGTGCAACACCAGGACTAGATGGTGATAATACTCCATGATAATCTTCAAATACTTCCTCATAAGACTCATAACTTCTTTTCATGAAATCGATTGCCTCAGCATATTCTTTTGCGGTGTATTTATTTCCATTTGAAATAGCATCCTGCATATACTTTGAAAGTTTCTTTTTAAATTTTTGATAATAAATAGAAAAATTATTTGCTAAGTCTGTTTCATGAATAATTTGGTGATATTTGTGTATATCCTTAAAATACGAGGGAGTATCAAATATCTCAATATTTTTTTTAAAAGATTTTACAAAATACTCAAAAGACTCTCTCGATTTTTTATCAATTATTTTCCAATGATCAGTTTTATAAAAAATAAACTTAGGCTCAAAAATTGGACCTTTCTTAGTTTCAGTTAAAATATTTTCTGTAGAGTAATGGATTGTAGCTGGATCATATTTATCTTTCTTTATCAATACCTTTGCTAGCATAGCTACGTCTTCAACTTTACGACCAAACATACCAATTTGATCTAAGCTGTATGAGGTTCTTAGAACCCCGTTTCTTGAAATTAGTCCATAGCTTGGTTTATAACCAACTACACCACAATAAGACGCTGGTCTTATTACAGATCCTCCTGTTTGAGAGCCAATAGAAGCTGGTGCCATAAAGGAAGCAACCGAAGCTGCTGATCCACTAGATGAACCACCTGGTGTTCTATCTTTGTCGTGAGGATTAGTTGTAGCTGGAGGTCCTAAGTAGGCAAGTTCTGAAGTTGCTGTTTTGCCCATAACAATTGCTCCTGATGCATGAAGCAAATCAATTATTTCAGCATTTTGAGAATATGATTTTCCTTTCCTGATTACAGTTCCACACTCAGTGGGCATATCAACAGTTCCTATGATATCTTTCACTGCTATAGGTACTCCATGCAGCGGTCCTACTGGTTTTCCTGATCTTCTATGATCATCAGCCTCAGTTGCTTTTTCTAATAAAACTTTTTTATCAAAATGTGCCCAAGCTTTTACATCTTTTTCAAACTTATCTATTCGTTCAATATATTTTTCACAAACCTCGACTGATGTAAGTTGAGCATCTTTTATTTTTTTTGCTAGTTCCTCGAGACTTAAAGAAAATATATCTGTCATTTAAAATTAATTTGCAAATAATGTCTCTGGCAACCAAAGTGCTATTCCTGGGAATAAATACATTAAAACCATCGCTAAAATTACAATTCCTAAGAAAGGCATTATTCCTCCAAAAATTTGCATAAGTTCAACATTCTTTGATTGAACTCCTTTCAAATAATATGCTGACATTGCCATGGGGGGTGTCAAAAATGAAGTTTGTAAATTTAAAGCGATTAGCATTGCAAAAAAATATGGGTTAACACCAAAAAATTCAACTAATGGTAAAAATATTGGCACAAATATAATTAATATCTCTGTCCATTCTAGAGGCCAGCCTAATAAAAATATAATTAATTGAGTAATAACTAAAAACTGCCAAGGTTGTAAATTTAAAGATTTAAAAAAATGCTCAAAAACTTCATGGCCACCTAAATATGAAAATACTGAGGCAAAAGTCCAAGATCCAATAAATAACCACATGATCATAGCTGTTGTTTTTGCTGTAAGAAAAACTGACTCTTTAAAATTTTTCCATTTAAGTGTTTTATAAAAATATGAGAGCACTAATGAACCAAATGCACCAACAGCAGCTGCCTCTGCCGGAGTTGCTATACCTGCAAGTATTGTCCCTAAAACTAGGATTATTAAAGAAAATAATGGCAAGAAAGAAACCAAAACCTCTTTCATAATTACCGCAGTAGGAGGTATCTCTTCTGCTGCAGGTTTTGGAGCTATCGAAGGATTCATCCAAGCCCTAAATATTGCATAACCAATATAAAGTCCTGCTAACATTAATCCTGGGAAAATTGCAGCTGCAAATAATCGTAAAGGCGACAATTGAGCAATAACAGAATAGACAATCAACATGATGCTAGGTGGAATTAAAATTCCTAAGCAACCACCTGAACAAATAATTCCAGATGCAAATTTTTTATCATAACCAGCTTTAATCATCGCTGGCCAAGCAAGAAGACCCATTAACGTTACTACTGCTCCTATGATACCTGTTGCGGTTGAAAATAGTGCACAAGTAATTAGTGCAGCAACTGCCATTGAAGCTGGAAGTTTGTGAGATGCTAATCTTATTGCAAAAAATAATTTTGCGACAATTCCAGCTCTTTCAACTAAATATCCCATGAATAAAAAGAGGGGGACTGCGGTCAACACATTGTTATCCATTACAGTATAAGTATTTTGAACAAAGAGTTGAAATATCCTGTTATCAAATAGATGTTCCATCTTGGTTGGATCAAAATAAGCGTAGTATCCAAAACCTAAACCCATTGCCATTAAAGTGAACGCAATAGGAAAACCTAATAAGACAGCAAATAGAAATATTCCCATCATCATAATTGCTACTTCAGGATTTGTTAAACTAAATAACATCTTCTTTGTTTCCTTGTTGTGAAGTTCTCATTAATACTTTTTCAGTTTCCTCAGCATCACGCTCTGTTCCTCTTTCAGGCCAACTACCTGTTTTAATACAGATGATACATCTAAATACCTCACCAATTCCTTGGAGCGTTAAAAGTGTTCCAGATAATGGTATTAAAGATTTTGCCATATAAATTTGAATTTGTGCAGGACTATTCCAACTTGTTTCTTTAATTTTCCATGCTAATGCTGCATATTCATAACCATAAAAAGCTAAAGCAACAACGCCAGGGAAGAAAAAAATAAAATATAAAACAACATCTATCCAAGCTTGTGTTCTCTGAGAAAATAATCTGTATATAACATCTCCTCTAACATGTGCTTCAGTGCATAAAGTATAAGCTCCTGCCATCATAAAAATTGCACCATACATCTGAAGACTAAAATCGAAATTCCATAAGGTTGGGGCATTCAAAGCATACGCCATAAAAACTTCATAGCATGTTCCGCCCATCAAAATTACTATACACCACGAGAATGCTTTACCCATTGAGACACTCAAACGATCAGCGAATTTTATGTAAGATCTCATCATAGATATAGACTCTTATTGAATTGTTCTAAATTAATCAAATAAAAAAGGGGGCCGAAGCCCCCTTATTAAAATTTGTAAAAGTTAATTATATCTTAACTTTTGCAATTGGACCAAACTCATTTTCATATGCAAGTTTGTAATTAGGCTGATTCATCAGCAAGTACTTCATTACTCTCTTCGCATAAGATTTTTGAGAATCAACAACTTTCTTAAAGAAAGGATCTTTCTTATTAAAGTCACCAATTACTTTGTCCCAACCTTTTAATTGTTGAGCCAAAATCTCATCTGAAGTTTGGTAAACATTTACTTTATGCTCATTCATCAACTTAGCTAAGTCAGCTGAGTATCTTACCAAAGCTTTAAAGTAGTTATCACTGTTTGCAGCATAAGCAGCATTTTTCAATATCGCTTGGTGCGCAGGTGATAAACTATTATATGTTTTTTTGTTAACTGGGATCTCAAACATCTCTTGAGATTGGTGGAAGCTTCCTAAGTGATAGTGCTTAGAAACGTCTTGCATACCAAATTGAGAGTCTGAAGTTGGGTTGTTAAACTCAGCAGCTTCAATCAAACCAGTTTTCATAGCTGGCTGAATTTCACCTCCTGGTAATTGTCTAACTACCATTCCCATTGCAGTCAAAACGTTAGTCGCTAGACCAACTGTTCTGTACTTCATACCTTTAACATCAGATACTTTTGTTACGTTCTTTTTGAACCAACCAAAAGGCTGTGCTGGCATAGGCATATGGAAAAAACCAATGTAATCGAAACCTACTTTTGCAAGAGTTTCGTCATACAGTTTTCTTCCTCCACCATACTCCATCCATCCCATAACTTCTTGAGATGACATACCGTATGAAGGACCAGTTCCAAATAGTGATGCAGCTGGATTTTTACCATACCAATATGCAGTCACCCAGTGACCCATATCTACTACACCAGAACTTACTGCTTGTCCGATTTCTGAAGTCTTTACGACTGCTCCAACTGGTTGAAGATCAATCTTAAGTGTACCTCCAGACATCTCATCTACCATTTTGCAGTAGTCACCGGCCATTTCAAAAAAGATGTTTGCTCCACTTGGCCATGCAGCTTGCATCTTTAAAGTTTTATGACCGCCAGCAGTTGCTATGTTTGGCATTGCAACCGCAGCTGCAGCTACAGCACCAGCTTTAGCAGCAGTTTTAAAGAACTTACGTCTTGAAGATGTTTTCACCTTCAATGATTTATTTTCTTTTGTCATTATTACTCCTATTAAAGTTAATTAACTCAATCAATTTAAGCACAGATTTAATTTAGAGTCTTTCCAAAAAATGGGGTAGATGTCGCAGAATTAAAATTAATTTCAATCTGAAGTAGAATTAATTTACTTTATTTGTGCAATTTCCTGTCTTAAAGAATTCATCAATATTATCTATCGCAAGGTTTGCCATCGCAATTCTAGTATCTTTAGTTGCGCTACCTAAGTGGGGTAAAATAAAGGCTGACTTAATCTTTAAGTATCCTGGGTTTAAATTTGGCTCATTCTTATAAACATCAAGTCCCACAGCATAAATTTTTCGTCTATTAAGTGCATCTATCAATGCATCATCATCAACTATATCACCTCTTGCAACATTTGTGATTACTGCACCTTTAGGGAAATACTCAACTGTCTCTTTGTTTATCATATTTTCAGTCTCTTTTGTTGCTGGACAACAAATAGATAAAACATCTGATACTGAAAAAAGACTTTTTAAATTATCATGATAAATGGCACCTTGCTCTTTTTCATCGCTCAGTTTTGACCGGTTGTGATAGTGAATAATCATTCCTAATGATTTTGCAATCCTTGCAATTTTCTGTCCAATTCTGCCCATTCCTAAAACTCCAAGCCTTGTTCCGGTTAATTGTTTACCAATCAGATAATCTGCAGACCATTTCCATCCACCCTCTCTGGCAGACTCGATTCCTTCTGCAGCTCTTCTACAAGCTCCTAATATTAAAAGAATACCAATCTCAGCTGTTGCGTCTGATAAAACTTCAGGTGTATTAGTAACTGCAATTCCTCTTTTTTTTGCTGCTTCCAAATCTATATTTCCAAAACCAACTGCAAAATTTGAAATAATTTTTATTGTATCTGGTAACTTATCAATAGTCTCTTTATCCATCTTATCGGTTAAAGAGGATAGTATGCCATCACAACCTTGACTCATCTCTATAACTTTTGATTGTGAGTATAACTCATCATTAGAATTGAATATTGGGTCAAATGTTTTTGAAGCTTTATCTTCACTTTCTTTGATTAATTTTCTTGTAATCAAAATTTTTTTCATAAAATATTTTTGTTAATTAAGATCAAATATCTTGCCTGGATTCATTATATTGTTTTGATCAATGCTTCTTTTAATTAATTTCATAACAGGAATGTTGTCTCCATGCTCTTTTAAAAGATATTCTTTTTTATGAAGGCCTACACCATGTTCTCCTGTAATCGTTCCTTTAAGTTCTAAAGCCTTTTTTATTAATAAATCGTTAAATTCTCTTATCTTTTTATACATTTCCTTTTTTTCAGGATCAAATGGTAACAATACATGAAAATTTCCATCTCCTAAGTGGCCCACCATTGGAGCTCTAAGTCCAAACTTTTTTGCTTCTTCCTCTGCATAATTAACACATTCTGTTATATTTGAGATAGGTAAACACACATCTGTTGAATAAACTCTTCCATTATTTATCAAAGCTTTTACAGAATAGTAAACATCCCATCTTGCTTGCCAGAGTTTATTTCTTTCCTCTAAATCTTTTGCCCATTTAAAAGAGCTTCCATTATTATCTTTAGATATTTCCTCAACTATTTTGATATTTTCATTATTAGATAATTCGGATCCATGAAATTCAAAAAATAATGTTGGCGTTTCCTCAATATCTTTTAATTTTGAATAATTTATACTTATTCCCATTTGGTCTTTATTTAACATTTCAATTCTTGCGATTGGGACCCCATATTGAATAACTTGTTGCGCAGTTTGAACTGCTTTTTCTAAAGTTGGGAAATGACAGACAGCTGACATTATACTCTCTGGTATAGGAGAAAGTCTTAATTGAACTTCCGTTATAACTCCTAAAGTTCCTTCAGAACCAATAAATAAATTAGTTAGATTATAACCCGCTGAGGTTTTTTTCGTTCTTCCTCCTGTGTTGATAATATCTCCATTAGGCAAAACAACAGTCAAACCAGTAATTACAGTTTTCATAGTGCCGTATTTAACCGCCATTGTTCCTGAAGCCGATGTGGAAGCCATACCTCCGATCGCTGCATTAGCACCTGGATCAATCGGAAAAAAGACACCATCCTCTCTAAGATATTCATTTAATTGTTCTTTTGTAACACATGCTTGCACCCTACAATCGAAGTCCTCAGCATTAACACTTAAAATCTTATTCATTTTTTCAAGGCTTATGGTTATCCCCTTTTCATTACCAACCACATTGCCCTCTAAAGAGGTACCTGTACCAAATGGTACCACAGGAATTTTATGTTCATTACATAGTCTTAATATTTGTGAAACCTCCTGATTAGTTTCTGGGAATACTACAGCTTTTGATAAAATTGGATCATAAGTGTCTTCACCTCTGGCATAATTTGTTCTCGTGGATACAGAAGTTGAAAATCTTCCATTAAAAATTTTTTTTAGCTCAGCTTGTACTTGATCGTTCATAAGAAGTGATATTAATAAATAATGCTAAAAAAATATACCTTATTTAGATAGCATTTTCTTTATATTTTCTAATGCTTGTGAAATATTATCTCTTGATGCAGCAAAACTAAATCTAACATAATTTTGGCAAGTTTCACCAAAAGCTGATCCAGGAACTATTGCTACTCCTGCTTCATGCATTGCCTTTCTTGCAAACTCTGCTCCATTCATACCTGTACCAATCACTTTAGGAAATGCATAAAAAGCTCCTCCAGGTAAACTACATTCTACACCTGGTAAATCATTTAAACCTTTATAAATTAGGTCTCTTCTTTGAGTAAATTTTTCCATCATTACATCAATTGAATCATCTGGTCCATCCAATGCTGCGATACCAGCAAATTGAGCTGCAGCATTAACACATGAAACACTATTAATTAATAATTTATTAACATGTTCAACTAAATGCTCCGGCCAAAAACTCCAACCAAGTCTCCACCCAGTCATTGAGTAAGCTTTGCTCCATCCCTCTAATACAATTAATCTTTCTCTCAACTCAGGATAATTAAAAAATGTTGGCATTTCTTTTCCATCAAAAATTTGTCTGCTATAAATTTCATCGCTTAATATTGTTACATGAGGGTGTTTTTTCAGACCATCAGCTAGAACATCTACGTCTTTCTTCTCAACAAAGCTACCAGTTGGATTATTAGGATTTATCAAAATTAACAAACGAGTTTTATCCGTTATCATAGATAATATTTTGTCTGGATCGAATTTCAAATCTTTATTTTCTGTTAAGTCATATGGAACTGAAGTTGAGCCTGTGTAATTAATCATTGACTCATAAATTGGAAAAGCAGGTGTTGGGTGTATAATCTCAGCTCCAGGTTCACCAAAGCACTGAATAGCATAACTCATTGTTGGCTTACCACCTGGCATAATTAAAATTCTTTCAAAATTGATGTCAACATTGTAACGTTTTTTTATCCACCTCGTAACAGCTTGTCGACATTCAGGAATTCCATTCGACATTACATATCCATGATGTCCATCATCAAGTGCTTTCTTGGCTGCCTCAACAACATGTTTTGGAGTTTTAAAGTCTGGCTGCCCCAATCCTAAATGGATCATTGGTTTACCCTGAGCTTCCAATTTTTTCGCTTCTGCAAGGACTGTAAATGCAGACTCTGTTCCTAATCTTTCTAAACTTTTAGCTAGTTTCATAATTTTTATTTTTAAACCTAATTTCTATAAATTAATTTTGAACTATTCAACTCTTTTAAATTTTTACAACCCATTAATACCATATTTCTATTTATCTCATCGTGCATGTTTTTTAATAAATGCTCAACACCTTGCTGTCCACCTGCGGCTAAAGAGAACAAGAATATTTTTCCAAAACTACAGGCTTTTGCCCCAGCTGCTAAGGCTTTTAAGACGTGTGTCCCTCTCCTTACTCCACCGTCTAAGATTATTTCCAGCTTATCTCCTACTGCATCTGAAATTGCTTTAATTTGATCAAAAGGTGATCGAGATCCATCCAGCTGACGACCTCCATGATTTGAAATCATAATTGCAGTGCAACCAATATCAATTGCTCTTTTTGCGTCATCAACACTCATGACTCCTTTTAATGCAAAAGGACCATTCCATTTTTTAACGCAATACTCTGCATCTTTCCAATTCATTGAAGGATCATATTGCTCATTAATATATTCTATAACAGATTTAGCAATGTTAGTTCCTTTATCAGTCTTTGATGCCACATTAGCTAGTTTAAATTTTCCATGAGTTAAATAATTAAAAACCCAACTAGGATGTGATGCAAAACTCATTAAACTTTGCAAAGTCAATTTAGGTGGTGTTGTAAATCCGGTTCTATGATCTCTCTCTCTATTTCCTGCGACTAATGTATCAACAGTTAAACACATTCCATTAAACCCTGATCTTTTACATCTATCTATTAAATCATCTGTTATTGATTGATCCTTGTGCACATACAATTGGAACAATTTTGGGCCACCAGAAATATTTGAAATCTCTTCTATAGTATTGTTGGCCATTGTTGACATACTATAAAAAGTTCCAAATTTTTCAGCTGCTCTAGCTGAAGCTTTGTCTCCGTCATGGTGGTATAATCTTTGCATTGCGCAAGGAGATAAAAAAATTGGCATATCAATTTTTTTACCGAATATGGTGGTTGATAAATCTGGCTTACCAACACTCGCCAGGATATTTGGAACTAAATCACATTGGTTAAAAGCTTCAGTGTTTCTTTTTAAGGTCGTCTCATCATCGGCACCGCCGTCAATATAATGAAAAATCGGTGAGGGAAGTTTTTTTTTTGCTAGATTTCTAAAATCATTAAAATTATAGCAATCTTTTAAAACCACTATTTTCTGAATCTTAAATTACTTCTATTTAGATCACTAATCTTAGTGCACCCCATAAGTTTCATATCACGCACTAGTTCAGCTTTATATTTTTCTAAAGCTCTTTCGACACCTGCTTGACCTCCAGCTGCTAAAGCATAAAGATATAATCTTCCACCTGAACAAGCTTTAGCACCTAATGATAATGCTTTAAGCATATGAGTACCTCTATGAATTCCACCTTCACAAATCACATCTAACTTATCACCAACTGCATCAACAATTTCTGCAAGTTGATCAAAAGGCGCTCTAGATCCATCTAACTGTCTTCCGCCATGATTTGATACCATTATACCTGTGCATCCTATGTCTACCGCTCTTTTTGCATCTTCAACACTCATAACTCCTTTGAGAGCGAAATGACCTCCCCATTTAGAACAAAGATTTTCAGCATCTTTCCAATTCATAGATTGATCCAGCATAGTTGAAAAATAATTTCCAATCGATGAGTTAACATCAGTACCTTCTTTCACAAAATCTTGTAAATGAGGTAATTCAAACTTACCTTTTGTTAGATAATTAATTCCCCACATCGGTTTAGTAGCAAAACTATATAAACTTGCTAAAGTTAACTTTGGTGGAGAGGTAAATCCTGTCCTTAAGTCTCTCTCTCTATTTCCTCCAGTAATAGTATCAACTGTTAAGGCCATCACATCAAAATTTGCTGCTTTAGCTCTTTCTAAACAAGAGTCGTTTAAACCCCTATCTTTATGAAAATAAAATTGAAACATTTTGGGTGTATCAATCATTGAAGAAATTTCCTCTACACTAACTGTGGCTAAAGCAGAGACACCGAACATTGTATTAAATTTTTTTGCTGCTTTTCCAACTGCTCTTTCCCCATCGTAATGAAAAAGTCTCTGTAAAGCTGTTGGTGATAAGTAAAAAGGTAAATCTAATTTTTTTCCAAATATCGTTGTAGACAAATCAACTTCTTCAACTCCTCTCAAAACATTGGGAACTAAATCCACATCATCAAATGCACTAGTATTTCTGGCATATGTAACTTCATCATCTGCTGCACCATCAATATAATGAAAGATTGGCGATGGTAACCTTTTTTGAGCTAATTTTCTAAAATCACTAAAATTGTGGCAGTCTTTTAAATTCATAGTTTTTACTTAAAACTTTTTGAGGAAGTTAAACATATAACTATTTGCCCCAGGATTTTTATCTCCTAAACTAGCATTAGATACATGATTATATGATACAGCAAAATTTGTTGTATCTGTAGTTTTATAAGAAAGCTGTAATTCTGACTTAAATTCAAGAACATGTCCAAGATCTTTTCCATCACCCTCATGGTAAAGTCCAGGAGTGAAGCTCGGAGTGAGGAAAAATGGGCCCATGTTCATATTCCACTCCACGCCTGTATAGATATACGCAGCGGAATTGGCGGTTATGAAACCTCCTGTCACAGGAGAAACATTCCCTAAAAATGTATTTCTATTTAAATTTTCATTTTGGTGCTGGAAGCCAAGCAATGCTGCTTTTTGTTTGTTATCACTAAAATCAAAATTCCCAAGGTATAAATTAAATTGATGGTTGTTATCATCAATATCGGTATCCCCAATTAATTTTGAAGGCAAAGTTAAAATTAATAAAACTAAAAAAATTTTTTTGAAAATCATTTTTCCTCGTTAAAATTATTTTTTAATATAAAACTTTTTGATGATTATTGCACCACCCGCTAAGAATATCAAGATAGGCAATAGCCATAAAAAATAGGTATTTCTGTTGAAAACTGGATCATACAATATCCATTCTCCATATTTCATTTTTAAAAAACTATATATCTGTTGCTCATTTAGACCTTCTTGGATTTTATTTTTAATAACTAACTTTAAACTTATCGCGAATTCTGAATCTGAGTCATACACTGACTGGCCTTGACAGATTAAGCATCTTAAATTTTTTGCTATTTTGTTTTCAATTTTAATTTCATCTGACTTTAAAAAATTAAAATTTAAAATTGAAGCTACAATCAAAAATATATAAATAAATTTCATCTAATTATTTTCTGAATTTCTAATAAATTCTCATTATTTATCGGTCCAATAAATCTTTTTATAATTTTATTTTGATATACTAAAAAACTTTCTGGCACACCATAGGCTCCCCACTCAATTGATGCTGTACCATCTTTATCTGATACAATTATATCGTAAGGATTTCCCAAATCTTTCAAAAAACTTAAGGCGTTTTTAAAGTTATCTTTATAATTAAATCCTATTAATTCTATCCTGTCGTCTTTTTTTAATTCCATTAAAAATTCATGTTCCTCCTTACAGGGGATACACCATGATGCCCAAATATTCATAAAATAATAATCATTATCTTTAAAAATTTTTTCTGAGATGACAATAGAATCATTCTCAAAAGATTTTAACTCGAATGATGGAACTTCTTTTTTTAAATTGGTGTCCGGGGTATAAATGTTTGAGTTTTTTAAACCTTTGAAAAAGATTACAAAAGTAATTAAAAAGATTAAAATTAAAATTAGTGGAAAAAATTTAGATTTCATATTTTTTTTTAAAAAAACTTAAAAAGCCACCCACACTTATTAATATTACTGAAATCCATATCCAAATCATAAAAGGTTTAACTTGATATCTAACATTAAAATATTCTTGGTTCTGAACATAATTCATCGTCATAAATTTATCTGAGAGCAGGTTTGTTTTTATATCAGCCTCACTCGTAATTATATTTGGTTGATTGTATATTCTTAACTCAGGATTCAGAATATGTGATGAACCATCCAAATTTTGTACATTAAATTTTCCTATTATTGCTTTGAAGTTTTTTTCATCTTCTTGCTGAATGTTCTCAAAATTTATCGTAAATTTTTTAGATTCAAAAGTTTCACCAATTTTTAAATTGGTAATTACCTCATTAGAAAAAATATTATTAAATAAAATACTTAGAATTAATAAGCTAAAACCAAAATGAGCAATGTTCTGAGATAAATTTCTAAATCTTTTGACAAAAAATTCTCTAGAAGTAGAAAAAAATAAAAAGAAAGCAGAAGAAACCAAAATTGTATTAATCAAGAAATTTATATCAAATTGTTTAATTATTAATGCTGATAACAAAAAAGATATTATTAAAAATATGGTCATATAAAACTTATCTTTAAAATCTGATTTAACCCAATTAAGATTTGGTCCAATTGCCATAGCTATTAAAAATGGAATTAAGAAAGGCAATATGAGCTTGTTATAAAAAGGTGGTCCAACGGATATTTTATTTGCGGTTATAACCTCTAAAAAGATTGGATAAATTGTCCCTATTAAAACTACTGATAAAAAGTACATCATAAACCAATTATTTACTAAAATAGATGTCTCCTTGCTTAACCAAAAAAAATTATTTTCTAATTTTTCTTTCTCTGTATGAAAAAAAATGAAAATAAAAATTGATAAAAAAATAAGCGTAAAAAGAAAAATTAAAATAAATAAACCTCTCTCTGGATCATTGGCAAATGTATGAACTGAATTTAAAATTCCAGATCTTACTAAAAAAGTACCACTCATACTCAAAGCAAAAGTTGCAATTGACAGTATCATGGCCCATGAAGTTAATATTTTCTTCTTCTCCAAAACTAAAATACAGTGAAGTAAAGTTGTTAGTGCAAACCATGGCATTAAAGATACATTTTCAACTGGATCCCAAAACCAAAAACCTCCCCAGCCTAATTCATAGTATGCCCAAATGGATCCAAGTAAAATTCCTAATGTAAGAAAAACCCAAGATGCTAAAACCCATTTTTTAATATGCTTCGCCCATTCTTTTGAAACATATGACGTAACCATGGCAGCAAGAGCTGACGAGAAAATTATTGAAGAACCTACATAACCTAAATATAAAATTGGTGGATGTATTGCTAAAGCTGGGTCTTGTAAAATTGGGTTCAAGCCTAAACCCTCATTAGGTGTTGGAAAAATATAATTAAATGGGCTTGAGGTCTTAATCAAAAAAATAAAAAAGCCTACAATTATTATTTGTTGAAATAATAAGGTAAAAATTCTGTACTTTTTCGGCTGTTGATTAGATTTAATTAAAAAAATTGAAATAAACAAAGTTAATACTAGCAACCATAGCAATAAACTACCTTCATGATTACCCCAAGTTCCTGAAATTTTATAAAATAATGGTTTGGTTGTATGAGAGTGATTAAAAACAGTTTCGTTGCTAAAATCTGAGTTGATAAAAGAGATAATTAATCCAAAAAAACTTATGACTACAAAGAAAAATTGAATAAATGTAAAAGTTATTATCTTCTTATCTAAAATTTCAGCATCTTTTAAATTTTTAACTGAAAAAAAAATAATTAAGATTGAAAAAAGAAGTCCAAAACTTAATGAATAAGAACCTATTAAACTCGCCAAATTTATTTCTCCTCTAATGCCGCCTTAACTTCTGGTGGCATATAATTTTCATCATGTTTAGCCAAGATTTTTGTAGCTAAAAAAAAATTTTTATCTTTTAAATATCCCTCAGCAACAACACCCTTCTCTTCAGCAAAAAGATTCGGTACAACCCCAGAATAAACAACGTTTATCTCGTTTTTAAAATCTGTAACAATAAATTTAATTTCTTTTGAAATCATAGTTATAGAGTCTTTCTTGACCATTCCACCTATTCTAATTTTCTTTTTACCAATTTCACTTAAAGTTTTAATTTCTGTTGGAGACTTAAAAAAAATAACGTTTTCCTCTAAAGACTTGACTAATAAAAAGACTGATAACGCTAGAGTTGTTATTATTAATAATATAAAAAAAAATCTTAATTTAACTTTTCGCCCATACATGTTTCAAAAGTTAAATGTTTGAAGTATTTGACAAAATTTCTTTATTAATACTTTGAGATTTTGCAAAAGCTGCTCTCTCAGAATTTAAAGATCCAAATTTTGCTATAAATTTATTTTTTTCTTTTTTGTATTGAATTTTGATAATCAAAAAAAGTGTAAAAAAACTTACTAATGTAAACGAAAATGCTGACCAAACATACAGTCCATATCCACTCATAAAAAATAAATTTTCAATCATAATCTATCTAACCCTTTATTCTTAATTTTTATCAGTTCTGTATTATATTTCATTAAAAAAATCAGTAGAGAAAATAGGGCAAATGCCGCAGTCATTGTCATTAATGGAAACAGCATTGATATGTGAATTGAAGACTTCGAGAGTATGTTGATTGAAGCTGGTTGATGCAATGTATTCCACCAATCTACTGAATACTTAATTATAGGAACATTAATAATTCCCAAAATTGTGATAATTGACGTGACTTTAAATGCTTTGTCATTATCCTCAAAAATTCTCCATGCAACAAGATACATTATGTAAAACAGTGCCAGTATTAACATTGAAGTTATTCTTGCGTCCCAAGCCCACCAAGTTCCCCACGTGGGTTTGCCCCATATGGAACCAGTAACAAGAGCTATTATATTAAATACTAACCCAGATGGTGCCAAACTTTTTGCGATTAAAAAAAAATTTCTTATTTTAAAAATATATCCAACTATAGATAAAAAAGTAATAGCTGAAAAAATTCCAAGCGAGATCCACGCTGCTGGAACATGAACATACATTATTCTGACAGAGTGACTTTGCTTATAATCCTCAGGAGATAATATTAACGCCTCTGTTAATCCTATTGAAAGAATGACAATAAATAAAAATAACACATACTTAGGAGCTTTTGATGTTATTGAAAAAATTTTATTCGGTTCAAAATATTTAAACATATATGAGATTATATTTATTATGAAAAAACTGCCTGATCAAGAATGCCAGAGGGAGATAATAACGAAGGGTAAATAAGTAGCACCCTTGATCAGAATTAACCTCATTAAAGCAAATTGCTGTGTCAAAGGTTTGAGCTAAATGTGTTAAAAAAGTGATTTATTTAATTAGATAGCTTGAAATAGCTAGATCCCTTTTTTCCAGAGAAAATTTCTTCAATTAAAGGATGTTTAATTGGTTCATCTGAGTCATCAACAAGAAGATTTTGCTCGGAAACGTATGCCTCGTATGTGATTTCATCATTTTCAGCTAACAGATGATAAAAAGGCTGGTCTTTTCTTGGTCTTACATTTTTTGGTATCGATTGATACCATTCTTCTGAATTATTAAATTCAAAATCAACATCATAAATTACACCTCGAAAGTCGAAGTGTTTATGTTTCACTATATCTCCAATTGAAAATTTAGCTTTTTGAATTGCCATCATAATTAGTATGGGTATTTAAAAACAAAAATCAATAAGAAAAATTAAAAGTTTCTATGAAAATATTATTTATGTTAATATCTTGCCTGTGAACAAATCTTTTTTAAAGTTTTTAACAGATTTTGGACCTCTAGTAATTTTTTTTTATTACTACTACGATAGTGGAAAAGACTTAAAAATTGCAATTCCCCCATTTATTATTGCGACAATAATTGCATTAGCTATTGTTTGGTTTTTAGAGAAAAAAATACCAAAGATTCCTTTGTTAAGTGGAGTTTTAATTACTTTATTTGGAGGCTTAACAATTTACTTTGATAATCCAGTTTTTATTTATGTTAAACCTACAATTATAAATATTCTCTTTGCATTCGCTCTGATATTTGGAAGATACTTCACAAATGAACCTGTTTTAAAAAAATTAATGGGTAGCTCTGTCTCACTCACTGATGAAGGATGGGAAATATTAAATAAAAGATGGGTATATTTCTTTTTTGGTCTTGCAATTCTAAACGAAATAGTTTGGAGAACTCAATCTGAAGAATTTTGGGTAAATTTTAAAGTATGGGGACTATTACCAATTACATTTATATTCACCGCTTTTCAAATAGGTCTAATAAATAAGTATAAAACAAATGAATAATAATTTACGTCTAATAATCGATAATGTTAATAAGAAGAATATTGAAGAAAAACATTTTTTTGAAAAAGATGAATTAAAAATTATTTTAGACTTATATGCTAAAATGGTCTCTGAAGGGTCATGGAAAGACTATGGACTTAATATTTCAAGCAAACAAGTTGGTTTTAGTGTTTTTAAAAACACTACAGAAAATGCTCTGTATAAGATTTGCAAAAATTTTAAGCCAAAAAATAAAAATCTTAAATATTTAATTACAGATGCTAATGGAAAAATATTTAGAAATTCGTCTGATTTAAATAATCTGTTGAAAAATATTAATTGGAAAAAACTTTAAATTATCTTCTTTGACCAAAAAGTCTAAGCAACATTATAAATAAATTAATAAAGTCTAAATAAAGTGTTAAAGCACCCATTACAGCTTTTTTACCCATTAATTCACCCGTGTCACTAGCGGCATACATGTTTTTAATTTTTTGTGTGTCGTAAGCAGTAAGTCCCACGAAAATTAAAACTCCTAGAATTGAAATTACAAAATACATCATTGAGGACTTCATAAATATATTAACTATAGATGCAATAATAATACCAATTAAACCCATCATTAAAAAAGATCCTAATTTTGTTAAGTCTCTTTTAGTTGTATATCCATATATACTCATTGCTCCAAATGTTGCAGAACAAATAAAAAATACTCTTGTGATACTCATGCCTGTATAAACCAATAAAATTGATGAAAGAGATAGACCCATTAATGCAGCAAAAATCCAAAATGTTGTTTGCGCTTTAGCCGCACTCATTTTATTTATACCAAAGCTCATGTAAAAAACGATACCAAGCGGAGCTAACATTACCAGCCATTTTAACCCTGACATATAGATTGCGTTACCCACTTGAGTTAGTCCAACTATAGATCCTGAGCTATCGGTAACAACAGACATTTTGAAAGTTATAAGAGCAATTATCCCTGTCATCAGGATTCCCGTTGCCATGTAGTTATATACTTTTAGCATGTAGGCTCTTAAGCCTTCATCCGTTACTGCTGTTGATTGTTGGGCAGCTTCTTTTGCTCTACCTAAAATACCTTTTTTATTAAATTCCATAATGAAACATATATAATCTTTTATTAATTATTCAAGATATCAAAAAAACAATAAATGACTAATGTTGTTAAACACTGATGAATTACAAAAAATTAGGAAATACTGATCTAGATGTGAGTACAATTTGTCTCGGTACAATGACCTGGGGTGAACAAAATTCAGAGAGAGAAGGTTTTGAACAAATGGATTTTGCTTTAAGCCAGGGAGTAAATTTTTGGGATACAGCAGAAATTTATTCTATTCCTCCTAAAGAAAAAACTTTTGGGAGGACGGAGGAAATAATTGGAAATTGGTTCAATAAAACTAACAAAAGAAAAGATGTAATTCTGGCATCAAAGGTTTGTGGACCAATGAGAGAATACGTTAGAGGTGGTGGAAACCAATTCGGCAAAAAAAATATTTCTGAAGCATTAGAGGGTAGTTTAAAAAGATTAAAAACAGATTACATTGACTTATATCAATTGCACTGGCCAGAGAGAAATACGAACTTTTTCGGTAAATTGGGCTATGAACATGATGATGATGGTTCATGGACTAAATTTGAAGACATCTTAGAAAACCTTCAAAAATTTATTGAGCAAGGGAAAATTAGACATATTGGTTTATCCAATGAAACTCCATGGGGTTTATTTAAATTTTTAGAAATATCTAAAAATAAAAATCTTCCAAGAGTACTTTCAATTCAAAATCCCTATAATCTTCTTAATAGAACTTATGAAGTGGGTCTGGCCGAAATGTCTGTCAGGGAAAAAGCAGGGTTGTTAGCTTATTCCCCATTGGCATGTGGATATCTTTCTGGAAAATATAGAAATAATCAAATGCCCAAAAATTCTAGAATTGAACGTGATGGAGATTTTTGGACAAGATACAAAAAGCCCAACTCAAATAAAGCAATTGACGCTTATTATGAAATAGCAAAAAAATATAAACTCGATCTAGCGCAAATGTCTATAAAATTTTTAGAAATTCAATCTTTTGTAACTTCTGTAATTATTGGTGCAACGACAATGGAGCAGTTGAAAACTAATATAGAAAGTGTAAATATAATTTTAACTGATGAAATTATTCATGAAATTAATGAAATCCAAAAATATTATCCAAATCCATGTCCATGATTAAAAAGATTTTAATTTGCTCATTTGTTTTATGGACTGTATCAATTACAAATATTTTTGCTGATATTAAAAAAATTGGTAAATTTAAAGACTGGGAAACACTTGTTTTAAATGAAAGTTCCGGTAAGGTCTGCTTTGCTCAATCTACCCCTGTTTTACAGGCACCAAAGACAAATAAAAGAGACGCTAGATTATTTGTTACTTTCAGACCGAATGAAAAAATTTCTAATGAAATAAGTGCAACTGCTGGATATGAATTTAACAAAAATAATACTGTTTTAGCAACTTCAGGAAATAACAAATTTAAATTTGATATTAAACAACAGGGTTTTGCTTGGATGACGAGTAATAAAAAAGAAAAAATAATGGTTAAAGTTATGAAAAAAGGATCAAGAATTATGGTTACTGGTTACAATGAAAAAGGTTCACAAACCATAGATCATTATTCATTATTAGGATTCACAAAGGCCTACAATTCTGCAAAAAAAGCTTGCAGTTAATTAATGAAATTAAAAAAAAGAATTGTCTTAGCTTATTCTGGTGGCTTAGATACATCTATAATTCTAAAATGGCTTCAAGAAAATTATAACGCAGAAGTCATTTGTTACACTGCTGATATAGGGCAAGAGATTGATCGAAAAAAAATAATCAATAATGCTAAAAAATTTGGTGTTAAAAAGATCATAATTAAAGATTTAAAAAATCTTTTCGTAAAAGATTACGTTTTTCCAATGATACGAGGTAATGCGATCTATGAGGGAGTTTATTTATTAGGAACTTCTATAGCAAGACCATTAATCGCAAAAGACCAGATAAGAGTTGCAAAAAAATTTAAAGCATACGCAGTATCTCATGGAGCAACTGGAAAAGGTAATGATCAGGTCAGATTTGAGTTAGGTTATCACTATTTTGGCCCAAAGATAAAAGTTGTTGCACCCTGGAGAATTTGGAAATTAAAATCTAGAAGCGATTTAATTAATTATGCAAAAAAACATAAGATACCTATCCCCAAAGATAAAAAAGGTGCACCCCCTTTTTCTGTTGACGATAATTTATTTCATACCTCAACTGAGGGTAAAATTTTAGAGAACCCAAAAAATTCAGCTCCAGAATTTATTTTCCAAAGAACAACTTCCCCTGAAAAAGCACCGAATAAACCAACTTTTATTTCAATTAATTTTAAAAATGGTGACCCTGTTGGAATAAATGGAAAAAAATTAAATCCTGAAAACATTCTTACCAAATTAAATTTTATTGCTGGAAAAAATGGCATAGGAAGAGTTGACCTCGTTGAAAATAGATTTCTTGGAATCAAATCAAGAGGAGTTTATGAAACACCGGGCGGAACACTTTTGATTCATGCCCATAGAGCTATTGAGTCAGTGACATTGGATAAAGAAACAATGCACAAAAAAGATTTGATTATGCCAAGATATGCCGAACTGATTTATAATGGTTATTGGTACTCAAAAGAGAGATTTAAATTGCAAAAAATTATTGATCAAAAAAGAAATAAGGTGAATGGGTCCGTAAAACTTAAACTATACAAAGGGAATATTGCTATTCAATCTAGAATTACAAAAAGTAATGCATACTCAATGAAAAAAGTTTCTTTTGAAGAAAATAAAACATTTAATAAATCTAATGTTGAAAGATTTATTAATTATCACAAGAAAAAACTGAGATATTAATAAGTTTTAGGACAATTTATAGTTTGTTAAATTTATTTTTAGCTATATCTTAGAATTATGGAATCACTTAAAAATTGGATGAGAGATACAGCAAACATTTTATTTGATGATAGTAAAAATGATCTTCGTTCTCTTCCTAAAACTGTTAGGTTGCAAATTTTATTAGTTTTAAGCTTTATATGGACCACAGTTTTTAGTTTATATGTTTTTTCATACACAACTTTTGTTTTTGGTTGGACTGGTCTTTTTTTAGCTCACATTGGTTTAATCTTTGCCGTGTATATGACCTTTAAACATTTTCATAGAGCAGAAGAAAATTCAGCTAGTGTTTTTAAAACAAAAAATTTTGACCCTTTTAAAATAATGGTTCTTGTTTTTGTGATTGTGTTTATATTTGTTTTTTCAAAAGGTATTGAAGTATTAACAAGTCCGAATCCATATTCTTATTCAATTCCTTATGAAGGTTCTTCAAAATCAGTGTTTGAAAAATGGTTGCCTTTTAGTAAAGATAAATAATGGAAAAAATAGCAAAAAATTTACAGCTTATTTTAATGGTTATCATTTTAATAAGCACAGTTATTGCAGTCGGTATAGAGATGTACAAAATGTTTGAGAATAGATCGGTAACTTTAGCTGATTTATTATTAATGTTTCTTTACCTAGAAGTGCTAGCAATGGTAAGAGTTTTTTGGAACCAACAATCAATTAGTATTACCCTTCCATTGTTAATTGCAATTACTGCTTTAGCACGATTTATTATTCTTCAAGGTAAGGAAATGGATCCAACAGCATTAGTTTATGAAGCTATTGCCATTGTTCTAATTGCTGGTGCAATTGTTATTTTAAGATTAAGACATAGCGACAAGCTTGGTTTAAAGAAAAAAAAATCAAAATAAATCAAAATGAAATTTGAAGCCTCAAAGGCTGCGGCCTTAAATAGATTAAATAATTTTGTAGAACAAAATCTTTCTGAATATTCCAAACTAAGAAATTTTGACTTTGGTCCGGAAAAAAGAACAAATATATCTGGTTTATCTCCATATATTACTCATGGAGTTATCAATGAAAAAGAAGTTATTGAAAAATCACTTAGCAAGTTTTCTTTTTCAAAAAATGAAAAATTTATTCAAGAAGTTTTATGGCGAACATATTGGAAGGGTTGGTTAGAATTACGACCAAACGTTTGGACAGATTACGTAGCAGAGTTAAATAAAATTCGAGAAGAATATAAAGATAACCAAAATTACAAAAATGCAATAGATGGAAAAACCAATATTGAATGTTTTAATTACTGGGTAACAGAACTTAAAGAAAATAATTATTTACATAATCATACTAGAATGTGGTTTGCTAGTATTTGGATTTTTACATTAGAATTACCCTGGCAATTAGGAGCAGAATTTTTTATGCAACATCTTTATGATGGCGACTCTGCATCTAATACTCTTGGTTGGAGATGGGTAGCTGGAATTCAAACACAGGGAAAACACTATTTAGCAAGTGAGTGGAATATCAAAAAATTCACTAATAACAGATTTAATAATATTAAATTAAATGAAACTGCTCCTCCAAAAGTTTCTGAAAAAACTTACTCAATAGTTAAACAAGATTTTAGCAATAAAAATACAGATGATGAAAATCTTTTTATTTTTGAAAATAGTTTATCATTTGAAACTACAGATTTTCAAAATTATAAATTTAAAAAAATTTATATAATTTCAAATAAAAATGAAAATAGATCCATAAAGCTGAGTGAAAAAGTTATTAAATTTAAATCTCTTTTAATTAGTGATCAAAAACAAAGATTAGAAAATAATTCTATCAATTGTGAAGTGATAGATATAAGTGAGGTTAAAAATATAAACGAAAAAGTTATTGCGTTATATCCAACAGTTGGTGAAAACCTGGATTATTTAAATTCAAATAATTTAAAAATAGATTTTTTATATAGAAAACTCGATCAATATTCATGGCAATATTGTAATAAAGGTTTTTTTAATTTTAAAAACTATATTCCTAAAATAATATCATCTTTAAATTAAAACCACCTGAACATCCCGATAATTGCTGCAGTAGCATAAAAGAATTGTAAAAATAATATTCCTCTGTGACCGCCCCTATAAGCCCAAATTCCAATTAGGATTGCAGATATAAGTAATAAACAAAAACCAAAAAACTCTATGCCAACATTCATAGCTACAAATAATGAATATAATATAGCAGTTATAACTCCTGCCCATTCAAAAATTTTATTATTCATATCTTTTATTCATTCTCTAATTTGAATTTTTTTCTATTATAAATTTTTTTTTTATTTTTTACTATTTTATTTCTGAGCATTGGTGAGCTCAATAATTTGGCCATTGGATTTTTCTTTTTTAATTTTTTTCTTTTTTTACTCATAAGAGACTCTTAAAATTATTATATAAAATTTTTGAATAATTATTCATATCTTTCATATTTTTTTGTGCAGATTGATCAAATTTTTCTAATGCTCCATCACCAAGTTGATCCTCAAGTGCCTTTTTATATTCTGGTACACAACCCCACTCATTAACTGTTGTATCTTTAATCTCTATGTGGAATTGGATGCCATATGCATGATCTTGATATTTAAAAATCTGATACTTAGTTATTGGCGATGATGCTATTAAAGTAATATCGGGATTTTTATCAACCCCCTGAACCTCATAAGAATGCCAC
This sequence comes from Candidatus Pelagibacter sp., assembly GCF_052049575.1. Classification (GTDB taxonomy): domain Bacteria; phylum Pseudomonadota; class Alphaproteobacteria; order Pelagibacterales; family Pelagibacteraceae; genus Pelagibacter. The sequence continues at coordinate 456,468 of NZ_JBNGZQ010000001.1, read as the reverse complement.
TGTAAACTTTTAATATTATCTGGAAATTTTGAGAACAAAATGTCTTTTTTTTTATTGTCAGTAAAATTTATATCCATCATGCCAATCTCTGCTGGTTTTGATTTTACGACTTTACCACCAACTACTTCACCTAATAACTGACAGCCTAAACAGAAACCTAAATAAGGTTTTTTAAGATTTACTACAAATTCTTTTATTCTTTTTTTTTCTTCAACTAACCAGGGATACTCTTTTTCCATATAGGTATCCATCGGCCCACCCATACATAACATTCCATCATATTTTGTTAGGTCATTTGGGATTTTCTCACCTTCATCAAGTTCGATTGTTGTAAGATTTAAACCATCAGCCAACATTAGATCCTTTATGTAACCTGGATCTTCAATTTTAATATGTTGTAAAATAAGTATGTTCAATACTTAATATTTTAACCGAGTTAAATCTATTAACAATAATTTACTGGTAAAAAAAAATAAAAATTTTTTTAAATTATCTCGCTAGTTTAATGAATATATCTCCCATACCAGCATCTAAATTCTCCAAAGGTGTATTGTTTCTTAACTCACAATACCTACCTGTAACTTGATGGCTTTTAACAAAATCTATTTCATCTTTTTCACAACTTTTTCCATTATGTAGCAAACCTATAACTATTCGATCGTCAAGACTATACACCTCTGATTTATTAATTTTTTTACCATCACAAAAATAATCTTTATTTACTCTGTTTGGAAAATCTTGTTTATCGCAAGGATTTTTGATTGTTAAAACATAAAATTCCTTCAAGCCATCTTTAAATTCATATTTCATTTTTTGAGTTTCAGAGTACTTCATAAGATCACATGAACATGGAACACAACATCTATAATAATTTCCACAAATTTTTTTTTTGGTTTTAGTTTCTTCAACAAATAAAAATTCTGAGTCGCTATTTGGATCAATCAAAGATCCAGAAACTGCACAGTATAATTTATTAAATTCGATAAAATCCTTATAAGTAATTTTTTTATCTATAATATATTTAAAAAACTTAGGTCCTGCCGCATTTCTATTTTTATCAGGAAATATTCTTGACCAATCAGTAATAAGCTCCTTGTGATAGTTTTTTTCTTCAGCAAACGATTTAAGCTGAAATAATATTAGAAATATAATCAAAGAAAGATTTAAAAATTTTTTCATTTTTGCTTTATCGTAATTGTTTGATTTAACTCACTTACATTGAATAATTTTTTTGTTCCATTGGTCCATTTAATTTCTACTTTAAAATTTTTTTCATTTTTTCTAATTCCATAATGTGCCACAGGCTCCATTTGACATAAGTAACCAGATCCTGCATCAATAGTTTTGGAATGCTTTCTTTTATTAGTTATTAATGTTACCGTAGCTCCTCTCGCTGGGGCACCATATTTATTTAACGGTTTAATTCTTAGGTATTTATTTTCTTTGTTAACTTTGGCTTTATACAAAGTTAATGGTTGTTCTTTACTTTCACCACGAGCAACTAACAATTCTAAAACTCCGTCATTATCAATATCTGCGACTGCTGCCCCAGTTCCATACCCATTAGCTTCGAGACCAACTTCAAAATTTATCTGTTCAAATTTTCCATCATCTTTGATACGAAATAATTTATTTGGTTCTGCTATATTGTTCATAAAAACTTCATCAAAACCATCGTTATCAAAATCTGCAGAAATAATTGTTCTTATTCTGGAAGGTTTATCAAAATCTTTATTTCCTATGTCCTTAAATTCATTATTTTCTAAAACCCAAGCTCTATGATACCCAAGCCAATTACCACTCAAAATATCTAATCTACCTCGATAATATATGTCTGATAAAGCTGTACCTCTCCCATTTTGGATTTCATCATCTACTCTGTAGTCAAATGCTACATCTTGAAAAATTCCATTATTATTCTCATAAAGAAAATTTGCTCCTCTCTCATTAGCAGCAAACACATCAATCTTATCAGAAATAATATGTCCAGCTACGACTGCTCGACCACCAGTGATATTATCAAGATTTAAACTCTGAGCCTTATCTTTAATCGATTCATCTTCAATCTCATAAAATCTGGTCGGGCCTCCGTAATTTGCTACATAAACCCCATAATTTCCATCACCCTTTCTGTCGACACAAACAACTGATCTGCCTGCTGTTAAATTAAGGTCTCTCTGGTTTTTTTCGATTTCAAATAAATCTATATAATTATTATTTTTTTCTAAATCTATAAGTCTATCTGAATATTTTTTTGTACCACTATAAGTATCAGTGTTAAGAAAATATATTTCTTCGTATCCATCTTTATCTATATCGCATGCAGCTACACCAATTGTTCTTCTAAACTCATCTGTAAATTTTTTTTGTTTCACAATATTAATTAATTTTCCATCTTCGTAGGATAAAGCTAAATTAAAATAACCAAAACCTGTGACTACAAAATCAAAATTTCCATCTTGATTTACGTCCGTTACAGAAACTCCATAACTAAGTCTTTTGGGATTATCAACAATTTGGTTTGTAATATCCTCAAAGAAATCAGCATATAGACCGTTTGGGGTAAGTAGTAAAAATAAAACTACTATTTTTTTTAAATATTCATTTATTTTAATTTTCATTTTTTTTACTTTTATATTTTTTCATCCAACTACTAAAAATTTTTATAGCATCCTCCATATCCACAGTTTTATTAGGATGGTTCTTTGCTCTACCCAGCATTGTTGCGATTACATTCACCTGATACTTAATTGGACGATTATTAATAATTTTAATTGTGTAAAGAGCTTTTTCCTTGTTTTTAAACCCCAAACCTTGAGTAGTGGTTTTAGGATTGTAATCTGAATAAAGCGATAAATTTATAGGCTTAATTTTTTTACTTAATGGCATTTTATCTATAATTTTAAAAATTGTTTTATAATTAAGTTTATTCATCTTTTTTTTGGATTTGCCGTCAAAACCAATTAAATCAATTGATGATTTTTCCTGCTTATTAATTTTACAAATTAATTTTACAAATCTTTTATGAAAATCTTTTATTTTATCTTGATATATTTTTTTGGCTTCTAGATAAATTTTATCCTTATAGCTTGTAGTAGAAACAAGTAAAATTCTATTTTTCCATTTGTACTTTCCTAGGTTCATACTTTTTTACTAGAACATCTTTTTGAGCAATATTTAACTTTTTCCCAATTCAATTTCCATTTCTTGCGCCAAATAAAAGGTCTTTTACAAACAATACAGATTTTAGAGGGAAGATTTTCTTTTTTCACTAAATTGTATTTTGTTTAATAAACTTATCAGCTGCAGATAATATTATTTTTTTTCTATCTACTTTCATTTTATCAAAAATTCTAACCATCATTGAAAGTCTTGGATTTTTTAAAAAAAATTTTCTATTACGATCTATAAATCTCCAGTAAAGTCCGTCCATCGTGTTACACCATTCTCCTTTTTTAAAATCCATCATTTTCATAAAATAACTTGATCCACAAATGTAAGGTTTAGTTGCGAAAATTCCCCCATCGCTAAATAATCCCATACCATAGACGTTCGGAACCATAACCCAATCAGAGGAGTCGACAAACATCTCCATAAACCATTTATAAACAAACACTGGTTTGATCTCACAAAGATTCATGATGTTTGATAAAATCATTAATCTTTCAATATGATGAGACCATCCATAATTTAAAGCATTTTTAATTGCATAATCTAGTGGAGGCAAACCAGTCGTTCCGTCATACCATGACTTTTTCATTTTACGATTTTGTTTGAAAAAATTTCCAGTTTCCATTTCATTTGAGTAACTTTGATAAATTCCTCTCATAAATTCTCTCCATCCTATAACCTGACGAACATAACCTTCTAAAGAATTTAATCTAATTTTTTTACTCTTATGAAAATCTAAAACTTTTTTGATAATAAATTCAGGTGTGATTAAACCTAGGTTGATATAAGGACTTAAAGCGCTGTGAAATAAGATATTATCTTTTTGATCTACTGCGTCTTCATAATCACCAAATAAATTAGATTTTTCTTTAATAAAAAAATTCAATAATTTGACCACATCATTGTACTCTGTGGCAAACCAAAAATTTTCGGTTGTTCCTGGATGATCTTTAAATAGTTTTTCAATAATGGGTTTTAATTTTTTAGTATGATTTGTTTCATTAATTTTAGGAAACTTTGGAATAGAAATATTTTTTGGTAACTTATTTCTATTATCTTCATCAAAACTCCATTTGCCTCCAATAGGATTTCCATCAGAACCCATTAATATTCCAGATTTCTTTCTCACTTCCTTATAAAAAGTTGCCATGAAAGGTTTTTTTGATTTAGATAGATATTGTTTAAATTCGTCTCTTGAGTTCAAAAACATTGGAGTTTGAAAGATATTCCATTTAATCTTTTCTTTTTTCACGAAATGATTAATTTTTTTCTCAAAAAATTTATCCTCGACTTCAAAACTTGAAATCTCTTTTATTTTTTTTGAATTAATTACTTTTTTCAATTTTTTTAAATAATCATCTTTAAATTCTTTATCCTCAATTTTAAAATATTCTAATTTAAACTTATCTTTTCTGAGGTTTTCCGCATGTGAACGCATTGATGACAAAAAGAGAAGTATCTTATTTTTATGATGTTTTTCATAAGTACATAATTGATAATCCTCTGCCATAAAAATTAGGTGGTCTTTTTTGAAGCGATCCAAGTATTTTGATGGAAATAATTGATTACCCAGTATAAAAAATAACTTCATAATTAAATATAACTAATAAAATTTTTTATGTCAGAAAAATATCTTATTTTTGGTGCGACAGGATCAATCGGTTCTAGTTTAGCTGAACAATTAGTAAACACAGGAAATTCAGTTCATTTAGTTGGTAGAAATGAAAGTGAAACTAAAAATATTTCTGAAAAATTAGGTTGTGCATTCACAGTAGCTGATGTTTTGCAAGATGGATTTGTAGATAAGGTTAAAAATGATATTTCTGACGTAAAAGGTATTGCATATTGTGTGGGTTCGATTGATTTAAAACCTTTAAGAATGGTTAGTGAGCAAGATTTTAATAAGTGTATGAAACTAAATCTTTATTCAGCAGTTGAGGTTATAAAAGGCTACCAGGATAGTTTAAAAAAAAATAAAGGCTCAGTGGTTCTATTCTCTACAGTTGCTGCACAAAGAGGTTTTACAAATCACGCTATAATTGCTTCTACAAAGGCTGCTGTTGAAGGTTTAACAGTTTCTCTAGCTGCAGAATTTGCCCCGAATATAAGAGTAAACTGTATTGCACCGAGTTTAACTAATTCTAAAATTGCTGAACCAATGTTAAAGAATAAAGCCTTAGCAGATGGAATTGCTAAAGCTCATCCATTAAAACGTTTAGGAGAGGGAAAAGACTCTGCTTCACTGGCTAAATTTCTTATCTCGGATGATAGTTCTTGGGTCACTGGTCAAGTTATAGCCGTTGATGGAGGAAGATCGAAGTTATCTTAAAAAATTATGTATATAGCGATGAATAGATTTAAGATTGTTCTTGGGAAAGAAAAAGATTTTGAAAATGTTTGGAAAAATAGAGACACACATCTAGAGGGAGTAAAAGGTTTTAAAAATTTTAATTTAATAAAAGGTGATACTAATAAAGACTACTCGTTATATTCCTCTCATAGTACATGGGAATCAAAAGAGGATTTTATAAATTGGACTAAATCTGAGGCTTTTAGACTCGCTCACAAAAATGCAGCTCAACATAGAGATTTATATTTAGGTCCACCAGACTTTGAAGGCTTTGAAGTAGTTTTTTAACAAATATGAAAATTATTTTCATATTATTAATATTTATTTTTCCAAATATAGCTAGCGCAAAAAATCTTAACTTTACAAAAATTGTAACCTTGAAATCCCCATGGGGGTCAACTTTTATTGACGATAACAACATACTTATCACTGAAAAAAGTGGAGCTATAAAATTAATAAATATAAAAAATAAAAATATTGATATTATTAATCATAACATAAATTTTCTTGAGCATGGTCAGGGGGGTCTACTAGACGTTCTTTTTAATGAAAATTTTGTATATATTTCTTACTCAGAAAATAGAGGAAATGGAAAAACCAGTACGTCAATAGCAAAATCAAAATTTGATAAAAAAGACTTAATATTCAAAAATATTTTTCAGGCTAACCCACCTATCGACTCAGGTTATCACTTTGGATCAAGATTAGCGATCAAAGGTAATTATTTATTTGCATCTGCCGGTGAAAGAGGCCAAGGTATGATTGCACAAGATCCTACAAAGCATCCAGGTAGCATCATTAGAATAAATACTGATGGAAGTATTCCAAGAGACAATCCAAAATTTCAGGGTAAATCAGATTGGTTGCCTGAAATTTATCAAATAGGTATTAGAAATCCTCAAGGTCTAACTTTATCACCATTTGATGAAAAAATTTATATGAGTAATCATGGAGCAAGAGGAGGAGATTGGTTTGGTGAAGCAAAGAAAGGTGAAAATTATGGATGGAAAATTTTAGGTTGGGGAGGGACAAACTATTCAGGTATTCCTATCGGTCCTAAATGGAAGCCAGGTTTTACAAAAGCGATACAATATTGGGTGCCATCCATAGCAACAAGTGCAATAACAATTTACAAAGGTAAAGAGTTTAGTGAATGGAATGGCCATGCTTTAATTACTTCACTTAAAGATAAATCCTTGAGAAAATTAATATTTGACGACTTATCTAACGTAAAAGAGGAAATCATATTTAAAAATAAAATTGGAAGAATAAGAGATATACAAGTCCATCCAGATAACGGAAAAATTTACTTTTTAGGAGAAGATGCTCTCTGGCTGATGGAGAAAAACTAATTTTTTAGATATAAGTAACCACTTAATTCGAATAAAAGATTATATCTAAATAAATTTATGAATTGGGTCGTTTTTACAATTTTAGCAGCTTTTTTTCAAAATCTAAGAACTTCTTTACAGAAAAAATTAAATAAAAATTTATCATTGGTAGCATCTGGTTATGTAAGATTTGCTTTTGCTTTACCTTTTGCATTTATATTATTTTTTCTTTTTCATGACTTTAATGTCGTTTCAGATATTCTAGATCAAACTAACTTTATTTTTTTCACTTTTTTAGGATCTATTTTACAAGTTACTTTTACAATAACACTATTATACCTTTTTAGATTTTCGAATTTTGTTGTCGGTACTTCACTAAGTAAAACAGAAGTTATTCAAATTGCGATTTTTGAATATATCATATTAAAAGATAAATTAAATTTGCTTGGTGTTTTTGGAATAATAATTGCAACACTTGGGGTTATTATTATTTCGATCAAAGATTATAAATTATTTTTTAAAAATTTTTTTTCAAGAGTAACACTTATTGGATTGGGGGCAGGACTTTTACTGGGTCTCAGTGTTGTATATTTTAGGGCAGCTGCACTAACACTAGAAAATTTTTCCTCTAATTTTGATAAAGCGCTTACTACAGTTTTTTTTGCTTTAGTAATTCAAACTATAATCATTACTGCATATCTGATAATTTTTGAAAAATCAGAATTCAAAAAATTTTTTGATAATAAATTTGAAATATGCTTGACTGGACTAGCTGGTTTTTTAGCGACACTATCTTGGTTTTTTGCTTTCACTTTGATTCAAGCATCTTTTGTTAGAGCTGTTGGCCAAATTGAAATATTTTTTAGTTACATCTCATCAAAATATCTTTTTAAAGAAAAAATAACTTTTATTGAGATTTTAGGTATTTTGATATTTATAGCTGGTGCAACTTTATTGCTTTTAACAAGAACAACTTAATCTTTAATTATTTAATAATTTATTTTTTGCCTTTTCAAACTCTTCTTGGGTTAATACACCGCTTTCTCTAAGTTCATTCAATTTTTCTAATTCGTCACTCAAAGATTTATCAGAGTTTGACTCCTCATTATTTTCATCTATTTCATTTTCATCTTTGTTAGCTTGGTTAGCTTGTTTCGCACTAACACCACTCATGATAGCTCTCGTCCCTAAGTATAAAACAAAGAATAAAATAGGAATTACCAATCCAAAAAAAATTAATTTTTCCATTACTTAATCATCATCCTCTTCTCTCCAATTTTTTTCATACATTAGCCAAGCTGCATATATAACTGAAAATGTTCCAACAATCATACCATAATCAAAACCTGTTTGTTGATCATATAAGTACCAGCCCAATTGGGTCGCTCCAATGGTAGGAACTGTTAAAATTAAGAATACAATTGCAATTCTATATGGATATTTAGGTTTCTTCACACCTCAAAATATCAAAAAAATTAATAGGTTGTAACTTTAAAGTTGCGATCTTTTGAAACACTCTACAGTATTTTTTAATAAACAAGCGATTGTCATTGGTCCAACTCCACCTGGAACTGGTGTTAATGCTTTAGCATTTTTTGAAACTTCATCAAATGCAACATCGCCAACAATACCTTTATCGGTTTTGTTAATTCCAACATCAATTACGATTGTGTCTTTTTTAACCCAATCTCCTTTAACAAGTTCGGGGATACCGACAGCAGCTATAATAATATCTGCTTCTAAACATTCAGCCTTGAGATCTTTTGTTTTTGAATGGGTAATTGTTACCGTGCAATTTTCTTTTAAAAGAAGTTGTGTCATTGGTTTTCCATTTAGATTAGATCTTCCAACTACAACTGCTTTTTTTCCACTTAAGTTTGGCTCAATTTTTTTAATTAATAAATAACAGCCTAGTGGAGTACAGGGCACGGAACTCTCGTAACCTGAAGAAAGATTACCAACATTCATAGGATGAAATCCATCAACATCTTTTGATGGATGAATAGCTTCAATAATTTTTTGTTTATCGATATGTTTTGGCAAAGGTAACTGAACTAAAATACCTGAAACGCTCTTATCTTTATTTAGATCATTAATCTTATCCAAAATAACTTTTTCTTCTACAGAGTCTGGGTATTTAATTACATCAGACTTTAAACCAACCTCTTTTGCTGATTTCTCTTTGTTTCTTACATATATTTGACTAGGGGTAAGATCTCCAATCAAAATCACCGTTAAACCTGGCACTTTATTGTACTTATTTTTTAATTCAGCAACTTCTTGTTTAAGTTCTTCTCTTAATTCAGCTGCTGCTTTTTTTCCATCAATTAGAATCATAAGTTTTAAAAAATTAAAGGTGCGATGTAGAGCTTCATACACATTTCTATAAACCAAATCAATAGAAGTAATATAATGGGTGAGATATCTAAGGATCCTAAATTAGGTAAAAAACGTCTTATTTTATTAAGTATAGGATCTGTTAAACGATATGTTAATTCTAAAATTGAATAAACAAATCTATTTTGTGTATTTAAAACATTAAAAGCAACCAACCAACTTATAATTACATTCGCTATTACTACGTAGGAATAAAGCTTTAATATTTGTAAAGCTAAATAAAAAATGGCTATCATTTTTTTTCTATATAAATAGAAGAACTTGGGAATGCAAAAGACGCTTTGTTTTTTTCAACAATCTTTTTGATACCAATTGCTAATTTTTCTTTTACTGATAACCACTCGTTCCAACTGTCTGATTTAGTAAAACAACGAACATACATATCAATCGAACTATCAGAAAATTTGTCAACTCTTACTGCAATTCCTATGCTTGTATTAAAGTCTTCGCTTTTTTGAATGTGATCTTCAATTTCATTTCTTATCGTTTTTAATTGATCAACCGTGGTGTCATATTGAAGAGTAATAATCCAACTTATTAACCAATTTGAAGTTTCACTAACATTTACAACTGCATTTTCAGCAAATTGAAAGTTAGGAATAATCGCTAATGATTTATCAAATTTTCTTATTGTTGTTGATCTAAATCCAATTTTTTCAACTATACCCTCTATAATTCCCTCGACTAATATCCAATCACCAATTTTAAATCTTTTTTCAACCAAAACTAAAATACCTGAAATCAAATTTTTAAATAAATCTTGAGCACCTAAAGCTACTGCAACACCAAATAAACCAAGACCAGCAATAATTGGTCCTATCTTTATTCCCCAAAGTTCTAGTACAGCAGCTAGACCTAAAATAAAAATTAGTATTTTTAAAGATTTAATGATCCATCCAATTAACTCTCTTGTTAAAAGTTTATCAAGTCCGCTTAAAATATAAGATACAGGTTCAATAATTTGATGTATCACCCAAAAGATTAAAATTGTTATTAAAGTTCTATTTATTGTGTCAACAACTTCTCTACCTTCAATTGAAAAAGTCATATAATAACTTGCTATAAAAAAACCCAAAACAATTGGTAAAAATCTTGCTGGTCCAATCAATGCAGACACAAAAGTATCATCTAATTTATTAGTAGTTCTTTTAGAAATTATCTCTAATTTTTTAATAATAAGTTTACTTATTAATCCTCTAAATATTAAAAAAATTAAAAATATTCCAATACCAATTAATATTTGAAAAATATCTACTCCTAGAATCCCTCTATTCCAGACTGATAAAAAAACTTCAGAAAAATTATTTATTATTTCCATAATTAAATTTTATATAACAAAAATTCCTCTTCTCCAGGGTTAAAAAGAAATATCTTTTTCCACTTAATTTCATTTAATTTAGCTGATGTTTTTTCACCTATACACATCAAATTAGTACTCATCCAAAGACTCTCTAGCTGATTAAATTTTATAAACTTTAAAAGACTTGATGCACTATTTTGTGAATAAACGTAAACCATATCAGGCATATCAAGTTTTAACTTATTGATAAAATCATTATCAAATTTTTCATTATGTATAGTTTCATAGTTTATCAGTCTTTTAACTTCATATCCCTCATTTTGTAGTTGATTATCAAGATCTACTGATATGTTTTCTCCACTTACATAAATTAATTTACCCTCTGTTTTAGCAAAATTCTGCAATATCAATTCTTTCAAATTTAGAACGTTTCCCTCTGCAGCAATTGTATTGGAAAAACCATGGCCTCTTGCCTCTTGTTCGGTTGCATTTCCTACGCAAAAACATTTTATATTTTTATCTAGTCCGTTTGAATTTAAAAATCTTACAGCATTAGAGCTTGTAAAAATGATACCCCTAAATTCAGAAAGATCTATTTCTTCATGCAGAATTTTTTTAATTGATAATAAAGGCAAATGAGAAACCTTATGACCAAGAGACTGGAACTTGATGATCATTTCAGAACAGTCTTCTATAGGTCTGGTTAATAGAATATGCATTTTATCTTTTATAAGAATTATTCGATTTTGTTTTTAAAATTTGACCAATCTCATTTCCGAGTTCTCTAAAATTTTCTAATTTATCAGATTTTTTTTCATAAAATCTTTGTGAACCATCTAATGAGAAGAGCTCAGCTTCCACTGTAATTTTGTTTTCATCTATTTTAGAATGAATTCCTACTGCTGTTTCACAATCTCCCTCTAAAATTTTTAAAATATTTCTTTCAGCATGTGCTCTTTGATAAGTTTCTTTATGATTGATCTTTTTTAACATTGAAATCATATCTTTATCATTTTCTCTACACTGTATAGCAATTATGCCTTGTCCTGCACTTGGAATTATTTCCTCAATAGAAAAAATATCTGAAATTTTATCTTCTAATTTAAGGTACTTTACTCCAGCATAAGATAAAATTATCGCATCATACTCACCATCTGCTAATTTTTTTATTCTAGTGTCAACATTCCCTCTTATAAGTTTACAGTTAACATCAGGCTTTATTTTTTTAATTTGAAATTGTCTCCTATAAGAAGATGTTCCAATAACAGCATTCTGTTTTAAATCTTTAAATTTTTTATTTCCATTAACTATTGCGATTTCTCTAGCATCAGTTCTTTCAAGAAATGTATCTGTTAAAAGACCATTGGTCTCAATAGCTGGCATGTCTTTTAGTGCATGCACAGCTATATCAATATTATTTTTTTGAAGTTCTTGTTCGATACTACTTGAAAACAAACCTTTACCACCAACATCGGATAATCTGGTATCTAGTATCTCATCACCTTTGGTAGAAATCTTTTCAATATTTATATCTTGACCAGTAAAGTTGGTTGCCTCAATAATTTTTTGTTTTACTTTTTGTGCATATAATAATGCTAACTTACTTCCTCGAGACCCAATTGTTATTTTCTTTTTCATAAAAAAATCATTTCTTACTTGTATTGGGATTGTACAATTATTAAAAACTATTTGTATGAATAAAAAACCTTTAATTCTAGGAATAGAAACTAGCTGTGATGAGACTGCAGCATCTTTAATTTCAGAAAATGAGCAAGGAATACCAATAATTCTCTCTAATATTATTTCTAGCCAAACAGAGGTGCATAAGGAATTTGGTGGAGTTGTTCCTGAACTTGCTGCACGGTCCCATTTACAAAAAATTGATTGGATTGTTCAAAAGGCTTTGGATGAAAGTGGAAAAAAAATAGACGAAATAGATGCAGTTGCTGCAACGGCTGGACCAGGATTGGTTGTTTGTTTATCAGTTGGATTAAGTTTTGGTAAAACTTTTGCTAATTTAATTAAAAAACCATTTATTGCAGTTAATCATTTAGAAGGCCACGCTTTAAGTCCAAAAATTAATTCGGCGTTAAATTACCCGTATTTATTTTTATTAATTTCAGGTGGACACTCACAATTTTTAAATGTTAAAGGACTTGGAAATTATAAAAGATTGGGCACTACTATAGATGATGCTTTAGGTGAGGCATTTGATAAAACCGCAAAATTATTAGGAATAGAATTTCCCGGTGGACCCAAAATTGAAGTTTTTGCTGATAAGGGAAATCCTGAAAGATATAAGTTACCAAAGCCAATTATTAACAGAGGAGGTTGTAACTTATCATTTGCAGGCTTGAAGACAGCAATTTTAAAAATATCAAAAAAAATAAAAACAGAACAAGATAAGTTTGATTTAGCAGCCTCTTTTCAAAAAACAATTATAGAAATTCTGTATAAGAAAACAAAGATTGCTTTTTTAGAGTTTGAGAAACAAAATAATCTTAAAAAAAAAATTTTTGTTGTTGCTGGCGGTGTTGCAGCTAACAAAAAAATTAGATCAATGTTAATTAATTTATGTAAAGAAAAAAATTATGAAAGTATATTTCCTCCATTAGAACTCTGTGGTGACAATGCTGCAATGATAGGGATGGTAGGCTTAGAAAAATTTAGATTAAATCAATTCAGTGATTTGAATTATCCAGCAAAACCCAGATGGCCGCTAGATGAAAAAGCTAGTTTCTTAAAAGGAGCAGGTGTAAAATTATAATGCAATACTGGTTACTTAAATCAGAGCCTGACGTTTGGTCAATTGATCAACAAAAAAAAGCTGGTGAAAAAGGAGCACCCTGGGACGGTGTGAGAAACTATCAAGCAGCTAAGAATTTAAAAACTATGAAAAAGGGTGATCAATGTTTTTTTTACCACTCAAATATAGGAAAAGAAATTGTTGGCATAGTAGAAGTTGTGAAAGAACATTACATTGATAAAACAGACAAATCAGGAAGATTTGTTGCAGTGACTGTTAAGTTTTTGAAAAGACTTGATAATCCTGTGTCTTTAGAACAAATTAAAAAAAACAAGGATTTAAGCCATTTATCTTTAATTAAACAAAGTAGATTATCTGTAATGCCTATTGACTCTAAAAGCTGGAAGATTTTAAATAAAATGAGTAAATATTAAAAAAATATGCCAAAAAAAAAGAAATCAAAAAAGAAAAAAGCCAAAAAGCGAAATAAAAAAAAATCTTCAAAAAAAAGAAGAAAAATAAAAAGAGCTTCAAAAGCTAAAAGAACACCTGCCAAAAGATCTAAAAAGATAAATATAGATAAAAAATCTTCTAATGATCAAGTTATCAAAACTAAACCTGAATGGGTAAAAAGAAGTTTAGCAAATAAAGCCCAATATCAAAAAAAATATTCTGATTCTATTAAAAATAATAATTCGTTTTGGAAAAAAGAAGGAAAGAGAATTACTTGGATAAAACCTTACAAAAAAATTAAAGATGTCAAGTATAGTAAGGACGAAGTAAGAATTAAATGGTTTGAAGATGGTACTTTAAATGCATCTGCAAACTGTATTGATCGTCATTTAAAAGACAAAAAAGATAAAACTGCAATTATATGGGTGGGAGATGATCCTAAAGATACTCAAAAAATTTCTTATAAACAATTGCATCAAAAAGTTTCAAAAGCTGCTAATGGTCTAAAAAAACTAGGAATACAAAAAGGTGACCGTGTCACTATCTATCTGACGATGATACCTGAATTAGCAATACTGATGTTAGCTTGTGCAAGAATAGGTGCCGTCCACTCAATAATTTTTGGTGGTTTCTCTGCAGAGTCAATTTCAGGAAGAGTGAATGATTGTAAATCAGAATATATAATTACTGCTGATGAGGGAGTAAGAGGAGGTAAAACTATTCCTTTAAAAGCAACGACAGATGAAGCTTTATCTAATTGTCCAGATATTAAAAAATGTATTGTAGTAAAGAGAACTGGTAATTATGTATATTGGGATCAAGATCGAGATGTCTGGTATCACGACCTAATTAAAGATGTACCAAATTATTGTGAGGCTGAAGAAATGAATGCAGAGGATCCTTTGTTTATTCTCTATACATCAGGATCAACCGGAAAGCCTAAAGGAGTGTTACATACCACTGGAGGATATATGGTTTATGCTTCTATGACTCATCAATATATTTTCAATTATAAACCAAATGACATTTATTGGTGCACAGCAGATATTGGATGGGTAACTGGTCATAGCTATATAATTTATGGACCATTAGCTAATGGTGCAACAACCATTATGTTTGAAGGTGTTCCAAATTACCCTGATAGTTCAAGGTGGTGGCAAATTGTAGACAAGTATAAAGTGAACACCTTTTATACAGCGCCAACAGCTATTAGAGCCTTGATGAGAGAAGGTGATGGCCCAGTTAATAAAACTACTAGAAAATCTCTGAAATTACTTGGAACTGTTGGAGAACCTATAAATCCAGAAGCATGGATGTGGTATTACAAAACTGTTGGTAATTCAAAATGTCCAATAGTTGATACATGGTGGCAAACAGAAACGGGAGGAATTCTTATAGCGCCACAAACTGGAGCTATTCCGCTTAAACCTGGATCAGCAACAAAACCTTTTTATGGAATTAAACCGGTGCTTGTAAATAAAGACGGTAAAGAAATAAAAGGTGAAGGTGAAGGAAGACTTTGTATAGCTCAATCTTGGCCTGGTCAAATGAGAACAGTTTATGGTGATCATCAAAGATTTATTGATACATATTTTTCACAGTTTGATGGAAAATATTTCACCGGAGATGGATGTAAAAGAGACAAAGATGGTTACTATTGGATAACTGGTAGAGTTGATGATGTGATTATTGTCTCTGGGCATAATCTTGGTACCGCTGAAATTGAAAGTGCATTTGTTGCACATCCTAAAGTAGCTGAAGCTGCAGTAGTTGGATATCCTCATGATATCAAAGGAAATGGGTTGTACTGTTATGTTACCTTAAACGCTGGAGAAAACGAGACGGGCGATTTGGATAGAGAACTAAAACTTTGGGTAAGAAAACAAATAGGACCTTTGGCTACACCAGATTTAATTCATTTTACTCCTGGGCTTCCAAAAACAAGATCTGGGAAAATTATGAGAAGAATTTTAAGAAAAATTGCAGCAAATGAACACGGTCAACTAGGTGATACTACTACTCTTGCGGATCCAGGTGTAGTCGATAGCTTAGTTGAAAATAGAAAAAATATCTAAAATTTTATTCTTTCATTAAATTCTTTTTTTACAACATCCCATTTTAAAATCACTGAATTGAGAACAATTTTGCGATCTAAAGTTTTTAAATCTTCTGCAATTGGTGCCCACTTATACAAAGATAAAGCACTTGGATTAAATGGTAAATCATTGTGATGATCATCCCAATTAATATTTTGTATTCTTTCATCAAAACTTTTTTTTGCATTTTCTATAATATCAGTTGGCATCTTATTTGAAGTTTCATCATCTAAAATCTTTAAAAAAATTTCTTTTGCTTTCTCAGTATCTTGGTAATTAAAATTTGCTTTCAATTTTGAAAATGTAAACAATGTAAGATCTTGAAGAGCAACCGCATAAATATTCCACTTTGCCAGATTTACTGAGTCCATAAAATTATCATTTTCAAAATGAAGAACATATCTAGTCCCCATTCTTGTTTTAAGATAACCGTAAAGAGTGACCTGACTCACCCAGGCAGATTTTGTTTGAATAAACGTTTCAAGTTCATCCAAATTGCTAATTTTCCCCTTGGGGATGAAAGCTTTGAACATAGCAAAAAGATAAGTCTTAAAATCATGCCAAGTTAAGTCTCTCCACGTTAATTTGTATTTTCCCATAAAAAGCCCTATTTTTGACACTTATAACTTGAAAAGGCTAGCAAATTTACCAATTTTAACACTTTAAATCTATTTCATAATGGTTATGGTTTTCGCCAGTTATAACTAAAAAGAGAGAGGTATAAATGTCAAAACAAGAACAACACTGGGAAAAATCCAAGGGTTTGCTAATGATGACGTTAGCAATTTGGTTTGTTTTCTCAATTGGCATCTTCCTATTCGGGGCTGAAATGAACGAAGTTACGGGACCATTTGGTTATCCGTTAACTTATTGGTTCACATGTCAAGGTTCTCTTGGAATTTTCGTATTACTAATTTTCTGGTTTGCGAACAGGCAAGAAAAAATTGATGAAGAGTTCGGCTTCAGTGAAAGAGGAGATGACTAATGATAAAAGGTAATTTTATAGACAATTTACCTAAAGTTTATGGAATCTATACAGGTGGTTTTTTAGCTTTCATAATCATTATGTCAATTGCCGAGCAGATGGGTATGACAGCGAAAACAATTGGTATTTGTTTCGTTGCCTTCACGGTAGCCATCTATGCTATAATTGGTTATCTATCACGTACAGCTCAAGCTGATGCGTATTACGTAGCTGGAAGACAAGTACCAACCGTGTTCAACGGAATGGCGACAGCAGCAGACTGGATGTCTGGTGCATCATTCGTTGCAATGGCAGGTGGTATTTACTTTAAAGGTTACGGATACATGGCATTACTTGTAGGTTGGACTGGTGGATATGTATTAGTTGCATCATTATTAGCACCTTACCTAAGAAAATTTGGCTGTTACACAGTTCCAGATTTCATTGGTACAAGATACGGTGGTAATTTAAGTAGATTTATGGCGGTAGTAGTTTTAACTGTTGCTTCATTTACTTATGTGACTGCACAAATTAACGCCACAGGTACAATTGCATCTGTTGCACTTGATATTCCATTCCAATACGCTGTATACGTTGGACTTATAAGTATCTTACTTTGTTCAATGCTTGGTGGTATGAGAGGGGTAACTTGGACACAGGTAGCTCAATATATCGTACTAATCATAGCTTACTTATTACCAGTATTCTGGATCAGTAACAAAATGGGTGCGGGTTTCTTCCCTCACTTCATGTTAGCTGATGAAGTTTCTAGAATAGCTGAATTAGAGGCTCAGTTTGGTTTTGTTAAAAACTCAGCTGAAAATCTAAAAGAAGTGCCAAAAGGTTTGGCTGGAATAACTAAAGCTCACTCAGCGGTGAACGCAACACCTTGGGCATTTATTTCATTAGCGTTAGCGATGATGATGGGAACAGCTTCATTGCCTCACGTTATGATGAGATATTTTACTACTCCAAGTGTAAAAGCAGCTAGAAAATCAGTAGGTTGGTCATTATTCTTTATTTTCCTACTTTATTCTTCTGCTCCAATGTTAGCGACACTATCTAAGTTGTCATTGATTGATCCGTCACTACCAACAGGTATTATCGGTAAATCAATAGCTGAAGTTCAATCGATAGATTGGTATCAAAACTGGAACCAAGCAAACTTAATGTTTGTAAGCGACTTTAACGGAAATGGAACTCTTGAGTTAAATGAGTTTTTCATGGGTGGTAAAGCCGTTGTGTTAGCAACTCCAGAAATAGCTGGATTACCATATGTAATCTCAGGTCTGGTTGCTGCTGGAGGTATGGCCGCTGCCATGTCAACAGCTGATGGTTTGATTTTAGCAATTGCAAACGCAATCTCACACGATGTTTACTATAAGATCATCGATCCAAAAGCTGAGACTGCGAAGAGACTAGTTGTTGCAAGGGTATTACTTGTAGTAATTGGTTTTGCAGGAGCAACAATCGCAGCTCTTGAGATTCAAGGTATCTTAGGTTCAGTAATCTGGGCTTTTGACTTTGCGATGTCAGGACTATTCTTCCCACTTGTACTTGGTGTATGGTGGAAGAGAGCTAACAAAGAAGGTGCTATAGCTGGTATGTTCTTAGGATTAGTTTCTGGTGCTGCTTACCTAGTTTGGGTAAGAACAGGCGGAAGTGGATTCTTAGGAATTACTCAGTTAACGTTTGGTATCTTTGGTTCAGCTGTCAGCTTAGTAGCAATGGTTGTAGTGAGTTTAATGACTCAAGCACCAAACGCTGCAACGCAGAAAATGGTTGATGAGGTTCGTGTACCAGCTGGTAAATCGATCCTTGGCAAACAACACTAAATAATCTTTTTAAGGGGCGATTAATTTCGCCCCTTTTAATTTCGATCTTTTTCCAATATAAATTTCTCAATGTCGGCTAACTTTCATCCTTTAGTATATATAATTGACTATATTCTTGGAGTAATCATGTGGACATTGATTGGAAGAGTTGCAATGAATATTTTTCAAAGAGAAGATTCTCAATTTTTTTTTATGAGAGTCTTTGTTAAATTTACTAATCCTTTGATCAACTTATTTAAACCTATAACTCCGTCTTTTATCATACAACCAATCGTGCCTCTTTACGTTGCTTGGTTTTTTTTTATGATAAGGTTTTACTTTATGCCTTGGGTTTTAGGATACTCGGTGATGGGCATGTTGTCATTTCCGTTAGAAAGTGAGATTTCAAGACAAATTTATCAATTTTTTAATTAAATTAGATTTTAAAATTTGGTACTAGTTAATTTAATAATCTATGAAAAAAATACAAATTTCCCCTTCAATATTATCTGCTGACTTTAGTCAACTAGGAAATGAGATTAAGAGACTCGAGGATGCAGGGGCAGACATGATACATGTTGATGTAATGGATGGTCACTTCGTTCCAAATTTAACTATTGGACCTCCAGTCATTAAAAATCTTAGAAAGCATTCAGAATTAACCTTTGATGTGCACTTAATGATTTCACCTGTCCATAAATATATAAAAGATTTCGCAGATGCAGGAGCTGATATAATTACTATACATCCTGAAGCCACTGATAATCTATCAGAATCGATTAAACATATTAAAAGTTTTAAAAAAAAAGTTGGTATTTCTCTAAATCCAAATACCGAGATCAACATAATTGAAAATGAATTAAAAAATGTGGATTTGATTTTAGTCATGAGTGTTTATCCGGGTTTTGGAGGGCAGAAATTTATACCTGACGTCATTAAAAAAATTGAACTATTAAAAAAGATAAAAGATGATAAAAATTATGAGTACGACATTGAAGTAGATGGAGGAATAAATTTTTCAAACTCGAAAGATGTAATAAACGCAGGCGCAAATATTCTTGTATCAGGAACTACAATATTTAGAGAAAACAACGGAAACATTAAAAAAAATATAGAAACACTTAAAGAAGTGTAGAATGCTGTTAGATGGATTTTTTGAAACTTTAAATGATTTTACTGAAATAATAAAAAAAGAAATCAGGGGTATTTATCAAAATTCAAGTTTATACGAAAAAAAAATTTCTAAAACTTTTGATAATGAGTTCATATACAAACCAAGTCCTCACTTACTTTCATCAATAATCAAATACCAAAACAAGAAATACAAGATTGAAGATTTTGAACTAGAGACAGTTTGGAATAGCCAAATTAAACCTAAAGATTTTGAAAAATTGAATAATTTTTTTTGGTTTTTTAGTCTAGATTTAAAATCTTCAAAAAAGTCAGTCCAAGCAGTCATCTTAAATTGGATGAATAAAAACAATAAATTTAAAAAAGAGAGTTGGGAATTTAATATTACTGCAAAAAGAATAATTTCATGGTTATCTAACCACCAACTTTCTTATAGCGAAAGTGACAAAGAATATCGGTCAATGTTTAATTACATGATTCAAAAACAAACTAATCATTTATTAAACGAAATAAAAAGCTCTAAAGATTTAGAGAACAAAATAATTGGTTGCTCTGCAATAATTTTGACAGGATTATGTTACAAAATTGAGAAAAATTATGTAGATATTGGTTTAAATTTTCTAAAAAAAATTACTAATTCCTCAATAGATAACCAAGGTTTTACAAACTCACGAAACATAAAACAATTAATATTTTTTTTAAAATATTTTATAATTATAAGAGAGTGGTTTAAGGAATCTAAAATTGAGGTTCCAGAATACATAGAAGAAAATATTTACTATTTTGGACAAAGTTATGCTTTCATAAGACAAAATATAAACGCAGATCTTTTGTTTAATGGTAATAATAACTCTAATAAACAAGATTTCGATCATTACTTAAGAAGACTTGGTTATAAATTTAAAAATGAAAATAAAGACTGCGGTGGTTACATAATTTTAAAGAATAAAAAAATTTGCCTTGCAATGGATGCGGGATCTTCGCCAAATACCAACTATACTAGGGATTACCAGTCGGGTGCTCTTTCATTTGAAATAATTTCAAATGGAAAGAAACTTATAACCAATTGTGGTTATTACAAAAAAAATAATCAAAATCTTAATGAAATATCAAAATCATCAGCTGCACACAGCACTTTAATAATTGATGATAATTCCTCGTGCAAATTTACAAAAAAGAAAGATAAGTTAATTTTAAAAACAGGTTTAAAAATCACTCAAAAAAATTCTGTGTGTGAGAAAAATTATTGGAAAATCAACGCTGCTCATGATGGATATTTTAAAAAATTTAAATCAATTCATGAGAGAAATATTGAATTTTATCCTGAGCAAATGAAATTTGTTGGAAATGATAAGATTATAAGAAAAAAAAATAATCATAATTTCAAGTTTGATATTCGATTTCATTTAGAACCAAATATTAAATTAATGAAAACTCAAGATAATAAATCCATTTTAATAGAATTAGAGGATGAGGGTTGGAAATTTACTTGTGATAATTATGAAATTAATATTGATAATGGATTATACTTCGGTAATAAAAATTCATATATTGAGAACCAAAATTTTTTTGTTTCAGGAATATTAAATAATATTGAAGAGAACATTAAATGGGAAATTAAAAAAATATAATGAAAAAAATTAGATCAGCTTTAATATCATTATCTGATAAATCTAATCTTAAGCCTTTATTGCAAGAATTGAGGAGAAATAATATCAAAATAATTAGTTCTGGTGGAACATTTAAAATAATTAAGAAACTTAAGTTCAAATGTTTAGATATTTCAGATTTTACAGGGTTTAAGGAAATACTTAATGGAAGAGTCAAAACTTTGCACCCAAAAATACATGCTGGAATTTTAAACAAAAGGAATAACAAATCTCACTCGAGTGATATTAAAAAAAATGGTTTTGAGAATATTGATTTAGTGATAGTAAATTTCTATCCATTTGAAAAAACGATTGAACAAACAAAAAACCATTCAAAAATAATTGAAAATATTGATATTGGTGGACCAACTATGGTAAGAGCTGCTGCCAAAAATTATATTGATGTGACTGTAATTACTTCTACCGATCAATATTCAGAACTTATAAATGAGTTAAAAAAAAATAAAGGTAGTACATCTCTAAAATTTAGAGAAAAAATGTCTAGGTTAGCTTTTAGCGAAACTGCCTATTATGATGCCGTGATTTCAAATTATTTCAATAAATTTAACAATATTAATTTCCCTAAAAGAAAAATTCTTTACACTAATTTAATAGAAAATCTTAGGTATGGAGAAAATCCTCACCAATTGGGTGCTTTCTATTCTCAAAATAAAAAAAATAAATTAGCGCAAATACATGGAAAAACTTTGAGTTATAATAATTACGATGATATTTTGGCTGCAATTACTATTTCAAAATCATTACCAAAAAACATTGGTACAGTAATTGTTAAACACGGAAACCCTTGTGGTGTCTCAGCTTTGAAAAATAATTTAGATAGTTATAAATCTGCGTTAGAGACTGATCCAATGAGTGCATTTGGTGGTATTATCTCGTGTAACTATAAGGTTACTCAAAAACTCGCATTAATGCTAAATAAAATTTTTCTTGAAGTAGTTGTGGCCAATGGTTTTGATAAGAAAGCTCTTAAAATATTAAAATCAAAAAAAAATCTTAGGCTGATAGACTCCTCAAAAATTTCATTCAATGAAGTATGGAAATTCAACTCTTTAGATAATTTTACACTTATTCAATCAGAAGATAAAAAGGTTATTTCAAAGAAAGATTTTAGAATTGTTTCGAAAAGACAACCAAGTAAATCACAGTTTGATAATTTAATGTTTGCATTTAATGTTTGTCGATACACAAAATCAAATGCCATCGTTCTTGCTAGTAATAAATCCACTATTGGCATTGGTTCAGGACAACCTAGTAGATTAGATAGTTGTGAGATTGCAATAAATAAAATGAATAAATTTTCAAAAATCAAAAATGAAATAGTAGCTGCATCAGATGCTTTTTTCCCATTTGTTGATGGAATAGAAAAATTAGTTCAGTCAGGAGTTAGTGCAATAGTACAGCCTGCTGGATCAATAAGAGATAAAGAAATTATAAAATTTGCAAACGAAACGAATACTGTTTTGGTTTTTTCAAAAACTCGTCATTTTAGGCATTAGTTATATTATCAATCTTAGCGGCTAATATAAAATCGTTTTCAGATAAACCTTCTATAGCATGAGTTGTGATATTAATCTTAGCATAACCCCATCCAAAAATAATATCTGGATGATGCCCCTCTTCCTCAGAGACTTTTCCAACTTCATTAACAAATTTTTGACTTTCTAAAAAATTTTTAAATTCAAATTTTTTTTCTAAAAGATAAACTTTTTTATCGTTTTGAATAATCTCCCAGCCATCAACTTTTTTTTGATATTTATGAATTTCAGAAATATCAAAAGCTTTAACACCTCCCTCACAAGGAACACATTTTTTTTCTAATAAATCATTCATAGTTTAATGGAGCGGGCAAAGGGGGTCGAACCCTCGACCTTCTCGTTGGCAACGAGACGCTCTACCACTGAGCTATGCCCGCAAAACACAAACAATATAAAGAATGTAAATTCTTATTTCAAGAAATTTTAATTACAGATAATTCAATTCATCTAAATTTTTTTGGAAAATGTTATTAATTTTTTCAATAAATTTATTATCAAAATTTTTTTGCCACTCATTTTTCGGACCTAAATGAAAAAAAGGTATTTTTTTTTTATCCTTTCGTGCAATAATAGATTCGCTAAATCCATTATTTTCCTCAATCTTCTTGAGATTTTCAAATGATGTACTTTTAACTGCATTTTTGGCTTTCTCTCTATTAAAACCACTTTTATTATTAATTAACATATCTATGAATTCCACAACTTCCTTAAAAACAAAAAAAGTTTCTTTTAATAAATCTTCATATCTTAAAAATTTTATTGGAATTAATCTATTATTTTTCCACGATTGATAATTTTTTTCCCATGAACTAATAAATTGATAGTCACTGTAATCGTTTATTTTCTTAAAGTCATAAGTAAAATTTTTTTCATCTTGCATCACGCTCAAAGCTTTATCATGATCTATTTGGAAATGCCTAGACATGGAGTCTAGAACATTTCTAGGATCACGAACAATATATATACAACCAAGTGTATTTTTTTTATTTGTAAAATCGTTTTGACCTAATTTTACTAAAGCACTATGAGTTTTCAAAAATCTTAATTTTTTATCAACATTCAGTTTTTCTTGAGCAGGAATCCAATATTTTGCGCTTTCACCGGGTTTACTTGGATCAAAATTAAAGCCCTCGAGACTTTTTTTAACAGGAAATTGTTGAATATTTTGTAAGTTTCTATCTCCTAAAAAAAGACCATCATCAGAGTAATAATAAGCACTTATCAACGCACGTAACCAAGTATTTCCATTTTTGGGGTAAGATGAAAGCCAAATTATCATTTATTTAATCTTTTAAAAATTAATATAATTTATATTATATAGTTAATAAAATTATGGATCTCCCAAAAAAAATACCTATTTTCCCGCTGAGTAATTTTATCATTTTTCCAAAAACAACAGTGCCTTTAAATATTTTTGAGCCAAGATATGTAGATATGGTCAATGATACCATGAAATCAAATAAATTTATAGGGATGGTACAACCGAAAACTTTGAAAAATTTTGATAATTCAAAACTTCCTGTGCTTCATAAAATCGGTTGCTTGGGTAAAATAACCAGCTTTAAAGAAACGAGTGACAGCAGATATCTTATTGAATTAAAAGGAGTAATCAGGTTTGAGATCAAGCAGGAAATCAACTCAGGTAAGAAATATAGAGAAGTTGAAATAGATTACGATAATTTTTTACATGATTTAGATGAAAAAAAAGAGGATCTAAAATTTTCAGATTTAGAGCTAATCTTTAAAGATTTTAAAACATTATTTGAAAAGAGAGGTTTTATAATAAATTGGAGAGCACTAGAAAAACAAAGCTTAGATGAAACAATAAATGCTCTTGCAATGACCTCACCTTTTAGTTTAGAGGAAAAACAAGTCCTACTTGAAGCTAAAAATTTAAATACAAGAAAAACTAAAATTGCAGAGATATTAAATACTTACACTTACGATGAATTTGAAAACACAACACTTCAATAGATTAAATCTGTAAACCTTCATCTGCAATTTTTTTAAAATAGTCATTCATATATTTATTTTTTCCGATGTATTTAATAGAGGTGTCTATCAAATTATTTTTAATTTTATTTTCAGAGTTAAAATACTCATAAATAAAATCTATTCCCTCAGAAAAAACAAAATTTCTGGTTTTTGTTTTATTTTGAAATTCATTACATACACTCTGATCCAGAGCTAATCCTAGTTCTATCTTTTTATTAATCACATCCAATAATTTTTTTATATCTCTTAAGGACATGTTAAAACCTTGTCCAGCCAATGGATGAAGTTTATGCAATAAGTCACCAAAAGCTAATATATTTGATTTATAATATTTTCTTAAATTGAATGATTTCAATTTGAATTTTGAAATTTTATTAATTTTTCTAATTTCAAAATTTGGATTAAACTTGTTGATAAGTTTCTCTATATCTGAATTCTGTCCACCATCTTTTATTCTCATAGAATAAACAATTGAAGTTTTATTATTTGAGATTGGTAAAAAGGCTATAGGACCTTTCTTTGTAAAAATTTGGATTGCAGTGTTATTGAGTGCTAATTTTTTATGCTCAATAATTGTTGTAAATGCAAAGCTATGATATTTTTTTTCAAATTTTTTTGAGAAAAATTTTTTGGTAATTAAATGATTAGGATCACAATTTATAATTAGGTCGTAACCAAGATTGTCTAATTTTTTAAATGGAATATCATATTTTACTTTAAAGTATTTGATTTTATTTAATTCAGAATTTAATTGATTATACAGACTAAAATTATTGATAATTGAAAAAAGATGGTTATTTGGCTCCTCAAATTCAATTAACTCATTATCCCCTGAATTTTCTGAAAAAATTTTAATCTTTTTAATTGGCCATAAAATTTTATTAATTTTTGAGATATTATTATTGAAGAAATTTATATTTGACTTTGAAATTCCTATTGTACGAGACTTATCTAGGTCAATATTTTTATTTTTACAAAAAACATCAACAAATATCTCTTTATTAACTAATGCTTTCGCCAAAGTTAAGCTAGTCAAGCTATTTCCAATAATACAAATTTTCATAATAAATTTAATTTTAACAAGAAAAATTAGATGATACAAAGTGATAAATTTGATTCAGTTAATATGGATATAAAAAAAATCACTAATACGGCTTTTCTTTTCATTATAAAAAGATTGTCAGAAATATTTGGTGTTATAATCTCTATATCTGGTTTACTCCTATTTATTTCCTTAATTTCTTATTCTCCAGAAGATCCAAATTTTATATTTCCAGAAAATATGGAAATTAAAAATTGGTTAGGTTTTAGAGGGAGTTATATTTCCGACCTTTTTTTTCAATCTGTCGGATTAACCTCTTTTTTATTCTCATTTACGCTAATTTTCACAGGTATAAATATTTTTTCAAACAAAGATTTTTTTCTAATAATTGAGAATATTTTTTATTCAATATTATACCTTCTATTTGGTTCTCTTTTTTTAAGTTTTTTTTATAACACCACTTTTGCTTTATTTATCAATGGTAATGGAGGTTTTATTGGATCTTATCTAAGTGACAATATATTCAAGAACCTAATTAATTTTAATGAGATTATATCATACTATTTTTTAATCATATTAGTTTCAGTACTATTCCTATTAAGTATTAATTTTAGTCTAAAAAAAGTATTTATTTTTTTTAAAAAAATTAAGTTATATTTAAATAAAAAAGAAAAGAACTATACAGATAAAAGTGAGGTAATTAATGAGTATATTCCTCAGGAAGAAATTAAAAACTTAATTCAAGAAGACTTGCCTTTTATCAAAGCTGAAGAGATTAATAAAAGAGATAAATTAAAATTTAAGTTACCACTTTTAGATTTACTTAAAGTTCCCTCAAAAAAAGAGAGGGATAACTCTGAAAAAAATCAATTTTCTGATCCAGAATTTTTAGAAAAAATATTGTTAGATTTTGGGGTTAGTGGAAAAATAAAGAAGATCAGTCATGGCCCAGTGGTTACACTAAACGAATTTGAACCTGCAGCTGGAGTAAAAGTATCAAAGATAATTAATCTTTCAGATGACATAGCCAGAAATACAAGCTCTGAATCAGCAAGAATTTCTACTATTCCAGGCAGTAATACAGTTGGAATTGAACTCCCAAACACTGCAAGAGAAAATGTATATTTGAGTGAAATTTTAAATAACTCTGATTTTAAAAAAAAAGATATCAAATTACCTATTGCATTAGGTAAAAGTATTTCTGGTAATCCAATAGTGGAAGACTTATCATCAATGCCTCACTTGCTGATTGCAGGGACAACTGGATCAGGAAAATCTGTATGTATAAATACAATTATATTATCTCTTCTTTTTAGACACACTCCGGAAAAATGTAAATTTATTTTGATAGATCCTAAAATGTTAGAACTATCAACTTACGAAGGAGTCCCTCATTTATTATGTCCGGTAATTACTGAAGCTAAAAAAGCTGCTTCAGTTTTAGGTTGGGTAGTTAAAGAAATGGAAAGTAGATACAGATTAATGACTAGGGAGGGTGTGAGAAATATTGATGGATATAACTCCAAACACAAACTTCCAATGCCATACATAGTTGTCGTGGTTGATGAGATGTCGGATTTGATGCTAGTGGCTGGAAAGGAAATTGAAAATTATATTCAGAAATTATCACAAATGGCCAGAGCTGCCGGTATACACATTATCATGGCTACTCAAAGACCAAGTGTCGATGTTATAACGGGGACTATAAAAGCAAATTTTCCCACTCGTATATCCTTCCAAGTAACTTCTAAAATAGACAGTAGAACAATTTTAGGAGAACAGGGTGCTGAACAATTATTAGGAAAGGGAGATATGCTTTATATGTCCTCAGCTAATAGAATTGTAAGAATACATGCACCATTTGTATCTGACAATGAAATCGAAAAAATTAATACTTCTCTGAGATCTCAAGCAGAGCCAGATTATGTTGATGAAATCTTAAATTTTGCTGATGAGAAGGAAATTGGAGATAGCTCAAAAAATCTTAATGATAAAGATGAACTTTATCAAACCGCGCTAGAAATAATTAAATCCGAGGGCAAAGCATCTACATCTTTTTTACAAAGGAAACTTCAAATTGGATATAATCGTGCAGCAAGAATCATTGATATGATGGAAGCAGAAGGAGTTGTGAGTAAGGCTAATCATGTTGGGAAACGTGATGTTCTTTAATGAGAAATAAATTAATCATCTTATTTTTATTTTTTTCAATCGTCGATGCCTCAGCATCTATCAAAGAAAAAATAGTCCAAAACTTAAAATCTACAGAAAATTTAACATTTAATTTTGAGCAAAACGTCAACGGCAAAACTGAAAATGGCTATTGTGCATTGTCATATCCTAAAAAAATTTTTTGTAGATATAATTTAAAAAACAATAAAATTTTAGTTTCCAATGGAAAGTCAATAGTGATTAAAACTACAAATAGTTATTATCTTTATCCGCTTGAAAGAACACCACTAAATTTAATACTAAATAAAAATTTTTTAGTGAATAAAATCAAGGGTTTGAATGAAAGAATTTTAGATAATAAATTTGTAAATTTTAAATTTTCTGAAGCTGATTTTCAGGTAAATATATTTTTTGATTATAAAACTCTTAATCTAATAGGGTGGCAAACTACCGATATCTATCAAAATCTTAGTATCACCTTCTTGGCTTCCGTTAAAAAAAACCAAAAATTAGATAACAGTTTATTTATTCTTCCTAAACAAAACTAAATCAAAACAGACTCGGTTTTAAAAACTCTCATGCCTCTCGAAATATAGTTATTTAAAGCATGTTCATGATCTAGAGAACATGTATGTACCCACACTCGCTTAGTGGTATCTAAAAAAGAATTTTTAATAGCTGATGTTAAAAGAAATGAGCCTAATTTTTTATTTTGATATTCTTTAAGCAAACCTAAATAAGCAATCTCTGTCTCCTTTTTTTCCTGGTGAAAAATTAGTTCAAAATAACCAGCAATATCATTGGCTTTTTTAAGGATATATGTTTTTACTTTTTGATCAGAAATATATGCAATCCACTGCTTATCTGTCCAAACTAACCGGTCGGTCCATCGATGTTCTTTACCGATACTTTTATAAAAAAACTTATTTATTTGAAAATCTGCTGGGTCACTCAAATTAATAATGCAGTCTTCTGGAGAAAATTTTGATATTTTTAGATCTTTAAGAGAATTGATTTCCAGGTAATTTCTCTCAACTTTAATACTCACTCCACCATCTTTCCAACTTTTTCACCCCCAAACAAATGAAAATGTAAATGAGGCACTTCTTGGCCACCATGTTCAGAAATATTAGCTAAAGCACGATAACCTTTACCGCCGTCTACTGATATACCAAGTTTTTTAGCAACTAAATTTATACCCTTTAGTAAACCCACCATTTCCTCTGGAGAGGCTTTTTGACTAAAATCATCAAGGTCAGTATATTTTCCTTTTGGTATTACTAACGCATGAATTTTTTTTTGTGGATTAATATCATGAAATGACAAAACATATTTATCCTCAAAAATCTTTTTACAAGGAATTTCTCCCCTTAAAATTTTAGCAAAAATATTATTATCATCGTAACTCATTTTTTTCTTTTGTTTAGTTCTTCCATTACATCCTCAATTTTCACATCATTTGCCTCTAGATACATTATTAAATGATAGAAAACATCAGCTGCTTCATGAATTTTATTTGAATTTTTTTCTACTGCCTCAATAAGTTCATTAATTTCTTCTAGGATCTTTTCCTTACTGAAGGATTTATCACTAAGTAATTTATTAGTGTAAGAACCATCTACTGGGGTTTTTTTCCGTTCTCTTGCAAGATTAAATAAGCTTTCTAAAGTATTGAGCATATTAAATTCTAACAGGTATTCCTTTTGAGTCCAAATAATCCTTGGCTTCTTTTATCGAGTGTTTTCCATAATGAAATATAGAAGCTGCTAAAACTGCACTAGCTTTTCCTAATTTAATTCCATCCACTAGGTGATCTAAATTACCCACCCCGCCAGATGCAATAACTGGAATATTTACTTTGGATGAAATTTTTGACATGAGATCAATATCATAACCTACTTGTGTTCCATCTCTATCCATCGAAGTTACTAATAACTCCCCTGTACCATTTTTTTCCATTTGTTCAGCGTACTCCAACGCATCAATACCACTATTATTTCTTCCTCCATGAGTAAACACTTCCCACTTATCTCCATTTTTTTTAGCATCGATTGCAACTACAATACACTGAGACCCAAATTTTTTTGAACTATCAATAACAACTTTTGGATTTTCAACTGCTGCAGTGTTTATGGAAACTTTATCAGCCCCACAATTAAGTAATTTGTTAATATCTTCAACACTTCTAACACCACCGCCTACAGTTAATGGCACAAAACACTTTTTTGAAGTTTTCTCCACAACATCATAAATAGTATCTCTATTTTCATTGGACGCAGTAATATCTAAAAAACAAATTTCATCTGCTCCACCTTCGCTATAAATTTTGGCTTGTTCCACAGGGTCTCCTGCATCTTTTAGATCAACAAAGTTTATACCCTTAACAACTCGGCCATTTTTAACATCTAAACAAGGTATTATTCTATTTTTAAGCATCTTCTTTTACTAATTCCTCTAATTTTATATCACCATCATAAATAGCTTTACCAACAATTATACCCTCAACATTTTCTAAATTCTTTGCTTTTTTAATATCATCTATTGATGAAACACCACCTGATACAATTACGGGGCAATTTGACATCTTAGCTACTTTCATCGTTTCATTGAAATTTGGACTTTGTTTCATACCATCTCTGTTAATATCAGTATAAATTAATCTACTAACACCAAAGTCGTTAATTTCTTTTAAATAATCTAAAGCTAATTGATTAGAGCTTTCTTTCCATCCAGACACTGACAAATACCCTTCTTTAGCATCTAAACCTAAAGCAATATGATTTTGAAATTTTTCACATGATTCTTTTAAGAAATTTTTGTCTTTAATAGCAGCACTTCCCAGAATTACTTTCTCTACACCAGCATCTATATATTTTTGAATACTATCAGAATTTCTAATACCACCACCTACTTCAACCTTTAAATTAAATTTACCAACTATATCCTGAATAATTTCTAGATTTACTGTTTCACCAATTAAAGCCCCATCTAAATCAACTATGTGCAAATTTTTAAAACCATGATCTTTATATTTTGCAGCTTGCTCAAGTGGGGACATTTTATACTCAGTTTTGTTATCAAAATCCCCTTTAATTAACCTCACGCACTTTTTATCTTTAATATCTATTGCTGGAAAAATTTTCACTAGTTCTAGATTATGTTAAGCTTTGTTTTTAAAAATTTTGTTTGAGAGTCTGTCTTTTTATAATGGCAAGGTCTACATAGCATCTGGCAATTATTTTCAATAGTTTCTCCATTGTCATACCAGGGTCTACTATGGTCAGCTTCCATTTCTATTATTTCAAAATTTTCTTTACAAATGTTGCACTCTTTTTTCTGTTTTTCATAAACTCTCATTTTGATAGAATCTGAAAACTTTCTTTCTTGCAAATATTTTATATCTCCAGTCAAAATAAATTGATAAATACCCTTTAACTTAATTTTACCATCGTATTTAATTAAATAAGAAACTGCTTCCTCAATTTGTTGAGGATCAAATTTTCTATCTTTAAATTTATTATAAAACTCTCCCCATGGCTGGCCTTTCATAATTTTAGACCTTTTATTTACAAATATTTTTTCTACCCACTCAATTACATTTGTAAAATAGTCCCTCAACTCGTTTGCATTTTCCTTAAATTGATTCTTAGACATGTACTCTTTAATTTTATCCTCTGATATCCATTTTATTGCTGTTTCCAAATATTCTTGCCTATCTCTTCGTCCGTCTAGATAATCTGCAGCAATATTAAACGCTAAACAACCAGATTTACTGAAGTATTTTTTTGCATCAGTGACCCAAGGTCCGGAGAAAGTTGCATTTTTTAATTCTTGAGGTGTTAATACTACTCCAGCAATATTTATAGTCTCAAACCATTCTAATTTTTCCTTCTCTGTTCCAGTACAAAAATATACAGTGAGTGAATAATTTAATATCTCATCTCTTTGCTCCCTAAAACTTTTAAAATATTTACCTTCTATTGAAAAATCATTATTTAAAAATCTGCAAATTGAAATAATTCTTTGTTGTCCATCTATTACTTCGTATCCACCGTCTTTTCTTACCGCCCAATATATTGAATTTAGTGGATGTCCTTTTAGTAATGTGTCTATAACAGCATTTCTTTTTTTATCATCGTAAACCCATTCTCTTTGATATTTAGGTCGTATATCTAATTTTCCTCCATATCCAACAACACCCTCTTCATCATTATCTTGGTAACCATTAAATAGATCTTTAATCTTTATTTGATGAAGTTTTATATCCATTATTTTGTTAATTTTTTATTTCTAATTATAATTCTTGAAAATGGAACTTCGATTTCGCCATTTTCTTTAGCAAAATATAAATCTCCATCTACCGCTGCTCTTTTTTGAACTTCTTTTCTATATTTTTTGTGTTCCTTCTTATAAGGTTTTACTCCCATTTCTAAGCCTAACCCTGCTATACCAAGTCCAATAATTTCAAATTGTTTTGGGTTATATTTATCAAAAAAAGTAATGGGCACACCCATATGACCGGCATAATCTTTTGGTATTTCTTTAGTCTTATTTACATTGATTGCATTATAATTTTCATATTTTGGATAATCTGTTTTATTATACTTTTTATAAAGGACTATATCGTCGATTTTTTCTTTGTAATTTATATTTGTAAACCATCGCACACCACTGACACTGATAAATCTATTGCCGTTCTCGTCTATTCTTTGACTTTTTGATCTTAGTTCATAATTTTTTGGTACTCCAAATTCCCTGTCTCCGCTGTGAATACTGGGCCCTACCCACATTAAATTATTTTTTAAAAGTGGAAATATATCTTTGTATGAAAAAGCTGTAAGTCTTCCAATTATAAGAAATTTTTTTTTATATTTAAGGAGTTGCTGAACATAAGGTATAAATAAAGAAAAAGGAGGATTTGTAACAACAATATCCGCTTTTTTTAAAAGTTCTATGCACTCTTCGCTTCTAAAATCACCGTCACCTTTTAACTCATTAATTCCTATTTCCTCTAAATCAGGAACACTATTACCATTTTTATCGCCGTTATATTCTAGGTAAATCGCTCTTTCGCTATCATTTTTACTAAATAGATCTAAATTTTTATTTTTATAACAAGTGGTTATAAGTTTTTTAAGTTTCAGGTTTTCGAATTGTTCTGAAAAATAATGAAAAAAACTACTTACTCTCGGGTCATCACAATTACAATAAACAGTTTTATTTTTAAAAAATTTTTTGTAAAATCTAAGTTCCTTTTCAATATCTGTTAGCGAGGTATAAAACTCATCCTGTTTTGCCTTATTAGCATTTCTTAAATCTGTATTAGGCATAAATAATTATATTATATTACAAAAAATTAAATTTTAATGAAATTATCAATTATTTTGAGTCCAATTTTATCACTTTTTTCTGGATGAAACTGTGTTCCAAATAAATTATTTCTCTCAATAGCGCATACTATTTCACATGAGTAGTTTGTTGTTGCTAAAATAACTGATTTATCCTCAGGAATAAATTCATAACTATGTACAAAGTACATATGTGTCTTATTTTTGATATCTTTGAAAATCTTACTTTCTTTTTTAATTTCAATTTCATTCCAACCAATATGAGGAAGTTTATACTTACCGTTTTGATTATCTATTTTTGAAACTTTTCCCTCAATCCAACCTAACCCTTTAGTTTCGGTTTCTTCATAACCAACATCAGCAAACATCTGCAAACCAACACAAATTCCAAGTAGAGGTTTTTTATTTGCTATTGCAAATTCATTTAAAGTGTCTGTAAGACCTTTAATTTTATTCAGAGCATCCACACAACTTTTGAACGAGCCTTGCCCCGGTAAAACCACTTTGTCACTTGATTTTATCTTATTTAAATCTGAGGTAACCTCGATATTTACTTTATCTTTTGCAACTTCTTTAAAAGAGTTTATTACCGAGCTTATATTGCCCGATTTATAATCAACAATTGTGACGTTCATTAAACTTATAAAGAACCTTTTGTAGAAGGAATAGTTTTTTTATTCCTCGGATCTATTTCTAATGCAGCTCTTAGAGACCTTGCTAACCCTTTGTAGCAAGACTCGATAATGTGGTGACTATTATCACCATAAATATTTTCAACGTGTAGAGTAATTCCAGCGGCTTGAGAAAATGCTTGAAACCATTCTTTAAAAAGTTCTGTATCCATTTCACCAAGCTTTTCGACCTTTAGCTTAACTTTCCAAATTAAATAAGGTCTATTTGAAATATCAATTGCAACACGTGATAGAGTTTCATCCATTGGGATCATCGCATGAGCATATCTTCTGATTCCAACAGATTTTTTCAAAGCTTTTTTTAAAGCCTCACCAATAGCAATTCCTGTATCTTCAGTTGTGTGGTGTAGATCAATATGAGTATCTCCTTTAGCTTTTATACTCATATCTATTGAAGAATGCTTAGATAGTTGTTCAAGCATGTGATTTAGAAAACCTATTCCTGTGTCAATTTTGTATTTACCTTTACCGTCAATATTTAAATCAACACTAATGCTTGTTTCTTTTGTTTTCCTGCTTATTTTGCCTTTACGCTTCATAATTAAAAACAGGTATACATATATTATCCAATTATGGCAATAATACTAAACCTGGGCTTGAAGTATCAAATTTAGTATCCATTTATAAGCTATGACAACGATTGTGTTAGTTAGGAAAAACAACGAAGTAGTAGTAGCTGGTGATGGCCAAGTAAGTATGGGCAATACTGTAGTAAAAAGCACTGCCTCAAAAGTCAGAAAAATTGAAAAGAGAGATGTTGTAGCTGGTTTTGCTGGATCAACAGCTGATGCTTTAACATTGTTTGAAAGGTTAGAGGGAAAATTAGAAAAACATGCTGGTAACTTATCTAGAGCTGCTGTTGAGCTAGCTAAAGATTGGAGAACTGATAAATATCTAAGAAGATTAGAAGCACTAATGGCTGTTGGTGACAAACATAATAGTTATATTATTTCAGGTACTGGTGACGTATTAGAGCCTGAGGGAGATGTAATTGGTATTGGTTCTGGTGGCAATTATGCTTTAGCTGCAGGAAAAGTTTTAATGGAAAGTAATATATCAGCAGAGGAAGTTGCAAAAAAAGCAATAAAAGTTGCAGCTGATATCTGCGTATTTACAAATGAAAATGTCAAAGTTGAGAAAATATAATGGATAAATCAAACGTAACTCAATTGCATCCTAAAGGTGATCAGCAAAAAGAAGAAGCTTCGTTAGTAAGCTCCTTGTCACCAAGAGAGATTGTCTCTGAATTAGACAGGTTTGTAGTAGGTCAAAATAAAGCTAAGAGAGCGGTTGCTGTTGCCTTACGAAACAGATGGAGAAGACAAGCTTTAAAAGGTGAAATGAGAAATGAAGTTTTGCCAAAAAATATTTTAATGATCGGGCCAACGGGTGTTGGTAAGACAGAAATTTCAAGAAGACTATCTAAATTAGCGGAGGCTCCTTTTGTAAAAGTTGAAGCAACTAGATTTACTGAGGTGGGTTATGTTGGAAGAGATGTAGAACAAATTGTCAGAGATTTAATTGAAATAGCAATTTCAATGGAAAAAGTTAAAAAAAGAAAAGAGGTATACGCAAAAGCTCAAAAATTAGCAGAGGAAAAAGTATTGGATGCTTTAGTTGGGAAGAAGGCAAGTGCGGCTACAAGAGAAAGTTTTAGAAAAAGACTTAGAGACGGAGATTTAGATAATAACGAGATAGAAATAGCTGTCAGCGAAAGTGGTGGTAATAGCACATCTTTTGAAATTCCTGGAATGCCTGGTGCCAATGTAGGAATGATTAATATTGGAGAGATGCTTGGAAAATCTATGGGCAAGCAGGAAAAAAAGAAAAAAATGACAGTGAAAGAGTCTCACGAAATTTTAATTAACGATGAGTCTGATAAGTTAATAGAACAAGATAAAATAATTAAAGCTGCAAAAATCTCTTTAGAAAATAATGGAATAGTTTTCTTAGATGAAATAGATAAAATTTCTGGAAGAACAGATAGGGTTGGAGGGGATGTATCTAGAGAAGGTGTGCAGAGAGATTTGTTGCCTTTAATTGAAGGAACAACTGTAAACACAAAATATGGACCTATAAAAACTGACCACATATTATTTATTGCATCTGGTGCTTTCCAATTAGCCAAGCCTTCTGATTTACTTCCTGAGTTACAAGGTAGACTACCAATAAGAGTTGAGCTAGAGGCTTTATCAAGTGAAGATTTCAAAAGAATTCTTAAAGAGCCTGACTTCAGTTTAATTAAACAATATGTGGCTTTACTAAAGACTGAGAATGTTGAGCTTGAGTTTACTGAAGATGGGATTGATGCAATCGCTAATATTGCTTCTGAAGTAAATGCTACAGTTGAAAATATAGGTGCTCGAAGATTGCACACAATAATAGAAAAAATCCTTGATGAAATAAGCTTCACGGCAACTGATAGATCTGGTGAAAAAATTTCAATAAATAAAGAATATATTAATAAAAACCTGGATAATCTTGTTAAGGATACAGATTTATCAAAATTTATTTTATAATTTTTTTTTTAAGAAAACATAAAAAGCGCCACTGCCACCGTCTTTAATTTCGGCATCAGTTATATTTTTTATTTTTTTCATTAAGCTGGAATTATTTTTAATAAAATCAGGAACAGAATTTTTTAAAATACCAAATTTCTTTGAAATATATGGGTCTTTATCGTTCTGGGAATGCAGTCCTTTACCAGTAACTATTATAATTTTGGAGACTTTTTGATCAAAACAATCAGTTATAAAGTTTTCTACTTTTTTGTTTGCTTCATCAAGTGTGTAGCCATGGAGATCTAATGATTTAGTTATATGAGACTTAACCTCTTCTTTTTCTAAATCTTTATTAGTTAACTTTTCATTTTTTTCTAAAAAATTTTTCCAATCTTTTTGATCTTTGTCTGAAATATTATTTGTCAATTACGTAAGAGTATCAACTAATTGCCAGTTTGGATTATTAGTGCTTGTATCTCTTGAAAATACCCAAGTATCGTAAATCTTCTTGATCTTTTCTGGGTCTCCAGAAACTATTTTTTTGTCTTTATCCCTTATACAAGTTATTACTTCAGCTACAAATTCTACAGTTACCTGTAAAATTTTTCCTAAATACTTGTGCTCTTTTACATTCGCTGAATTTACTCCAATAAAAGTTATTTCAGCAATATGACCCCTTTTACCTCTCTCCTTTAATGCTGTGTTAAATTGATCGTAAATTTTATTACTTAATAGAGGCTTGCTTGTGGTCAATTTATTATCACTATCACCAAAGTCTGTAATAATAGTTTCGTAAGCTATTTGTGCACCTTTTAAAAAGTCTTTTTTTGCATTTTCGTCAAAATCAGTTTTTTTATTTATTTTTGATTCTGGATTTATATTTTTCAACATTTCCTCAAACTGAGGTGAGGCTTTTCCCTCAAAACCTGTTCTTTTTCCTAAAATTCCTCTTAGTCTTAAAAAAATGAAGCCGGCAATCATTGCTAATAAAATAATATCAATATACTCGAAACTATAATTCATATACTAAACTTAATTACTATGTTGATTAATTTCAACTAACAATTACATTAAAGACAAATGAACACAGTACTTTTAGCTGTTATTTTAATCCCAATTGTAGAGATTTACCTTTTTATAAAGATCGGGTCTCAAATTGGCGCTTTCAGTACTATATTCCTAGTATTTTTTACTGCGGTTGTAGGAGT
Source organism: Candidatus Pelagibacter sp. (assembly GCF_052049575.1). GTDB lineage: Bacteria > Pseudomonadota > Alphaproteobacteria > Pelagibacterales > Pelagibacteraceae > Pelagibacter. The sequence continues at coordinate 418,552 of NZ_JBNGZQ010000001.1, read as the reverse complement.
GTACTATGCCAGATACGAAGGTATTAACACTCTAAGATCTGGAATGATGCAAATAATTAAAAATCAAATTCCAGCCCACGAATTAATCTCAGGTGCTGCAATAGCATTTGCGGCTGTTTTGTTAATCATACCAGGATTTGCAACTGACTTGATTGGTTTCCTCTTAATCATCCCAATAACACGAAAGTTAATAATAGGAAAATTTAACAAAAAATTTGAAAATAAAGACGTAAAGAAGAGTGATTTTATTGAGGGAGAATTTGAAGATATAGAAGATGACAATGACAGAAAAATTTAAAATTTTAGCAAAATACATTAAAGATATGTCTAGCGAAACACCTGATGTTGAAACTTACATATCTGCCGGGAATAATATTAGTAAATATCAATTAGATATAGATATCAAGTCAATAGCCCTTAAAAATAAAATGATTGAGGTAATTATAACACTGAAATTTCAACACAAAGACACTCAACTCAAAAAATCTCATTTTGAAATTGTATACGCAGTAGCTGTAAAAATTGATGAGACTATAAAAGAAAAAAAAGACTTAGAAAAAATTGTATTATGCGACGTGCCTAATTCAGTTGTTTCAGACATAGAAAAATCATTTACAGATATGATGCACAATTCTGGATTCCCTAATATAAAATTAGAAAAAAAAATTGATTTTACAAAACTTTATTTAGAAAGATTAAATTAAAAATAGTTTTTTTTAAGAGAATTCTTAAGATAAGTTTGATGATTTTTAAGCTCTTCGGAAGATGGTTTGATAACTTTTGTGGAATAAATAACATTTCCAGTATTTAATTTAGAAAAGTCTTCCTCTTTATTTTTAAAATCTAGAGTTGGTTCTTTTTGATCAATTAAGTTTATATAAACTTTGGCTAGCAGATCACAATCAACAAGCGCAGTATGTTGAACCCTTTTGGAATTATCTATTCTAAATCTTTTACATAAAGCATCCAAACTATTTTGGGACCCAGGAAATTTGTTTCTAGCCAGTAATACCGTGTCCACTACTTCATTATCAATTTTTTTTTTTCCAATAATCTTAAGCTCATTATTTAAATGAGAGAGATCAAATTCCGCATTATGAATTATTAATCTTTTATCTTTTATAAATTGAAGAAAATCATCAGCAATTTCCCCAAATTTCATTTTATCAGATAAAAAACTATCTGAATATCCATGCACTTCAAAAGCTTTCTCAGATACTTTTCTTTCAGGATTTAAATAACAATGAAATTTTTTTTTTGTTGGTATTAAATCGTTTAACTCAATACACCCAATTTCTACAACTCTGTGCCCCTCTTTAACTGAAATACCAGTTGTTTCTGTGTCTAAAACAATTTCTTTCATACTAAATTTTCTATAATTTCTCTTACTCTAACTTTAACAGAATTTTTTTTAAAATTGTTCTTAATTATAAAATGAGATTTTTTCTTTTTTAAAACAAGCGATAGTTGCATCCTTTTAAAATTATTAAGTATTTTCATATTAAAATTTTTTCGTTTTTTTAGTCTTTTTAAAATTTCTGATTTCTTAGACTCAACAAAAATTAATATATCTTTTTTTTCATTAATCTTGTTCTCCAAGAGAAGAGGAATATCTAATATAACAAGTTTCTTATGTTTGTTTTTTCTCAAAAAATCATTCATTTTTTTTCTAACTTCATAATGAACAATTTTAATAATTTTTTTTAAATTTTTTTTATTAGATAAAATTGCATTAATAATTTCTTTTTTTTTTACAGGAAAAGAGCCAAAATAATTTGGAAGTTCTTTTTTTAATTTTTGAAAAACTTTTCTGTTATTTTTATAAATTTTTGCAACTTCTAAATCAGCGTTAAATACAGGAAAACCAAAACATTTAGATATGTAAGTTTTGCCAGAACCTATATCTCCTAAAATACCTACTCTTTTCATAAATTTAAATATTTTTTTAATTCCTCATTAATTTCTGGTTTAACCCTGTGCCATAATTTAAATGCCTCAGAAGCCTGATAAATAAACATCATTTTACCATTAGAAACCTTACAGCCTAAATTTTTCCCAGTTCTTAAAAAATTGGTTTCTTTTGGATTGTAGATAACATCGTAAAATAGCTTTTCTTTATTTATATTTTTAAAGTTTAAATTAATATTATCTTCTTTGTTTAAACCCAGACTGGTAGCGTTAATAATCATATCAAATTCAGGTTGATCTCCCCAATCGACTATGCTGATATTTGAAAAATATTTTTTTAAATTTTCAGTTTTCTGTTTAGTTCTATTACTTACTATAATTTTAGAGACATCTAATTTTTCTAAAGCATAAATTATAGATGGTACTACACCGCCAGCTCCCAATATAAATATTGTTTTGTTTTCTAAAGCAAATTGGATTTCCTTTAAACTCAATTCAAAACCTTTTATATCAGTGTTGTGACCAATAAGTTTTTTATCTTGTTTATATATAGTATTAACAGATTGTGTAATCTGGGACTCTTCACTTAGTGCATCCAAAAAAGGAATAACATCACTTTTAAAAGGAACAGTAACATTTATCCCATCTAATTTATCATCCTTAATTTCAGAAATAATCTGTTTGATTTCGCTTTTATCTATTTTTCTTTTATCGTAATTTGCATTAATATTATTTTTTTCAAACCAATAATTGTGTAATTTGGGTGAAAGTGAATGCTCGATAGGATTTCCAATTACAAGATATTTTTTCATTTATAATTATCTAAATATTTTTTAATTTTTTCAATCGGAAGCCCCATTATTGTATTTTCGTTTCCATCAATACTTGAGAATAAATCTCTTCCCTGACCTTCTATTTGATAAACATTATAAGCATATAACGCCTCATCCGAAATTTTTAATAGATATTTTTTTAGTTCTTCTTCTGTCATTTTTTTCATTGTCAGTAATGCTCTATCGGTATGGTTCCATATCATAGATCCGTTTTTAGAGATACAAACTGAGCTTATTAAATGATGTTTTTTACCATTAAGCTTTTTTAAAATTTCTAATGCTTCATTTCTGTTGTTAGGTTTTGATATGAGTTCTCCCTCTAAATCAATTACACTATCAGCACCCAAAACCAAATCATCGACATGCTTGTTGCTTACTTTATTGGCTTTTAATTCTGCTAAATTTTTTGATATAATTTCTGGCGAAACTTTTTCTTTTAATAAACTTAATTTCACAACATCTTCATCAACATTTGATGGTTTTACCTCATTTAAAATATCATTATCATCCAGTATCTTTTTTCTAACCTTGCTTTTAGAAGCTAGAATAATCTTAAGCATTTTCTTTATATATTTCGTAAATTTTAATTACTGAAGCTGCAGTTTCTTCTACAGATTTTCGTGTCACATCTATAAATGGCCATTTATATTTTTTGAAAGTATTTCTTGCCATATCTACTTCTTTTTTAATTTGTTCCAAATCTGTATATAATTTATTTTTATTTTCCTTAAGAGAAGTCATCCTGTTTTTTCTAATCTCTACAAGCCTTTCTGGCTCAGTATTTAATCCGATAATGCATGAGATTTTAGGGTTTTCTTTTAAAACATCCGGTAAAGAATTTTCATTTATTAAAGGTATATTGGATGTTTTAAAGCCTTTGTTGGCTAAAAAGATTGCGGTTGGCGTCTTACTTGTTCTACTTACCCCCAGCAAAATTATATCAGATTTTTTTATTTCTTTTACAAGATTGCCGTCATCGTGGTTCATTGTAAATTGAATAGCTTCAATTCTTTTATAATATTCTTCATCAAGAGCGTATTGACCACTTGGTTGATGTGAGGCTTTTTGATTTAAAAGTTTTGAAAAACTTAATATTAAGTCACCCAATACTCCAAAGCATGGAATTTTTTTCATGTCACTATTTTTTGCAAGATATTTTGCTAAATTACTATCAACAATGGAGTATAAAATTATTGAGTTTTTTTCTTTTTCTGCGCTTTCTAAAATTTTTATAATTTGATTTTCTGTTCTGGTAAAAGAATAAGTGTGTATCTTATAATTTATATTTTTAAATTGAGCTTTGATAGCTATAAAAATACGATCAAGAGTTTCACCAGTTGCATCTGATATAAGATAAATCTGATATAAATTACTCATGTATAATATGTGTATAAATTTGTACTATTTTTATTATATTGATCATTTTTCATATTTTAAAATTTATGTTGTAAAACAATGCTTTTATTAACAAAATTAAACATGTTAAAATCTCTAATAATCATTTGGTGTATTTAGTTAATAAGCTTCAATTTTGCGTATATATTTATTAAAATTTAAATTCTAAATGTTAACAAACTGTTTACAAAATGTTCAATAAATTTAATCACCATTATTCACAGAATATACTAACATTACAATTAATTATATTTAATTATTAATATGTCTCCAATCGAAGAAGTAATAATAAACAAGAAAAGTGATATTAAACCTATTTGGATAATGAGACAGGCTGGTAGATATTTACCAGAATTTAGAGAAATAAGAAAAAAAAATCCTGATTTTATTAAATTGTGTCTGAACGAAAAATTATCAAGTGAGATCACTTTACAACCTTTAAAAAGGTTCAATTTAGATGCAGCAATAATTTTTTCTGATATCTTAATGTTACCATATGGTTTAAATCAAGTTGTTGAATTTAAAAAAAATGTAGGCCCATTACTTGGAAATTTAGACTTAAAAAAAATTTCAAATATTGAAGAAGTCAAATTTGTAGAAAAACTATCCCCTGTTTATAAATTAATTAAATTAGTTAGTAACTCCCAATTTACTAAAAATAAAACTACTATAGGCTTTGTTGGAGCACCGTGGACTCTATTAGTTTATATGATAAATAAGAAATCACCAAAATTAAGTTTGAATGAAAATTTTTTTGAAGACAAAGATTTAATTTATAAAGTTCTTAAAATTTTAGATAAATTTTTAAAGATACACATTAAAAACCAGATTGATAATGGTGCCCAGATAATTCAAATTTTTGATAGTTGGGCTGGTTTGTTAAAAGAAAAGGATTTACCTCATTACATTTATGACCCCACTTTAAGCTTGGTTAATTACACCAAAACTTTAAACGTACCTGTTATCTGCTTTCCAAGAGGTATTAGAAATTACAAAGATTATTGTGAAATTATCAAACCAGACACAATTTGCATTGATTATAAGGTTGATCCGATAAAAATTAATAAAGAAATAAAAATTCCTGTTCAAGGTGGAATGGATCCAAAAGTTTTGCTTTCTAATAAAGAAAACTTAAAAAAAGAAACAACCAAATATTTAGATATATTTAAAGATCATCCATATATATTCAACTTAGGACATGGCGTTCTTCCAGAGACGGACCCTAATATGATGGATTATTTAGTAAAAACTGTGAAGGATTATTAATGATAAAAAAAATAGACCACCCACCGGTTAATTTTGGAAAAACCGGAGTTTTAATTGTTAACCTTGGAACTCCCGACTCAACAAGTTGGTTTGATATAAGAAAATATCTAAAAGAGTTTTTATCGGATAGGAGAGTAATCGAGGTTAACCCGATAATTTGGCAAATCATATTGAATGTAATCATATTAACCTTTCGGCCATCTAAAACAGCTAAGGCTTATAAAGAAATTTGGATGGAAGATAAAAACATTTCTCCTCTTTTGCATTATACGCAAAAACAAGCAGAAAAGCTTTCAAACCTAATATCTGAAAAAAACTTAATAATAGATTACGCAATGAGATATGGAAATCCGAGCATAAAAAGTAAAATTGCAACTCTTCATGAAATGGGTTGTGAAAATTTAATAATTCTACCGCTTTATCCTCAATACGCAGCAGCAACTACAGCAACCGTCTGTGATGAAGTATATAGAACTCTTATGAAAATGAGATGGCAGCCTTCACTAAAAATAGTGCCACATTATGAATCTGACCCTTTATATATAGAAGCGCTTGTAAATTCTTTAAATAAGAAAATTAAAGAAATAAATTGGAAACCGGATTTGATATTAGCTTCTTATCACGGAATACCACAAAAATATTTTGATAAAGGTGACCCTTACCATTGCTATTGTCATAAAACAACGAGACTTATATCAGAGAAATTTACTTCAGTTGAGATCAAGACAACATTCCAGTCTAGATTTGGCCCTGAGAAGTGGCTTCAACCTTACACAGACAAAACTTTAGAGAGTTTACCTAAAGAGGGTAAAAAAAATGTTTTAGCTATATGTCCAGGATTTGCCTCAGATTGTGTTGAAACTTTAGAAGAAATACAAATTCAAGGAAAAGAGAGTTTTTTAGAATCTGGTGGAGAAAATTTTGATATGGTGCCATGTTTGAATGATAATGATGATCACATAATTTTATTAAAATCTTTAATTCAAAAAAATATCTGATTAATGAATACTTACTTACTTTTTAAATCGCTACATTTAATATCTGTTATTTCTTGGATGGCTGGATTGTTATATCTTCCAAGAATTTTTGTTTACCATTCTCAAAACAATACTCAGCCAATTATATCAGATGTATTTAAGGTTATGGAAAGAAAACTATTTTTTTATATCATGACACCAGCAATGATATTATCTTGGCTATTTGGCTTGCTACTTATCCATGAAATAGGATTTCAACAACTTGGACAAACCTGGATGATTTTGAAATTGATATTTGTGGTTATATTAACAATTTATCACTTTTATCTAGGTCGAATTTTAGGACAGTTCAAATCAGATCTTAATACACATTCACATAAATTTTATCGATTTATAAATGAAATACCGACGTTATTGCTTATTTTAATCATATTTGTTGTGATTTTTAAGCCTATCTAGGGTTGAATATTTACAAATAGTATATATATTTAGTTTATTATTAAGTCCTTAATAATTTTAATCATGAACATACAAGAACTAAAACTCAAATCATCTGAACAACTTATTACACAAGCAGAGGAGCTTGGTATTGAGAACGCAAGCACACTTAGAAAACAAGAAATTCTCTTTGCAATTCTTAAAAAAGTTGCTGAAAAAGAGGAAATTACAGGAGCTGGCGTTTTACAATTGCTTCAGGATGGATTTGGTTTTTTAAGAGCCATGGAATCAAACTATCTTCCAGGACCTGACGATATTTATGTCAGTCCAAGCCAAATAAGAAAATTTGGATTAAGAACTGGAGATACAGTAGAAGGGCCAGTTAGAGCACCCAAAGAAGGTGAGAGATACTTTGCTCTTTTACAAGTAAGTAAGATAAATTTCGAAGAACCTGATAAGTCTAGACACAAAATAGCTTTTGATAACCTGACTCCATTATACCCAGATAAACAACTGGTTATGGAAGTTGAAATGTCAAAACCAGACAAAAAACAAGATCTAACACCTAGATTAATTGATTTAGTAAGCCCAATAGGAAAAGGACAAAGATCGATTATTATTTCACCTCCCAAGGCTGGTAAAACAATGATTTTACAAAGCATTGCAAACTCAATTGCTAAAAATTATCCAGAATGCTATCTAATTGTATTGCTTATTGATGAACGACCAGAAGAAGTTACAGATATGCAAAGGACTGTAAAAGGTGAGGTAATAAGCTCTACTTTTGATGAACCAGCACAAAGACACGTTGCAGTGGCAGAGATGGTTATCGAAAAAGCAAAAAGACTTACTGAGCACAAAAAAGATGTCGTAATTCTTTTGGATTCAATAACCAGATTGGGAAGAGCTTACAATGCTGTAATACCTAGTTCTGGAAAGGTTTTAACCGGCGGTGTTGATGCCAATGCACTTCAACGCCCAAAAAGATTTTTTGGTGCAGCAAGAAACATCGAAGAAGGAGGATCTTTGACAATTATCTCCACAGCGTTGATTGATACAGGTAGCAGAATGGATGAGGTAATTTTCGAAGAATTTAAAGGAACCGGTAATAGCGAAACAGTTCTTGACAGGAAAATTGCTGACAAAAGAATATATCCAGCTATTGATATAACTAAATCAGGAACGAGAAGAGAAGAATTACTGTTCGATAAAAATGATCTGCAAAAAATGAATGTTTTAAGAAGAATTATTGCCCCGATGGGCACTATGGATGCAATCGAATTTATAAGTTCTAAATTAAAGGATACAAAAAATAATTCGGACTTCTTTAATTCGATGAATAAACCTACTTAATTTATTTTTCATTATTTTCGAATTAAAGTTATACTGATTTAATGACAATTTACGCCCTATCGTCTGGCCCAGGTGTGTCTGGGGTGGCTGTTATAAGAATTTCAGGTCCTGAGACTGTAAAAGCACTAAAAAAACTTACAAATAAAGAAATTCCAAAGCCAAGAGTGGCAACCCTTCGTAAAATAAACAATATCAACACTTCTGAGCTCATTGATGAAGGTATAATAATTTGGTTTCCAGGTCCTGAGAGCTACACAGGAGAGGATATGGCAGAAATCCATGTACATGGCGGGAAAGCAGTAGTTATCTCTGTTCAAAATGAAATTTCAAAAATTGAAAATTGTAGATTAGCAGAGGCAGGGGAATTTACAAAACTGGCTTTTCAAAATGGTAAAATAAATTTACTAAAAGCAGAGAGCATAGCTGATTTGATTTCGGCAGAAACCGAAATTCAGAGATTACAAGCTGTAAAAATGATGAAAGGAAAATCTTCAGACAAATTTAATGAGTTGAGAGAAAAATTATTGAAAATTTTGTCATTTGTTGAGGCAAAAATAGATTTTCCAGAGGAGGATTTACCAGAAGAAAATTTACAGAAGATAAAAGAGGATTCATCGAATGTCTTAAATGAGATTAAGAAAATTTTAAATGATCAAAAAGTTGGTGAGATAATTCGTGAAGGTTTTAAAATTGCAATTGTAGGCCCAACTAATGCTGGTAAGTCTAGTCTATTAAATAATTTATCAAACAGGGAAGTTGCTATAGTCTCTGAAATTGCTGGTACCACAAGAGACGTCGTTGAAACACATTTAAACATAGATGGGTACCCAGTTATCATTTCGGATACGGCAGGCATAAGAGACTCAAAAGATGAAATAGAAAAAAAAGGCATAAGGTTATCTCTTAAAAAAGCAGAAAATGCTGATTTAAAGTTAGTAGTAGTTGATGCCAAAAACATTGATTTAAGCGGTTTTTTGAATGATTTATTAAAAAAAGACGCAATTTTAGTTATTAACAAATCCGATTTGTTGAAAGAAAAATTAGACTCTGAAATTTCTAAATTTAATCATGTTTTAATTTCACTAAAAGAAAATCTAAATATAGATAAATTGATTTCTAAAATAAAAAACCACTTAGAAAATAAATTTATATCAGAGGAAGATATCTTAATTACACGAGAAAGACATAGACAGCATTTGCTACAGTGTGTCGAACACTTGAAAAATTTTTCAGATAAAAATGATAAAAAAGATTTTGATAAAGGTGCCGAGGATTTAAGATTAGCCACAAGACAATTAGGTATGATTGTTGGTAGAGTTGATATAGAGGAGATATTAGGCAGCATTTTTAACGATTTTTGCATTGGAAAATAATAGCTGTTTTATGGGGGTTTTTAGAAGGTTTTTGTAGATACTCGTTGATAAATAACAATTTTTACGAAAAAAAAACAGAAATCTTGTAAATATTCTAATCGAATATAAATTTAGCTCATGAAAAAAGATTTACGATTTGATGTAGTTGTTATCGGAGGTGGTCATGCTGGTTGTGAAGCTGCAGCAGCCTCAGCAAGGCTTGGTATAAATACTGCTTTGTTTACACATAACAAAAATACAATCGGGGAAATGTCATGTAATCCAGCTATAGGTGGTTTAGGCAAAGGTCATCTAGTTAGAGAAATAGATGCTTTAGATGGTGTTATGGGAGAGGTTGCTGACAAGTCAGGAATACAATTTAGATTGTTAAATAGAAGTAGAGGACCGGCGGTAAGGGGACCACGAACTCAGTCTGATAGATCATTATATCGTAAATATATGCAAGAAAAACTTGTAAACTATTGTAATTTAAGCATTTTTTCTGATCCTGTAATAAAGTTTATTTTTGAAAATAACCAAATAAGTGGGTTTATAACACTTAAAGGTAACAAAGTGAGTTGTAACAAGTTAATCTTAACAACAGGCACTTTTTTGAATGGTTTGATACATATAGGTGATGAAAGAACTCCTGCAGGACGATTTAATGAAAAACCGAGTACAGGTTTAAGTGAACAATTAGAAAAGTATAATTTCAAAATTGGAAGATTAAAAACAGGCACACCTCCTAGGTTAGATTCTAGAACAATTAATTTTGAAAATTTGGAAAAACAGTTTGCCGATGAAGATCCATATTTTTTTTCTTTTCTGACCAAAAAAAATATAAACAAGCAGGTTTCTTGTTCGATGACTTATACAAACGAAAAGGTTCATAAAATAATAGAAAAGAATTTATCTAAGAGTGCAATGTATTCCGGGAGCATACAAGGTGTTGGTCCTAGATATTGTCCGTCTATTGAGGACAAAATAGTAAAATTTGCTAATAAGACAAGACATCAAATATTCCTAGAGCCTGAGGGTTTAAATGATTATACTATTTACCCAAATGGCATATCAACATCACTACCTGAGGTTGTGCAAAATGAAATACTCAATAATATCAATGGTTTAGAAAATGTAAAAGTAATTAGACCAGGATATGCTATTGAATACGATTATATTGACCCGAGAGAGCTCTTTTTAACATTGGAGACAAAAAAAATAAAAAATCTTTATCTCGCTGGTCAAATAAATGGAACTACAGGTTATGAAGAAGCAGCTGCTCAAGGCCTTATTGCGGGAATTAATGCTGCTTTATCTTTAAAGAACATGGAACCTTTTATTTTAGATAGATCAGACGCATACATTGGCGTTATGATAGATGACTTAGTCACTAAAGGTGTTGCTGAGCCTTATAGAATGTTCACATCTCGAGCAGAATATAGACTAAGTCTTAGATCAGATAATGCAGACTTAAGGCTTACTCATAAAGGAATTAAAATTGGTTTAATAGCAGAAAATAGAAAACAACTATTCGAGGATAAATTTAATAAATTAAGCAAAATATCTCTTCAAATGTCTAATTTAAACATTTCACCTTCTAAAGCAGATAAATTCGGTATAAAAATAGCGAAAGATGGTGTTTTTAGATCAGCAGAGGAAATTCTTACTCAAAAAAGCGTTGATATGACGAAAATAAGGAACATTTGGCCTGAAATAGCTGATTATGGGAATGAAATTGATGAGCAGATTGAGATTAACTCTCATTACAGAGGATATTTAAAGAAACAAAAGGCCGATATTTTAGCATTTAAACGAGATGAGAATTTAACAATACCAGATAATATTGATTATGATCAATTTTCAGGCCTATCTAATGAAGTAAAAGCTAAATTCAAAAAAATAAAGCCTAAAACCATGGGCCAGGCCCTAAGAATCGATGGAATCACTCCTGCAGCCGTATATATTTTGTTGTCACACGTCAAAAGAAAGTCTATTAAGCATATAGCTTAATGGATAACTTAATTTTAAATTCTTATTCCAAAATCTCTAATTTGAATGTTTCACGTGAAACTTGTAATGAGCTTGAAAGCTTAATTACAATGATACAGGAAAAAAATCAGAAAATTAACATTATAAGTAAAAAAATGTATGAAAAAAAGGCTATAAGAGAGCGTCATATAATAGATTCTGCACAAATCATTGATTTTGTTGATTTAAATTATAATACAACCTCTGATTTAGGTACAGGGGGTGGAATGCCTGGATTAATAGTGGCTATAGTGATGAAAAAAATTAAAAATAACATGAAAGTTAACCTTTATGAAAAAAGTTATCATAAATGTGTTTTCTTAAGAGAAGTTTCAAAAAAATTAAACTTAAATACAGAAATAATTCAGAAAGATATTTTTTCTCTTAAAAATATTGAAACTGGAACAATAATGTCCAGGGCTTTTAAGCCGATGCCAGTCATTTTAAACTTGGTTAATGAAAATTTTAAAAAATATAAAAATATTATTTTTTTTATGGGAAGTAGTGGAAGAAAAATTCTTAATGAAGCTCTTCAGGAGTGGGATTTAGATTATGAAGAAAAAAAAAGTTTAACAAACAACGACTCGTTTATATTAAACATCAAAAAAATTAAAAAAAAAATTTCATGAAAATAATTTCAATTATAAATCAAAAGGGTGGGGTTGGAAAAACAACAACCGTTATCAATTTAGCATCAGCGTTATCTCAACTTGGTAAAAAAATTTTAGTAATTGATCTAGACCCACAAGGGAATGCTACCACTGGATTAGGATTATCCAACAACTCTCAATCTGATCAAACAATTTATGGAATTCTTAATGGGACAATGTCGATTTCAAACGTAATCAAAAAAACAAACTTTCAAAATCTTGATTTAATATCATCTAATGTAGATCTGTCTGGATTAGAGGTTGAGACCGCTGGTGATAGTGATAGAGCCTTTATACTTAAGGCTAAATTAACCTCGTATTTAAATGATTCTAGAGGATTATATGATTATATTCTCATTGATTGCCCTCCTTCTTTGAGTCTTTTAACAGTAATGGCCTTGGTATCATCTAACTCACTGCTTGTGCCATTACAAACAGAATTTTTTGCTTTAGAGGGACTTACACAGCTTATGAAGACTATTGAGAGAATTAAAACTAACTTAAATCCTGAATTAGAAATTCAAGGCATACTTTTAACTATGTATGATCGAAGAAACAAACTTTCATCGCAGGTTGAACAAGAAGCGAGAGATTATTTCAAAGATAAAGTTTACCAAACTGTAATACCTCGAAATGTAAGATTATCTGAAGCCCCATCTCACGGTATTCCAGTATTGATTTATGACAAGAATTGTCCAGGTAGTAAGTCATATTATAATTTTACAGATGAGTTTATGGCGCAAGAAAATAAAGTTGGGAGTGCCGCATAATGAATAAAATAAAAAAAGGTTTGGGCAGAGGTTTATCTTCCTTAATCGGTGAAACTAAAGTTGAGAATAAAACAAATAATTTAAGTTTAGCCGAAATAGTTCCAAACAAATATCAACCAAGAAAGAATTTTGATGAGGAAAATTTAAATGATTTAGTTAATTCAATAAAAGAACGGGGTGTTATTCAACCAATTATAGTTAGAAAATCTAATACGGATAACTCTAAATACGAAATTATAGCAGGAGAAAGAAGGTGGTTAGCAGCTCAAAAAGCTGGTCTGTATGATATTCCAGTCGTTGTAACAGATGCTGATGATCTTAAATCTTTAGAATTTGCGATTGTTGAGAATGTTCAGAGACATGATCTTAATCCTTTAGAGGAAGCACAAGGCTATAAAAGACTGATAGATGAATTCGCATATGATCAAGATAAAGTATCAAAATTTATAGGAAAGAGCAGAAGCTATATTTCTAACTCATTAAGATTACTGAATTTACCCAAAGAAGTTCTTGATTTTGTTGAGCAAAAAAAAATCACGGCTGGTCATGCAAAGATATTAGTTGGACTAGATAATGCTACCTTTTTAGCAAATAAATTTATTGAAAAAAAATTATCTGTTAGACAAGCTGAAAATTTGGTTAAATTATTCAGAAAATCTAAAAGAAATACCTCAAGTAGAGTAGACTCAAATATAAGAGATTTAGAAAACTCTATTTCTGAAAAAATTGGACTTAGTGTCTCTATTAAAAATAATAAAAACAATAAGGGCACAATATCATTTTATTACAAAGAGCTTGATCAATTAAACAAGATTATTGATATAATTAAATCTGGATATTAGTATTTTCAACTTTATCTAAAATCATATTGTTAATGATTTGATTAGAAATCTGAGGATTTTTTTTAATTAAACTCTCAGTTTTGTTTAAATCTTCAATAAAACTCTCAATATCATTTAATTTCCATATTTTGATCTGTTGCTTGATTACATTTTTATCTTTCCAGAATATTGGAGGTTTAAATGAGTTAATTACTTGATCAATATTATTATTTTCGTTCAAATTTAATCTTAACTTTCTTAGTCTTTTTAACTTATTTAAAAAAGTTCTTAAAATTAAAATATTATCCTCACTTGATGGAATATTTTCATTAAGAATATTGAGAGTTCTTTTTTTATTTTTACTCAGACAATTATCTACTAACTCTCCAGCACTGTAATTTTCACTTAAGTTTGTTAATTTTAAAATATCTTCTAATTCTAATTTTTTATTCTTTTGACTTAGGTTAATAATTTTTTGTAATTCATTTTTAAGATTAATTCTATCTCCTTGTGATCTTTCAATTATTAGATTTAAATACTCTTGTGATAAATTTATTTTACTTTTGTTTAAAATATTTTTTGCAATTGTGATAAGTGTTTGTGGCGTGTCTTCGTAATAAGCAACAATCAAGACTTTTTTTTCTTTTTCAAAAAAATTTCTAATTTTAGATCTTTTATCTAATTTTTTTGCTAGTAATATAAGGATTATATCTTCAATTTTGGTCTCTAAAGTTTCCTTAATTAAATTAAGTATTTTGTCTGTTACATCTGAAATTATTATTAATTTTTCTTTTTCAAAAAAAGACTTTGAATATAATTTTTCAAAAAAAATTTGTGGATCAGCAATTAACTCTTTTTCTGAATACTTATAAGTATTCTCTTTGGTAAAATTCTTAAAATTTGTTTCTATGGTGTCTAATTTTTGTCCATCATTTTCGCCATAAAATAAATAGTAATTAAACTTATTCTTGTATTTAACTAGTTCATAAAATTTAGAGATCATTTCCAATTATGCTTAAAAAAATATTTAAATCTTGTAATATTTGTGAAATCATATTTTTCTCTAAATTTAATTTATATTGATTTAATTCAAATTTGTTGTTCATTGAATTATACGTCGTTTCTTCAGAAAACTTTTTTGAAAAAACTTTGTTATTTTCTTTATTTTTCAAACTAACATCTATCTCTATAATCAGTTTGTATGTTGATATATTCCCCTTTTTATCTTTTGCAGCGATAGCTTCTTTTTTTGAACTTGTAAAATTAAGATCATAAATGTTGGTTGATTCGTTGTTTTTTAATCTTTCAATACCTTTAATTATAGATCTACCTAATTCTTTATTACCTGAATAATTTATAATATCTAACTTGATTTTTGAGTTTTGATCTGTTTGATAAATAGGTATATATCCACAGCTTAGTAAAAAGAAGAAAATGAGTAAAAATTTTAAGTTTTTCATTATTCTTTTATAATAAAGTTAATTAATTTATTTTCTACATATATTGTTTTGATAATTTCTTTATTATCTAGATGTTTTTTTATCTGTGGATCATTTTTAATATCTTTCACCATGGTGTCTTTATCTAAAGTCTTACTTACAGAAAATACTTTTCTTTTTTTTCCGTTTATTTGGGTAACTATATTAAAAATTTCGTTTTCTAGATATTTTTCATTTATCTTAGGCCACTCAACTCCATCTACTTTTTGATTCAATTTATCAAGGCATTCATTGGAAAAATGAGGCAATATTGGATTGATTACTTTTAATATATTTATGTAATTTTTGTAAAAATTACTGCCCCAATCTTTTTTATTAATTTGCTGACTATAAAAAGCATAAATTTTATGTATTGAGGCTATAACTACATTAAATCCAAATCTATCTAAATCTTTTTCAAGTTTTTTAATTGTTTGATTATTGAATTTTTCAAGATTTTCATCAAACATAGAAAAATTTTTTTTGTTTTCAAGAATTTCGTTATTAAGCATCCAAAATTTTTGTAGAAATTTAAAAGATGCACTGATGCCAGTGTCAGACCATTGAATATCTTTTTCTGGAGGACTATCTGACAATATAAATAATCTAACTGCATCAGCGCCGTACATTTTTATTATTTTTTCAGGGTCGATAGTGTTTTTTTTTGATTTTGACATTGACTCTGAGGGACCAACAATAACTCTTTTTGAAGGGTCATTATTAACATAATAATTTTTGCCATCTTTGCTGAACACATCCTCTGGAAAAAGCCAATTATTATTTTCATCTTTGTAAGTTTCATGACAAACCATTCCTTGAGTGAATAAACCTTTGAATGGCTCTTGTAGTTTTATCTTTTTATTGTTTAAGCTTATAGCTTTCATAAAAAAACGTGAGTATAGAAGATGTAATATAGCATGTTCAACACCACCTATATATTGATCAACTGGCATCCAATAATCAATATCATCAACATGAAACGGTTCATTATTAGTTTTTGCAGAGCAAAATCTTAGAAAGTACCAAGATGAGTCTACGAATGTGTCCAAAGTATCTGTTTCTCTGATACATTTTTTTCCGCTGATAGTTATTTCTTTCCATTCTTTTTGAGCATCTAGTGGATTCCCATTAGTGTTTAGATCAATTTTGTCTGGTAGTTTTACAGGTAAATCTTTTTCAGGGATTTTTATGACGTTATAGTTTTCATCGTATGCGATTGGTATAGGACATCCCCAATATCTTTGTCTTGAAACTCCCCAATCTTTTAATCTAAAGTTTGTTTTTCTCTTTCCTAAATTTTTATCTTCCAAAACTTTTATTGTTTCATCAATAGATTTTTCAGGTACTTTTAAGCCATTTAAAAATTTTGAATTAATTATTAAACCAGGTCCAGTGTAAGCTTCATTTTTTACCTCAAAATTGTCATTTTCATTATCAGGTTTAACGACAGTTTTTATTTTAAGATTATATTTTTTTGCAAAATCAAAATCACGCTGATCATGAGCCGGACATCCAAAAACAGCCCCAAATCCATAATCCATTAAGACAAAATTTGCAAAGTATACTGGGACTTTAGAGTTATTGTCTAAAGGATTTATTGCTAGTAGATCAGTTTTATAACCAATTTTAGTTGCTTGAGCGATAGATTCCTCAGTGGTTCCAGTCTTAGAACACTCATTTTTGAAATCAATAAAATCTTTTTTAGTCTCGTAGTATTTTGATAAGGGGTGATCAACTGATAAGGCTAAAAACGAAAAACCAAATAATGTATCTGGTCTGGTAGTATAACATTTAATAGATTTTATATCTTTAGAGCCTTCAATCTGAAAATCTATCTCACAACCATAAGACTTTCCTATCCAGTTTTTTTGCATTGTTTTTACTTTATGTGGCCAATTATCTAAACTATCTAAATCTTTTAAGAGATCTTCAGAAAAATGTGAAATCTTAAAAAACCACTGATTTAATTTTTTTCTTTCTACTATAGCTCCAGACCGCCAGCCTTTGCCGTCAATAACTTGTTCATTTGCTAAAACTGTTTTGTCTATTGGATCCCAATTAACATAGCTTTCTTTTCTATAAACCAGACCCTTGTCGTATAAATCCAAAAATATTTTTTGTTGGTGTTTGTAGTATTCTGCTGAGCATGTTGATATTTCTCTGTCCCAATCAATGGATAATCCAAGCATCTTTAATTGATTTTTCATTGTCTGAATATTTTTTTCAGTCCAAATCTTAGGATTGAGGTTATTTTGTTTTGCAGCATTTTCCGCTGGTAGACCGAATGAATCCCATCCCATAGGATGAAGCACATTGTAACCTTTTAAAGTTTTATATCTGGATAACACATCACCTAGTGTATAATTTCTTACATGGCCCATATGAATTTTTCCAGAGGGATATGGAAACATCTCTAAACAATAAAACTTTTCTTTTTTTTTATCTTTGTCTGATTTAAAAGTTTTATTTTCAAGCCAATATCTTTGCCACTTTTCTTCTACAAGCTTAAAATTATATCGTTCCACAATTGATATGAATCAAGTTAATCGTTTTTATTTTTAATCTTTTTTTCTACCCTTACCTGATTTCATTTGACCCATAGGATAAGGATTTTCTTTCTTTCTTTTTTCAAGCATATTTTTTTGATATTTCGAAGCTTTTTTAAGAATATTTAAATTTAGGTTAGCAACCAAATCATTGTTATTTTTGCTAATAGAGCAATTAGTTAAATTTTGTGAACATTTCTTTAAAAAAACATTTATGTCTAAAGCATCTGATCTTATTTCATTAGTTAAAAATCTTACGGAAATTTTGACCGACTCATTCGGTGAATTATTTTCACTATACCAATCAGTAATTACTATACCTCCACTGTAGTTTGCTGAAACTAATGGCATAAAATCCAAAGTATCAAGAGTGGCTTGCCACAATGGGTTAGAGCTCGCAAAGTCATAAGTGGTGCCAGCCCCTTTTCCATCGAAAAGTCTAAATCCTTTTCCTTCCTCAATATTCTTTTTAACTCTTTGTCTCGGGTCGGGTGGAAAATCTTTAGCACTTACTTTTTTCGGTTTTAAAGCATTACATGCAGACTGAGTTAAGAGAATAATTACCGAGAAAAAAATAATAATGTTGCGTGAAGTAATCATATTAATCTGTTATATTCAGTTATTAGCACAAAATAATTAGTTTAAAATTAGAATATAATTAAACTTAAAAAAATGCCCATTTTACTTAGAAAAAGTGATGTAAAAATACAACAGTAGGACAATTTATTAGTTAAAATACTAATATTTTATAAGAAAAATATCTTTTTTTGCTAAAAACGATCCTGTTTATAATTAATTATAAAAAAGGAGTAAATTTATGAACAAACTAACTAAAGTAGGATTAACTGCTTTAGCTACAACATTAGTTTCTTCAGCATCTTTTGCTGGTGAAATGAGTGTATCTGGTAGCGCAAGTTTATCTTACACTGGTCTTAACACCAATTCAGATGTTAACCCATTTGCTATGGGTGACAGCATCAAGTTCAATGGTGGTGGAGACTTAGACAATGGTATGACTGTATCAGTTTACTACGAGTTAGATGGTGGTACTTATGATGACTACAATCTAAAACTTGGTATGGGTGATGCAGGTACTTTATCATTTTCAGGTGCATCAAGCTCTGGAAGTGGTGTTGACAAACTTAAGGACATCGTTCCAAATGCTTACTCAGCAGTTTACGAAGCAACTGATGGTACAGACAGTGGTTTGATTGATTCTTCTGGTAACAACCAAACTGGTCAATGGGGATATGATGTATCAGTAGGTAGTGTTGCATTATCAGCATCTTACAACCCAAGAGGAACTGCTCAAGGTGTTAAAGGTGATGCAGAAACTGGTTATGCTATTGTTTACAGTGGCTTAATGGATGGTTTAGAGCTAAGTGCTGCATACTTTGACGATGGTGAGGAAGCAGAAAACGAAACTTATGGTTTCAAATACACTGCAGGTTCAGTGACTGCTGGTTATCAAGTAACTACTGTTGATTACGAAGCTACAACATCAACTGACCAAGATGCTACACACTATGGTATCTCGATTGCAGTTAATGAAGAGCTTTCAGTAGGTGCTGGTAGACAAGAAATCGAGTTTGACGGTGCTGCTGATGATGAAGTTAACTCAGGTATTTCAGCTTCATACACGATGGGTTCAATCGCTCTCGGTTTGGCTATGAATACTATGGAGTCTAAAAATGGATCAGCGACTGCTAAAGATGTAGAAGCAACAGTCTTAAACGTTGCGTTCTCATTCTAATCATTTGATAGATTGATTTAAAAGGCCCCTAATAAATTAGGGGCCTTTTTTTTTCTCAAAATAAGAAATTCCAGCAAATCCTGTTGGATTAATTAATTTAAGTCTTTTAAAGTTTTTTTCATCAATTCCACCCAAGGCTATGTCTTTAATATTAGTTGCTTTTCGTAAGTTTAAATATCTAAAGATTTCTAATTTGTTATTTCTTTTATTTTTAAATAGAGGTGATAGGAATATTTCAGTAACTTTTTGAATTTCTTTAATTTTGATTTCTTTTACATTATGTGCTGATCCTAAAATTTTGAAATTTTTTTTTAATCTACCTGGGCTTAAAATTAAATCTTTGTTATTTGATGAAATATATATACCGTCAGCTCCAATTTTGTGTGCTAAATATACATCGTTATTTATATAAAGTTTTCTTCCGTTTTTATTACAAAAATTACGTAATTCTATTAAAGTCTTAAGCAAAGTTTCTTTGTTTTTATTTCTCCAAATTAAAGATATATTTTTATCTAAATTAATAAGATGCGAATAATTAAATTCATCTATAAAATAATACACTTGTAATTTTTTATGCATAATACACAAAAGAATTTAGTTGAAATTAAAGAAAAAATTAAGAATAAAATTGATAATCTCAATTACTCTAAATATGAACCGAAAGTAATTGCCGTATCAAAAACTTTCTCAGAACAAGATATTTTACCTTTAATAGAATATGGTCACGTTGAATTTGGTGAAAATAAAGTTCAAGAGGCTCAATTAAAATGGCAAAAGTTAAAAGAAAAGTACAATAACTTGAAATTACACATGTTGGGTAAGTTACAAACTAATAAAGTTAAAAATGCTGTTGAAATATTCGATTATATACATTCTCTAGATAATTTAAAACTTGCAAATAAAATTTCTAACGAAATTCAAAAAAAAACAAAAAAAATCAAAATCTTTATCCAAGTAAACCTTGGTGATGAGAGTCAAAAGTCAGGAATAAATCCTGCTGATTTAGAAACTTTTTATAATCAATGCATTGAATTAAAATTAAATATAATTGGAACGATGTGTATACCGCCAGATAATCAGGATCCAAAACCCTTTTTTAAACATCTACTTGCATTGAATCAGAAAATAAATCTCTCCGAAATAAGCATGGGAATGACTAACGATTATTTAGATGCTTTAGAATATAAATCAACATTTTTGAGAATAGGCACAGGGATATTTGGAAAAAGAACTAGCTAATTTTTATTTTTGTATTTTTATGAATTAATTTATTTAAAATAAAAAAATCTTTTTTTTTTATTGCAATACAACCTTGTGTAGGGGAATAATTTTTTGTTAAATGTATAAAAATTGCACTACCTTTGTTTCTATATGTTTTGTTGTAATTATATTTAATTACTATAAATAAATCATATTTGTTGTCTTTTCGAAAAAGTTTTTCATAACCTATTTTTAAATTTTTTTTGATCTTGATTAATTTATTATAATACTTACTTCTTGGATCATCACACCATCCCATATTTCTTTTAATTTTAATTGACTTAAGTTTAGAAATTGGTTTTTTAATTCTATCTTCCCTGTAGTAGATATTACCTAATTTGAAAATACCGATCGGTGTTTTATTGTCTCCTTCCTTTTTATCTTTGCTAAATCCATTTTTTCCAACTGAACATTTAAATTTAAAGTCATCAATCAAAAGTGTTTCTTTATTTTTGATAATAATTGTCATATTTTATTAAAATGAGTCCAAAAATATTAATCATTTTTGAACATCAAATTTTATTTGAAATATTAGACGAAATTCATAAAAGTTTAAATTTTAAAATAATTAAATGTAACAAAAATGAATATAAAAATATTCAATTTGACCCTAAAATTGATTACCTTGTTATTTCTAAAAAAAATATTACTGGTGTAAAAAATCTTTTAGTTTTAGAGGATAAAATAATTCAACTAAAAAAATTACTAGAAATTATCAATGTAAATTTTTTAAAAAATAAATTTTTGAAACAATCAAATATAAGAATTGGAAAATATAATTTAGATTTAAATTCTAGAATTATTTCCTTTAAAGATAAAAATTTAGATTTGACTGAAAGAGAAATAAATTTGATAATTTTTATTTATGATAAAAAAGATGTAACTGTAAAAGATTTACAAAAAAGTGTTTGGGATTATTCACCAGATCTAGAGACACATACAGTTGAGACTCATATTTATAGATTAAGAAAAAAAATGAATGAGGTTTTTGGTGATGAAAATTTTATATTAAATAATAATAGTAGTTATTCAATTCAATAATTAAATTCTTGCACCAACAATCTGGATAATTTTTGAGGACAATTCAGTTCCTTTTATAAGACACTCTTTTGTCTTTAAATTATTTATAATACCATGTAAATACCCAGCAGCAAAAAGGTCTCCAGCACCAGTTAAATCTTTAATTTTTAAATTTGGTTTAGCTTCAATTTCCTCAACTTGCTTATCATTAATTGAAATTGCACCCTTTGAACCTCTAGTAATTATAATATCTTTTTTTAATTCTTTAGAAAATGAAATAACTTCATTAAAATTTTTTGCATCTATTAAAGATAAAATCTCTTGCTCATTAGCAAAAATTATATCTAAGTGATTTTTTACTAGATCTAAAAAATGAGGCTTATGTCTTTCAACACAAAATTGGTCTGATAAAGACATGGCAACTTTTTTTGAATGAGTGATTGCTTTATCAAAAGCCTTTTTAGGACTTCCTTCATCCCATAAATAACCCTCTAAAAAAATCATATCTGCATTTTTAATTTCTTCTTCTTTAATGTCATTATCGTCGATTTTTCCTGCAGTTCCCAAATAAGTGCACATTGTTCTTTCAGAGTCTGGTGTAATTAAAATTAAGCAAGATCCGGTTGGAATTTTTTCGATTTTCTTTTTATATAGAAATTTAACCTTTTCTTTTTTCATTCCATCTTCATATTTTTGACCTAACTCATCAGCGCTTATTTTTCCAATAAATCCGACTTCATTTCCTAGCTGCGATAAACCTACAATAGAGTTAGCGACAGAACCACCCGAAACAGTTTGCTCAATCTTTAATGATGATAGTAAATTTTTGAATTCTGTCTCATCAACTAATTTCATTGTACTTTTAGTAAGAGAATGTCTTATTAAGAACTCATCTGTCACATTACAAAGTACATCAACGATAGCATTTCCAATTCCTAAAATTTTCATCAAGGTTTTTTTGCGATAAACGGTTTTTTTCGGTTAGGATAACAAGAAGTACAAATTTTACAACTTAATCCATAACAATCTCTTGCTTTACAGTACTCTCTTCCGTAATAAATTATTTGTAGATGTAGTTTGTTCCAATGCTTTTTTGGAAACAATCTCTTTAGATCATATTCAGTCTGAACTACATTTTTTCCATTTGTTAATCCCCACCTTTGAGCAAGCCTATGAATATGAGTATCAATAGGAAAAGCTGGATGACCAAAACCTTGGGACATAACTACACTAGCTGTTTTATGTCCAACGCCTGGTAGTTTTTCAAGTTCTTCAAAGGTTTTGGGTACTTTACCATTGTATTCTTTTAACAGTATTCTTGACAAGTTATAAATACTCTTTGCTTTAACTCTAAAAATACCAATTTTTTTAATTAAAGTTTCTATTTTTTTTCTTCCAAGCTTAACAAAGTGTTCTGGTTTGTGATATTTGGGGTAAATATTTTTAGTAACATTATTTACATTTACATCTGTACATTGAGCGGAAAGAAGAACAGATATTAATAGAGTAAATACATTTCGACTTTTAAGTGGAACTTTAATACTTGGGTATGTTTTATTAAGTATCTTTAGTATTATCTTTGCCCTTTGAATTTCATTCATTATTTGAAATTCATTAAGTCTCTCATGGAATACAAACCAGGTTTTTTCTTCATTAACCAACTGGCGGCTGTAAGTGCACCTTCAGAATAAAGTGCTCTATCAAATGCTTCATGATTTAATCTTATTATCTCTTTACCACTGGAAAATAAAACCTCATGTTCACCAATAATTTTACCTTTTCTAACTGAATTAAAGTTTATTTTTTTTCCGTAAGGAAATTTTTTTTTATTTAAATATTTTTTACCTATAATTCCATAGAAATTTTTATTTTTCCCTATTGCAATGCCCTGACCCAACATTAATGCTGTACCAGAGGGATGATCTTTTTTAAATTTATGATGAGCTTCAAAAACCTTACTTAGAAAATTATTACTCAAAGATTTTGATGCAATCTCAGTTAAATACATCAAAAGATTAATTCCAAGACTCATGTTTCCAGCTTTGAGAATTGGAATTATTTTTGAAATTTTTTTTATTATATTTTCTTCTTTTAAACTAAAACCTGTAGTCCCTATTATCACTCTTTTTTTTTGTTTGGCAGCAATACTGAGAACTTCAAGTGTACATTTTGGAATTGTGAAATCTATTATAACATCACTTCTCTTAAAGGCCTCAAAACTATTTAATTTTGGTAAAATACCGAGGATTTTTTTTCTTTGTAATTTATTTTCCGTTAGACTGTTAATTTTAAATCTTTTATCTTTACTTGCAGATTTGATTAATTGCTGTCCCATTCTACCTAGACATCCTGTAATGGTTAAATTTATTTTTTTAGTTTTCATATCGAAAGAATTTTAAGTCTTTTTTATAATATTCATTCATTTTTTTTATCATGTTTTCATCAAGATTTTTTTTCCAGTCGTTTTCTGGTCCTTGATAAAAGAATTTTATTTTTTTATTATCTTTAAGAGAATAAACATTTTCACTGAATTTTCCTTGATTTTCAATATCTTGAAGACTTTTAAAATTTGTTGTTTCTATAGCATTACTAAACTTTTTTGGATCTATCTTATCTTTAAACCTCATTAAGGTATTTATAAAAACCACTAATTTTTTGAAAGTTTGATGTGGATCTTTGATCATATCTTCATATCTTATTGTAAGCCTACGAAAATTTTTATTACTCATCCAAGACTGATAATTTATTCTCCAGGAATTAATTATATTTGTTTTTGCATAATTCTTCAAATGTGGGTAATCCTCTAATATTTTATTTTCATCTTGCATAAATTTTAATGCTCTTTCATAAGTTTCAAAATCATAGTGATTTTTTAATGAAGTGATGATGTTTCTTGGGTCTCTAATAACATGTATTACACCTAAAGAATATTCTGGTTTAGTAAAGTCGTTTCCGAAAGCAGTAATTAAAGAATTATGAGTTTTTAAAAATTTTACTTTTTTTTCATTACAAATGTTTTTTTGAGAGGAGTCCCAATGTTTATGAATTTCGTTTTTTTTTACGGTTTCTTTAAAAAACTGTTTATTTGGATAATCTTGTATTAAATTTAATTTATTAACATCAAAAATTCCATTTTCACAAAAATAATAGGCAATTACAAAAGATCTGACCCAGGTATTTCCACTTTTAGGATAAGATGCTATCCAAATTATCATTATTATTTTTTAAACTAGGAATCAATTAATTCAACTTAAATATCTTTGTTGATTTTAAACTATATGTTAATTCTTCCAAAAATCTTTAGCTTTTTGAAAAAATTTTTTAATACTTGGATTAGATTTTTCATTTTCTATTTCCCTAAATTTTTCTAAAAGATTTCGCTGCTCTTTGTTTAAATAAACTGGAACTTCGGTTTTAATTTGTACATACAAATCTCCAAAATCTCCTCTACGCATAAAGGGCATGCCTTTGCCTTTCAACCTAAATTGTTTACCATCTTGAGTTCCATCAGGTATCTTTATTTTTGCTTTTTTACCGTCGATTGTTGGTATTTCTATTGTAGTACCAAGTGCAGCATCTGCTATGGAAATTGGAAATTCAAAAAATAAATTTACATCAGATCTTTTAAATAATTCATGGGATTTTACGTTTATAAATAAATATAAATCACCGCTAGCACCGCCTCTTGTTCCTGCTTCACCTTTGCCAGCAAGTCTAATTCTTGTGCCATCATCAACCCCTTTGGGAATTGTCACAGACACTTTTTTTGAGGTTTGAGTATTTCCTTGTCCATTACAGTCTGAGCAAGGATTTGTTATTTCTTCCCCACTTCCTGCACATTGAGGACATGTTTGTTGAACTGTAAAAAAACCTTGATTAGATCTTACTCTACCGTTTCCTCCACAATAAGTACATCTATCAGGGCTAGACCCGGGCTTAGATCCATTTCCTTTACATGTGTTACATTTTTCTGATGTCGAAAATTGTATATTTTGTTTCTTCCCTGAGTAAGCTTCCTCTAATGTAATCGATAAATCATATCTTAGATCTGAGCCTCTATTATTTGAACTTCTTCCCCTAGAACTTCTTCTTCCACTTCCGAAGTCTCCAAAAAAATCTTCAAATATGTCCGAAAAATCTGCACCACTGAAACCTCCAAAACCTCCAAATCCACCTTGTCCACCACCACCATTTTCAAAGGCAGCATGACCAAAATTATCGTAATTTTCTTTTTTAGATTTATCAGAAAGAATGCCGTACGCTTCACTTGCTTCTTTAAACTTTTCTTCAGCTCCTTTATCACCAGGATTTTTATCTGGATGATATTTTACAGCTAACTTTCTATACGCAGATTTTAATTCTTCAGGGGATGCGTTTTTATTTACACCGAGGACGTCATAATAATCTCTTTTTGCCATTTAATACCCCGGACAGATAAATGTATGTTAAGCGCTCTTTTCTTTATTCTCGTCTTTTACTTCCTCAAAATCAGCATCAACAACATTATCCTCTTTTTTTCCTTTATCATCTTTACCATCATCTTTATTAGAATCCGGCTTTGTATTTTGTTGTGATTTATATATTGCTTCTCCAAGTTTCATTGAAGCTTGAACTAATGCCTCAGTTTTTTTCTTAATATCATCTGTGTTTTCACCCTTAAGAGCCTCTTTTAATTGACTTGAAGCATCTTCAATAGCTTTTTTGTCAGCTTCAGATACTTTAGAACCGTGCTCTTTAAGATTTTTATCTGTAGAATGAATTAAGGTATCTGCTTGATTTCTTACATCTACAGATTCTCTTTTCTTTTTATCAGCTTCTTTATTGGCTTCAGCATCTTTTACCATTTTCTCAATCTCTTCGTCACTTAAACCACCTGAGGCTTGAATTTGAATTTTTTGTTCTTTTCCAGTCCCCTTATCTTTCGCTGAAACGTTAACAATACCATTGGCATCAATATCAAATGTAACTTCAATTTGAGGAACACCTCTAGGTGCAGGTGCAATTCCAACAAGCTCGAAGTTTCCTAAAATTTTATTATCAGCTGCCATCTCTCTTTCACCTTGCAGCACTCTAACAGAAACAGCAGGTTGATTATCTTCAGCAGTTGAGAATACTTGACTTTTTTTAGTAGGAATTGTTGTGTTTTTTTCAATTAATTTTGTAGAAACTCCACCCAAGGTTTCAATACCTAAAGAAAGAGGAGTTACATCTAATAATAACACATCCTTGACATCGCCTTGAAGAACACCTGCTTGAATTGCAGCACCCATTGCTACAACCTCATCAGGGTTAACACTTTTATTAGGTTCTTTCCCAAAGAAATTTTTAACTTCTTCTATCACCTTAGGCATCCTAGTCATACCACCAACCATTACAACTTCATCAATTTCATTGGCAGTGATACCAGCATCTTTCAATGCAGTTTTACATGGTGGCATTGTCTTAGCTATAAGATTTTCAACTAGCGCCTCAAGTTTTGCTCTTGTAAGTTTTAGATTAATATGTTTTGGACCAGTTTTGTCAGCTGTAATAAATGGCAGATTAATATCAGTTTGTTCAGCTGAGGATAATTCAATCTTAGCTTTTTCTGCTGCTTCTTTTAATCTTTGAAGAGCAAGTTTATCTGATTTCAAATCTATTCCATTATCTTTTTTAAATTCTGTAATTAAATATTCAACTACAGAATTATCAAAATCTTCACCACCTAAGAATGTATCTCCGTTGGTTGATTTAACTTCAAAAACTCCATCACCAAGCTCAAGTATTGAAACATCAAATGTTCCACCACCTAAGTCATAAACTGCAATTTTCTTATTTTGTTTTTTATCTAAACCATAAGCTAATGATGCAGCAGTAGGTTCATTTATGATTCTTAAAACTTCTAGACCTGCAATTTTTCCAGCATCTTTTGTTGCTTGTCTCTGAGCATCATTAAAGTATGCAGGAACAGTTATTACAGCTTTTGTCACAGCTTGGCCTAAATATTTTTCAGCTGTTTCTTTCATTTTTTGTAAAATAAAAGCTGAAATTTGAGAAGGAGAGTATTTTTCCCCTTTAGACTCTATCCACGCATCTCCTTTTTCTGAGTTGACAATCTTAAATGGAGCAGCTTCTATATCTTTTTTAACAGTCGGGTCGTCAAAGTTTCTTCCAATAAGTCTTTTAACAGCAAAAATAGTATTCTCGGGATTGGTTACAGCCTGTCTTTTAGCTGGTTGACCTATTAATTTTTCTTTTTCATCGGTAAAGGCAACAACAGATGGTGTCGTTCTCGCGCCTTCAGCATTTTCCAAAACTTTTGCTTGGCTTCCTTCCATAATAGCCACACAAGAGTTGGTTGTTCCTAAATCTATTCCAATAATTTTACTCATAATAATTAATCCCACTCGTCATATATGTGTTATTTTTGATTCTACAAGCTGTTCCAATCATTATTTAGTCTCCGAATTCTCTCTAGTTTCCTCTGTTTTAGCTGATTTTTCTTGAGTTTTCTTAGCTACACCAACCAATGAGGGCCTTAGTAATCGATCTTTAATAGTGAAACCTTTTTGAATTTCTTGAATTATAGTTCCTGGCTCTTTTGTATCATCCTCAATTTCCATCATTGCTTGATGAAAGTTTGGATCTAATTTTTTATTTAAACTATCAATCTGTTTAATATCATTTTTGTTAAATATGGATATTAAATCTTTATGAATTATATCAAAATGTTCTAAAGTTTTTTTAAGCGCTTCAGAGTCTTTCAACTTTTCATCACTTTCTAAAATACTTTTGGATCTTTCAAAATTATCTATAAGGCTGAGCGCTTCTTTAGCAAATGAAAAACCTCCGTATTCAAAAGCATCTTCCTTCTCCTTCTCAAACCTTCTTCGTTGATTTTCCATTTCAGCAAATGTTCTAGCTAGTTTATCTTCAAGCCCTAGAATCCTTTCTTCTGGTGTTAGTTCTTTCTTGTCCTCTTCTTCTTTTTTATTATGATCATCTGTTTGATCCTGAGAGCTAGTAGATTGATTATTTTCTTCCTTAGCTAAATTTTCATTTTGGATGTTTTCTTTTTGCTCTTTTTCCATAAGAGCTTATATGGTAAGAAATTTAAGAATTTCCAGATGTTAAAAAAAAAAATATCAAAAATATTAATTGGCACAAATAACAAAGGAAAACTTAGAGAAATTAAGGGTTTATTGCCAAAATCAATTAAGACCTTTTCTACATCAGATTTTAATCTTAAAAGCCCAGCAGAAAATGGGCAAACATTTAAGGAAAATTCAATAATCAAATCTAAGTATTTTTCAAAAAAATCTAATTTAGTTTGTATAGCTGATGACTCTGGTCTTGAAATAGATAGTTTGGATAAAAAGCCTGGAATCTTTTCAGCCAGATGGGCAGGATCTAAAGGAGATTTTAATAAAGCGATTAAAAGAGTATATAAAGAGTTAGATAAAAAAGATAAGAATTGGAGAGCCAAAAAGATTAAAGCAAGATTTGTATGCGCGCTATCAATTTGTTATTTAGATGAAATAATTGCAAGTGTCATAGGAAAAATTGAGGGTCATATCTCAAATAAAATTAGAGGAAAAAATGGTTTTGGATACGATCCAATTTTTATCCCAAAAAAAAAGAAACAAACTTTTGGTGAAATGAAGTTTTCTAGCAAATTTAAAATCGATCATAGATCAATCGCATTTAAAAAAATTAAAAAATTTCTATAAGTTTTCCATCATTGATTTGATAAAAATTTAATTGATGATTAATTTTATTATCCTTGATTTCAAAAACTCCTATTTTCCCTTTAAATGTATTTTGAGTTTTAAACGATTTGTTTATTTCTAAAGCTTCATTTTTAAGTGATAGATAATATATTAATCCAACTAAATCATAACTCAGTAATGACAGATAATTTGGTTTATAATTAAATTTTTTAAAAAATTTATCAGTAAACTGATCCAAATTTTGTTTGTTTATTGAAGGGTAATAAATTGGTTGTAAATTACGTTCTTTTAACAAACTCTCATCAAACCATTGGTTTAAAGTAATTATATATTTTTTTTTTGGTGATACGTCGGTATAGAGTAATGAAGTAATAACACTTTTTAAACTTTCATCAAAATCTGCAACTACAACAGAATCAAATTTTACATTTCCAAGAGTGTATTTTTTTTCAAGGTTCTCTATAATTTTTTCTTTATTTGGATCATCAGAATTTTCAACTCGTGATATTTCGTCTAGTAGATTTTGTTTTCTTATTCCGTAATTTGTGATCTTCTCAATTTGTTTTGTTAATTTTGTAGGATCAATATTATAATTGTATTGTTTAAAAAATTTTATGTTTGAATCTTTAATTCCCTTTTTTACCTCTTGACCATAATTTAAATTAGGAATTAAAAGAATTGTTTTTTTTATTTCACTCTTTTCTAAAAATTTTTTAATTGTCTTAAGTTGCGAAGATGAGTTAATGCCACTGCTTATGATATTTTTATGAAGATCTAAAGTTTTGTTCGTTAAAGATAAAAAAGTGATATTTTTTACTTTATCTAAAAATAACAAGTTTTTATGAAAAACTGGACCGATAACCAATGATATTCCCATCTCCTCAAATTCTAGAGCTGAACGTAAAGTCACATCGGGATCTGACCTAGTGTCTTTAGGATATATTTCTATGTTACTATTTTTAATATCAATTAAGGCCATCCTGATAGAATTAAGTATTTGTTTTCCCAAAGACTCATCTTCTCCTGATAGCGGAGCTAATACTCCTATTTTAATTTTTGTTTCTTCAGAATATGAAATAGATGTTTCAAATGATAAAACAAAAAATATAGAGAAAAGAATTTTAAAAAATTTATTCATTTAATGATTTATATAATTTTAGTATTGTATAATTATGACTGTAAACCCCAAATTTCAAAATAAAGAAATTAAAAAAGGTCTATATATAATACCTACCCCGATCGGAAATTTAGGAGATATTACTTACCGAGCAATAGAAATTTTAAAAAATTCTGATTTTGTTCTATGCGAGGATACGCGAATTTCCAAAAAAGTGATGGTAAAATTTGAGGTAAAATCAAAATTATTATCCAATCACAAATTTAATGAAAAGAAAAATTTATCTCTAATTATAAATCATTTAAGGAATAATAAAATTGTATCTCTTGTTTCAGATGCTGGCACTCCTGGAATATCAGATCCTGGAGCCATTTTGGTTAGAGAATGTGTTAAGGAAAAAATAAATATTTTTCCATTACCAGGTCCTTCCGCGGTTAGTACTGCTGTTTCAATTAGTGGATTTTCTGAAAAATATTTTTTTTATGGTTTTTTTCCATCAAAATTAAAGAATATTAAAAATGATTTAAAATTACTTTCCCAGTTGGACTCTAGTATTGTTTTTTTTATTTCATCAAAAAAAATAAATAAGACCATTCCATTTCTTAAAGAAAGTTTTTCTGGTAGAGAAATTTTAATTTGTAGAGAAATGACAAAAATTTATGAGGAATATTTAAGATTTAAAATTGATGATTTAAAAACTTTAGATGAAAATTTAAAAGGTGAATTAACTCTTGTAATATCTGAAAAAAAAAAAATAAAAAAAAGTTCTCTTTTATTAAGTGAATCAGATAAAAATAATATAAGGAAAATGATTAAAAAATTAAGTATTAAAGAAATTGTAAACCTTATTTCTCAAAATAATGCTGTACCCAAAAAAATAATTTATAATTTTTGTTTAAAGATAAAAAATGAAGTTTAAAGTTTTAATATTTATATCACTAACATTATTTTTGTCAGGATGCGTTGGCGTTTCTTCAAAGGGAATTTTTGGAACGGGTGTATCAGTCGCACTAGATCCTAGATCCTTAGGTACACAAATTGATGACTCAATTATGCAAAAAAATTTATCAGCAAGAATATTATTATTAGATAAAAAATATTTTTTATCTATAAAATCAAAAGTCTTGGATGGAAGAATATTCTTAACAGGCAAAGTTGATAACCCTGAAGAAAAACTCCAAATAACAAAATTGGCTTGGGAAACAGAGGGGGCTAGATCTGTAAGAAATGATGTTAAGATTAAAGAGAAGTTTAACTTTCAACAATCTGCAAAAGATGTTTTAATTACTTCACAATTAAGAACTGCTTTAATTATTAATAAACAGATAAAGGCAACTAATTATCAAATCGACACATATAAAAAGAAAATTTATATTTACGGTATAGCTTTAACGTCAGATGAAAAATCACTTGTTATAGAGGAAGCCAAAGAAATATTGGATGTAGAGGATGTTGTGGCAAGTATTTTACTCGTAGAGGATCTAAGAATTCAAAAAAATTAATTATTTTTATAGTCAATTACATCTGCAGAATATGCAGCTATTGAAGCTAAATTAATAATTTCTGAAGTTGATGTTCTTAAAGGAGCAATTTCTATTGGAAGGCCTAAGCCTATTAGTAATGGCCCTATAACTTTAGCTCTACTCATTGATTTTATCATTTTATATGAAATAGCTGCACTATGTTGGCTTGGCATTATTAAGACGTTTGAATTTCCAACAATTTCCGAAAAAGGGTAAAGCTCTTTATATAATTCTTCTAAGGCAACATCTGGCTGCATTTCTCCATCAAATTTAAAATCAACTTTTTCCTTCTTTAAAATTTTAACTGCATCGCTTAGCCTTTTTGTTCTGTCAGTAGCTGGTTCTCCAAAAGTGGAATGAGATAAGAAAGCTACTTTAGGATCAAATCCAAATAATCTAACAACTCTAGCTGCTGATTTCGCCATTTCTGCTAGCTGATTTGCATCAGGATATTCGATGACAGAGGTATCGCATATAAAAATTGTTTTTCCTCTATTCACTATCAAATTTAGGCCAAACATTATTTCTCCAGCTCTAGGATCTACAACTTGAGTTATTTTTTCTAAAGATGAAGAATATCTTCTGGTATTTCCAGTAACCATAGCATCAGCATCCTTACATGCTACCATACAAGATGCCCAAATAACCCTATCATTTCGTATTAAACGATCACAATCCCGCTCAAGCATGCCTTTATTTCTTTGAAGTTTTCGAAAAAGATATTTTACATATTTTTCTCTTTTTTTAGCATCTTTTGAATTGGTAATTTCTATATCAAAATTTTCACTGTAACCAATTTTCTTTAATTGATTTTTAATTAGATCCTCTTTTCCAACTAAGATTGGCACTCCTAAGTTGGAGTTTTTAAATGCTATTGCTGCTTTAAGCATGTTTTCATCTTCACCATCTGCAAAAATTACTTTTTTGGGTTTCTTTTTTATATAGTTGTTAATACCCTGCATGATCGTAACTGTCGGGTCTAATCTTTGTCTTAACTGATCTTTGTAATTACCAAAATCTTTAATATTTATTCTCGCGACACCAGAATCTATTGCCGCCTTAGCTACTGCAGCAGGAATTACACTTATAAGCCTTGGATCAAATGTTGATGGAATTATATAATCTTTTCCATAATGTGGCCTCTCACCCCCCATTGCAGCAACAACTTCATCAGGAACTTCCTCTTTAGCTAGGTTTGCAATCGCGTGAGCGGCTGCGATTTTCATCTCCTCATTAATAGTTTTGGATCTTACATCCAATGCACCTCGAAATATATATGGAAAACCAATCAAATTATTTACTTGGTTTGGATAGTCTGATCTTCCAGTGGCCATGATGGCATCATTTCTTACCTCTGCAACTTCCTCTGGTTTAATTTCTGGATCAGGATTTGCGCATGCAAATATTATTGGATTTTTCCCCATAGTTTTAACCATATCTTTTGTCAAAGCTCCTTTTGCTGATAAACCTAAAAATACGTCGGCATTATTGATTGCATCTGATAATGTTCGATGCTTAGTTTCAATAGCATGAGCTGTTTTCCACTGGTTTAAATTTTCTCTTCCACTATAGATCACTCCTGTTCTGTCAACCATTGTAATATTTTTCTTTGGAACTCCACTTTTTTTAAACAAATTAGCACAAGCCATTGCTGATGCACCTGCGCCGTTGACAACTATTTTTACTTCATCAATTTTTTTTTTGGTAATATCCAGTGCATTGATTAATGCAGCTGTAGTTATGATTGCCGTACCATGTTGATCATCATGAAATACAGGAATATCTAAAATTTCTTTAAGTTTTTCCTCGATAATAAAACAATCTGGAGCAGCAATGTCCTCCAGATTAATACCTCCAAAACTTGGAGCAAAATTTTTAACACTATTAATTATTTCATTGTGATCTTGTGAGTCAATTTCAAGATCAATCGAGTCAATATCAGCAAACCTTTTAAATAATACTGCTTTTCCTTCCATAACAGGTTTTGAGGCTAAAGCTCCCAAGTTACCCATACCTAAAATTGCAGAACCATTACTAATTACTGCCACAAGATTTCCCTTACTTGTATAGTCAAATGCAGTTTCTGGATTTTCACTTATGGCTTTTACTGGTGCTGCTACACCTGGCGAATAAGCTAATGCGAGATCTCTTTTTGTAGTCATATTCTTTGAGGATGAGATTTCGATCTTACCTGGTTTATTATGACGATGATAATCTAAAGCTTCTTTATCTGTATAATGATCAATTTTTGTTTTTTTCATTTAGCTTAATTAGGTGTACAAATGAGGTAAATTTAAGACTAATATGATTTATGAATTTAGTTAAGTCAACAGGGACTTTTGGTTTCTATACTATTATTAGCAGATTACTTGGATATTTGAGAGATGTTTTGATAGCAATTTTTCTTGGAACAAGTTTTTTGGCTGATGCTTTTTTTGTAGCATTTAGAATACCTAACACTTTTAGAAGACTTTTTGCTGAGGGAACTTTCAACTCAGCTTTTGTACCAAGCTACACTTCTGAATTAGTTAAAAATAAATCTAGATCAAATAAATTTGCCAATGATGTTTTTAATTTATTATTTTTAGCTTTATTTTTTTTAGTTCTCATAATTGAAATTTTCATGCCAATTTTTGTGGGACTAATAGCACCAGGGTTTGTTGAAGATACTAAAAAATTTGAATTAGCAACTAGTTTGACAAGGATTACTTTCCCCTTTTTAATGTTTGTAAGTCTATCTTCCTTTTTTGGCGCAATTTTAAACTCTCATAATAAATTTGCTGCTGCTTCGGCTGCGCCCATTATCTTAAATATAATTTTAATTACTATTTTATTTTTTGGAAGATATTTAGGTGATGAATTAATTTACTATCTTTCATACGGGATATCTATCGCAGGATTACTACAATTAATTTTTTTATATAGATTTGTAAAAAAATATTATGCATTAGATTTTGATTTTAGATTTAAAATCACCAATAAAGTAAAATTTTTTTTTAAAAAATTATTACCAAGTATTTTTTCCTCGGGAGTTACTCAAATAAATATTTTGGTTGGAACAATTATAGCTTCATTCCAGGCTAGTGCTGTATCATACCTATATTATGCTGATAGAATATACCAAATTAATTTAGCAATTGCTGGTATAGCCATTGGTGTTGTTGTCCTGCCCCAACTCTCAAAACATGTTCACCAAAAAAAAAAGAAGAAAATATTATTAATTCAAAATAAAGCATTAGAGCTAAGTATGTTTTTAAGTATACCTGCCTCAGTAGCATTGGTTATAGGATCTGAACAAATTATTTCAGCTCTATTTGGATATGGTTCTTTTACAGAAAAATCAGTTTTTAATTCTTCGAATGCTCTTTATTATTTTGGCTTGGGACTTCCAGCATTTGCATTAATAAAAGTTTTTTCAACATTTTTTTTTGCAAATCATGATACAAAAACCCCATTTTATATTTCGTTAGTTTCTGTTTTGCTAAATATTTTGATAAGTGTTTACTTTTTTAAAGATATTGGTTTTATAATTATTCCTATAGCAACGACAATATCTTCATGGTTTAACTCTTTTATATTGTTCGTTTATTTAAAAAATAATGATCTTTTTGAATTTAACAAATCTTTTTTTAAACAATTTGTTAAGATAATTTTTGCATCAATTATGATGGGTGTTATCTTTAAATATATGATCTTATTTTTTGAAAATGAATTAAGTTATACCTATTATTTAAAGTCGGTTTATTTAGTATTATGCGTTTTATTAACAATAATTTTTTACTTAACACTGTCATATTTCATCAAAGCTTTTAATTATCAAGATATTAAATTAAAGTATTAGAATATGAAAAAAAAAATTTTTTCTGGTGTTCAACCCACTGGAAATCTTCATTTAGGAAATTATTTAGGAGCGATAAAAAATTTTGTTGATTTAAATAACGATACTCAAAATGAATGTATTTTTTGTGTTGTCGACCTTCATGCAATAACCGTAAGCCAAAATCCAAAAGATTTAAAATCAAATATACATGAGACAGTAGCTACATTTGTTGCTAGTGGAATAGATCCGAAAAAAAGTATCATTTTTAATCAATCTCAAGTGAGTGCTCACTCAGAGGCAGCGTGGATATTAAGCTGTGTTGCGAGAATGGGATGGTTAAATAGAATGACCCAATTCAAGGAAAAGGCAGGGAAAGATAAAGAAAAAGCAAGTATCGGTTTATACTCGTATCCTGTTTTAATGGCGGCTGACATTTTATTATATGACTCAACTCATGTACCAGTTGGAGATGACCAAAAACAACATTTGGAGTTATGTCGTGATATTGCACAAAAATTTAACAATGATTATGAAATTGAAAATTTTTTTATAGTTCCTGAACCTTTGATTAAAAAAGAATTTTCTAGAATTATGAGCCTTAAAGATGGTCTCAAGAAAATGAGTAAATCTGAAATATCAGATCTGAGTAGAATTAATTTAACTGATGATAAAGATCAAATAATTAATAAAATTAAAAAAGCAAAAACTGATACTTTACCTTTACCATCCACTATTGATGAATTAGAAAAAAGACCTGAGGCTAAAAATTTAATTGGTATCTATTCGAGTTTAATGAACAATACTTTCCAAAAAACGATAGATGAATTTGCTGGGAAAAATTTTTCAGAATTCAAAGAAAAACTTTCAGATATAGTGGTTAATGAAATCAGTCCAATTTCATTAAGAATTAAAGAATTATTAAGTGATAAAGTTTTTTTGGAAAAAATACTTAAAGAGGGATACGAGAAAGCGAATGAAATTGCCTCAAAAAAAATTAAAAAAATTCATGAAATAGTAGGTTTTTGAGGATATTTTCATAAAGCAGTACCATTTTTTTAAATATTGCTTATATATGATTTATGTTCGTCCAGACAGAGATAACACCTAATCCTAATTCGTTAAAATTTATACCAGGTAAAGTTGTCTCTAGTGCAGGATCATTTGAAGTAAAAAAAAATGATAATGTAAATAATGAGCTAATAAGAAATATTCTTTCAGTTAATGGTGTTGAGGGAATCTTTTTAAGCAAAGATTTTATTTCAGTAAATAAAAATCATGAAAATTCTTGGGAAGATATCAAGCATATTGTAATCTCACATATCAACGATTTTTATGCATCAGGGAAAGAATTTGTTATTAATAAAGATCTAAACGAACAAAGTGAAAGCTTTGATGAAATTGAGGAACGAATTGTACAATTACTTGAGGATAAAATTCGTCCAGCAATAGCAAGAGATGGAGGAGATATTAAATTTAAAGAGTTTAAAGATGGAGTGGTTAAAGTTCAATTACAAGGGAGCTGTTCCGGCTGTCCTAGTTCTACAATGACTCTAAAACAAGGCGTTCAAAATCTTTTATGTCATTATTTGCCAGAAGTAAAAAAAGTTGAGGCTATTTAATAAATGAAAAGAATCTTCAAAAAAAATAAAATAAAACCATTTAAAGTTTTCGATGAAAATAATCTAAGTTCACTTCCAAGAATTATTCTGAGTAGTGCACTTGTTATCTTATTTTTTTATTCTTTGCCGATTGTTATTAATTTTACCAATGATAAGATTGAAAGTTCTGCTGGGATTCAAAATAATTCAAAAGCAATACTCGCATACACTCTTAATAAAAAATCCTCAAATTCGTTAAATTCTCAAACACTTAATGAGGATGATTTATTAATCGATATTTATAGTTTAAATGATCAAGAAACGGACACAGTAAGACTAGATGCTTCAACGATTAAACAGCTTTTTGAAGATACAGATTATAAGCTTGATGATGTAAGAAAAAATAAATTAGTTAAGCCTATAGCTTTAACTTTACTTCCTGCAGAAATAAAAATGATAGAGAGCGTTAAAAAGAGAAAAGAATTCTTTATACAAATAATATTACCATTAATTTTAGAGGAAAATAAAAACATTAAATTAGATAGAAAGAGATTGTTCAGTATAATTAATAAGAGCAATAACACAAAATCTGAGAAACAATGGTTAGAAAAAAAATATAAACAATACGGTATACCCTCTAGAGATTTATCAAATTTAAAAAGAAGAATGGACATAGTTCCAGTTTCATTGGCACTTGCTCAAGCTGCTAAAGAAACAGGATGGGGAACTTCGAGATTTGCGCAACAAGGAAATGCTTTATTTGGTCAATGGACTTGGTCAGGGGAAGGATTGAAACCAAAAGATGCTGAGAAAAATGAAGGTCATAAAGTTATGAAATTTAATATTTTGCAAGCGTCTGTAAGAGCTTATCAAAGAAATATAAATACACATTCAAGCTATGAAGATTTTAGATTAGCCAGAGCTAAGTTGAGAGATCTAGGTGAACCATTAGACAGCATGATTTTATCAGAATATTTAGACAAATATGCAGAGACTGGAAATGAGTATGTAAAAGTTTTACAAAAAATTATCCAACAAAATAATTTGAAAGATTTTGATGATGCAAAATTATTGCCTTCAAGTATAGCATTAGAGAGTTTAATTTAAGATACTAATCAACAATAAATTGAGTTCCAAACCATCTCCATTTACCATTGTCATTTAAAGAACAATTAACTCGGCCTCTTCTTGGTAAAAATGGCTCTCTAAATTTTATTGTAAGTTCTTTATCAACAAGTTTAATATTTGATTTCATCCATTTATCACCTTCATTTGAATAGCAATTTATATTTTCAATATTTTTTTGATTGTCAAAAAATTTAACTCTAAAATTTGGTGGATTATTTTCTTTTGATAATTTTTTTTCTTCAGGTTCTAAATTTTTATACTCAAGCGGATAATAGTTGATTATTGATTTAAATCTTTTAATTTCCCCGTATTTTTCATTAATTGGAAATCTCGGAAGTTCAAATTTATTTTTATTTACATCAATAATTCCAGAATGTTGCCCAAATGCAATTTTAAAATTTTGAGATATATAATCTCTCATAAATCCCGAATACTCCCCGAACGGGTAAGAAAATAAAGTTGGTACATATCCTAATTTTTCTTTAAAAATTAGATTTGATGTTTTTATGTCATTTAAAAAAACTTCCTCCGATTTATCAATTAAATAATCATGAGAGTGTGAGTGATGTCCAATAACTCCGAATTCACTACTTTCAATTTCTTTAATTTGGTTCCAGTTCATGTATCCATTGTTACCAACAGGTTCGGTGGAGACAAATAATATAAATGGAATCTGATTTTTTTTTAGGTAAGGCCACGCATTATCATAAAAGGATTGAAATGCATCATCAACAGTAAGAAGAATTTTTTTCTCTTTTTTTGGAACATCAAACTCATCCATAAAATCTTTTGGATGATAGAAGGCTAGGTTAGCATCTAAAATAAGATCAACATGTTCCTTGAAAATATCCATTGATATATTTGTTGATGGATACTTAAATTCATTAAATCGATGGTACATAATAGATAACACACCCTCATCATTAGAAAAAAACCTGTCATTATTTTCTTGTGCGTTTGAGTTAAAAGTCAATATAATTAAAAAAATGAAAAAATTAATTATAGATGCGGTAAAGGAAAATATTTTTTTTATGGTCATTAGTAATAATAATACTTATAGTGTTACTCATGAAAATAGTAAAAATAATTATGAAAAACTGATTGTTTTGCTGGTTAATTTTCTAAAGAAAAATAATTTGGAAATTAGTGATATTGGATCAATTTATATAAATAGAGGCCCTGGCAGTTTTGCAGGTATTAGAAATTCTTTCTCAACAATTAAAGCAATTCATATGATAAAAAAAATTGATTATTATTGTTTTAGTTTTAAGGACTTTGAGAATGAAAATGATATTGAATACGAGAATATACCGCATCTTTGCAGTAAATTTAACCTCAAAAAAAATTTGATTAAACCTTATTATATAAGTTAAAATTAAGTATGTCAGATACAGTAGATACTATTGAACAAAAGTGTTTAGCTAAAGGTGTTAAACTTACAGAACAAAGAAAAATTATTGCAAAAATAATTTCAGAGTCGAAGTCTGAGTACGGAGAGTCAGATCACCCGGATGTAGATGAGCTTTATAACCGTGTTTCGAAAGTTGATCCAAAAATAAGTATAGCTACAGTTTACAGGACAGTAAAATTATTCGAAGAGGCTGGGATTTTAACAAAACACGATTTTAAAGGTGGAAAAGCAAGATATGAAGCAATGATCGAGAGCCATCATGATCATTTGATAGATATAAAAACAGGTGAGATTATAGAATTTGTTGATGATGAAATAGAAAAACTTCAGAAAAAAGTTGCAGAAAAATACGGTTATAAATTAGTAGATCATAAATTGGAATTATATGGGGTTAAAAAAAAGCCTCAATAAATGAGTCAAAAAATTTTCATTAAAACTTTTGGGTGTCAAATGAATGAGTATGACTCTAACAGAATTTTAGACACTGTTAAAAAAATTGGTTATGAGAAAACAGAAAAATATGAGGATGCTAACTGTTATTTGTTAAACACATGTCACATAAGGGACAAAGCTAAAGAAAAAGTCTATTCTGAAATAGGTAGAGTAAAAAAAATTTTTAGATTTAAAAAAAAACCATTAGTTATTATTGCAGGCTGTGTTGCCCAAGCAGAGAATCAAGAAATGCTAAAAAGAGAGCCTTTCATTGATTTGGTAATAGGTCCTCAAGCTTACCATAAAATTAATGATACAATTTTAAATTACGTTGAAAAAAAAAGAAAACTTGAAGAAACAGAGTTTGATGCTGTTACAAAATTTGAATATTTGAGCAAAATAAAAACTAAAGTTGAAAAAGTTTCATCTTTTTTAACAATTCAAGAAGGTTGTGATAAGTTTTGTCATTTTTGTGTAGTTCCTTACACTAGAGGACCAGAGTACTCAAGACCACCTAGTCAAATTTTGGATGAAGCAAAATATTTGGCGGACAATGGTGTAAGAGAAATAACTTTGTTAGGTCAAAATGTTAATGCTTACGAAAGTAATGGTTTTCGCTTATCAGATTTAATTTTAAGTATTGAAAAATTAAGTGATATTAAAAGAATAAGATACACAACATCTCATCCAAAAGATATGACTAATGACCTGATTGAAGTTTATAAGTGTTCTAATAAAATTATGCCCCTTGTACATTTACCAGTGCAAAGTGGATCAAATAAAATATTAAAATTAATGAATAGAAATCATTCTATTGAGAATTACCTCGATACATTTAATCAACTTAAAGAAATTAATTCAAAAATAGAATATTCAAGCGATTTTATAATAGCTTACCCCGGGGAAGAAAATCAGGATTTTGAGGATACTTTAAATTTAATTAAAAAAGTAAAGTTTATAAATTCTTATTCATATATTTTTAGCCCTAGACCTGGAACCGTATCTGAAAATTTAAATTTAATTGATAAAAAAACTTCATTTGAAAGATTAGAAATAATTCAAAATGAGTTGTTTGAAAATCAGATCCAAAAGAACAAGTCTTTAGAAAACAGCATTGTGGAAGTGTTAGTTGAAAATTTCACAGAAGATAAAACTAAAACATTTGGAAGATCTAAGCACATGACATCAGTAATCTTTGATGGTAAAAAAAGTGATATTGGAAAAATTGTGCAAGTAAAAATTAGTAAAAGCAATAGAAGTACTTTATTTGGTGAAATTGTAGATAATTCTAATCAGAAAGTTGCATAAATTTGAGTGGAATAACAAAAAAAAATATTGATCAGGCAATAAAGTTTGTTTACTCGGACAATAACTCTTTAAGTGTAATATTCCATGATAACGATTTGTTAATGGGTGTTGTTGGTGAATTTAATAAAAATTTACAGGAACTTGAAAAAATCACTAAATGCAGTTTATATTCTAGGGGAAATTCTATTCTTATAAAATCAGATCCAGAAACAAATGAAAAGGTAAAGAATGCGATTCAATTTTTAGTTAGCCAATTTATTAATAATGGAAATATCGAAAATAAAGATATACTTTCTTCGGTAGATAAATTTATGATTAATGAAAAAATAAAAAATAATAATATAACTGATATAATCAAAACTCCCAAAAAATCTATAATTCCTAGATCTGAAAAACAAAAGAATTATGTCAGAGCTTTAAGACAAAGTGATATTGTAATTTCTGCTGGACCAGCAGGAACAGGTAAAACGTTTTTGGCTGTTGCTGTTGGTTTGACTATGCTTTTGGAGAAAAAAATTGAAAGAATAATTTTATCAAGACCTGCTGTTGAAGCTGGAGAGCGTTTAGGATTCTTACCTGGTGATATGAAAGAGAAAGTAGACCCTTATTTGAGACCGTT
Organism: Candidatus Pelagibacter sp.; assembly: GCF_052049575.1. GTDB lineage: Bacteria > Pseudomonadota > Alphaproteobacteria > Pelagibacterales > Pelagibacteraceae > Pelagibacter. The sequence continues at coordinate 376,039 of NZ_JBNGZQ010000001.1, read as the reverse complement.
ATATGACTCTTTATACGACCTTTTTGATTTCGAAAAAATCCAAAGAATGATTGAAATTGGAGATATAGAAATAGCACCATTAGCTTTTATGAGAGGCCGAACTCTCAAGAATTCCTTTGCAATTTTAGATGAAGCACAAAATGCAACTGATACTCAGATCAAAATGTTTCTTACTCGTATTGGTGAGAATTCAAAAATTGTTGTTAACGGAGATCCAACCCAAATTGACCTTCCTAACAAAAATATGTCGGGACTGGTAAGATCAAAAGAATTACTTGGACATCTAAAAGAAATTTCAATAGTTGATTTTGATCACTCTGACGTTGTCAGGCACCCGCTTGTTTCAAAAATTGTAAAAGCATATTCAAATAATGATTAATGTTAATGTCTTCTCAGAGGAGAAGGCTTGGTCAAAAAGGCTGAAAAATAAAAGTCTCTTTTTTAAAAAAATATGTAAAGCTTTGCCAAAAAAATATCAATTCTCAAATAAAAAAGTATCTTTAAGCTTATTACTTTCTAATAATATAAATATTAAAAGATTAAATAAAAACTTTAGAAATAAAAATAGATCCACAGATATTTTATCATTTCCTTCAAGTAAAAAAATTAGGATTACAAAAAATACTTATTTAGGAGATATTATTATTAGTTATGAATATTTAGATAAACCAAAGTCTCAAGATTTAAAATTATTTAAAGAAAAAGTTATAAAGTTGTTTATTCATGGTTTCTTACATCTTTTGGGTTTTGATCATAGAAAAAATAATGATTATTATAAAATGCTAAAAGAGGAAGATTTTTTGTATAAACGCGTAAAGTCAAAATTAAACTAAATTGAAAAAAAAAATATATATTGAGTTTATTCTTTTAATCTTATTAGGTTTTTTTTCATCTTTAAGTTTACCACCATTTAATTATGTTATAATTAATTTTTTTACTTTTAGTTTATTTTATATTCTTCTAGTAAGACTTTCTTTGACAAGTGAAAACAAAAAAATATTTTTTATTTACGGTTGGTTATTTGGATTTGGATATTTTGCAAGTAATCTTTATTGGATTTCATTATCACTAACCTTTGATGAAAACTTTAAGTTTTTAATTCCATTAGCAGTAGTTTTAGTTCCAGCTTTTTTAGCTTTATTTTATGGTCTTATTTCATATTTATTCGTAACCTTTAGGCAAAAAAAAAACTTGAGCTCTTTTTTTCTTTTTTCTTTAATATTTGGAACAATTGAATTTTTAAGAGGATCAATATTAACAGGATTCCCATGGAACCTGATTGCCTATAGTTTTTCTAATCATTTAGAAATTTTGAATATCACATCGATTATAGGTACTTATGGTTTTAATCTTTTTTGTATTTCTCTTTTCACAAGCCCGTCAATCTTTATTTTAAGAGATGATAAAAAAGAAATTTTTATTTGTATTTTATTTCTTTTAATAACCTTATCCTTTTATGTTTTTGGCTCACAAAGGTTAGAAAAATTTAACAGTATAAAAGCTAATAAGCATGATTATAAAATTCGAGTTATAAGTTCAAAAATTAGTATTGATAGGTTTTATAATGATATTGAGCCCGTTTCAGTAATAAAAGATTTGGTTAAAATTAGCTCACCTCAAAATAATGAAAGAACAATCTTTATTTGGCCAGAAAGTATTTTGCCAGAAATCTCAAAAAACCAACTTAAGGAGTATAAATGGTTATTCGAAAATGAATTTAATGAGAACCATATATTAGCGATTGGAATTAATGATATTGCAAAACAAGATCAATTTGTAAAATATTTTAATTCATTTACGATTTATGACCATAACCTTGAAATAATAGATTCATACAAAAAGGTTAATCTTGTCCCCTTTGGTGAATTTCTACCTTTTGAAAAAATATTAAGACGATTAGGATTTAAAAATATAACTAACAATTATCAATCTTATTCAAGTGGGAAAAAAAGAAATGTCATTGAAATAAACACATTTAATTTTTCTATAAAATTATTACCGCTTATTTGTTACGAAATAATTTATTCAGGTAACATTTTTGAAGATAGAAGTTTTGATTTTATCGTAAATATTTCTGAGGATGGTTGGTTTGGTCAGTCTATAGGACCTCAGCAGCATTTTGTGCATAGTATTTATAGAGCAATTGAAAGTGGTAAATATGTTTTAAGGTCTGCTAACAATGGTATAGCCGCAATTGTTAATCCTTTAGGAGTGGTTGAAAAACAGATTAATTTAAATAACACTGGTTATGTTGATTTAATTGAATCAAAAAAAATAAATCCAACAATATTTTCTAAATATGGAAATAAAATTTTTGTATTAATAATTTTATTGTATATTTTTTTAATATTTTCATTTAATAGAATCAAAAATGAGTAATTTAAAAAATTATTTTTTTACAAGTGAGTCCGTATCTGAGGGGCATCCTGATAAAGTGTCTGATAGAATTTCAGATATGGTTGTTGATAGTTTTATTTCTGGTGATCCACACTCAAGAGTCGCATGCGAAACCTTAACAACAACTAATAAGGTTGTTTTGGCTGGTGAGGTAAGAGGTCCTGAAATTAAAAAGGATGAATTAATTGAAAAGGTCAGAAACTGTATTAAGGATATCGGTTATGATCAAGAAGGTTTCACTTGGAAAGAACAAACTAAAATTGAAAGTCATTTACATTCTCAATCTGCAGATATTGCAATGGGCGTAGACTCGACAGGAAATAAAGACGAAGGAGCTGGAGACCAAGGAATTATGTTTGGTTATGCATGTGATGAAACAGATGTAATGATGCCAGCACCAATTCATTATTCTCACAAAATTTTAAGATTAATGGCTGAAGACAGAAAGTCAGGAAAATTAAAAAATATTGAACCAGACTCAAAGAGCCAAGTAACATTCGAATATGTTGATGGAAGACCTTTTAAAGTAAAATCAGTAGTTATTTCTTCTCAACATTCAGCCGATGTTAATCAATCCCAAGTAAGGGATTTATTAAAACCTTACATGTTAAAATCTATACCTGAAAATTTTTTAGAAGGTTTTAATGATGATGAGTTTTATGTTAACCCGACAGGTAACTTTGTAATTGGTGGCCCTGATGGTGATTGTGGTTTAACTGGAAGAAAAATCATTGTTGATACTTATGGAGGAGCTGCTCCTCATGGAGGTGGTGCGTTTTCAGGAAAAGACCCAACTAAAGTTGATAGATCAGCAGCTTATGCAGCGAGATATATTGCAAAAAATGTTGTTGCATCAAAAATTTCTAAAAAGTGTTTGATACAATTAGCATATGCAATCGGTGTTTCTAAACCTCTTTCTATTTATGTTGATCTTTTTGATAATGATTTAGATAAAAATAAATTTGTTGTAGAAAAGATACAGGAGAACTTCAATTTATCACCTCGAGGCATAAGAGAAATGTTAGGGCTTAACAAACCCATTTATGAAAAAACTGCTGCATATGGCCATTTTGGCAGAACACCAGAACAGGATGGCTCTTTTTCTTGGGAAAAAACTGATAAAAAAGGTATTTTTTCTAAATAGTTAGAGTTGAATTAAAAAAAATCTTTACTATATTCAGTTCACATCATTGAATTTATAAAATGGGCTTTTGCCCATTTTTTTTTGGGATAAATAAAAATGTTAAATAAAAGAGCAGATAAACTAGAACTAATAAGAATTGCTGAAGCTGTGGCACTTGAAAAATCTATAGATAAAGAATTAATAATTAGTTCAATGGAAACTGGAATAGCAAAAGCTGCAAAATCGAAATTTGGTCAAGATAATGAAATCAAGGTTTCAATTAATCGAGATAATGGCGATATTGAAATATTTAGAAAATTGACTGTTGCAGAAAATCCAGAAAATTCAAATATGGAAATTAAGTTAGAGGATGCGATTAATCTAGATAATAACAATAAAAATAAATCTATTGGTGATGAAATTTTGCAACCTTTACCCTCTTTTGATTTTGGAAGGATTGCAGCACAAATTGCTAAACAAGTAATAAGTTCTAATGTAAGAGATGCAGAGCGCGAAAGACAATTTAATGATTTTATAGACAAAAAAGATACTATATTGAGTGGTATTGTAAAAAGATTGGAGTTTGGAAATGTAATAGTTGACTTAGGGAGAACAGAGGCTGTTATTCAAAAAAATGAGTTAATTCCAAGAGAAAATATTAAAGCGGGAGATAGAATCAAAGCTTATTGCTTTGATGTTCGAAGAGAACAAAGAGGTCAGCAAATATTTTTATCAAGAGCACATCCGAAATTTATGGAAAAGCTTTTTATTCAAGAAGTTCCAGAAATTTATGATGGATTGATAGAAATAAAATCTTCTTCAAGAGATCCAGGAAGCAGAGCAAAAATTTGTGTAAAAGCTATTGATGCATCTTTAGATCCAGTTGGAGCTTGTGTAGGTATGAGAGGGTCGAGAGTTCAAGCTGTAGTAAATGAACTTCAGGGTGAAAAAATCGACATTGTAAATTGGTCTGAGGATCCAGCAATTTTAGTCTCTAGTGCCTTATCTCCTGCAGATGTTTTGAGAGTTAATGTTGATGCAGAGAGAAAAAAATTAGATGTAATATTAACTGAAGAAAATTTAAGTAAGGCAATCGGTAGAAGAGGACAGAATGTTCGACTAGCTACAAAACTACTTAATTATGAAATTAATATTATGACAGATCAAGAAGACTCAGAAAGAAGGCAGCAAGATTTTAAAGAAAAAACAGAAAATTTTGTAAAAAATTTAGAATTAGACGAAACACTTGGACAGTTGCTTGTAGCAGAGGGATTTGCAACAATAGATGATATCAAAGATAGCTCAGTCGAAAATTTAACTAAAATAGAAGGAATAGAGGAAGAGACTGCCAAAGCGTTAATAGAGAGATCAAAGGATTTTCATAAAAAAGACCAAGAGGATATTTCAAAAAGAATTAAAGAGCTTGGTTTAAGTGAGACTTTAATAAATTTAAAAGGTCTTACACCTGGCATGTTAGTTACACTCGGAGAAAAAAAAATCCTATCATTAGAAGAATTTGCTGATTTAGCATCTGATGAACTTACAGGAGGTTATGACATTATAAAAGGCTCGAAAATCAGGATAGAGGGGTATCTTGAGGATTTTGCACTTTCTAAAGAAGAGGCAGACGAATTAATTATGTCAGCTAGAAAAATTGTTTACAAAAATTAAGAGATGACTTATGGACAAAAAATTAAAATTATCTTTATCTGGATCTGGCAAAAACAAAAAACCTTTAAAGAATATTGATGTAAATAAATTTTCGGGAAAACGATCCGTAATAATAGAAAAATCTAATAGTAAATTAGTAAAAAGAGGAACTTCATTTAAAACTAAAAAACCTCTGTTTGATTCCAAACTTAAAAATAACACAAGCGATTTCGAAAAAAGGAAATTAGCCGAACAAAGGGCTACAAAAAGATTAAAAGATGAATCTAGCGCTAAAGATAAAAAACATAAACTCACACCACAAAAAAGAGAGGTTAAATTGACTGTTTCTAGAGCATTAAGTGATGAAATAGAGGCAAGAGAAAGAAGCTTGGCATCTGTAAGAAGAGCAAGAGAGAAAGAGAGCAAAAATCAAAACAAAGAACAAAATAATGAGAGTATTAAACAAATTAAAAGAGATATAAATATACCTGAAGCTATCACTGTTAGAGAGCTTGCAAATAGAATGGCAGAACAATCAAGTAACGTAATTAAATATCTGTTTGGTATGGGCGTTACAGTTACAATCAATCAAACACTTGCTGCTGATACAGCAGAATATTTGGTTAAAGAATTTGGACATAACCCAATCAGAGAGGAAAAAGCAGAGGAAATAATTCAAAAAATTAAAGCCTCAAGAACTGAAAATTTAAAAAATAGACCCCCAATTGTAACTGTCATGGGCCATGTTGATCATGGGAAAACTTCTGTGCTAGATGTTTTGAGAAGTGCAAATGTTGTTTCAGGTGAATTTGGTGGTATCACACAACATATAGGAGCTTATCAAATTGAGAATAAAGGTCACAAACTAACTTTTATTGATACACCAGGGCATGCAGCTTTTACAGAGATGAGAGCACGAGGTTCAAAACTTACTGACTTGGTTGTTTTAGTAGTTGCCGCAGATGATGGTGTAAAACCTCAAACAGTGGAGTCAATTAAGCATGCTAAAGCAGCTAATGTTCCAATAGTAGTGGCAATAAACAAATGTGATTTACCAGAGGCTGATCCACAAAAGATTAAAAATCAATTGTTGGAACATGAATTAATTGCTGAAGATTTATCAGGGGATACATTAATGGTAGAAATATCAACAAAAACAAAAAAAAATTTGGATAAATTGGTTGAATCAATAATTCTTCAGGCGGAAATATTAGATCTCAAAACTGATTACGAGTCTAAAGCAACAGGTATAGTTCTGGAGTCAAAAATAGATGTTGGGCGAGGACCAGTTGCAAATATAATCGTGACAGCAGGACTACTTAAAAAGGGAGATTTTTTTGTAAGTGGCTTGAAATGGGGTAAGGTTAGAGCAATTATAAACGACAAGGGTCAAAATATCGATGAAGCTTTGCCATCAACACCTGTTGAAATTTTAGGAATTAATGGGGCATCAAAAGCCGGAGATGACTTCATTGTTTTGGAAACCGAGAAAGAAGCTAAGATATTAAGTGAAAATAGAGCTCAAGAAAAAAAAGAGGGTAAAAATCCTTTAACATTAACAACTCAAGAAGCTGCTTTTTCAAAAAATTCATCTAAAGAACTTAATTTAATCATAAAATCAGATGTGCATGGATCCTCTGAAGCGATTAAAAATGCAATAAGTCAAATCACACATGATGAAGTTAAACCAAAAATAATTTTAGCAGATATAGGAATGGTAACAGAAACAGATGTTACCTTAGCAAAGGCATCTAATGCCGTTCTTGTTGCATTTAATGTCAAACCAAGTAAAGAAGCAAAAAAGCTTGCTGAAAACGAAAAAATAAAAATTTCTTCCTATAATATAATTTACGAAGTTTTAGATTACATTAAAAAAAAGATGTCAGGTTTATTAGCTCCAGATATTCAAGAAAAAATAATTGGTACAGCACAAATTTTAGAGATTTTTAAAGTTTCAGGAGCTGGCAAGGTGGCTGGCTCGAAAATCACCGAAGGAGAAATAAATAGCACATCCAATGTAAGGATTATTAGAGATGGAACTATTATTTATACAGGAAAAGTTTCAACAATATTCAGAGAAAAAAACCAAGTTAAGCAGGTTAGTGGTGGCCAAGAATGTGGTATTACAATTAAGGATTATATGGATTTTCAAAAAAATGATACAATAGAGGCATTTAGTGTTACATCTACGGAAAGGTCAATTTAATGGCAGATCGAATAGGAAAACCAGTATCCCAAAGACAGTTAAGAGTTGGAGAAATGATTAAGCAGTCTTTGAGCATGATTTTTATTAGAAATGAGGCTAAGTTGCCAAATTTAGACACCAATAATATAACTGTAACAGAAGTAAAAATGAGTCCAGATTTAAAAATAGCCAAAGCATACGTTCTTCCATTAGGAGGAAAAGATGCTGAGGAAATTATCAATGTTTTAAAAGAATACTCTTTTTTAATACGAAAAATTTTATCACAAAAAGTGGTTATGAAATTTTTACCCAAATTACTTTTTAGAAAAGATGAGTCTTTTGAATATGCGGAAAAAATAGAAAATTTAATAAAACAATCAAATAAATAGAAAGATATAAATATGAATAAAAAATCACAAGAATTAGCAATGCATGATAAGGATACTGGTTCGTCCGAGGTGCAAATCGCTCTGCTAACTGAAAAAATTGAAACTCTCTCAAAGCACATTAAGCAATTTAAAAAAGATAAGCATTCATCTGTAGGATTGTTGAGAGCGGTAAATAGAAGAAAAAAATTGTTAGAGTACCTAAAAAAAAATAAAATGGACTCTTACAAAAATGTACTGTCGAAATTGAATTTGAGAAAGTAGAAGTCAAAATAGATAGAACGAAATGAACGAAAAGAAATGAACGAAACGAAATGGAAATGAAATGTTTAAAGTATATAAGAAGGAAGTTGAAGTAGCAGGTAAGAAAATAAGTTTAGAAACGGGTAAAGTAGCAAGACAGGCCGATGGATCAATAATTGCAACATGTGGAGAGACAGTTGTTTTAGCAACAGTAGTTGGAGCGAAAAAAGTTAATCCAGATATGGATTATTTTCCACTTTCAGTTAATTACCAAGAAAAGTATTATGCAGCTGGAAAAATTCCAGGTGGATATTTCAAAAGAGAAGCAAGACCAACTGAAAGTGAAACATTAATTTCAAGATTAATTGACAGACCTATTAGACCATTGTTCCCAGATGAATTTAAAAATGAAGTTCAGTTGTTACCAACTGTAATTTCTTATGATAAAGAAAATGAATCTGATATTTTATCCATCATAGCCTCCTCAGCTGCATTAGCTATATCAGGAATGCCATTTATGGGACCTGTAGGCGCTTCCAGAGTTGGTTATATTGATGGCAAATATGTTTTAAACCCATCTAAAGTAGATCTTGAAAAATCAAAATTAGATTTAGTTGTTGCAGGCACAAAAGATGCTGTGCTTATGGTCGAGTCTGAGGCAAGTGGTTTAACAGAAGAAGAAATGTTAAATGCAGTTAAATTTGGTCACGAAGGCTTTGTTCCAGTTATTAAAATGATAGAGGAACTTGCAAAAGAATGTAGAAAACCTGAATGGACTGTCGAAAAAAAAGATCTTTCTGAAGTTAAGAAAAAACTTGAAGGTACTTTTACAGAAGATCTTAAAAAAGCATTTGCAACAAGAGATAAACAAGATAGGTCAAATCAAATTTCTGAAATAACTGATAAAGCTAAAAAACTTTATGAGGAAGATGAAAATTATACAGATCTAGATGTAAATTCTGAACTTAAAAAGATAGAAAAATCAATTGTAAGAACAGATATTCTTAAAAATAAGAACAGAATTGATGGTAGAGGATTATCAGATGTTAGGCCTATTTCTTGTGAAGTTGGAATTTTACCAAGAACCCACGGTTCTGCTCTATTCACTAGAGGAGAGACACAAGCAATAGTAACTGCAACTTTAGGAACTTCTGATGATGAGCAGAGAATTGAAAGTTTGGATGGATTACAAAGAGAAAGGTTCATGCTTCACTATAATTTTCCACCATTTTCAGTTGGAGAAACAGGTAGAATAGGAACTGGTAGAAGAGAAATAGGACATGGTAAATTAGCTTGGAGAGCTATCCACTCTTCATTACCGTCAAGTGAGTCATTTCCCTATACATTTAGAGTTGTTTCAGAAATTACGGAGTCTAATGGCTCTTCTTCAATGGCCACAGTTTGTGGAACATCACTTGCATTAATGGATGCGGGTGTGCCTATCAAAGAGCCTGTCGCAGGAATCGCAATGGGATTGATAAAAGAGGGAGATGCGTTTAGTGTCTTATCAGATATTTTAGGTGATGAAGATCATCTTGGTGATATGGATTTTAAAGTAGCTGGGACTAAAACTGGAATTACTTCACTTCAAATGGATATTAAAATCACTGGTATTACATTCGAGATTATGGAACAGGCATTAAATCAAGCTAAAGATGGAAGAATTCATATTTTAGGTGAAATGAATAAAGCATTATCAGCTTCAAGAGCAGATGTTGGAAAACACACTCCAAAAATGGAAAAAATCTCTGTTGATAAAAAAGACATTGCTGCTGTGATCGGAAAAGGAGGAGCAACAATAAGAGAGATTGTAGAAAGATCAGGTGCAAAAGTTGATGTTAATGATGAAGGCGTAGTGACAGTCGCTGCACCAGATGAAGATGCAAGAAATATTGCTATGCAGATGATCAAAGACATTACTGCTAAAGCTGAATTGAATAAAATTTATTCAGGCAAAGTAATGAAAATTATGGAATTTGGTGCATTTGTAAACTTTTTAGGAAAACAAGACGGACTTGTTCATATCTCAGAACTTGCCGATAAAAGAGTAGCCAAAGTAACTGATGTTGTTAAAGAAGGTGACGAGGTAAAAGTTAAAGTAATTGGTTTCGATAGAGGCAAAGTTAAGTTATCTATGAAACAAGCAGCTGAATAGATTTAAAAATTATGGAGATATTTATATTTTTAGTTTGTTTAGTATTTGTAATCTATTATTTATTTAGGCCTACTTCTAAAAAAGAAAAGGATCAATTTAATGATAAAAGTAATTGGCGAGGTGGGTTTTAGATTTAAAATTTAACTTATATTTTTAGGATCTGGCATTCCAACTTTATTATATCCAGCATCTACATAGTGGATTTCACCTGTTACACCATTCGCAAGTTCACTAAGTAAATATAATGCTGAATTACCAACATCATGAATATCTACATTTCTTTTTAAAAAAGAATGATCTTCGTTCCATTTATATAAAAATTTTGCATCTCCTATTGCTGATGCCGCTAGTGTTTTAATAGGCCCAGCACTTATTGCATTTACCCTTACTCCTTTTGCACCTAAATCTCTCGCAAGGTATTTGACACTCGCTTCAAGAGCAGATTTACAAACACCCATAACATTGTAATTTGGGATAGCTTTAGTGGATTCGTAAGTCAAAGTTAACATACTGCCACCACTTTTCATCACTTTTGATGCTTCTCTAGCGACTTCAGTAAATGAAAAGCAAGAAATTAACATACTTCTTAAAAAGTTTTCTCTAGTAGTATTTAAATACTCACCTGCCAATTCTGACTTATCAGAAAAAGCGACTGCGTGAACAACAAAATCAATTTCTGCCCACTGAGTTTTGATATCTTGAAACAATTTAACAACTTCTTCTTTTTTTTCAACATCACAACTAAATGTCAATTTTGAATTTAATTTTTCTGCCAAAGGTATAACTCTTTTTTTAAGAGCATCACCTAAATATGTAAATGCTAACTCAGCTCCTGCCTCAGCTAATTTTTGAGAGATACCCCAGGCAATTGATCTCTCATTGGCAACACCCATTATTAATCCTTTTTTTCCTTTCATTAAACTCATGTTTAAACCTTTTCAAAAATTAAAGCAGCATTAGTCCCACCAAAACCAAAACTATTTGACATAACTGTGTTTAAATTTGCACCAGTTTCTGTTTTTGCTACTATTGGGAATTTTTTAGCTTCCTCATCTATCTCTTTTATGTTTGCTGAGCCAGTAATGAAATTATTTTTCATCATAATTAAACAATAGATAGCTTCATGTACAGAGGCAGCACCTAAAGGATGTCCTGAAAGAGATTTCGTTGAACTAATTTTTGGAATATTATCTCCAAAAGTATTTTTAACCGCACTTAGCTCTGTAATATCTCCAACCGGTGTAGATGTTCCATGAGTATTTATATAATCAATTTTATTTCTTGCTGTAGCCATTGCCATTTGCATACACCTTACAGCTCCCTCACCTGATGGTGCTACCATATCATAACCATCAGAGGTAGCGCCATAACCAGTTAATTCTGCATAAATTTTAGCTCCTCTAGCCTTAGCATGCTCGTATTCTTCAAGTACCAAAACTCCACCACCACCAGCTATTACAAATCCATCTCTGGTTTTATCATAGGCTCTCGAAGCCGTTTCTGGTGTATCATTATATTTTGATGATAAGGCAGTCATTGCATCAAACATAGCAGTCATTGCCCAATGAATTTCTTCACTACCACCAGCAAATATAACATCCTGTTTTCCCATTTGAATTAATTCCATTGAGTTTCCAATACAGTGCCCACTAGTTGCACAAGCAGAACTCATTGTGTAGTTTGTTCCTTTGATTTTAAAAGGAACTGCAAGTGTTGCCGAAGCAGTACTTGCCATTGTTCTTGGAACAATAAATGGACCCATTAATTTTGGAGTTTTAGCTCTAGTTTTATCTGCAGCCAAAATTACATTCTCGATAGAAGGACCTCCAGAACCCATTACAATTCCAGTTTTGAAATTACTTACTTCATCCTCCTCTAAGCCGGAGTCCTTAATTGCCTCTTTCATAGCAATATAATTATAAGCTGAGCCTGAACCCATGAATCTTATAGTTTTTCTATCGACATGATCTTCAAGTTTAATATTAGGTTTTCCATGGACATGGCTTTTAAGATTATGCTCTTTATATTCCTCAGAAAAAGTAATTCCTGATTTTGAGTTTAAAAGCGATTGATGAACTTCTTCTTGGTTATTACCTAAACAAGAAACAATACCCAAACCTGTAATTACTACTCTCCTCATTACTTAAATAATCCTACTTTTAAACTATCTGCTGAATAAATTTTCTTTCCATCAGCCAAAACTACTCCATTCGCAAGACCAACAGTTGTTCCACCTGGAGACATAATTTTTTTCATATCAATTTCATATGTTACCAATTTAACATTTTGTAATACTTCGCCTGTGAATTTTACTGTCCCAACTCCTAACGCTCTACCTTTTCCAGGGTTTCCTATCCAGCCCAAATAAAACCCAACCAATTGCCACATAGCATCGAGTCCGAGACAACCTGGCATCACAGGATCTTCCTTAAAATGACAATTAAAAAACCAAAGATCATTTTTAATATCTAGTTCAGCTTTTAATAAACCTTTTTTAAAAGCTCCTTTGTCATCATTAATTTCTGTAATTCTATCAAACATAAGCATTGGTGGAAGAGGTAATTTAGCATTACCAGGACCAAATAATTTGCCCTCACCACAATTTATAAGCTCATCGTATGAGTAAGAGTTTTTTTTCATAAAATTGAGTACTCTTATTTACTTGATTTTGGGACTATATAATATAATTATAATACCAGTTTAGAATAATTTTAACCAACAATTTGCTTAAAAAGTGAAATATATAGATAAATTAAGAAATTCTGGATTAAGGCCTACTAAACAAAGACTTCAAATATGTGAAGTACTGTTTGATACAGATAAGACATTTCATTTTACAATAAATGAACTAGACCAAAAAATTAAAGATAAAATACACAACAAAATCTCTTTGGCGACAATTTATAATACTGTTCATGCTTTTGAAAAAAAAGGATATTTAAAGCAAATCCCTGTAAATTCAAACCAAACTTATTTTGACACAAATATTACTGATCATCATCATTTTTATAATTTGAAAGATGGAAAGTTGATTGACTTAGAAAACTCTGATGTAGGACCTATAAATATTAAAAGAAAAATTGATGGGAAAAAAATCAAATCCATTGAAGTTCTTGTCAAACTTGAGGATTAATTTATTAAGCGTCATTATTAACCAATTGACAGCTATTTAGAACCATTATAAACTGCAAAGGTTACCAATATAAACATGGGGAAATAATAAATGAGCACTGAAAATTTTAAAAATAAATCTTTTAAATCAAATGAGCTAAGTAAATGTCCTTTTACAGGAGCAGGCACACCTGCAAAGTTTTCTGCAGGAAGAGGTCAAACAGTAAGAGACTTCTGGCCAAATAGTTTAAATCTAAAAATTCTCAGTCAGCATTCTAATTTATCAAACCCTATGGATAAAAAATTTAATTATGCAAAAGAATTTAAAAAACTCAATTACAAAGCGTTAAAAAAAGATTTAAAAAAATTAATGACAGACTCACAAGAATGGTGGCCTGCAGATTATGGTCATTATGGTCCTTTATTTATCCGATTAGCTTGGCACGCTGCAGGAACTTACAGGACTGGGGATGGTAGAGGCGGTGCCGGTACTGGCAACCAAAGATTTGCTCCGCTCAATTCTTGGCCAGATAACGTGAATTTAGATAAAGCAAGGTTACTTTTATGGCCAATCAAAAAAAAGTATGGAAGAAAAATTTCTTGGGCAGATCTATTTATATTAGTTGGAAATGTTGCATTAGACTCCATGGGTTTCAAAACTTTTGGTTTCGGTGCAGGTAGAACTGATATTTGGGAACCGGAGGACGATATCTATTGGGGTTCAGAAAAAGAGATGCTAGGTGTGGAAAGATATAGTGGAAAAAGAGATTTAGAGCAGCCGCTAGGTGCTTCTCACATGGGCTTGATTTATGTAAATCCACAAGGTCCAGACGCAAATCCAGATCCACTACTAGCAGCACATGACATCAGAGAGACATTCGGAAGAATGGCTATGAACGATTATGAAACAGCAGCTTTAGTTGCTGGAGGACATACATTTGGAAAATCTCACGGAGCAGCATCAGAGTCTTATAAAGGTCCAGATCCAGAGGCTTCAAAACTTCAAGCTCAGTCTACTGGATGGAATAGTGGATATAAATCTGGAAAAGGTGTCGATACGATAAGTAGTGGTATTGAAGGTGCTTGGACTCAAAATCCTACAAAATGGGATATGGGTTATTTAGATTGTTTATACGATCATGATTGGGAACTAACAAAAAGCCCTGCTGGAGCTCATCAATGGACTCCAAAGAAAAATGGACAAAAAATTAAAATGGTTCCTGATGCACACCAAAAAGGTGTACTTCATCCACCAATGATGCAAACAACAGATATATCAATGAAAGTTGATCCAAGTTATGGACCAATTACTAAGCATTTTCATCAAAACCCTAAAGAGTTTCACGATGCATTTGCTAGAGCATGGTTTAAACTAACTCATAGAGATATGGGTCCAAGGGTTTGTTACTTGGGCAGTGAAGTTCCAAAAGAACAATTAATTTGGCAAGATCCAATTGATAAACCGAAGTACAAGCTTAAATCAAAAGATATTAAAGATTTAAAAAACAAAATTTCTAAATCAAAAATATCAATTTCAGATTTAGTTTCTACTGCATGGGCATCAGCTTCAACTTTTAGAGGATCAGATAAAAGAGGTGGTGCTAACGGTGCAAGAATAATGCTAGAGCCACAAAAAAGCTGGGCTGTAAATAATCCTAAGAAATTATCAACTGTGGTTAAAGCTTTAAATAAAATTAAAGACCAATTTGAAAATAAAAAGAAAAGTGTATCAATGGCAGACTTAATTGTACTAGCAGGCGGTGTTGGTATTGAGATGGCTGCTAAAAAGGCAGGGCATAAAGTTAATGTTCCATTTTTAGCGGGTAGAGGAGATGCTAGACAAGACCAGACTGATATTCATTCTTTTGGTCTTCTTGAGCCTCAGGCAGATGGTTTTAGAAACTATCTAAATGGTGGAGCTTCAAATGTTTCGGCAGAGGAAAAATTGGTTGATAAAGCACAACTAATGGGTCTTACTGCGCCAGAAATGACAGCACTTATAGGCGGTATGAGAGTTTTAAATACTAACTATGATGGTTCAAATTACGGAGTTTTTACAAATAAACCTGGTTCTCTTACTAACGATTACTTTGTAAATTTATTAGATATGAATACTACATGGAAAGAGGAAGACAAATCAGAACAAACATTTGTAGGAAGAGATAGAAAAACTCAAAAAACAAAATGGAAAGCAACAAGAGTTGATTTGATTTTTGGTTCAAATTCTCAACTAAGAGCTCTTGCAGAAGTTTATGCCTGTGAGGACTCGAAAGAAAAATTTGTTAAAGATTTTATAGCTGCATGGGTAAAAGTTATGAATTCTGATCGATTTGATTTGAAATTAAATTAAATTTGAAAAAAAAGATAAAGTTATATGGCAACAGCAAATTTTGAGGATTTTTACGAAGTTCCAAATCTAAAATTTGACATTTCAAAGTTAAAAGACGACTTAGATAGAATTTTGAAATTAAAAAAATTTAATACACCAGGTGTTACACATTTTGGTGCAATTCCATTAAACCAAATTCCAAACGATAAGAGCTCAATTGAAGGAAGCAATATTAGAGGAAAATATTGGACAATTGCAGACGAAACTGGAAAAGAGGTTTCAAGAGATGTTGATATAGATGAGTCTAAATATACACAATTAATACCTGAATTTGAAAATACATACTTTGCAGAAGTTTACAAAGTTCTAAGCAACAGATTTAAATTGGGAAGGGTTAGGCTGTTATTAAAAGAGCCTAGATCAACTTTGAGTTGGCACAAAGATCCAGAATGTAGGCTTCATGTGCCTATAATCACAAACAAAGGGTGTTCAATGGTTATAGAGAATGTTGCTAAACATTTACCCGCAGATGGGAAAGTTTGGATTACAAATAACACTAAATATCATAATTTTTTTAATGGAGGTGAACAGGCTAGAATACACCTTGTGGCTTGTGTTCTTGAGAGTCCTTTTAAAAACTGATGGAAATTACTAAAGGCATATTTCAAGCATCCCAAAATATTTATCAAAACAATAAAGGCTCTTTACTTAGAACTGTAATTTATACAATTGGACACTTTGCAATTGCGATTACAGTTTTAATGATAGTAGCAGATGTCTCTTTTAAAGTTGCACTTACGGATGCAATAGTTGAACCAATTGCAAATTCAATTTGGTATTTTATTTTAGATAAATGGTGGACAAGCAAATCTAAAAAATAATTTGATCGAATACTCCAAAAAAAAAGCAATTAGTAATCATTCGCAAAAAAGTTTCGATAATAATAATCATTCGCAAAAAAGTTTCGATAATAATAATCATTCGCATGAATAGTTGTTGAAATAAATTTATTTATGATTAATTTTTCATCATGCAAACAGAAAATTATAACTGTAAAAAATGTGGACTAACAATTTCCTCAACTTGTTCCAAGTGTGATAAAATTGTTGATGTTGAAGTTCTTGATGATGGTTGTATTGTTCAGAAAACAAAATGTTTAGATTGTGCAAATGCTCCTGTAATCAAGGATGTTTGTGAACAACAAAAGTAGTTTAACATTAAAAAATATTAGTCTAGTAGATTAAGATTAATTCACACCCCAGGAATTTTCTATTTTTACCCAACCTTTAAAGTTTCCAGTTTTCACCTTACACCATTCATCATTACAATTCTGTATTAACAAAACTCTACCCTTTTCTATTTTTGCTAAAGGTTTTGAAAAATTTGTTGGCCTGCTAAATAAAATTTTATCGATCTTTGGTATTAAAGAATTTACCTTTTTGAGTTGAGAGACATGTATCCATCCACTATTATTTTTAAAATCAATAATCCTCCTAAAATTCTCTTTCTTATCAATCTGCTTAATAGGTAAATTAATTTTTTTATAGATATATTTTATAGGATACTCAAACCCTGGACCATATCTTACATTTACTTTATTTTTTTTTAATGAGAGAAAAGTATCGTTTGCAAAAACATTTAATGGAAAAAAAATCCAGAGAAAAATCAAAAAATATAACTTTTTCATTATTAAGTTACACCTTATTTCCTATTAAATTTAACTTTTCTAAAATTAAGATTTAAAAGATCAATAATTAATATTTGATTTTTTAAAGTTTGCCCAATTTTCATAATCATTTTTAAGGCTTCATTTGCTTGAGTTGTTCCTACAATTGATGCAGTTGTGCCAAGAATTCCCTCAAATTCACAATTTAGGTCATCGTCTGAAATTTCATTTTCTTGGTAGAAACTTTTTAAAGAAGCTGTTTTTTTATCGTTAAAATCAAATGTAAATACATGACCATCAAATTTACTGATTGCCCCTGTCACCAATCTTTTTTTCAATTTTACACAGAAATCATTAATTAAAAATTTTGTCTTAAAATTATCTGAACCATCAATTATTATTTCATAATCTTTAATTATATTTTTGATATTATTCTTATTGAGTCTTGATTTGTAAGTTTTAATTTTAGCAGATGGATTTATTTCCTTCAGTTTTTTTGCGGCCACACTAACTTTTGATTTATTTATATCTTTAGAAGTAAATAAGCTTTGTCTATGTATGTTAGAAAGATTTACGATATCATTGTCAACAAGACCAATAGTTCCAATACCAGCTCTTACTAGATTTTCTGCAGCAGGGCAACCTAAACCTCCAACACCAACGATTAAAATTTTAGAGGATAAAATTTTTTTTTGACCTCTCGCACCTATATTTTTTAAAACTAATTGTCTAGAGAATCTTTCAATTTGAGATTTGTTAAGACTTTCTCTCATTTACCAGTTGAACCAAAACCATCTGCTCCTCTTATTGACTCTGGAAGTTCGTTTGTCTCTTCTAGATCCATTTTTATAACTGGAGTTAAAACCATTTGAGCAATTCTATCGTTTTTATTGATCTTAAAACTTTTGTTTCCATGATTGAATAAAATAACTTTTATTTCTCCTCTATAATCACTATCAATTGTACCAGGTGTATTTAAAACACTAATATTGCTTTTTGCCGCTAATCCTGACCTTGGTCTTATTTGAATTTCATATTCTTTAGGAAATGCAACTGATAATCCAGTTGGTATTAAGCACGATACTCCTGGCTTTAGTTCAATTGATTTATCTATATATGCCATCAGGTCCATGCCAGATGCACCATTAGTTTTATATGATGGTAATTTTACAGAAGGTTTTAATTTTTTTACTAAAACTTTAATCATTAGTTTAAATGATCAATGATTTTTTCAACTAATTCATCTGAAATTTCTGATTTAGATTTATATTTAATTCTTTCTATTCTTTTATTTTTATAAAGAATTGATACTTCATTAAAATCTGACTCAAAACCAATTGATTTATTTGATACGTCATTTGCAACTATCCAGTCACAATTTTTTTCACTAAGTTTTTTATTAGCATAATTTTCTAAATCATTCGTTTCAGCTGCGAAGCCTACCACAAGTTTTGGTCTTAAGGAGTTATGATTAGAGACATAATCAAGAATATCGACATTTTTTTCTAAGTCTAAACTAATTTCATCCTGTTTCTTTATTTTTATTCTAGAAATTTCTTTCACCTTATAGTCACACACTGCTGCTGTAAATATTGCAACATCGGCCGGTAAATTTTTAAGTGTCGATTGAAACATTTCTTCAGCAGTCTCAACTTTGATCAAATTGATATCATTATTTATTTCTAAATTTGTTGGTCCAGAAATTAAAGTTGTTTCAAAACCCTTTTTTGATAATGATTTCGCAATTTCATAGCCTTGCTTACCACTGGATTTATTAGATATATATCTTACTGGATCAATATACTCTTTGGTTGGTCCTGCGGTCACGATTGCCTTTAATTTATTTTTAAGTTTTAAATTTTTGAAATAAATTTCAAGACTATTTATTATCTCTTTTGGCTCCGACATTTTACCTTCACCGTATTCTCCACATGCCATATCTCCAATTTCAGGACCAATTAATTCATAGTTATAGGTTTTTAGTTTTGTTATATTTTGTTTAGTAGATTGATGTTCCCACATCCTTACATTCATTGCAGGAGCAATAAAAATTTTTTTGTTTGACGCAAGAGCAACAGTTGAAGCTAAATCGTCTGAACTTCCAATAGCAAGTTTAGATATTGTATTAGCAGTTGCAGGTGCAATCAAAATGAGATCTGCCCATCTTGAAAGACTTATGTGATCCATTTCTACTTCATTTTCTATACTAAAAAGATCCTGATAAACTTTAGATTGAGATAACGAAGTAATTGAGAGAGGTGTCACAAATTCAGCACCACTTTTAGTAAGAATTGTTTTTATAATTACACCATCCCTTTTTAAAAGTCTGATTAATTCAAGACATTTATATGCAGCTATACCTCCACAAATTATTAATAAGATTTTTTTATTATTCAAGTTGCTCATGTAGTGAATTAAAATACCAATAGACCAAAAATTACAAGGACTAAAAAGCCAATAATAGATTGATTTCTAAAAGCGGTCATTTCTGATTTTTTTGTATTTAAAGCAGTATAAGAGTTTGAATTTTGTGGAATTTGACCACTAGCTAAATACGTTAGAGCTTGATTAGCTTTATCCATTATTTCTGGGAATTCTGGTAATCTTTTAATCACTTCAGAAGTACTTTGAATTGTTTCATTAATTGTGGTCATAGGATCTTTTGTTTCTCTTAACCAATTTTCTAGAACAGGTTTAGATGTAGTCCAAATGTTTGTATTTGGATTTAATTTTCTGGCTACCCCCTCCACAACAACCATTGTTTTTTGAAGCATCAGAAGTTGAGGTTGTGTTTGCATGTTAAATTTTTCTGTAACATCAAATAATTGTTTTAGCAATTTTCCACCAGAAATATCTTTTACTGTTTGGCCAAAAATTGGTTCACCAATTGATCTTAGGGCTTGAGCAAGGTCATCAATTGGAACTTCTTTAGGAACCAGTCCAGCAACCAAATGTACTTCTGCTACTTTACGATAATCTCTTTGGATAAAACCAAATAGTATTTCTGCTAAAAATCTTTTACTCATTTTATCAAGTCTGCCCATTATTCCAAAATCAATTGGAACAATATGACCATTATTATCTATAAATATATTTCCTTGATGCATATCAGCGTGAAAAAATCCATCTCTCACTGCATGTCTTAGAAAATTTTGAATTATGTCGTTTGCAATTTTTTCAGTATTAAAATTTCTTTTTTTTAGTTCTTCAGTTTCCCTAATAGAAATTCCATCAATCCAATCTAATGTCATTACATTTTCACCTGTAAAATTCCAATAAATTTCAGGAACTCTAAACCCAACATCATTTCTAGTATTATCTGCATATTCATTAGCTGCAGCTGCTTCAAATCTTAAATCCATTTCTAAATTTGTTATTTCTTTAAGTAAAAAAACTACCTCGACCAATTTTAATCTTTTTGTCTTTTTAATGAATGACTCCACCAAAAAGGCAAAAAGCATAATTGCATCAATCTCATCATTAAAAATTTTTTTTATGTTCGGACGTAAAATCTTTATCGCAACATCCTTGATAGTCCCATTGTCGTTAATTTGAGCTTTATGAACTTGAGCTATAGAAGCTGCTGCAACTGGATCACTTAAATTTATAATTGAGTCATATGTTTCCTGCCCTAAATCATTTTTTATGATTTCTTTAGCTTGTATAAGTGAAAATGGTGGCAATTTATCTTGAAGATTTTCAAGTTGTTTTGATAGATTCTCCCCAATTATATCTGGTCGCGTAGCTAAGAATTGTCCAAGTTTTATAAAAGTTGTGCCCATAGACTCCAAAGAATCTGATAATCGTTCGCCTTCACTTTTAATTAAGTTCTTTTTTTTAGGTGAAAAAGATATTGCTAAAAATTTAAATAGTAATGTGATTGCTAATGGTGGTTTTTCAAATTTTGAGATTATCTCTAATATATCTGAATGAGCTATTTTTCGTCCAAGTTTAAATAAAGTTATAATTTTTTTTATCATTAAACTTTCCAACCACTATGTATAGATACTATTCCATTAGAGTAATTTCTATAATTGCATTTTTGGAATTTATTAATTTTCATATATTCTAAAAGTTCATCTTGATTCACAAAATTATTAATACTTTCAATAAGATAATCATAAGGTTCTCTCTGTCCTACAACGTATTTACCAATTAAAGGAATTAATTTTGAATATTTTTTATAGATAAATTCCAAGTTTTCATTTTGTATCTTGGAAAATTCTAAACAAAAAAATCTTCCACCTTTTTTTAAAACTCTATATGCTTCTGACAAGGATCTATCTAAATCTTTTGTGTTTCTTAAGCCAAAACTAATTGTATAAAAATCAAATGTATTACTTTCAACAGGGAGTTTTTCTGCACTAGAAATTATCCATTTTACATTTTTATAATTTTTAAGCTTTTCTTTTCCTTTGGTCACCATTCCTTTATTTGGATCAATACAAGTAATATGATTGTTAATATCTGTGTTATTTAGATAAAGTCTTCCTATATCTCCAGTACCACAAGCAACATCAACCAAGCTTTTATTTTTTGATGGTCCCATCATGTTGATTAAATTTTTTTTCCATAGCCTATGTATTCCAAACGACATAAAATCATTCATTAAATCATATTTGTCATAAACTTGGTCAAATACACCTTGAACTAGCCCTTTTTTATTTTGAAGATGTTGTTGCATTTTTAATTAATTATTCATTTAATATAATAGTAAATGCCAGAATTACCAGAAGTAGAAATAGTCCGACAATCTTTGTTAAAAAATATAAAAGGTAAAAAAATCAATAAAGTTTTGGTTAGAAACAGAAACTTACGATTTAAATTAGAAACTTCTTTTGAAAAGAAGCTAAAAAATAAATTTATTTCGAATATCAAAAGATTCTCAAAATATTTGATCATTGAATTAGAAAATAAAAGTTTTTTTATAGTTCATTTAGGAATGTCAGGAACAATTCATATTATTAAAAATAAAAAAGATGATATACCAACTAACACAAGTTTTTATAGTTCACCAAATTTGCCTAAAAATCATAACCATGTTGAATTCTCTTTTAAGAATATGAAGTTAATTTATAATGATCCAAGAAGATTTGGTTACTTTCAATTTTTTAATGATTTTAACAGTCTGAAAAAAAAGTTTAAAAATTTTGGACCAGAGCCTTTTAATAAAAAATTTAATTCAAAATATTTGATTAATCACTTTAAAAAAAAGGACAAAAATATTAAAAATTTTTTATTAGATCAAAATTTTGTATCTGGAATTGGAAATATTTATGCAAGCGAAATTTTATATTTATCAAAAATCAACCCTTTATTATCGGCTAAGTATTTGCAAAAAAATCAATGCAAAAATATAGTCATAAATTCGAGAAAAATTTTACAAAACGCTATAAGGAAAGGTGGATCAACTATAAGAGACTTTAAAAATACCAAGGGTGATCAAGGTAATTTTCAAAAAGAATTTAAGGTTTATGGTAGAGATAAACAAAACTGTAAAAGATTTAGTTGTTCGGGAACAATTAGTAAAATTACCCAATCAAATAGATCAACATTTTTGTGTGAAATATGTCAAAAATAAAAATATATTATTGACCAGACCTATTTAAGCGGTTATACCCCAGCAAAATTATGGCTAATACAAAATCAGCAATTAAAAGAATTAGAAGAATATCTAAACAGACCGCGGTTAATAAGGCGAGAAAAAGTAAATATAAAATTGCATTAAAAAAGATGAACGTTCTGATTGAAAATAAAAAAAAGTCAGAGGCTTTAAAGTTCTTACCTAAGTTGAATTCTGAGTTAATGAAGATTGCTAAAACTGGAATTATTAAGAAACAAAATGCATCTAGGAATGTATCAAGAATTACAAAAAAAATAAGTTCCTTATAATTTCTATACCCCAAGTTGATTCAACTTTAAGAATACGCTTCATATATGATGCGTTAATCTTAAATTACAATATTTAGAATTAGTAAAAAAATATTATATTTAATTCAATCATAAATTTTATTTATTTTTTAATACATAAAAAAAAAATTTGTCAAAGAAATTTTAAAAAAAAAATTTTTACACAATCCCAGATTTTATTTATTTTCAGTTTAGCAAAATAATTTGTTGCAATAACCTTCATTATTGATGTAACTGGAGACTCCCCATAAAAATGAACAACACGCATACAAATAAAAGTTTTGATAAGATTAGTCTTGATTGGAAACTTATTCAGTCTGAATTAAAACTTAAATTGGGAATAGAGATTTATGAAAGTTGGATAAAAAAAATTGATTTAAATGAGGAGTTTAATAATTATATTTTATTATCTGTCCCTACCAGATTCATTCGTGACTGGATCACTTCTAGATATTTAGATCAAATTTTACAAACTATCAGAAAACATAAAAAACAAATTATCAGAATAGAATTTAAGATTTTAGAAAAAAAGGATACTAAAAATAAAAAATTTGATGATCTTAATCAAATAAACCCAACTCGAAAAATCTCATTTATAAAAGACTCTCATCTCCAGTATAGTCGAATAGATCCTAATAAAAGATTTGAAAACTTTTTAATCGGCTTAAGTAATAAAATAGCTTTTGAAGCTTCTTTAAAGGTATCTGAGAATATTTCTCATTATAATCCACTTTATATATATGGGGGCGTAGGTTTAGGTAAAACTCATCTTTTAAATTCAATAGGCTACGAAATGAGTAAAAACAAAAAAGTGATGTTTATTTCAGCTGAACGTTTTATGTATCAATTTGTAAAATCAATTAAATCTAACAATATGTTTAAATTTAAAGAGTATTTCAGAAATACAGATGTTTTATTAATTGACGATATTCAGTTCATGAATGGCAAAGAAGCTATGCAGGAAGAGTTTTTTCATACTTTTAATGCACTTTTGGATAAAGAGTCACAAATAATTGTTTCAGCTGACAGACCACCTAATAAGCTATCTAGAATTCAAGAAAGGATTAAATCAAGATTTTCTGGAGGTCTAGTTGTAGATATTCAAAAACCTGAGTATGATTTAAGAAGAAAGATTATCAATCACAAGATAAATGAATTAACCACTCTATATGCTGACAAAATAAATGTTACAGATGAAATTCAAGATTTTATAAGTAATAAAATTACCACTAATGTGCGCGAATTAGTTGGAGCAATAAATCGTGTAGTTTCGTTCTCAAGGATTTATAACAAACAACCAAGTCTATCTGAGACAAAGATTATTTTAAAAGATTTATTAAATTTAACAGAAAATAACGTAACAATAGATTCAATACAAACAATTGTCTGTAAATTTTTCAAAATTAGTAAAAATGAGATGTTATCCTCAAGAAGATCGAGATATTTAGTTAGACCAAGACAGACAGCTATTTACTTAACTAAAATTTTAACCACAAAATCATTACCAGAAATTGGACGAGAATTTTCAAATCGAGATCATACGACTATAATTCATTCTGTGAAAACAATAGAAAAATTAAAAGAAAAAAATCCAGACATGAATGATAATATAAATAAATTAAGGAATATTATTTTATATAATAAAGAAGGATGAAATTTAACGTTAATCAAAAAGAGCTTCAAGAGGCCCTAAGTTATTGCCAAGGTGTTATAGAAAAAAGGAGCACTTTACAGATACTTTCTAATGTTTTACTAAATGCAAGTGACTCAAAATTAACAATTACAGCCACCGATCTTGATTTAATTTTTATTCATCAAATTGAAAATGTTGAAATTTTAGAGGAGGGAAATACAACTACTACTTCATCAATTATGTTTGATATTGTTAGAAAATTTTCTTCAGACAAAAAAATAAACTTATCAATGAGTAGCGAAAACAAACTTCAATTAGAGTCTGAAAAATCAATATTTAATCTAAATTGTATAAATTCCTCAGAGTTTCCGCTTACTGAAGAAAACTTTAATGATAATACTTTTGCAATTAATTCGAAACATTTTTTAAAGTTACTTAATAAGTGTAAGTTTTCAATATCGAATGATGAAACACGTCATTACTTAAGTGGAATATATTTTCATCAAACTGAGGTTGAGGATAAGATCTATTTGACTGCCGTTGCAACTGATAGTCATAGGATGTCAATTTCAAAAATAAGATTAAGTGAAAAAATAAATTTTGAACCAATTATTCTTCCAAAAAAAACTATTTTCCAGCTTTGCTCTTTACTAGATAAATATGATGGTGACCTTAAAATATCAAATTTAAAATCAAAAATTAAGTTTGAACTAACTAATAGTATTTTGATTTCTAAATTAATTGATGGAAAATTTCCAAATTATGTACAAGTGATTCCTAAAAATAATCAAAAAAAATTAGAGACGAATCTTAAATCATTTTTAGGATCTATCGATAGGGTCGCATCAGTATCTCTAGATAAAAAGGATGGGGTTAAGTTTAAATTGTCCAAGGATACCTTAAATCTCTCTGTTAATAACACTACCAGTGGTGATGGAAATGAAACCTTAGGTGTTAAATTTGATCATAATTTAGAAATCAGTTTCAATTCAAGATATTTAATAGATGTTGCTTCACAGCTTGATGGGGAAAAAATAGAATTATTTTTAAACGATACAGGATCTCCAGCTTTAATAAAAGATCCAGGTGATTTTGATAGTATCTATGTGGTGATGCCCATGAAAGGCTAATCTATAAGATTTAATTCTGAATAAATTGTATTCTCTAAAGTTTTAAGAAATACTTCTTTTTCCAAATCATTATTTATTTTTTGCATTATAGATATAGTAATAGTTCTATTGCTAATTTTTCTTCCTGATTTAGGCCAAACATATCCAGAATTAATCGCAACTGGTTGACAAGCAATTTTAAGTTTTTCATAAATTCTAGAGGCTCCTTTTTTAAAAGGAGGTCTTTCATTAGGTAAAACCCTAGTTCCTTGAGGAAAAATTATCAAAGGTCTATCTGAATTAGTAACTACACTTGAAATTTCATCATAAAAACTAAGATTATCTTTTGTAATTTGACCTCTTTTAACTGATATAGATCCAATTTTTTTTAAATACCATCCGAATATAGGTATCAATAATAACTCTTTCTTTAGAATAAATACAGGTGAGTTAAATAAAGTTTGAAGAAAGAAAGTTTCAAACATTGATTGATGTGATGCTGCTATAAAAAATTTTTCATCTCTAATAATATTTTCAGTTCCTTTAATTATTATTTTTGTTGAAAGAAAAAATTTTAAGCAAAAACTCGTCCAGTGACCCATTAGCTTACCACCAAATAACACTACTTGTTTAGGTAAGAAAAACGAGGGCAAAAAAATTATTGAAATAACAATAATTCCAGTAAAAAAAAATAATGAAAATATGAAGTTTCTTAACATTGTGTTAAAAGCTAGATTATTTCCGCGTGCTTTTGTCTTTTTCTAATTACATTAATTTTTGAACCTTTAATTAATAATTCTATGGGTTTAGGTCTTAAATTATAATTTGAGCTTAAAGACATACCGTACGCGCCAACATCGCATATAGCTATTAAATCTTTTTCCTCTAATTTTTGAAATTTTTTTAATGTTATAAATTTATCAGTACTTTCGCAAATTGGACCAACGAATTCATAAGGTTTATTTGATATTCCATTCGATTTTATTACTGGCAATGTCCTATGAAATGCCCCATATAATGCGGGTCTCATAAGATCATTCATAGCAGCATCTAAAATTATAAATTTTTTCCTGCCACTGTCTTTAATATAAATAACTTTACTAATTAACATACCAGTATTGCCAATTATAGATCTTCCAGGTTCAAAAATTATTTTTACGTTATGCTTTTTGAGAAAATTATTTATTGCAGTGTTATACTTTTTATAATTAAGTGTTTTGTCTTTATTAGAATAATTAATTCCCATACCTCCACCTAAATCAATAAATTCAAATTGATGATTAGTCTTATCTAAGATATGGCTAACAGCTTCAAGCATTTTACCATAGGGTTTATGATCTAAAATTTGACTACCTATGTGAACACTCAAACATTTTAAGTCTATATTTTTTGAATTTTTACAAAAATCCACAATTTTATGAAATGTATCTTTATTTACTCCAAATTTATTCTCTTTTTTTCCTGTAGAAATTTGATTTAGTGTTTTTGCATCTGTATTAGGATTAAGTCTAACTCCAACCCTCACTTTTTTGTTCCTTAATTTTGCAAGTCTATTTATTTCCATTATTTCACTTAATGACTCAGCATTAATGAGTAGTATTTTTTTATTTATTGCAAAATTCAATTCACTAGAAGTTTTTCCAACTCCAGAAAATACTATTTTATTTGGTTTTATTCCTGCTTTTATGGCTATCATGAGCTCACCTAAAGAAACTACATCAGCCCCTAAACCAAATTTTTTAATTTCTCTAATTAAATTAACATTAGTATTCGATTTAACTGCAAAACAAATTAAAGGTGAAAAAGATTTAAAATTTTTTTTAAATTTATTTATATTTTCTTTTAATTTTGAATATGAATAACAATAAAAAGGTGTTCCAAATTTTTTAGCTATTCTCTGGAAATTGACTTTTTCCACTGTTAGTCTTTTATTAATATATTTCATGAAATTTTGTTAATTATAATTGTTGGTACTTTAATTTCTTTATTTAAAACTTTATATTCAGGATCACCTTTCTTTCCACAAGAAACTAAAATACAACAAACTAAAATAACAAATGTAATTTTTTTAATCATCTTAATTTTTTATATTTCCTTATCATCTTTTTGATATTATCAAAAGATGTTCCACCATAAGATTTTTTGGAATTGACGGAATTCTTTAAATCAAACACTTTTAGCACATCCTTTGTTAATGTAGGTTCTACCTTTTTTAAGTCTTCCATGGATAATTCATTTAGTTTTTTCTTTTTCTTTTCAGCTAAATTCACCAGCAAAGCTGTTTTTTGATAAGCTTTTCTAAAAGACATTGAATTATTCTTAACAAGGTAATCTGCTAAATCTGTTGCAGTAATATAACCTGAGTATGCCAATTCAAGCATTCTTTTTTTGTTAGGACTTACATTCTTAAGAATTTCATTAAATACTTTTAAACTTTGAAAAAGAACATCATATGATTTAAAAATAATTTCTTTATCATCTTGAAGATCTTTGAAGTATGAAAGAGGCAATCCTTTTAATATAGTAAACATTGAAAATAAATTACCAAAAGTAATTCCAGATTTACCTCTTAAGTACTCTAAAAGATCAGGATTTTTTTTTTGTGGCATTATTGATGAACCAGTTACTATTTTATCTGAGAGGTTAATTAGATTAAAACCATCAGAATTCCAGATAATTAATTCTTCAGAAATTCTTGATAAATGCAACGAACAAACAGAAACACTATAAAGAAAATCTAAAACGAAATCTCTATCCGCTACAGTGTCGATTGAATTATTTGTAGGCTTTTCAAAACCAAGTTTTTTTGTCGTATAGTTCCTGTCAATGTTAAAAGAAGTTCCAGTTAATGCAGCAACACCTAATGGGTTTTCATTTAGACTGTCTAAATTATTCTTAAATCTGTCTTTGTCTCTTTTAAACATCTCTACGTATGCCATTAGATAGTGTGCAAATGAAACTGCTTGTGCATTTTTTAAATGAGTAAAACCTGGCATAATAGTATCAACATTTTTTTGAGCTAAATTAATTGAATTTTTAATTACGTTATTTAACATCGTACTAATTTTTTGATTTGCAGATTTAATCCAGATCTTAAAATCGGTTATTACTTGGTCGTTTCTAGATCTTGCTGTGTGAACATAACCCGCTTCTTCACCAATTATTTGAAACAGTCGTTTTTCAATATTAATATGAATGTCCTCGTATTTTTTATTAAATTCAAATTTTTTACTGGATATTTCTTTTTCAATTTTATTTAGTCCATAAATAATTTTATTTTTTGTTCTAAAAGAAATTATTTTTTGTTTAAATAACATTTCTACATGAGCAATAGAACCATTTATATCTTCTTTATACAGTCTTTTATCAACATCAATAGAGCTACCTATTTTTTGTGAGAGACTAGAAGAATTATTTTTAATTCTTGTATTCCATATTGTCTGGTTGTTTTTATTTTTTACCATGATAATTAATTATACCTATTTAACATGAGATTATTAATAATATTTGTTTTAATGCTATCAAATTCTTTTGCTAGTGACGCATCCGATATAAAAAATTTAGTCATTAATAAAGAGTTAAAAAATTACAGTGATATAACGTTTTTAAACATTAAAAATAAAGAATTATACTTAAATGATTATAGAGGAAATCTAGTTTTATTGAATTTTTGGGCAACTTGGTGTGCTCCATGTAAAGATGAAATGCCATCTTTAGATTTGTTAGCTGAAAATCCAAATTTAGATAATCTAAAGATATTTCCTATAAATATTGGCAAGGATACTAGTCAAAAATCTTTAACTTTCTTCGAAGATTTGAAGATAAAAAATTTAGAAATATATTTTGACTCGCCTAATACATTGGCAAAGAAATTTAAATTAAGAGGTCTTCCTACAACTATACTTTTTAACAAAGATGGACTTGAGTTTGCAAGAATAATTGGATCAATCGACTTTAACGATGAAAAATTTATTAAGTGGTTAAGTAATTTTAATTAATTTTTAAAAAAATATGCAAAAGCAACTAAGGCTATAATTGCTATAAATTGTAGCAAGACTCTTAACTGCATTAATTTATTAGAGTATTTCTTACTTGTTTCTCCACCTTTAAATAAAGTTCCAATACCAAGAATTAGAACTAAACCAACAGCCACAAGTAAGATTATAGATAAAATTTTTACTAATATTCCAGAAATCATAAAATTATAGTAGGCTGTTTTATAGATAAAAAAACATAAATCAATTACTATGACATTTTGCCTTGATACAACCATTATAAAACCAGAAAAAGATGTGAAAATTGAAAACGCAGTCATTTTACTACATGGGTACGGAGGTGATGGTAAAGATATAAGTATGCTTTCATTAAATTGGAAAAGACACCTTACAAATACAATTTTTCTCTGCCCGAATGGTCATGAACCTTGTCCAATAAATCCATCTGGGTATCAATGGTTTGATCTTACAAAAGATGATCCAAAATACATTTTAAATGAGACAATCAAGGCTGAAAAAAAACTCAATCAATTCATAGATGAGGTAAAAATTAAATATAATCTTGAAAACGATAAAATTTGTTTGTCTGGTTTTAGTCAAGGATGTATGATGTCAATTAATTTAGGGCTTACATCTAAAAATAAATTTAGTTGTGTTGTAGGTTTTTCTGGTAAGATTATTAATCAAGAGGATCTCAAGCAAAGAAAGAGAACATCAACAAATATTCTTTTAATTCATGGTGATTCTGATCAAGTTGTCTCACCCAATCATATGTTAGAGGCAAAAGATTTTTTTATCAGATCTAATATTGAAATAGAGACCCATTTAATTAAGGATTGTGATCATCATATTCCTATCGAAGCTTCCAGTATAGCATTAAATTATATTTTAAAAAAAATAAAATGAGTTCTTAATATTGAAATCATTTTTTATTTAAGTTAAAATTAATTTATGAATAACTTTATTGAACAAGATGTATCATTAGAAAAATGTCCTGCATTAGTTTTAAATGCTGATTATAGACCTTTAAGCTATTATCCTTTATCATTATGGTCTTGGCAAGATACAGTAAAGTCAGTTTTTTTAGATAGAGTAATTATAGTAAGTAGTTATGAAAGAATTGTACGAAGTCCATCATTCAAAATGCAGCTTCCAAGCGTTATTGCTCTTAAAGATTACATAGTTCCACAATCTAAACCAAGTTTCACAAGATTTAATGTTTTTTTAAGGGATAAATTTTCTTGTCAATATTGCGGAAGTGGAGAGGAATTAACTTTTGATCATTTGTTACCAAGATCAAAAGGTGGAGAAACACACTGGGATAATGTTGTAACAGCATGTTCAGCATGTAATGTTAAAAAAGGTGGAAAATTATTAAAATCTTCAGGAATGAAACTTAATCAATATCCTTATCAACCATCAACTGAAGATTTACATAGAAATGGAAAGAATTTTCCTCCTAATTATTTACATAAAAGTTGGATGGACTATTTATATTGGGATGTTGAGCTAGAAGCTTAAAATTAAATTTTCTCAGAAATATTTATTGCTAATTTAGATCCAGTTTTGATAATTCTATCCATTATAGCGTAAAAGCCTTTTTTTGTTGCACCCTCTTCATAAGCAATATCTTTATGATCTAATTCATCTTGTCTAAATTTTGTAATTTTCTTTTTTAATTCTTCTTCTTCAGGACCAAGCTGATTAATTTGATCTAAATAATGTTTATCAATAACTTCTTCAACAGATGCTGTACATAACATTGCAGCTTTTTTGCCTAATAATGTAGAGCCAAAACCTAAACCAACACCTAGTAAATCCCATAAGGGTAAAAATTTTGTTGGTTCTATATTTCTTTTTTTTATTTCTTTTTCAAAAAATTGACAATGTTCTATTTCGTGTTCTTTCATATCTTCAATTGTTTTTTTTAAACTTTCATTTTTTACAATAGTGTTTAAAGCTAACAATTGGCCTTCATAGATTTTGACAGCACCTCTCTCACCAGCATGATCAACTCTAATAAATTCCTGTACTCTTTTATTTGTTTTTTTCATATTTCTTAAAAATTTTTAAAAGTGTTATAATAAACAATAAACTAATTACAATATTAATGCTTGTAAGCGATAATCCAAAAATCCTAAATGTCACATCTTTACAACTTATTGTTTTTTCACTTAACTGTTTAAGCAGATCTTCTTTAGTGACAATTCCTGTCGAACTCTTTACCCCACAAACAGATGACTCCTGAAAAAAACCTTGTTCAATTCCAAAATGATAAAATGAAATTGCAAAAGAGAAGATAAAAGTAAGGATTAATAACATAACTAAGAATTTCTGATTTTTACTAATTAAAAAGATCGCCATTATTATCATAATGCTTAATCCATAGGGAATTCTCTCTATTAAACATAAATTACAAGGCTGATGTCCAAGAATATATTCTATAAAAAAAGCAGAAATTAAAGCAATAAAGCTAAATAAAAAAATTATCTTTAAATAAAATTCAGCTTTTAAATTAAACATTAGATTTAAAAATTAGATAAACTACTAAACCAACAATAACAATTAATATCCCAATTATCGTAAACCATTTTGACCCATGTTTATCCATAAATTCATTAAACAAGTCTCCAAACTTATAAGAGAGATATGACACTAAAAAAAATCTTAACCCTCTAGAAATTAAACTTATTAAAACAAATATTAAAAAATTAAATCCTATGAGACCACTTGTAATCGTAAAAACTTTATAAGGAAGAGGGGTAAAACCTGCTAAAAAAAGAATCCCTAGCCAAGCATAGAAACCATCATTTTTTATCAAGCTTTCTTTTAAATTATATAGTTTATCCTCATAACCGTAAAAATTCATGATATGTGCTCCAAACTCGAAAAAGAATGCTCCAATTACATAGCCGAGCATACCACCTAAAACTGAAAATATTGTTGTTATAAAAAAAATTTTTTTAAAATCCGCCTTTTTGGAGATTACCATCGGAACAACCATAACGTCAGGAGGAATAGGAAAAAAAGAGCTCTCAACAAATGACACAATTGCTAAATAATACTTAGAACTTTTGTGACCTGCTAAATCTAAACATTTTTTGTAAAGATTCTTAAACATTTTTTTTTGTTTTAATATAATTTTAGTTCTTATACTATTTAATAAATTATTAAACAATCAGGGCGAATGGCGGAACTGGTAGACGCGCACGACTCAAAATCGTGTTTCGCAAGAAGTGAGAGTTCGATTCTCTCTTCGCCCACCAAATTATGCAATTAAGTAGAATAAACAGTTTAGTAGAACTTTTTTTTTCCAAGTATAAAGAAATAAACTCAGTTGCCGATAAGCCATTTTTAAAATGGTTAAAAGAAAATGAAAAAAATTTTTTTACTTGGGAACAGGTTGCGTTAAAAATTCAAATTTTGTCTGAATACTTAAGAACAAATTTAGCTGATGGAGACCGATGTATACTATTATCTGAAAACCGACCAGAGTGGCTTATCTCTGATATATCGATTATGAATGCAGGTGGAGTAACAGTTCCACTATTTACAACTTATTCAGAGAAAGATTATGAATACATCATTAATGATTGTAAGCCAAAAATTTGTATAGTCTCTAATGAAATCCAATTAAAAAAAATACAAAAATTTATTTCAAAGGAAATAAAAGTTTTATCTATTGAAAAAATAAATGAAAGAGTTGAAAACCTAGAAAATATATTTGATGCATATTTAAAAAAAAAAAAATCAGATATTCATATAAGTTTTAATCAAAATCTTGAAAGGAAAGATCTTGCCTGTATAATTTATACATCTGGAACGACTGGTAATCCTAAAGGAGTAATGCTTAGTCATGGAGGAATTTTGTCAAATTGTGAGGGGGCTCAAGAAATATTAAACCAATTAGTTCAGGATAGTGAACCTACTTTTTTAACATGGTTACCATTATCTCATTCATATGAGCATGCAGTTCAATTTGTTCAAATTTCACTTGGTGCAAAAATTTATTATGCCGAAAGTCTAGAGAAGTTATTATCCAATATGTCCATTGCAAAACCTACGATTATGACAGCTGTCCCAAGATTTTATCAAAATTTGTACAGTAAAATTTCAATGAATTTTTCAAAACAAAAAGGGTTTAAGAAAAAACTGATATCATCCACTATTTTACTTGGCACCAAAAAACTTAATAATGAGAATTTAACATTGAGAGAAAAATTAATAAATTTTTTTTGTGAAAAATTAGTAAGAAAAAAGATTAAAAATCAGTTTGGTGGAAAACTAAAAGCCTTTGTATCTGGGGGTGGTGCTTTAGACCAAAAAATTGGAGAATTTTTAAATGCAATAGGATTGCCCACACTCCAAGGTTACGGTCTCACAGAGGCCTCACCTGTTGTAAGTTGTAACATTCCTGGAAAAATCAAAATCGACACAGTAGGGCCTCCCTTTAAAACAAACCAGGTAGAAATAGCCGAAGATGGAGAAATTTTAGTCAAAGGTGAAAATGTAATGCTTGGATATTGGAACATGAAAAAAGAGACAGATGATGTCATAAGGAACGGCTGGTTACATACTGGTGATATTGGAAAGATTACAGAAGAAGGAAACCTAAAAATTACTGATAGAAAGAAAGAAATAATAGTTAATCTTGGTGGTGACAACATTTCACCATCTAAAATTGAAAATTTATTATGTTTAAATGAAAAAATTAAACAAAGTTTTGTTTATGGAGACAAAAAAACTTATTTGGTTGCGTTAATTGTTTCTGAAAGTACCGAAAATAGAAAAGAAATTGAAATTTTTTTAGAAAATATAAATAAAACTTTATCTTTAGTTGAAAAGGTTAAAAAATTTAAATTAATACAGGAAGAATTTTCAATTGAAAATGGAATGTTAACACCAACATTAAAATTAAAAAGAAAAAAAATTTTAGATAAATATAAAGATGATTTAGAAAAACTTTATTAATTTATTAAAAATATTTGATCATAAAGCGCGTAAACATTAACTTTTTTACACTTTTAAAAATATAAAAATAATATTTTTATAAAATTTTTTTCAAAATTTTTTCTTTTAATTAAAGAATTGACATAACGTGTATAAAAAAATAAAAATAAGTTAATCGCGAATCATTTTGATTCGTTTAACTAAAAAGGGAGCTAAAGATGCCTAAGAGAAGAAAAAAAGCAAAGAAGGCTAAGAAAAAAGCTAAGAAAAAAGCTAAAAAAAGAAGAAGAAGATAATAACTTAGTATTCTTTATAAAAAACGCTTCTCATAACTTTTTGTGTGAGAGGCGTTTTTTTTTACTCATCAATTGGTTCGTCCACATCTGATATAGGTTCTTCAACTGATAAATTATCATTGTTTGAAGTTTTATCAGTTTTGCTTTCCTCTTTAATTTCTTTAACCTCTTTATTAATATTTCTTTTTAGAGCTTTATCCAATTTTTTTTGTGTATCTTCCCTAGAAACATTTAAAACAATTTGAAATTCAGAAAGAATTCTATCATATGCTTTTTCAAATAATTGTCTTTCGCTATAAGATTGTTCAATCATCAAATCATCTCCTTTATTTAAATCTCTGACCACTTCAGCAAGGTCATAAATTTTACCTGATGATATTTTTGCTTCATATTCTTGAGCTCTTCTACTCCACATAGATCTTTTTATTTTCGGTTTACTTTTTAAGATTGAAATACTTTTATTAACTTGATTTATTGTCGATAGTGGCCGTAAATGAGATTGTTTATTAACGGGTACCATACCGTTAGCTTTGTCTTTTTCGAATTTAATTATATATGTCTCAACGTCAATACCACCAATATTTATTTTTTTGAATTCTGTTATTTGACCAACCCCATGTTTTGGGTAAACAACATAATCCTTAATTTTAAATTCTCTTTTTTCAGTGCTTTGTTTTTTAACTTTTTTAATTTCAGGTTTTAACTCGTTATTTTTGGGTATTCTTAAACTTTCACTTTTTGTCTCAATTTTCTTTTCAGTTTTTTGTTTTATTTTTTTTGTAATTTTTATTGGTTTTTTATTTTTTTTTATTTTTTTTGGTTTACTTTTTTTTTTAGGAGATTTTGATTTAGATTTTTTTTTAAAGGTTTTCTTTAAAATATTTTTCAAACTTATTTTGCTCATTTTTAAATTTCTCATGATCCGCAGGTGGATCTTTTTTCTCACTTATATTTGGCCAGAGTTCAGAGTATTGTTTATTGATTTCTAACCACTTTTCGCTGCCTGGCTCTGTATCTGCCTTTATAGCATCTACTGGACATTCTGGCTCGCAAACGCCACAATCTATACACTCATCCGGTTTAATTACAAGCATATTCTTTCCTTCATAGAAACAATCTACAGGACAAACTTCAACGCAGTCCATTAATTTACATTTGATACATTTATCATTTACTATGTAAGTCATGATTAGATTTCGCTTTAATTTTTTCTTTAATATCCCCCATTAATTTATTGTCAATATATAATAGTCCACCTAGTCTTCTCATCAAACTTGTCTCATAAATATCTGCCTCATTATTTGAGTAAATTATTCTCCAAAGTGTCTCAACTATTTTGATTTTATCATTTTCCTCCATGTTTTTTACTTCTTTTGTAAATTCTAAAATTTGATTTGAATCTTCCTCAATTTTTTTTCCGTCTGAAAATATTCTTTCTAAATTTTCATTGTCTACGCCTATTTGTAAAAGAGCTTGTTTTATTATTACTTCCTCGCTTTTTGAAAAGTTTTCATCAATTTTAGCTGCGTGAATTAAGAGAGCAGCCACTTTAGACAGATCATTCTTTTCATTCTTTTCTTTTTTAAAAAACATATTTTTAATTAAGATTTAGATGTTTTAGAACACCAAAAGGGTTTTCCTTAATATCTTTTTTATTTTGAGGCCTTGCCTTTTTTTTTGGAATATATTTGAAGTAAACTTCATTATTTTTTTCCAAAACCTTATAGCTCATAGCTTTTAGTAGTTGTTTAAAGTCATCTTTATTGCATCCCAATAAATTTAGCATCTCTGGTATCATCTTTATTTCTTTCATACTCTTAGTATCTGAATTTATTATTTGCACAAATAATCTCTCTAAAATATCTATTCTAATATATAAATTATCAAATTTTTCAAATCCGCAAAGTAACATAAAGTTTTTATTTTTAATTTTGTTATCATTTAAAAAATTTAAACCGAAAGTTGGAGGTTCTAAATGAAAGTATTTTTGATTATGATTTTTCCACAAAAGAGTTCTTAGAGAAACTGGTTCTGGCTTTATCAATTTAAATAAAAAGACATGGTATCTACCAAACTTTACACCTAAATTTCTTAAAATTTTTCTATCTTTTTGGTCTAAATTCTTTAAATACTCAGATACCTTATCTCTCTTAATAACACCATTATTCTCGTAAAGTTGATAAGCCAATGCTTTAATTGATGAGTTTTTATCCTTTATATCTTTTAAGTCATAAAGACTTTTTAAAACTGTTGAAATTTTATTCTTTAACCATTTGTCTAAAAAAGTAATTAATTTACTTTTTTGATTTTGCTCTAACATTTCATCTACTAATAGTTCTATGTTAGGGCTCAAATAATCTTTACCAGGGATTAACTTACCTATTGTTGCATTATTCCAATAAATCTTTGAGTCTTTTTTTAATTCAACTAAACCTGTATCAATTACCATTTGGATTCTCTTTTCAAGTTCAGGACCTATTGTTTTTCTTGCAGCTTTTTTTAGAGATTTAATATCAGTCTCTAAGGCTCCCTTCTTAAGATCAAGTTCTAATTTAAGACCATTTATCTTACCTATAAATTGATCATCGATCATAACATTATTATTTTCTAAAATTTTAGTATCAAATTCCATGTCTTGTTTTAAACCTCTAGCAAGCACACTTGCTCTTTTATCAATAAATGTCTTTGTAAGCTCTTCATGAAGTCTATCTGAAAGTTTATCCTCTAAGAATTTAGTTTTTTCAATCCAGTAATTTTGATTTTCAACCCAATTGTTTTTATTAGAAACATATGACCAAGTTCTAACATTTGCAATTCTATTCGCTAAGGAATCTACATTTCCATCCAATTTATCAAGCTTCATAAGCTGTAAATGCATAAAATTATCTGATATTTTCCCCTTATCACTGATTAAAAAATTGAATACTTTTTCAACGACATCGATGTGATTTCCATAGGTTTTCTTTACAAAATCAGGAATTTGACAGCATTCCCATAGCAGCGTCAGTGTTTCTTTTACATTTGGCAAATTATATAAGTCCAACTTCTTTAAGAAATACTTTAAAACCTTTTCATCTTCACACTCATGAATTTTTCTAAGCCAATCTTTATTTGGCTTTTCCTCAAGTGATTTTAATAAAGAAGTAGGATTGTTAAAATTTAAATCTGAGTTTCTCCAAAACAACGTTCTAATATTTTCAAATTTATGATTTTCTAAAAGTTCAACTTCTTCAGCTGAAATTTCTTTACAATCACCCGTGATACCAAAATTACCATCATTGAGATATCTACCTGCTCTTCCAGCAATTTGGCCTATCTCAGATAGATTTAGTTTTCTTAATTTTCTTCCATCAAACTTTTTTAGATTTGAAAAATATACCTGATCTAAATCCATATTTATACCCATTCCAATTGCATCGGTTGCCACTAAAAAATCAACGTCACCTGATTGGTATAAGTTTACTTGTGCATTCCTTGTTTTTGGACTTAAAGATCCCATAACAATTGCAGCTCCACCTTTTTGTCTTCGTATTAATTCTGCTATTGCGTAAACTTCTTCTGTTGAAAAAGCTATGATTGCTGTTTTTCTGTTAATACGTGAAATTTTTTTATGACCTGAGTAAGTAAGTTTAGATAATCTTTTTCTATCTATGAATTCTATATCGTCATTTAATTTTGAAACTATTCCTTTGATTGTGTTTGAACCCATAAGCATTGTAAGTTTACTTCCTCTCATATTAAGTAACCTATCTGTAAAAATATGGCCTCGTTCATGGTCTGCACACATTTGAATTTCATCAACCCCTACAAATTCTAAATTTTTATCTATTGGCATTGACTCTACTGTGCATAAAAAATATTTTGCATTTGAAGGTATAATTTTTTCTTCACCAGTTATTAAAGCAACTTCATCATATTTAGTTTTTTTAATAACTTTGTCATAGACTTCTCTAGCTAAAAGTCTTAATGGAAAACCAATCATCCCAGTATCAAAAGAGAGCATTGTTTCTATTGCTAAATGAGTTTTACCAGTATTTGTTGGACCAAGGACTGCCGTAATTTTATTTTTATTCATTTCTATCTTTGGTATGTTTAATATTTTACCTACAAGATGTAGTTACTCGTAAAGAACAAAAATAGACTAAAACATGACCGAATCATTCTATGAAAAGTTCTCATTTATAGTTCTTAAAAATTCAGTTTAACATAATATGATTTATTGTCCAAATTGCTATCAAACCTAGAGTCTTAGGTCTTTATTTTGAGAATTTTCCAAACTCCAGAAGCAGATGTAATAATTTTGTCGTTACATTTTAATTCACAAAATAAAAATACTAAAGTTTTTGTTTTTTTTAAAATTTTTACATGCCCTGTAATTTCGTCACCAATTTTTGAAGCTCCGATATATTTAAGATCTAATGAAATTGTTACACATGGCGCATTTTGGGCGCTACGGTGTGCTGCTGTTCCTGCTCCAGCATCTATCAAAGCTGCCAAGTATCCTCCATGAGTTATTCCTGCAGCATTTAAATGATTTTCATTAATTATTGACTTAAATTCATATTCGTTTTCAGAGATATTTCTAAACATAACACCACCATTATGTTTCATAAAACCATGCTTTAAACTTATTTGTTCAAATGAATTAGACATAATTTGTTAGAGTATAAAAGTTAAAATAATTAAAACTATAAGAATAATTACGAAAAAATAAATAACAGACATTTGAAGAGAGGATTTAATCAGCCATTTCAACATAATTGATCTTATTAATGGTGCGCCTGCTAGGAGTCGAACCCAGAACCTCCTGGTCCGTAGCCAAGCGCTCTATCCAGTTGAGCTACAGGCGCATTTTTAAATTTTATTTATTATTCTATATCATTTTTTAGTGTATTTTAATGCTAAGACAAATTTAAATTATTATGAATAATTCAATAAATGAAGTTGTAATTGTAGGTGCCATTAGAACTCCAATTGGGGCTTATAAAGGGTCTCTTAAAGAATTAAGTGCTGATAAGCTGGGATCAATTGTCATCAGAGAAATTTTGAGAAAAAGTAAATTAGATAAAGATGATATTGATGAAGTAATTATGGGCCAAGTGCTCACAGCTGGTGGAGGCCAAAATCCTGCAAGACAGGCTGCAATTAATGCAGGTATAAATATTTCTAAACCAGCCCACATAGTAAATCAAGTTTGTGGCTCTGGACTTAGAGCCGTAATCTCAGGTTATCAGACAATAAAATTAGGAGATGCAAAAAATGTAATTTCTGGTGGCCAAGAAAACATGTCATTAGCTCCACATTCAATTTTTTATCGAGATAATAAAAAAATTTCAGAGAAACATTTGATAGATACAATGATAAGTGACGGATTGATAGACGCATTTAATAATTACCATATGGGGGTAACTGCTGAAAATGTTGCAACGAAATTAAATATTTCAAGAGTAGATCAAGATGAATTTGCACTAAATTCTCAAAAAAAAGCAGAAATTGCAATTAATACTAACAGATTTGAGGAAGAGCTAGTTAAAATAGATCAACCTGGTATCAGTCTTGAGAAAGATGAACATCCAAGAAAAGATCTTACTAAATCAGATTTAGAGAGACTTAAAGCAGTATTTTTAAAAAATGGAACCGTTACACCTGGAAATTCATCAGGAATTAATGATGGTGCAGCCGCTTTATTATTAACAACTTTAAAAGAGGCTAAAAAAAAATCTATACAACCGCTAGCAAAAATAATCTCATGGGCTTCAGTTGGCGTTGATCCAACTCTGATGGGTCTCGGGCCAATCGAGGCTGTACGTGAAGCAGTTAAAAAAGCAAAATGGAATTTAAATGATGTTGATCTTTTTGAAATTAACGAAGCTTTTGCTGCTCAAAGCATTGCAGTAATACGTGCGTTAAATATTGACGAGAATAAAGTAAATGTAAATGGAGGAGCGATAGCTTTAGGCCATCCCATAGGAGCATCAGGTGCTAGAATATTAGTTACACTTATTCATGAAATGATAAAACAGAAAAAGAATAAAGGTTGCGCCACACTATGCATAGGTGGTGGAATGGGCATAGCTATTTGTGTTGAGAGAATTTAAGAATTAATTTTTTTAAATTTCTCTTCAAGTAGAATTTTTTGTATCCAAATTTTAGCATCAATGTAAGTGCTTTCTTTGGGTTGTAAGAGTGTATTTAATAACTTTTTAATCATTTTTGATGGATACATCAGAAGAGTGTCAAAAAATTGAGCAGAATGTGTTAAAATTAGCAATTAAGTAAAGTTATATAGTGTATAAGATCTAAATATTAATTAAATGAGTGAAAAACTTTTAGTTCCTGATATTGGTGACTTCGAAAATGTAGAGGTTATTGAATTACTTGTCAAAGAGGGCCAAAAAATCGCCAAGAACGATCCAGTAGTTACTATTGAAAGTGATAAATCGAGTGTTGAAATACCTTCAACGTTATCAGGCATAATTGAGACAATAAAAGTTAAAGTAGGTGATAAAGTTTCAAAAGGTGATTTGATTTTGAATATTTCAGGGTCAAATGAAGAAAATTCTACAACAAAAACTATTCCTAAGGACACTGAAAATTTGATTGAAGAGGCAGAAAAATCATTAGAAAAAAAACAAAAGCAAATCATTAACACAAATAATATTGAGAAAAAAAAATCAGAAATAATTCAAGTAGTTAATGACGGTGATATTGATCCATTAGAAACTAATGAGTGGTTAGAGTCACTCACTGCAGTAATCGAAAAAGACGGAAATCAAAGGGCCCATTATTTAATTAAGGAATTAATAAATAAAGCATATATGGAGGGTGCAAATATTCCTTATACACAAAACACACCCTATATAAATACAATACCAGTAAATGAAGAGAAAAAATCAAATGGTGATCAAAATATTGAGAGAAGAATTCGGTCATTAATAAGATGGAATTCCGCGGCAATGGTTGTTCGCGCAAATAAGAAATTTCCTGAACTTGGAGGACATATAGGAACATTTGCATCAGCAGCTACGCTTTATGATGTAGGAATGAATCATTTTTGGAGAGCAAAAAATAATAAATTTGGGGGAGACTTAATTTATTTTCAAGGACATAGCGCTCCAGGTATGTATGCAAGAGCTTTTCTTGAGGGAAGACTTAATGAAAAACAATTAGATAGTTTTAGACAAGAAGTTAATCCAGGAGGTTTATCATCTTATCCACATCCTTGGTTGATGCCAAATTTTTGGCAATTTCCAACAGTCTCAATGGGTTTAGGACCAATGTTAGCTATCTATCAAGCAAGATATATGAAATATTTGATTAACAGAGGTCTCATCAAAGATGAAGGAAGAAAAGTGTGGGCTTTTTTAGGAGACGGGGAAATGGATGAACCAGAGTCTCTAGGGGCAATTGGTTTAGCAGCTAGAGAAAAATTAGATAATTTAATATTCGTGATCAATTGTAACCTTCAAAGATTAGATGGACCTGTGAGGGGTAATGGAAAAATCATACAAGAACTAGAAGGTATTTTTAGAGGAGCTGGATGGAATGTTATCAAAGTAATTTGGGGTTCTTATTGGGACTCATTATTGGCCAACGATAAAACTGGTCATTTAATTAAAGTTATGAATGAAACTGTCGATGGTGAATATCAAGCAATGAAAGCAAGAGATGGAGCTTATGTGCGAGAAAAGTTTTTTGGTAAATACCCTGAAACTAAAGAGTTAATCTCAAGCCTTTCAGACAAAGATATATGGAGATTGAATAGAGGTGGACATGATCCTCACAAAGTTTTTGCAGCTTATGATAAAGCCTCAAAAAACATTGGAAGCCCTACAGTTGTGATTGCCAAAACTATAAAGGGTTATGGAATGGGCAAAAGTGGTGAGAGCGTTAATACAACACATCAAACTAAAAAATTAGATATAGACGATTTGATGTATTACAGAGACAGGTTTGATGTTCCTTTAACTGATAAACAGGTGCAAAATATTGAGTATTATAAGCCAGACCAAAACTCACCTGAAATAAAATATATTAAAGAAAGAAGACTTCAATTAGGAGGATTTATCCCAGAGAGAACTACTTATGCAAAACCCATTAAAGCTCCTCCGAAAAACATTTTTGATAATATGAAAGAGTCTACAGGTAAAAAAGAAATGTCAACTACGATGGCATTAGTAAGAATGCTTACTAATCTTCTGAGAGATAAAAATGTTGCTTCAAGATTAGTACCAATCATCCCTGATGAGGCGAGAACATTTGGTATGGAGGGTTTTTTTCAGAAAATTGGTATTTATGCTCACGAAGGACAAAAATATGAACCTGAGGACTCAGCTCAATTAAGTTCATATAGAGAAGAAAAAAGCGGACAAGTTTTGGAGGAAGGAATTAACGAGGCAGGTGCAATGTCTTCATGGATTGCTGCAGGTACTTCATACACAAATCATGATATTGAAATGATCCCTATCTATCTTTTTTACTCAATGTTTGGTTTTCAAAGAATAGGTGATTTTGCTTGGGCAGGAGCAGACAGTCAATCAAGAGGGTTTTTAATTGGTGCTACTGCTGGGAGAACAACATTAGCGGGAGAAGGTTTACAGCACCAAGATGGACATAGTCATTTAATGGCATCAACTATTCCAAACTGCAAGTCTTATGATCCAACATTTCATTATGAACTAGCAACAATCTTTAGAGAAGGATTGAAAAGAATGCATGAGAAGAAAGAAAATATTTTTTATTACATTACAACA
Source organism: Candidatus Pelagibacter sp. (assembly GCF_052049575.1). Taxonomy (GTDB): domain Bacteria; phylum Pseudomonadota; class Alphaproteobacteria; order Pelagibacterales; family Pelagibacteraceae; genus Pelagibacter. Next base: position 332,148 of record NZ_JBNGZQ010000001.1, on the reverse strand, counting down.
ATGAACGAAAATTATCCTCATCCTGCTATGCCAACTGAAAAATCATGTGAAGAAGGCATTTTAAAAGGAATGTATAAAATTAAAGAATTTAACAAATATAAAAAAACCAAAATTCAATTTCTAGGGTCAGGTACAATTTTAAGAGAAATGATAGCTGGTGCGGAGATTCTACAAAAGGAATATCAAATCGATAGTGAAGTTTGGAGTGTGACTAGTTTCAATGAATTAAGAAGAGATGGCTTAGAGGTAGAAAGATATAATTTATTAAATCCTGAAAAAGAACCGAAAAAATCATATGTTGAAAGCTGTTTAGGCAAAACCGAAGGTCCAATTTTGGCTGCATCAGATTATATGAGGATGAATTCAGATCAAATTAGACCTTATATTAACAAGAGCTTTTACTCGTTAGGAACAGATGGATTTGGTCGAAGTGATACTAGAAAAAATTTGAGGAAGTTCTTTGAGGTCGATAAAGAACATGTCGTTGCATATGGACTAAGCGTTTTAGCTAAAGAACAATTAATTGCATCTAAATATGCTCAAGAGGCAATAAAGAAGTATCAAATTGATAAAGATAAACCAATGCCGACAAAATTATAATGTCAAAGAAAGATATAAAAGTTCCAAATATTGGTGAATTCAAAGATGTGGAAGTCATCGAAGTTTTAATAAAAAAAGGTCAAAAAATAAAAAAGAATGATCCACTGATAACCATAGAGAGTGATAAATCAAGTGTGGAAATACCATCTTCTGATGATGGAACCATAATTTCTTTGAATGTTAAAATTGGAGACAAAGTATCGGAAGGTGATAAAATTATTGAAATTGAAAGTGAGAACGAAATAAAAGAGACAAGTGCTCAAGAATTACCAAAAAGTCAATTACCAAAAGAAATAAAAAAAAATGACGTAAAAAAAACCAATGAGTCTGAAAATATAATAGTTAAAGATTTTTCTACAAAAGTTTCCGCTTCACCAAAAGTTAGAAAATTTGCGAGAGAACTTGGAGTTAATATCAACAAAGTCTCAGGTAGTGAAAGACAAGGTAGGGTTACCGAGAGTGATGTAAAGACATTTGTTGCAACTAAATCTGATAAAAGTTTCAAAGATCAAAATACAACTGAACAAAAAATTGAACTAGAGTATTCCCATACAGATTTTGGAGAAGTAGATATTAAAGACATTCCCAGAGTGAAAAAGTTGTCGTCTAAATATTTAATGAACTCTTGGACAAAAATTCCTCACGTAACTAATCATGATGAAGCTGATATAACTGAGCTAGAGGAATTTAGAACTTCTCTTACGGACGTATATACTGGTGAAAAAAAAAAAATTACACCATTAGCTTTCATCGTAAAAGCATTAACAACATCATTAAAAAAATTTCCAAATTTTAATACCTCAATCGATCAAATTGAAAACGGTAAAATGACTGTTAAAAAGTATTATCATGTTGGTATAGCAGTGGATACACCACATGGTTTGATGGTTCCTAAATTAAGAAATGCAGATAATAAAAATATTTCTTTAATAAGCACAGAGTTAAAAAAAATCAGTCAGCAATGTAGAGATCTTAAAATTGATAAAAAAGAGTTATTCGGAGGTTCTATGACGATAACAAGCCTAGGGGGAATCGGGGGATCTTTTTTTACCCCAATTATAAATTATCCTGAAGTTGCTATTTTAGGAGTAGGAAGAGCAGAAAAAAAACAAGTATTCATGGATGGAAAATTTGTAACGCGCACTATGTTGCCACTTTCACTATCTTATGATCATAGAATTATTGATGGTGCGGAGGCAGCTCGATTTAATAATGATTTAAAAGAAAATCTTGGTAAAAATTTTGCCTATAAGTTAGCCGTTTGATAAAATTTATGTCTAAAAGCGTTTCATTGTTAAGTGCTTTGCTGTGTACATTTATTTGGGGAACTACATTTATTGCTCAAGACACTGGCATGGATGATATTGGTCCGTTTACATTTAATGCAGTAAGATTTTTTGTGGGTTTTTTGGCGATTCTACCTTTAGCATTATTATTTGAGACTAAAAAATTTAAATTAGAATTTAAAACTGGTTTTAGATATTTTGCTATTCTATCTTTTTTAATAGGATTATCATTATTTTTAGGATCGGCATTACAGCAAGTAGCTCTGCTTTACACAGACGTAGCTAATGCTGCTTTTTTTACGATTTTTTATGTTCCGATGGTACCAATTATTATTTTTATATTTAAGAGAGACTCATTGCATTGGAGTGTATGGCCTTCAGTTATTTTATGTTTAATTGGTGGATATCTTTTAACCAATTTTTATGATGCTACAGTTAGACTTGGAGACACATTGGTCATTCTTGGAGCATTATTCTGGAGTACTCACATCATATTTACTGGAATGATTGTTAAAACATATAACTTACCTTTAACATTAGGTGCAATCCAAACTTTATTAGTGGCTTTATTTTCTTTTATTATTAGTTTGATTTATGAAGAATTTGTAATTGAAAATATTCTCAACGAGATAGACTCTATACTCTATGCAGGAATTTTATCAGGTGGTTTTGCATTCGTTTTACAAATTTACGCTCAAAAAAATATAACACCCGCACCAGCAGCTATAATTTTTTCATTAGAAGGTGTATTTGCAACTATCGCAGCTTGGGTTTTATTAAGTCAAATTTTAGATTTTAATAATATATTAGGGTGCTTGTTCATATTGTGTGGTGTTTTAATTTCTCAATTATTACCCCTGATGAGGAAAATAAATTATCAATAATAAAACTAAAGCAATAATAATTCTATAAATTACGAACACGGTTAAAGAAAAATTCCTTACATATCTTATAAAATATTTGACTGTGATAAATGAGAAGATAAAAGAAAGAGTTACTGCAATTAATAATAAATAATTAAATTCAGTAGACTGTTGTACAGCATCTTGAAGACCTAAAAAACTTGCCCCTGCTAATGCGGGTATAGATAATAAAAAGGCGATTTTGCTTGAGTCAACTCTATTAAATTTTAGAAATCGAGCTGCTGTTAAAGTTATTCCTGCTCTACTCACACCGGGTATGAGTGCTAAAATTTGAAATAAACCTATGAATAATATTGATTTTATATTTAAGTTGACTGATATATTTTGATCAGTATCTCTTTTATCTGATAAAAATAGGATTAAACCAAAAAATAGAGTTGTCCAAGCAATAATTTCTATATTTCTTAAAAGATTAATTATTTCGATCGAATATATTATATATCCAAAAATTATAAGAGGTATTGATCCAACTAAAATCAAAACCAATAGTTTTTGATTGTTTCTTAAATTTAGTAAATCTTTTTTAAAGTAAAAGATTATTGCAAATAAAGAACCCAAGTGCAGACCAATATCAATGAATAAAGAGCTTGAGCTAAAATCATAAAAATTTGATATTAAGATCAGATGGGCCGAAGAGCTAATAGGTAAAAATTCAGAAATTCCTTGGACCGCAGAAAGAATTAGTATTTCTATAAAATCTTGAAGCATAAAGATGTCGTAACTTAAAAAATATTCATTTTAAACAATTCGATTTAATCATAATAGGTATGCAAAAAATAAATTTCTCACATTTTATGCTAAATAGCGTTAATTATAGGTCATAATTATTGACCTAAATAATACTTTAATTACTAAAAACAGTGTATAGTTTGCCGAAAATTTAAAGATTCTATGACTGATAAAATGTTAAAATTTGTAAAAATAGGTCAACAAACTCCACCTAAAAGGAAGATTGGCACTAGAAAAGAGGATTTTAATGAGATCTATGACGAGTTTGTAACTAAAAAAGCTGAAGAACAATCAAGCAGATGTTCTCAATGTGGAGTTCCATTTTGCCAAGTACATTGTCCCTTAAGCAACAATATTCCAGATTGGTTAAAACTTACAGCTGAGGGAAGATTAAAAGAGGCCTACGAGTTATCTCAAAGCACTAACAATATGCCAGAGGTGTGTGGAAGAATTTGTCCTCAGGACAGATTGTGTGAGGGTAACTGTGTTATTGAGCAATCAGGACATGGAACAGTTACTATTGGTTCAGTTGAGAAATATATTAATGATAAAGCATGGGAACAAGGCTGGGTTAAACCAATTTCTCTAAAACATGAAAAAGACCAAAGCGTTGGAATAATTGGTGCCGGTCCCGCAGGATTGGCAGCAGCTGAGCAGCTAAGGAAAAATGGATATAAAATTACTGTTTATGATCGATATGATCGCGCAGGTGGATTATTAATTTATGGAATTCCAAATTTTAAACTTGAAAAACATGTAGTTGAGCGAAGAACAAAGTTGCTAAAGGATGGTGGGATAAAATTTATTCAAAATTTTGAAGTTGGTAAAGATGCAACTCTAGAACAGTTGCGAAAAAAACATGATGCAATTTTAATAGCGACGGGTGTATATAAACCAAGAGAAGTTGAATTACCTGGTAATGATTTAGGTAATATTTTTCCTGCAATGGAGTTTTTGACAGCATCAAATAAAAAAGGCCTAGGAGATAAAGTAGAGTTATTTGATAAAGGAATTTTAAACGCTGAGGGAAAAGATGTCGTCGTGATAGGTGGCGGCGACACAGCAATGGATTGTGTAAGAACTTCAGTAAGACAAAAAGCAAAGTCGGTAAAATGTTTATACAGAAGAGATAAAGAAAATATGCCTGGATCTGCTAGAGAAGTTGCAAATGCTGAGGAAGAGGGTGTAGAATTTGTTTGGCTTTCTAGTCCAAAAGAATTTAAGGGAAAAAATAAAATCGAAAATTTAGTTGTTAATCAAATTGAATTAGGTGAACCAGATGAATCAGGAAGACGAAAACCAGAAATTAAAGAAGGTTCAGAATTTATGGTGAAAGCCGATATGGTAATCAAAGCTCTTGGATTTGATCCAGAAAATTTACCATTATTATTTGATGCACAAGAGTTACAAGTAACAAAATGGGGAACAATTAAAACTGATTTCAATACGATGGAAACAAATCTAAAAGGTGTTTTTGCTGCAGGAGATATTGTAAGAGGAGCGTCGTTAGTAGTATGGGCAATCAAAGATGGGAGAGATGCAGCTTCTTCTATGAAAACATATTTAGAAAATATGCAATTAAAAAAAACAAAAGTAGCTTAATGGAAAATTATAAAAAAAATTTAGAGTTACTCACAAAAAATCATGTTTATTCAAAAGAGATGGAACACGATGCTTGTGGAGTTGGTTTAATCGCATCTACAGAAGGAAAAAAATCTAGGGCTATAGTTGAGTATGGAATTGAAGCTTTAAAAGCAGTTTGGCACAGAGGTGCCGTTGATGCAGATGGTAAAACGGGTGATGGAGCTGGAATACATGTTGAAATTCCTAAAGACTTTTTTATAGAAAAAATACAAGTTACCGGACACGATTATGATAATTCTGAAATCTGTGTAGGAATGATTTTTTTACCTAGAAATGACTATTCAGCTCAAGAGAGTTGCAAAACAATAGTTGAGAGTGAACTAACTAAAAATAATTTTAGTATATATGGTTGGCGACAAGTACCAGTAAATTCAAAAGTTTTAGGGGAAAAAGCTCTTCAAACCATGCCAGAAATCATACAAGTTCTTTTTAAACCTAATGATCCAAATTTATTAGATAAAAACTTAGAGAGAAAAATTTATGAAATAAGAAAGAGAATTGAAAATAAAGCTTTTGATGCATCATTGAATAATTTTTATATTTGTTCAATTAGTTCAAAATCTATAATTTATAAAGGGCTATATTTAGCAGAATCTTTATCTGACTTTTATCTAGATCTTAGAGATTCAAGATTTATTTCAAGATATGCAATTTTTCATCAAAGATTTTCAACTAACACCGCTCCGAGCTGGAGCTTAGCTCAACCATTTAGGGCCATAGCGCACAATGGTGAGATAAATACTTATAAAGGCAATAAAAACTGGATGAAAGTTCACGAACAAGAAATGAGTAGTCCACTTTTCGAGGACATAGAAAATTTAAAACCAGTAATCCAAAAAGGTGTCTCTGACTCTGCAGCTTTAGATAATGTATTTGAATTATTAAATAAATCAGGCCAATCTGCACCATTAGCTAAATTAATGTTAGTACCGGATGCATGGTCAAAAAAAAATAAGACATTATCAAAAAGTCATCAGCAATTATTTAATTTTTTAAATAGCACAATGGAACCATGGGATGGACCTGCTGCTATTGCTGCTACAGACAATGAATGGGTTATAGCTGCAAATGATAGAAATGGTCTTAGGCCTTTGAGGTATGCCATTACAAAAGACAAAATGATCTTCGCAGGCTCAGAAACAGGAATGATTGATTTAAACGAAAAAAGAATTTTAACCAAGGGAAGACTTGGTCCTGGTGAAATTATCGGGGTTAGAATTGAAAAAGGTAAAGTTTTTTCTAATAGTCAAATAAAAGATTATTTGGCTAAAGAATTTAAACACTTCAATTCTCAAATAATTGATCTAGATGAAAAATTATCAATTTCCAATGAAAAACATAATTTTGATGGCGAAAACTTAAGGAGAAGACAATATACTTTCGGAATAAGTTTAGAGGATCTAGAACTTATCTTACATCCAATGGCAGAAGATGCAAAAGAAGCAACAGGTTCAATGGGTGACGATACCCCTTTAGCAGTGTTATCTGATAAGTATAGACCACTTTACCATTTTTTTAGACAAAATTTTAGCCAAGTAACTAATCCGCCAATTGACTCTTTAAGAGAAAATAAAGTGATGAGTTTAAAAACTAGATTTGGAAATTTAGGTAATATTCTTGATTTTGATACTTTAACTAAAGAGAATATTTATGTTTTAAATAGCCCTATTCTATCAAATTCACAATTTAATAAGTTCACTAATTTTTTTGGTAAAAATTCAGTAACCATTGATTGTTCATTTTCACAAGATGACAATTTAGAAAATTCTATTAACAGGATCCAAAAAGAGTCAGAAATTGCAGTAAGACAAGGTATTACCCAATTAATTTTAAGTGACAAAAATCTCTCATCTGAAAGATTGCCAATGCCTATGTTATTATGTGTCGGAGCCATAAACACATTTTTGATACAAAAAAAATTAAGAGGTTATGTTTCTATAAATGTTCAGTCTGGAGAGGCTATAGATACCCATTCGTTTGCAACATTAATTGGAGTTGGAGCAACTACAGTAAATCCATATCTAGCTTTTGATAGTTTATATCAAAGACATGAAAAAAAACTTTTTGGCCAATTTAGTTTTGATGAGTGTGTACAACGCTACATTAATTCAGTTAATGCAGGTTTATTGAAGATAATGTCAAAAATGGGGATTTCAGTTTTAAGTTCTTACAGAGGTGGATGTAATTTTGAAACAGTAGGATTGAGCAGAACAGTTGTAAATGAATACTTTCCTGGAGTTACCTCAAAAATTTCAGGCATTGGTTTAGTTGGAATTGAAAAAAAAATAAGAGAAATTCATAAAGAAGCATTTGAAAGTACAGAAACTGTATTGCCAATTGGAGGTATTTATAGATATAGGAAAAACGGAGAAACACATCAATATCAGGGAAAGCTAATTCATTTATTACAAAGTGCTGTAGGCTCAAATTCATATGAAGCATATAAAAAATATGCTGATGGTATATATAATTTACCACCAATAAATTTGAGGGATCTTGTTGATTTTAGAAAAAAAAAATTGGGCCCATCAATTAACTTATCAGAAGTTGAACCAATAGAAAAAATATTAAAAAGATTTGGTAGTGGAAGCATGTCCCACGGTGCTTTATCTAAAGAAGCGCATGAAACACTAGCTATTGGAATGAATAGAATTAAAGGAGCTTCTTGTAGCGGTGAAGGTGGAGAAGATGCAGAAAGATTTAAGGTGATGGATAGTGGTGATAGTGCAAATTCTAGAGTTAAACAAATTGCATCTGCTAGATTTGGTGTGACTGTAAATTACTTGAATAATTGCAATGAAATAGAAATCAAAATGGCACAAGGCGCTAAACCAGGGGAAGGCGGTCAGTTACCTGGCTTTAAAGTAACAAAGGAAATTGCAAGACTACGACATTCCACACCAGGAGTAACACTAATTTCTCCACCTCCACACCACGATATTTACTCGATAGAAGATTTGGCACAACTGATTTATGATTTGAAGCAAACAAATCCAAAAGCACGAGTTGGCGTTAAGTTAGTCGCATCATCAGGAATCGGAACCATCGCTGCAGGTGTAGCTAAAGCGAAAGCAGATATTATTTTAATTTCGGGTCATAATGGAGGAACAGGCGCAACTCCTCAAACAAGTGTCAAATATGTTGGAATACCTTGGGAGATGGGTCTCACTGAGGCAAATCAGGTTTTAACATTAAACAATTTAAGACACAAAGTTACATTGAGAACTGATGGTGGTATTAAAACTGGAAGAGATGTTGTTATTGCTGCAATGATGGGAGCAGAAGAATATGGAGTTGCTACAACAGCTCTAGTGGCAATGGGATGTATAATGGTAAGACAGTGCCACTCAAATACTTGTCCAGTAGGTGTTTGTACGCAAGATGAAAAATTAAGAGAAAAATTTACCGGCACTCCAGACAAGGTTGTGAATTTATTCACTTTTATTGCATCTGAAGTAAGAGAAATTTTAGCCGAATTAGGTTTTAAATCATTAAATGATATTATTGGAAGAACTGATTTATTAATGCAAGTTAACAAAGCTTCACCAAATTTAGATGATTTGGATTTAAATCCGTTATTTGTTCAGGCAGACCCAGGAAACAATAAAAGATACTGCGAGTCGTTGGAGATCAATAAAGTACCAGAAACATTAGACCAGGAAATTTGGCCAGAAATAGAAAAATCTTTAGATAATTCAGAAAAAGTTGAGAAAGAATTTATTATCAAAAATACAAACAGGGCAGTTGGTACAAGAATTTCACATCATCTTTACAAAAAGTATGGTTACGAAAAACTTGATGAAAATTTTCTTACATTAAATTTCAAAGGCTCTGCGGGTCAGTCATTTGGTGCTTTTTCATCAAAAGGACTAAAATTAAATCTCAAAGGTGATGCAAATGATTATGTTGGCAAGGGATTGTCAGGCGCTACAATCTCGATAAAACTTTCGGATGAAAGTAATTTAATCTCTAATGAAAATACAATCATCGGAAATACAGTTCTGTATGGAGCTACTTCAGGTAAACTTTTTGCTGCGGGTCAAGCAGGTGATAGATTTGCTGTAAGAAATTCTGGTGCAACTACAGTTATTGAGGGTTGTGACTCAAATGGTTGTGAGTATATGACTGGAGGAACAGTGGTCATTTTAGGAAATGTCGGTGACAACTTTGCAGCTGGCATGACCGGAGGTATGGCATTTATCTATGATAAATCTAATGAGTTTGAAAAAAAAGTAAATCCAGATTCAGTTGTTTGGCAAAATGTTGAGACAGATTATTGGACAAGTTATTTAAAAGAATTAATTTTAGAACATTCAAAGGAGACAGGATCGTTGATATCAAAAAATATTTTTGAAAATTTTGAAGTTGAAATTAAAAATTTTGTTCAGGTTTGTCCAAAAGAGATGATTAACAAGCTTAAAAATCCAATTACATTCAAGTCTAAGATTAAAGAAGTTAGTTAATTATAATTTTTAATTCTTTTTTTAATATACCTAACCATTTAGGTGAGGATAAGCTGTGATCACCTTTTTTAATGATAACTAATTTTTTTTTTGAATTTACGAAAATTTTTAAAATTTTTTTAGAATAACTTATAGGGACAGACTCATCCTTTTGTCCATGAACCATAGTAATCTTTAATTTGTCGTAAATTTTTTTATGAAATACTTTATTTTTCCTGCCATCTTTAATTAGTTGTAAAGAGATTGGATATTCATAATTTCCATGCTTTAAGTTAATAATTCCATTTTTTGTTATTTCTTTTTTCATTTTTTTTGAAAATTTGTTCCACATTAGACCTTCTAAAAATTGAGGTGCAGAACCAATTCCTAAAAATCCTAAAATTTGTTTCTTAAAAAACTTAAATTGATTTAAAGCGATCCAAGAGCCCATACTTGAACCAACTAATATGATTTTATTTTTTTTGACGATTTTTTTAATTAATAAAGTTGTCTCTTTAGTCCATTTTGAGATATTCCCATTGGTAAATTTACCAGATGATTTACCATGACCAGAATATTCCAGTGCAAGAAAACCAAGTTTATTTTTTTTTGCAAAATTTAAAAATGCTTTAGGTTTTTTTCCCTCTAAATCGGACATAAACCCGTGTAAAAAAACAATGTAAGTTGTATTTTTTTGGCTGTATTTTAAATATCTGATTTTTTTATATTTATTTATTTTAAGGTAATTGAATTTGTTCATAAAAGTTTATTAGTTATCTCTATTATTATATAATCTTACTGTATGTCGTCTAATATAAAAGTCCTGCAAGTAATACCAAAACTAGGTTACGGAGGGGCAGAAACTGGATGTTATGATATTGCTCACTATTTACCAGAAAATGGGTGCGAGTCTTTTATAGTAACTAGCGGAGGGGAATTAACAAAATTTGTTGATAAAAAAAAAGTAAAATTAATTAAACTTCCAGTACATAGTAAAAACCCATTATTGATTTTAATAAATACAATTTTATTAATCGGGATAATTTTATTTTTTAAAATCTCAATTGTTCATGCAAGAAGTAGAGCGCCAGCTTGGTCTTGCTTATTTGCAACAAAGTTAACTAATAGAAAGTTTGTTACCACGTTTCATGGAACCTATAATTTTAGTGGGAAGCTTAAAAAATTTTATAATTCTGTGATGGTAAGATCTGATTTGGTTATTGCAGGATCAAATTTTATTTTTTCTCATATTAAAGAAAATTATTCTGAATTTTTAAAAAGCCAAAAAAAATTTTTAGTTATTTTTAGGGGAATAAATGTTGATTATTTTGACTCTTCTACAAAATTAGAAAATGATGAAAAAAACTTACTTAAAAAATGGAATATAAATGATGAAAAAAAAATAATTTTAATGCCGGGTAGACTTACTTCTTGGAAAGGTCAAGAATTATTTATTGAAGCAATTAATCTTGTCAAAATTGAATTAGGTTATGAAGCTTTTCACGCAGTTATACTTGGAAATGATCAAGGTAGAGATCTATATAAAAAAAAATTAATCCGTCTGACTGAGCAATATCATTTAACAAATCAAATTAAATTTATAGATCATTGTGAGGATATGGCATTAGCTTATAAAGTCTCTGATATAATTGTATCAGCCTCAATTGAACCAGAGGCTTTTGGAAGAGTAGCTGTGGAAGCACAATCTATGGAAAAATTAATTATAGCTAGTAATATTGGAGGATCCAATGAGACAATTATTGATGAAAAAACAGGCTTCTTATTTAAATCGGGGAATGCAGAGTCTTTAAGTAAAAAAATAATTCATGGATTAACAATGGACGAAAGATCTATAAATCTTATAGGTAAAGAGGGAAGAAACAATATAATAAAAAAATTTAATGTTGAAAAAATGTGTTTTTCTACATATTCAGAGTATAAAAGACTATTAAACTAAATGCCTACAATTACATTACCAGATGGAAAAAATATTGAATTTCCCAAAGAAGTCACAGGTTTAGATGTTGCAGAAAAAATAAGCAAGTCATTATCAAAACAAGCATTAATAATGAGTGTCGACGGTGAGTTAAAAGATTTGTATTTTTCAATTAAAAAAGATTGTTCTGTAAAAATCTTTACTGCAAAAGATCCAGAAGGTCTTGAAGTTATAAGACATGACACTGCGCATATAATGGCAATGGCTGTTCAAGAATTATACCCTGGTACACAAGTGACTATAGGACCAGTAATTGAAAATGGTTTTTACTATGATTTTGCTCGTAAAGAGCCTTTTACAGAGGATGATCTAGAAAAAATAGAAAAAAAAATGTCAGAAATAATTGATAAAGATGTAAAAACAAAAAGAGAAGTATGGAAAAGAGATAAAGCAATAAGTCATTTCAAAAAAATTGGTGAAAAATATAAAGCAGAAATAATAGAGAGTATTCCAGAGAGTGAGGAGCTAACCGTATATCACCACGGGGATACTTGGCATGACTTGTGTAGAGGTCCACACTTAGTTTCATCTGGAAAAATTGGTAAAGCATTTAAGCTTACAAAAGTTGCTGGAGCATATTGGCGTGGAGACTCAAAAAACGAGATGTTACAAAGAATTTATGGAACTGGTTGGGCATCTCAAAAAGATTTAGATGATTATTTAAAAAGAATCGAGGAAGCGGAAAAAAGAGATCATAGGAAACTTGGCAAAGAAATGGATTTATTTCATTTTAGAGAAGAAAGTCCAGGATCTGTTTTCTGGCATGAGAAGGGCTGGGCATTATTTCAAAAATTGATTAATTATATGCGAGCACGCCAAGATGCAGCAGGATATAAAGAAGTGAATACTCCAGAGGTATTAGATAGATTATTATGGGAAAAATCGGGGCATTGGGAAAAATATGGTGAAAACATGTATACTTCCGAGACTCCTGACGAAAAAGTTTTTGCAATAAAACCTATGAATTGCCCGGGTCATATACAAGTTTTTAATCAAGGTTTAAAAAGTTATAGAGATTTACCATTAAGAATAACAGAATTTGGTAAAGTACATAGATATGAACCATCGGGAGCTTTACATGGTCTTCTAAGAGTAAGAGCTTTTACACAAGATGATGCACATATTTTTTGTTCAGAAGATCAAATTACAAGTGAGTGTTTAAATGTAACAAATTTGATTTTAGATATTTATAAAGATTTAGGTTTTGAAAAAGTGGTGTTAAAATATGCCGACAGACCAGAAGTAAGAGTGGGCGAAGATAAAGTTTGGGATAAAGCCGAGGCATCATTATTAGAAGCAGTCAAAGCAACGAAATTAGAATACAGTATAAATAAGGGAGAAGGTGCCTTTTATGGTCCAAAAATAGAATTTGTTTTAAGAGATGCAATTGGTAGAGATTGGCAATGTGGAACAGTACAAGTAGATTTAAACTTACCTGGAAGATTAGATGCTACTTATGTTGACAAGGATGGAACAAAAAAAGTTCCAGTGATGTTACATAGAGCTTTGTTTGGATCACTTGAAAGATTTATTGGAATTTTAATTGAGAATTATGCTGGTAAGTTTCCATTTTGGATATCTCCGTTACAAACAGTAGTAATTCCAATCTCAGAAGATTTTGAGGAATATGCAAGTAAAGTTTCCAAAAAAATAAAAGAAGCTGGGATGAGTTCAATAGTTGACTTAAAAAATCATAATTTAAACTATAAAATAAGAGAACATTCCCTTGCAAAAGTCCCTATTTTATTAATTTGTGGTAAAAAAGAAGTTGACAGTAACTCCGTAACTATTAGAAGGTTGGATTCTAATAAACAAGAAAATATGGAACTAAATAAATTTTTAAAAACATTTTCTGCTTTAAATAAAGTATCTTAAATTTAAGTGGCAGATTTTAAGCAAAATTATTTTCAAAAAAGAACTAAAGATCGAGGTCCAAGATCTAATAATAGAATTTCATCTCCTGAAGTTCAAGTTATAGGAAGTGACGGAGAAAATTTAGGTGTCATTAGCACAAACGAAGCAATATCGATGGCGAGGAATCAAGGTTTAGATTTAATAGAAATAGCTCCAAATGCAAATCCACCAGTTTGCAAAATCATGGACATGGGGAAATATAAGTATGATGCACAAAAAAAAGCAAACCTTGCTAAAAAAAAACAAAAAATAATTGCATTAAAAGAAATAAAAATGAGACCTGTAACTGAAACACATGATTACGAGTTCAAAGTTAAAAATGCCAAAAAATTTATTGCTAAAGGCGATAAAGTAAAATTTACAATAAGATTTAAAGGTAGAGAACTTCAGCACTCACATTTAGGCAATGAGTTAATGACAAAGATCAAAGAGGATATGAAGGAAATTGGTAAGGTAGAATTACATCCGAAGTTCGATGGAAAGCAAATGATAATGGTAATTCAGCCTTTATAAGCTTTAATAGTAGTTGTAAATTAATAACATTCTTTGTATAAACTCGCAAAATTATGCCAAAACTAAAAACAAAAAGCTCTGCAAAAAAAAGGTTCAAAATATCTGCAAAAGGTAAAGTTATAATGGCCCAAGCTGGTAAAAGACATGGCATGATAAAACGAACAAATTCTCAAATAAGAAAATTAAGAGGCACTACAACCATGTCGAAACAAGACGGTAAAATTGTAAAGTCGTATATGCCTTACAGTTTAAGAGGTTAATATGGCAAGAGTTAAAAGAGGTGTAACTAGTAGAGCAAAACATAAAAAAGTTTTAAAAGCTGTTAAAGGTCAGTGGGGCAGAAGAAAAAATACTATCAGAGTTGCAAAGCAAGCTATGGAAAAAGCTATGCAATATGCATACAGAGATCGAAGAAATAAAAAAAGAGATTTTAAGTCACTGTGGATACAAAGAATAAATGCTGGGGTTAGAGCAGAAGGTTTGACATATTCTAAGTTTATTAATGGATTAAATAAATGTGGAATAAAAATTGATAGAAAAATTCTAGCTGAGATAGCCTATGATAGTCCAGAAGCCTTTAAAACTATCGTTCAAAAAGCTCAATCAGCTTTAAATTAATCTTCGCTATTGTTTTATTTTTCTGAAGAAATAATCTGTAAAAATGTCAGATCTTAAAAAAATAAAAGATGAATTTCTTTCAAAGCTTAGTGGAAAATTAGATATTTCAGAAATAAACCAAATTAAATCTGATCTATTTGGTAAAAGTGGATTAATTTCAACTCAATTTAAAAAGATTGGGACAATTGCAGAGTCAGAGAGAAAAAAATTTGCCTCTGACTTAAATATAATTAAAGATGAACTCCAGGATTTAATAAATTCAAAAACAAATGAATTTAAAAGTGCTGAAATTAACGAGAAATTAGAAAAAGAAAAAATTGATATTACATTACCTGAAAGATCATTTGTTCGAGGAAAAATTCATCCAGTCTCACAAACGATCGATGAAATATCATCAATTTTTTCCGAAATAGGTTTTAGCGTTGAAGAAGGACCAGACGTCGAGAATGAATACAATAATTTTACAGCACTAAATACGCCAGAAAATCATCCTGCTAGGGATATGCATGATACGTTTTATCTAGATAAAAAAAAGCAGAAACTATTGCGAACACATACTTCTCCAGTTCAAATTAGAACTATGTTGAAAGACCAGCCACCATTTAAAATAATTGCACCTGGAAGAACTTACAGATCAGACAGTGACCAAACTCATTCACCAATGTTTCACCAAGTTGAGGGACTTCATATAGACAAAAATATAAACATGGGTCATCTAAAGGGATGTTTAAATTATTTTATCAAAGAGTTTTTTGAGGTAGATAAAATTAAGATGAGATTTAGACCTAGTCATTTCCCTTTTACGGAACCATCCGCTGAAGTTGATATTGGATACGAGATGAAAGATGGAAAAATTATAATAGGAGAAGGAAATCAATGGTTAGAGATTTTAGGGTGTGGAATGGTTCACCCCAATGTTCTAAAAAATGTTAAAGTAGACCCATCAAAGTTTCAGGGATACGCATTTGGTATTGGGATAGATAGACTTGCTATGCTGAAATATGGAATCAATGACTTAAGAGCTTTTTTTGATTGTGATTATCGATGGTTGAATCATTTTGGATTTGACCCATTGGATGTACCTACGAATTATAGAGGCCTCAGTCGATGATAATAACATTTGATTGGTTAAAAGATCATCTAAAGACGAATCTAAAAGAAAAAAAACTTTTAGAGCAACTTACCAATATTGGTCTAGAAGTAGAGAGTGTAAAAAGTCTTTCTGGTGATAATGAATTATTCAAAGTAGCTGAAATTATAAAAACTGAAAAACATCCAAATGCAGATCGACTTAAAGTTTGTGACGTAAATATTGGAGAGAATGAAATTAAAAAAGTTGTATGTGGTGCAGAAAATGCAAAAGAAGGATTGCTTACTATATATGCTCCTCCAGGTGCAATTATCCCTAAAACCAAGACAAAATTAGTAGTCGCTAAAATAAGAGGTGTTACTTCTTATGGAATGCTTTGTTCAGAGTCTGAATTGAATCTGTCTGATGAAAGCGATGGGATTACTGAATTAACCAAGGAATTTAGAAAAAATATTGGTAAAAGTTATTTTTCAAAATCAAAATCAAATCTTATTGATTTATCCATAACACCTAATAGACCAGACTGTCTTGGAGTCAGGGGAATAGCAAGAGATCTAGCTGCATCAGGTTTTGGAAAGCTAGTAGATTTAGAAGAAAAAAAAAATCATTCAAAAAATAGACACACCTTAAAAGTAAAAATTAATAAGGAAAAAGGCCAAGGATGTACTGCGTTTGGCAGTTGTTTGATAACAAATGTGAAAAATTCTGAAAGCCCTAAATGGCTTAAAGATAAGTTAATTTCTATTGGTCAAAAACCAATCTCAGCAATAGTTGACATTACAAACTATGTTATGCTCGATATTAATCGACCATTACATGCTTATGATGCTGATAAAATTGAAAAGGGTATAATTGTTCGAAATTCTAAGTCTGGAGAAGAGTTTACAGCACTTGATAATAAAAATTATAAACTGGAGAGTGGCATGTGTGTTATTAGCGATAATAAAGGTGTTTTAGGACTTGGAGGAATTATTGGTGGCACAAGATCTGGTACAGAATTTAATACAAAAAATATATTACTTGAGTCAGCTTATTTTGAACCGGGATCAATAAGAAATACAGCAAAAAAATTAAATCTTGATACCGATGCAAAATTTAGATTTGAAAGAGGTATAGATCCGTTATCAATCGAAGATGGTTTAAATAAAGCTGCAAAATTAATAAAAGAGATTTGTGGCGGTGAAATTAGCAAAATTGATGTTCAAAAAATAGAAACTTACAAAACAAAAAAGATTAAATTTGATCCAAATATTTTTGAAAAAATATCTGGTTTTAAAATTTCTTTAAAAGAAATGATTAAAATTTTAGGGGATCTTGGTTTTGAAGTAAAAAAGGATAAGAAAAGACTCGAATTAACTGTTCCTTCATGGAGACCAGATATTTCACAGGAAGTAGATATTGTTGAGGAGTTGGTTAGAATAAGTGGTTATGAAAAGATAAAGTATATAGAGCCAATTAAAAAAAGAAAAAAATCTACTTTAAATAAATTTCAGAAATTATTTCATTTTTTACAAAGATCAGTCGCATCCAAAGGTTATCTGGAGGCAATCACTTGGTCGTTTACTGATAAACGTTATAATGATTATTTCAGAGATACAAATAAAGAGATAAAGATTATTAATCCTATTAGTTCTGAATTAGGAGTTTTAAGGAATTCAATTTTTTCAAATTTAATAATGCATATAAATAAAAATCTCGACAGAGGTTTTAAAGATTTATCAATATTTGAAATAGGTCCTATTTTTAATGGTTCTAATCCCGGTGAACAAAATACGGTTGTTTGTGGATTGTCAGCAGGTAAAAAATCTAGATTATCTTGGATTGAAAAGGATAGAAACGTAGATGTATTTGATGTGAAACGAGATGTTGTTCAAACTTTAGTTGAGGTAGGTTATAATTCAGAAAAATTTTTTATTGATAATGAAACACCCAATTATTATCACCCCGGGAAATCAGGAAGATTATTTTTAAATAATGAAAAAAATCAAATAGCTGCATATTTTGGAGAAATTCATCCAAATATTTTAAAACAGATTGATATTAAAACAGAGTCTTTAGTCGGTTTTGAGATCTTTATGGAAAATTTAGAATTACCGAAAAAGACCCTTAAAGATCTAAAAGTAAAATTTTCATTTTCAGATTATCAAAAATCTGAAAGAGATTTTGCATTTATCGTAAACAAAGAAGTAAAAGCCCAAGATTTGATAGATATTATTTCAAATGTAGACGAAAGTTTAATAAAAGATATTAAAGTCTTTGATGTTTATGAGGGTGATAATATTCCTGAAAATCAGAAATCGATAGCAATCAGCGTAACGATACAGTCATCTGAAAGAACTTTAAATGAGAAAGACTTAGAAAAAATTAATAACTTGATAATCAAGACTGTTGAAAATAAAACTGGCGCAAAAATTCGATCTTAATATTTAAATGAACACTATCGATAATATAAGAAATTTTTCAATAATTGCACACATTGATCATGGTAAATCAACAATTGCAGATAGGATAATTCACAAATGTGGTGGTTTAACAGAAAGGGAAATGAAAGCTCAGGTTTTAGACTCTATGGATATTGAAAGAGAGAGAGGAATTACAATTAAAGCCCAAACAGTTAAGCTAAACTATAAAGCTAAAAATGGAAAAGAATACATATTAAATATAATAGATACTCCAGGACATGTTGATTTTAGTTACGAAGTCAGCAGATCCCTTTATGCATGTGAGGGTTCCATACTTATTGTCGACAGTACCCAAGGTGTTGAGGCACAAACATTAGCTAATGTTTATCAAGCACTAGATACTAATCATGAAATAATTCCAGTTTTAAATAAGATTGATTTACCAGCATCGGACCTAGATAGAACCAGTAAACAAATTGAAGATGTAATTGGTATAGATACTGAAAATGCTATTCCATGTTCTGGAAAAACTGGTGAAGGTATAGATGAGATATTAGAACAAATAATAAGTCGATTACCAGGACCAAAAGGTGATTTAAAGCAAGATTTAAAATGTTTATTAGTAGATAGTTGGTACGATACATACCTTGGAGTAGTTATACTAGTAAGAGTTATAAATGGAACAATTGCTAAAAATATGAAAATTAAAATGCTTTCAACGAATCAAGATTATGTTGTTGAAAAAGTTGGTGTTTTCACTCCTAAACCAAAAGATATAAACGAATTAAATGCTGGTGAGATTGGTTTTATCACAACAGGAATAAAAGTTTTATCTGATACAAAAGTTGGAGACACAATTTGTGATGCCTCTAAGCCATTAGTAAATCCATTACCTGGCTTTAAACCGAGCAAACCTGTTGTTTTCTGTGGGCTATTTCCAGTCGATAGTTCAGAATATCAAAAATTAAAAGATGGATTAGCAAAACTTCAATTAAATGATGCAAGTTTTTCATTTGAAGCCGAGTCCTCATCTGCTCTTGGTTTAGGTTTTAGATGTGGTTTTTTGGGATTACTTCATCTTGAAATAATTACAGAAAGATTAGAAAGAGAGTTTGATGTAAATTTATTAACAACAACTCCAGGTGTTGTTTACAAAGTAAATTTGAACAAAGGTAATACAATTGATCTACAAAACCCGTCAAGTTTACCCGATCCAACATTAATTAAATCAATCGAGGAACCTTGGATAAAAGCAACAATTATTACACCAGATCAATATTTAGGTTCAATTATAAAATTATGCCAAGATAAAAGAGGTATTCAAATTAATTTAACCTATTCAGGCAATAGAGCAGTTTTAAATTATGAGCTACCTTTAAACGAAGTAGTTTTCGACTTTAATGATAGAATAAAATCAATGACTAGTGGATATGCAAGCTTTGATTACGAAATCATTGATCATAGAGAGGGTGATTTGGTAAAACTAGGAATTTTAGTTAATGCTGAGCCAGTTGATGCATTAGCAATGATGATTCATAGAGACTTTGCGCAGAAAACTGGAAGAGAGGTTTGTGAAAAATTAAAAGATTTGATCCCAAGACATAATTTTATGATACCAGTACAAGCCGCAATTGGAGGTAAAATCATTGCAAGAGAAACAATTAAAGGTTTCAAGAAAGACGTTTTGACAAAAATTCATGGAGGTGGAGCCACAGATAGAAAAAGAAAACTTCTTGAAAAACAAAAAAAAGGTAAAGCAAGATCTAAGCAGTTTGGAAGAGTCGAGATACCACAAGAAGCATTTATTGGAGTATTAAAAATTTCTAAAGATTAATTTTATCATTGATAATTTTTAAATGTCTTTTATTCAAATGAATTTTAAAAGGAAAATTTTTATCACTATTGTCAGGTTTTGTTTTTATTCTAAAGTATCTGAGTTTTAAAATTTTGCTTATTCTCTCACATTTTTTATTTGGATGGTCAGCAGGTATAATTTCAATAACTTTTGTGCCTGGCTTACAAAATATTATATTTGTAAGTGCTGCTCCATGAGCACCCAATATGATTGAGGCATTTTTGAAAAGATATATCTGCTTTTCCTGAGAAAGTTTTTCTGGGTTGTAAATTCCAAAACTATTTTTTTTAAGCCAGTCATTTAAAGAGCTTTGATTGTAGATTTTGCAATGATTAAATCTAGATGTTGATCTGTCTAAAAAAACTCTCTCAAAGGAGTTTAACTTGACTGATTTGTTTAAAAAAATCTTTCTATTGATAAGTATTACCCATTTTGGGATTTTCTTCACCTCATTTTGAATATAACCTTTGTAATACCAGGGATGATCAATGCATATTATTTTATCAGCAAAAATATGTTTATATTTTGAGCTATCAATTAATTTTTTTTTTGAAACACCTAAAATATTAAATATTTTGATTTGCCATTTCTGTGGTCTAGAAACATAATAAAAATTTATTTTCTTTTTTATCTTATTCAGTGAAATATATATTTTTGGGACTATATCAAATATGAAATGAAAATAATTGTTTCCACTACCTCCTTGAGACAGATTCAGAACAGTGCCAGAGAATTTTTTCACTAATGACGTTGTACCCTTCTTTAATACTGAATTATATTTCACACTTTTTAATCTTCCATTTACTTGTTGAAAAGATAATTCAGGTAATAAAAAATTGTCTTTAATAACAGCAACATTTTCATTATTATCTGTAAATATTTTAGCTTTTTTGACTGTATAAAATTTGTACTTTCTATTTTCGAAACTTCTAATTTTAGGATCGTTGATTTGAGAAATATCAACAACAGAAGAAAAATTTTTTTTGATCAAGATTTTACCATGAATATGTTTAAAAACTTTTGATCTTAAACTTTTATAATATGATTTTATTTTCTTCTTAATCATTTATGATAAAGAATATTTAAATTATGGGTGAAGTGGTAAAATGGGGAATAATTGGACTTGGAAATGTAGCTCATGAGTTTGCAAAATCATTTTATAATACAAAGAATGCTAAATTAATAGCAATTGCGAGTAAATCAGAGAATAAATTATCAAAATTTAAGGCTAATTTTAATATTGATACAATTAATTGTCATAATGATTACGAGAAGTTATTAAATAATAATAAAATAGATGTAGTCTATATAGCCTTGCCAAATAATCTCCATTATGAATGGGTACATAAATCATTAGAGTTTAAAAAGCACATACTCGTTGAAAAGCCAGCATTTATAAATTTTAGAGAAACACAAAATATTTTTAATCACCCAAATTTTAATGAATTTTTCTTAGGAGAGGGTTTTATGTTTAGATATCATCCCCAAATAACGAAAATAATTGAGTTATTAAAGAATAACAGAATTGGTCAAATTATTTCAATGCAATCTTCATTTGGAAAAGATTTGTTATCAAAAAAAAGTTTTTTTGGACTTTTTAATTCAAGTAAATTTAACAAAAAAAAAAGAATTTTTTCTAAATTGTTAGGTGGTGGAGCCATATTAGATCATGGTTCATACACTGTCTCGATGAGCTTGTTAATTGCATCTCTAATAAATGGAGTGGATATTGAAAATTTTGACTTATCTGAAAACAAAAAAAAGAAAATTGAAGATATTGATGTAGAAAGTTCTGTAAAATTGATCATTGATAAGAAATTTGAAGCTGAAATTACCGCATCCTTTTTAAGAGACATTGGATATTCTACTAGTATCAATGGCAAGAATGGCAAAATATTAATTACTAATACTTGGAATTCAGACGAAGGTGAAATAATTTTAATTAATGAAGAGAAAAAAATTTATAAAATAAAAAATGAAAAAAATATTTATTCTAGAGAAATTGACGAAATTAGTAATGATATTTTAAATAATAAAAAGGAGGCAAGTTTTCCAGGCACAAATAAAAAAGATATATTAGTAGGTAGTAAAATTTTAGATAGATGGATAAATGATTAAAAACAAATTTATTGACTGTGTCACTTTTTTTGACAACAACTTCATGTTTAATCTTAGGTACAATATCCTTAAAAAATATATTGATTATTTTGTTATTTGTGAGTCCCGATATGACCATAAAAACAATATTAAAAAATTAAATTTTAATATTAGAGATTATGACTCAAACAAAGTTAAATATTTTACTCTAGATAAACCATTTCCTAATAATATTGATGTATGGAAAAATCAAGCTATTCAAAGAGAATTTATTTTGAAAAACTTACTTTTTGCTAAACCAGATGATTATATTTTTTTTTCAGATCCTGACGAAATTCCGAATCCACAAATATTTAAAAACTTCAATTTAGTTAAAAAATATGGAATTTTTTATCAAAAATGTTTTAATTATAAATTTAATCTCTTTAACCCTTACGAAACGCCCTGGGAGGGGACAAGAGTTTGTAAGAAAAAAAACTTAAATTCTATAGATTATATGCGTCAAAAAGTTAAATCAAAAAATCTTAAATATAATTTTTTAAGATTTGATAAAGAAAAAAGTATTCAAATTTATGAAAATGCTGGTTGGCATTTCAATAATATCATGGAGCCTAATGAAATATCTCTTAAACTCAAAACATTTGCTCACACAGAATTTAGTGATAGTAAGTATTCTGACATTGATATAATAAAGTCAAAAATTGATAAAAAAATTGACTTATTTAATCGAGGACACCAATATAAGAAAGTTATTTTAGATCAAACTTTTCCAAAATATCTACATGACAATTATCAATTTTATAAAAAATTTATTTTATGATCTGGAGAGGTGGCCGAGTGGTTGAAGGCGCACGCTTGGAAAGCGTGTAAAGGAGTAATCCTTTCATGGGTTCGAATCCCATTCTCTCCGCCATCAAATAAGCCTTGATATATAAAGTTTATTTAAGATTTTTATTAGAAATTTGTGATTATAATTGAGCAATTTTTACTAAAAAATGTTATAATTTTTTTTTCCTTAATTTAAAAAAATGGCAAATAAAAACACATATCAAGCAGACTCTATTAAAGTGCTTAAAGGCTTAGAGGCGGTAAGAAAAAGGCCTGGTATGTATATTGGTGATACCGATGATGGAACTGGTTTACATCACATGGTATATGAAGTCGTCGATAACTCAATCGATGAAGCTCTGGCTGGGTACTGTAAAAATATAAATGTTAAATTAAATTCTGATGGAACTGTTACTGTTAATGATGATGGTCGTGGGATCCCTACAGATATACATAAAGGAGAAAAAAAATCTGCTGCAGAGGTAATAATGACGCAACTTCATGCTGGTGGAAAATTTGATCACGATTCTTATAAAGTATCAGGAGGGCTTCATGGTGTTGGTGTTTCTGTTGTTAATGCTCTTTCAGAAAAATTATTCTTAGAAATAAATAGGGATGGAAAAAAATATTCTATTGAATTCAGTAATGGTGAAGCAAAAGCACCTCTTAGAATTTCAGGTAAATCAAAACAAACAGGGACTCAAATAACCTTTTTACCTTCAAAGGAAGTTTTCTCATCAATCAAATTCAGTGCAAATATTCTAATTAAACGATTGAGAGAGTTAGCCTTTTTGAATAAAGGTATAAAGATAACATTCATTGACAATAGTCAAAAAAAAGAAAAAATCTTAGAATTCAAATATGACGGAGGTTTAATAGAATTTGTAGATTATTTAGACGATAAAAGAGAAAAATTACAAAATAAAAACGGAAATGATCTATTTAGAAAACCAATTTATATTGAAGGCCAAAAAAATAATGTAGAATTAGAGTGTTCATTAAAATGGAACGCAGGCTATTCTGAAGATATTTTTCCTTATACGAATAATATTTATCAAAAAGATGGAGGAACACATTTACTCGGCTTTAGAAGCGCTTTAACAAGAATAATAAATAAATATGCAAATGAAAATAATCTGCTCAAAAAAAACAAACTTACTATTTCTGGGGATGATATTAAAGAAGGTTTGACATGTGTTCTGTCAACAAAAATTCCTGATCCAAAATTTTCTTCTCAAACAAAAGATAAATTAGTTTCATCTGAAGTAAGAATGATAGTTGAAACATTAGTAAATGAAAAGTTATCGATATGGTTTGACCAGAATCCATCGGTAGCTAAGATAGTTTTAGCTAAAGTAATACAAGCTGCGATGGCCAGAGATGTAGCAAGAAAAGCAAGAGAGAATGTAAGAAGGAAAGGTGCTATTGAATTGAGCGGTCTTCCAGGTAAATTAGCGGATTGCCAAATAGGAAAACAAGATGGAACAGAATTATTTATTGTTGAGGGAGATTCAGCTGGTGGTTCAGCAAAACAAGGTAGAAACAGATCAAATCAAGCAGTATTACCATTAAGAGGAAAAATACTTAATACTTACGTTGAAGATTTGAACATTAAAAAAAATGGAAACGGAAATGGTTCAGATCAAAGAACAAAAGCATTGTCTAAAATGATATCATCAAATGAAATAGTTACCTTAATCAATGCACTTGGATTAGATCCAAAAGCTCATGAAATTGATTTAAAAGATTTAAGGTATGGAAAAATAATTATAATGACAGATGCTGATGTAGATGGATCACATATTAGGGCATTATTATTAACATTCTTTAATAATAAACCTTTTAATAAATTAATAGAACATGGACATGTTTACCTTGCTCAACCACCATTATTTAAAATTAACAAAGGTTCTAAAGGAATTTATATAAAAGACGAGGAAGAATTAGAAAATTATATAATGACTAACAGTAAGGAAATTAAAAAATCTAAGAAAGGTTCTAAGGAGTTTTCAAAACTAATAGAAACTGAAAAATCTAAAATGAGTATACAAAGATTTAAGGGTTTAGGAGAAATGAATCCAGAAGAGCTTTGGAGCACAACTCTTAATCCAGAAACGAGAAATTTACTTCAGGTTCAGTATTCAAAAAACTCCAAAAAAGACCAGGAATTGATACATACTTTAATGGGTAATGATGTAACATTAAGGAAAGATTTTATTATTTCTAACGCAATAAATGTTCAAAATTTAGATATTTAGAATATGAAGTTTTTTGAAACTTCTAAATTTCATACTTTAAAAAAATCTACTTATATTTTTTTAAGATGGATTGGTATAATAGGCCAATTAATTTCGGTTTATATTGTTTATTTTTTTCTAAATTTTGATTTTAATTTTATTCTATCAAATTTAATTATCTTTATTGGAATTTTAAGTAATTTTTATTTGATTTTTATTTACAATAAAACACAACTCTCTGATAGATCAGCATTAATTTTTTTGATGATTGATATATTTCAATTAGGTTCATTAATATATTTAACAGGAGGTATAGTAAATCCTTTTGTAATTTTTTTATTAATTCCTAGCGTGTTTGCGTCATCAAATTTAGGTATTAGGACAAATTTACTTCTTGTTATTACAACAATATTAATGATTACATTTCTGACATTTTACTCAGAGGATTTACCTGCGCCTTTAAATAATCACTTTCATGTTGATCCATATTATTATTATTCAATTCCAATTGCTTTTATAATTGCTCTTATTTTTTTGAATTATTTTGCGATAGTATTTGGCTCAGAGTCTAGAAAAAGAAAAGAAGCTTTAAGTAAAATGGAGGAAATTATGGCTCAAGAACATGAGATGTTATCTTTAGGAGGTCAAGCAGCAGCAGCAGCTCATTCTCTTGGAACCCCCCTATCCACAATTAAAATTATCTCACAAGAGTTAAAACTACAATTAAAGGACCGTAAAGAACTCTCCTCGGACATTGAATTATTGTCAAGTCAAGTTGAAAGATGTAATCAAATTTTGAAAAGGTTGTCTTTAAATCCTATTGAAGAAGATGATTTTATAGATGAGGACTTAAATTTTAAAAAATATATAAATCAAATTGTCAATTCATACGAAGAAACAAGTGATAAAAAATTTATTTTAAATTTTGATCAAGATTCAAGTCCCAGAAAAATTCCTAAATCAATAGAGATTATATACGGTTTAAGAAATTTTATTGGAAATGCAAATAAATTTGCTAAAGAAAAAATATTTATAACTCTTAAAAGTAACAATGAATATACTGAAATTACTATTGAAGATGATGGTGAAGGATATCCAGGTGAGATATTATCAAAAATAGGGGAACCTTATTTAAGATCACTAAAGAATAAAGATAAAAATCAATCGGGTTTAGGTCTAGGAATATTTATAGGTAAAAACTTACTTGAAAAAAATTTTGCTTCTTTAAATTGTCAAAATTCTAAAACACGATCCGGGGCTGAAGTGAATATAAGATGGAAAAATCAAGACTTAAAAAAAATTTAATGTAATTTTGCTTTTTTATCAAATAATGAGCTTAATTGGGAAATCATTACATCACCAAGTTCATTTACATCAGTTATCTTAATTGCTCTTTTATAATATCTAGAAACATCATGACCAATCCCTATGGCTAAAATTTCTATTTCAGATTTATCCTCTATAAACTTAACCATTTTTTTTAAATGTTTCTCTAAAAAATCTCCTGAATTTACTGATAAGGTTGAGTCATCAACTGGCGCACCATCTGAAATTACCATTAAAATTTTTCTTTCCTCTTTTCTTTTCTTAATTCTATTAAAAGCCCATGTTATAGCCTCCCCATCTATATTTTCTTTTAGTAATCCTTCCTTTAACATTAGCCCGAGGTTATCTTTTGCCTGCCTCCAGTGTGTATCAGCTCCTTTATAAATAATATGTCTTAAATCATTCAATCTTCCAGGTGTCTTTGGTTTATTGTTTTTATTCCATAACTCTCTACTTTGCCCACCTTTCCAATTTTTTGTTGTGAACCCTAATATTTCTACTTTCACTGAGCAACGTTCCAAAGTCCTAGATAAGATATCAGCGCAAATAGCTGCAATTGTAATTGGTCTACCTCTCATTGAACCAGAGTTATCAATTAGAAGTGTTACCACCGTGTCTTTAAAGTCTAGATCCTTTTCTTTCTTGAAAGATAATGAATTGTATGGATCCATTATAATTCTTGGTAACTTAGAGCTATCGAGCAATCCTTCCTCTAGATCAAACTCCCAAGCTCTATTCTGTTTTGCCAATAATTGTCTTTGAAGTTTATTAGCAAGTTTAGTTATAACATCTTGGAAACCAATTAATTGTTGATCTAAAGTTTTTCGAAGCTTATGTGCTTCATCTGCGTTTTCAAGATTTTCGGCTTTCGTAATTTCGTCAAACTGCGTAGTAAAAATTTCATAATCTACATTTAAATCTTTTAAATTTTTCTTTTGGATAACTTGCTCAGAGTTTTCTTTTTCTGATTCTGTATCTACAAGTTGTTCATCTAATTTATATTCATCAATATTATAATCTGAGTCTAGACTGGCTTCTGTTTCATCTTGTTTATCAGGATCTTTTTTGTCCTCATCTTCACTATCATTATTTTCACTTGACTGATTTTCTTTATTATCCTCTGAGTTTTCATCCTTTTTTTCATCATTTTCCTCTGATTGAAAAATATCCATTTCTTGTAATATCTGGGAGAATTTCGAACTATAAATATTTTGATTTTCTAAATTTTGTTTAAAAAATTCTATATGTTCAAAAATTGATTTATCAAAATCTTTTTCCCAGAAGTTTAACATTTTTGATGTCAAAGAATTGAGTTTGATATTGTGGAAGTTTTTCAGCATATATAGTTCAAAAGCTTCAACCACAGGTACATCATCTTTGGATTTAATTTGATCTTTTCTTTTATGGTCGATCATTTGAATATAATTATCCCTTAAATTTTTATCTATTCCTTTTAACATTTTTGATCCCAATTTTTCATATCTTATTTTCTCTGTAATTGTGTAAAGCGATTTACATGATGAGCTGGAAGGTAAATTTTTTTTAAATATTGACTCATTAGAAAATTTTTTCTTAAGAGCTTTCGAATCTGTTTCTGCTCTAGCCTTAATAAAATCGTTTTTTGAATTTAAATTTTCTAATTCAATTAAATCTTGTTTTTTAGAATTTTTAATATTTTTTTTTAGGTCGATACCCAAATCATCTGAGATTACTCTTGCTGTAGAGGATAAAGCTTGTCTAAGCTTTTCCTTTAAACTCTCAGTTTTGTTGTTCATTAAATTTGAATGTTCAGCAAGGATTCTGGTAATTCTTCACCAAAACATCTTTGGTAATACTCTGCAATTATATTTTTTTCAATTTCATCACACTTATTTAAAAACGTCACTCTAAAAGCATAACCTGTGTCTTTAAAAATTTCTGCATTTTCAGCCCAGTGTAAAACTGTTCGTGGACTCATCACTGTAGATATATCCCCAGCTATAAATCCTTTTCTAGTTAATGATGCAACTTTAATCATATTTGAAACTTTTTCTTTGCCTTTTGTAGTATCTAAACCTTTGTTTTTTGCTAAGACTATCTCCATTTCTTTATCAAGGCTAAGATAATTTAAAGTTGTAACAATATTCCATCTATCCATTTGTCCTTGATTTATTTGTTGGGTTCCATGGTAAAGTCCTGTTGTATCTCCTAAACCAACAGTATTAGAGGTTGCAAATAATCTAAAAAATTTATTTTGTTTAATAACTTTATTTTTATCTAAAAGAGTAAAATTACCTTCAGCTTCAAGTACTCTCTGTATAACAAACATTACATCAGGTCTTCCCGCATCATACTCATCAAATACCAAAGCCACTGGATTTTGTATGGACCAAGGCAAAATCCCTTCGTTAAATTGTGTAACTTGCTTACCATCTTTTAAAACAATCGCATCCTTACCTATCAAATCTATACGACTAATATGACTATCTAAGTTTACTCTGATGCACGGCCAATTTAACCTTGCAGCAATTTGTTCTATATGAGTAGATTTTCCTGTTCCATGATAACCTTGAACCAGAACCCTTTTGTTAAAAGCAAAACCTGAGATAATTGCTAAAGTAGTATCTCGATCAAATTTATAATTTTTGTCTATTTCTGGCACATATTCATTTTTTTTAGAAAATGCATCCACTTCCATATTTGAGTCTATCCCAAAAGTCTGTTTTATTGATAGCTTTATGTCAGGTTGGTTGTTTATATTTGGTGTCAATTTTTTTCTCTATATGTATTTTTTAATTGAGTGTAAGCCAAAGTTATTGATTTAAGTTTTTCTTCAAATTTTTTATTACCAGAATTCATATCAGGGTGAAATTTTTTAACAAGTATTTTAAATTTATCATAAATTTTTTCCCATCCAGATCCTACTGAAATACCTAATATTTCAAATGCTTTGATGTCTTTGTGATTATATCTAAATTGTCCCATGTGATTAAAATCACTTTTTAACTTTTCTTTGTCAAGTTCGTCTTTTAAAGTATTATTCCAAAGAACTTTAAAAAAATTATCTGAAGAACTAAAACTCTGAGTAGGTTTATGCCAAACCATGTCTGATTTCAAAAAATCAATTACTTGATCATCATTCATACCCGAAAAATAATTCCAATTCTTATTGAATTCTTTGACATGATTTAAACATAATAATCTAAACTTTTTACTATTATCTTTTTCAACTGGTGCTTTATATTCACCAATTTCATTGCAATTATTCCAGTCACAAATATTTTTCATGATATAATTATATCATATGAATATAGATGAATTAATCGTAAACGTAAAAAAAAAACTAAAAAAAAATATAAATATCGAAAATATTTTAATAGAAGATAAAACATTTTTACATAAAAATCATGCAGGACATGAAAACAATAAATTTCACTTAAAAATAAGAATTGAATCTGAAGAGCTTAAGAAATTAAATAGGATTGAAAGCAATAAAAAAATTTTTAAAATATTAGATGTAGAATTAAAAAATCACATTCATTCACTTCAAATTTCAATTAATTAGTAACTTCCTTAAAAAAAGTTTGATATTAACGCTAGTAAATTCTTTTTCAATTATTGGACCACCAATTTTTTTAATCAACATAAGTTTAATATTTTTGGAATTATTTTTTTTATCCCTCATCATAAAGGATACAATCCGATCAACTTTTTTTATTGAGAAGTAACTTTTGATTGAAATCGGAAAATGAGAATTATTTAGATGTTTAATTGCAGAATAAAATTCTTTATAGTTAACCAACTTTTTATCATGACTAAATTCAAATGCTGACTTCATACCTAGAATTACCGCCTCTCCATGATTTAATTTTTTTGAAAAATTTAAACTTGCCTCATATGCATGGGCAAAAGTATGACCAAAATTTAAAATTTTTCTCAGATTTTTCTCTTTTTCATCCTTTTCAACAATTGATTTTTTGACTTTACAACTTTCATAGATAGATTTTTCAATATTTGGAGACTTTAGTTTTAATATTCCATTAATATTCTCATCCAAAAAATTATAAAACTTTTTATTTGCGATTAATGCATGCTTTATTATTTCTGCGTAGCCACAAACTATTTCTCTAAAAGGTAGACTTTTCAAAAAGTCTATATCACTGATAACAATTTTAGGTTGGTAAAAACTTCCAATTAAATTCTTGCCCTGAGATGTGTTGATTCCTGTTTTACCACCAACAGATGAGTCAACTTGTGATAACAATGTTGTTGGGATATTTACAAACTTTAGACCTCTTTTGAATAAACTTGCAGCAAATCCTGCAACATCACCAGTAATTCCTCCTCCAATAGATATTAAACAATCGTCTCTTGAAAAATTTTTTTTAAGCAAAAGATCTAAAATTTTATTAACGTTTTTCTGGTTTTTATTTTTCTCATTGGCATAGTAAATAAATTTATAAACCTCATACCTTTTTAAGGATTTTGAAATTTGCTTAACATACATATTTGGAATATTTTTATCTAAAACTAACAAGCATTTTTTAAAGTCGATAGAATTTTTTTTAAATATTTGCGATAGATTAGAAATTAAATTTCTACCAATTATAATAGGATATTTTTCTGAATTCGTTTTAATTATAAGTTTAATTGGCCTCATAAATATCTATGATTTTTTTTGTAATTTGTTGTTTTGTAAAATTTTCACAATCTATTTTATATAGTGCTTTAGAGTAAATAATTGAACGTTTTTTTAAGATTTCTGTTAACTCATTTTTACTAGAATTAACTGCCAATGGTCTTTTTTTGCTATTCTTAATCCTATTAATTAATGTATCGATATTCCAATTAAGCCAAAATGATAAGTGATTTTCTAGAACTTCATTTTTAATAGCTCGAGTTATAAATGCTCCTCCACCGAGCGAAATCACACCTCTTTTATTTTTTAAAATATTAAGAGTTATTTTTTTTTCAATATCTCTAAAAAAGCTTTCGCCTTTTGTTTCAAAGACTTTTGATACTTTCATTTTTTGATCATTTTCAATTAACTGATCAATGTCAAAAAAGTTAAGATTTAGTTTCTTTGATACCATAGAGCCAATAGAGCTCTTTCCTGAGCCCATCATTCCGACAAAAACTAAATTTTTCTTTGATTTCATAAGTTTCTTTATTGAAAAAACACAAATATGTCTTAATTTGAAATTAGTTAAATCTATATGCAATTTACAAGAAAAACAAGTTATAGCAAAAGTATAATTGGATTGTTAATAAAGTTAACATTAATTGCAATTGTATTTTTTGGAGTAATTTTTCTTTTAAATAAATTAGATTTTCCAGCACCAAAGAAAACAATTGAAAAAATAATCCCTAATGAAAATTTTAAAATTGTTAAATAAAACTTATTTATCAATTCCAATTATTCTTTTTTTTTCAATGGTGAATTCTTTTTCAGAAAACGAACCTGTAGATATATGGAATACCGAAAAAGTACAAACGCAAAACAATTCTGAAAATAAGGAATTAATTTCGATTACTGAAAGTGAACTTGAAGGTAAAGAAATTGATATTTTTAATATGCAAAGTAAAGATAATTTAGACTCAATAAAGGTTGATGAAACTTTAAATTCCAAAGAAATTAAAATTATAGGCCTCTATGATCCGGCAGATTTTGGATTGAAAATTGACATGTGGTCGAATTCCAACGGTGATCAATTAAAATATCTTTTTTCAAATTTAGCGAAAATAAAACTGTCACAAGATGCTTCAGAACTTATGAATATTGTTTTATTAACTAATGCTTATTATCCAAATAAAAATATTAGTGAAAAAGAATTTTTAAAAATAAAATCAGATTGGTTAATAAAATATAATGATTTAGAGCTTATAGGGGAATATTTAATTAAGAACAATATTTTAAATTTACACCCTAAATTAGGTAAATATTTTGTTGATAATTATTTATCTGAGTCCGAACTTGATAAAGCTTGTAAGATCTTTTTAAACAATTCTGACCCGATAGAAAATAATTATTTGTCAAAATTTAATATATATTGTTTGATAAATAATGGCAAAAAAGATGAAGCACAATTAATTCTCGATTTAAAAAAAGAATTAGGTTTTAATGAAAAATATTTTGAAAATAAATTAAATTATTTATTTGGATA
Source organism: Candidatus Pelagibacter sp. (assembly GCF_052049575.1). GTDB lineage: Bacteria > Pseudomonadota > Alphaproteobacteria > Pelagibacterales > Pelagibacteraceae > Pelagibacter. The sequence goes on along the minus strand of NZ_JBNGZQ010000001.1, from coordinate 299,505 downwards.
TACAAATAAAGTTGATACTAGTGTGTCTGAAAAAAATATTTTAGAATTTCATTTAGCACATAAAACAAACCCAGACTTTTTTTTTGAACCAAAAGAAAATACTGATCCGCTCATATGGAAATATTTAGCTGCTTCAAATTTATTGTATCAAACGAATGAAATTGATTTGAATGAATTAGAAAAAATTAGCTTAGTTGAATACGCCACACATAACAAGAATTACCTTGAGGACGATTTATTTCAAATTTATAAAAGGTTTCAATTTAATATCGATCAATTGTTGAATGCTAAAACTGTGTTTAAATCTTTAACTGGTATTGAAAGTAGAGCTCTCTTGTACCAAACGGTATTATTAGAGTCCGAAATAAATAAAAAGTTAGAATTAATGAAACTTTTAAAAGGAGTATTTATAAAGGATAAAATTGGCAATGCTTTTGATGATAAACTTAAAAAACTATTACAAAACATCGAGTTAGATCAAATTTCCTCAGAGCACACCAGTTTTTATTTGGAGAATATTAATACTGATGAAAAAAAACAAATTAAAATAAAGTATAATGACGATATTTTACATCAATCAAAACTCATAAGATATTTTAATGGAGATTACAATCAGACAAAAATAGAAAAGGATTTAAATAATTTTCTTAAGAAAATTAAAAAGGATAAAAAATATTCACTTTCAAAAAAAGATATAATTTTAATCGAGGCATTAAAATCAGATGGTATAAAAGTTGATAAGAAATATGATAATTTATACAATATTTTAGAATCTGAAATGCCAACAGATATTCAAGTTATGATAAATAATAATGAGTCAGCTTCAACGATTCTAAGAATTATAGAGGTTATTGGCCAAGATGAGCTAAATGCCTTAGATGAGGATACTTTATTTTTTATTATAAGCGCACTTAATCAATTAAACATAGACTTTATTCGCAATAAAATTCTATTAAAAGTTCTTCCTTTAAAAGTTTAAAAATTAGTTTATTTATTTATTAAATGACTATTAGAGATATAATCACAGTCCCTGATGAAACGCTTAAAAAAATTTCTGAACCGTTAGAAAAAGTCAGCACCGAAGAAAAAAAACTTATCAATGATTTATTTGAAACAATGTATGCATCAAAAGGTATTGGACTAGCTGCAGTGCAAATAGGTGTCCTAAAAAGAATTTTAGTAATTGATGTGTCTACAAAGGATGAAAAGAAAGAACCTTTAAGTTTTATAAATCCCGTTATAAAAAAAGTTAGTAATGAGACTTCGATTTATGAAGAGGGTTGTTTATCGATTCCAGATACATTTATAGAAATAGAAAGACCGAAAATTTGTGAGGTGGAATATATTGATATAAATGGAAAAAAAAAAAATTTAAAATGTGATGGACTTTTATCAACTTGCTTACAACATGAAATAAATCATTTAGATGGAAAATTGATTATTGACCATTTATCGAAATTAAAAAGAGATATCATAATAAAAAAAATTTCTAAAACAAAAAAAAATCCCGACAGAATACTAGTGTAGAAATGCCTAAAAAAATTATCTTTATGGGTACACCCATGTTTGCAGTTCCAATATTAAAATCTCTCTATCAAAATGGATTTCCAGTAACCCAGGTATACACACAGCCACCTCAAAAATCTCATCGAGGACAAAAGATAAATAAATCACCAGTACAAGGTATATCAGAAACTTTAAATATAAATTTTAGATCTCCTCAGAACTTGAGAAATAATGATGAGGAATATGACTTTTTGAAGAAAATGGATGCTGATCTTGCTATTGTCGTCGCTTATGGACAAATAATTCCTAAGGAATTTTTAAGTTTAACAAAAAAAGGTTTTATAAATATTCATGCATCTATACTACCGAAATGGAGAGGTGCCGCACCCATTCAGAGAGCAATTATGAATTTAGATTCAGAAATTGGTATCAGTATAATGAAAATTAATGAAGAATTAGATAGTGGACCTATAAGCAATATATATAAATTTAAACTTGATCAAAAACACAATGCAAAAGAGGTCTCAGAAAAACTTGCTCTTTTGGCATCAGATAAAATTTTAGATGTTGTAGATGAAATTTTAGATGGTAAATCAAAGTTTATTGATCAAGACCACTCCAAAGCTACTTATGCAAAAAAAATTACTAAAAATGAGGGGCAAATTGATTGGAAAAGTGATGCTTTAAAAATAATTGGAAAAATTAATGGCTTATATCCTTCTCCAGGAGCTTTTTTTAATTTTAACGGTCAAAGGTATAAAATTTTAAAAGCAGAAATTGGAAATGGTATTGGTAAAAATGGTGAGGTTATATCAGACAATCTTGAAATAGCGTGTGGAGGTGAAAAATCTATTAAAGTTCTTGAAATACAGAGAGAGGGGAAAAAAATTCAAAAAATTGGAGAATTTATGCTTGGATCTCAAATTAGAAAAGGCTCAATAATATCTAATGTTTAAATATCAGATACTAATAGAGTATGAAGGTACCAATTTTAGAGGTTGGCAAATTCAAACAAAAGGTAAAACTATACAAGGTCTTATTCAAGGAAAAATTTCAAAATTATTAAAAGAAAAAATTATTTTATTTGGTGCTGGAAGATTAGATAAAGGAGTACATGCACTTGAGCAATCGGCCCATTTTGAGTGTAAAAAAAAAATTGAAAATTTGAGTAAATTTGTCAAATCTCTCAATCATTTTTTAAATAAGGAAATGATTACAATTATTAAAATCAAAAAAAAAGGTAAAAATTTTCACGCAAGATTTTCTGCAAGAATGAGAATATATAGGTACATAATCATTAATCGTTTTAGTAGACCTGTAATAGATAAAAATAGGGGATGGCATGTTATTAACAAACTAGATTTAGAAATGATGAAAAAGGCATCAAAAAAATTAATTGGTACAAATGATTTTTCTACTTTCAGAGCTTCAAGCTGCAGAGCCAAAAGTCCAATCAAAACCATGAAATCTGTCAAAATAAAATCTAAAAATAATAAAATAGAAATAGAGTTTCAATCTCAATCTTTTTTACAACAACAAGTTCGATCAATGGTTGGCTGTCTAAAATATGTAGGTGAAAAAAAATGGACTTTAAAAAAATTCAACTCTATTATGTGTTCGAAAAAAAGAATTTTGTGTGCACCGCCAGCCCCACCAGAAGGACTTTATTTAGCGAGAGTTATTTATTAATTTTTAATTGTTTTTTATTTTTAAGATAAAGAAAAAAAGCTACTATTTCATATACTACAGCAAATATATTAAAAATTATTGGTAACTTAAAAAAATTATAAAGAAATTTATATTTTGGAATTTTTCTCCATAATAATAAAAATGCTTCTGCACCTCCTAGAACCTTCTCACCTTCTTTGATATGAAGTCTTCTTAATAGTTGTTTACTGTCTTTGGAGGTTTCTTTTTCAGCTAGCTGATTATCTGTAATATCAACCCAATCAATTTCATCTATTTTTTCTTTTTTATAAAGATCAATTTCGGCCTTACAAATTTTACAAGAATTATTAAAATAAACTTTCATAATTAAGAGAATTTATTACTAATTTGTCTCACATATGTACATGCGTAAAATACTCTAGTTGAAAATTTTATGAAACAATCTATTTAATGTCTTTTATGAGTAATTTCTTTGAAAAATCTGACCTATCTAGAAAAGAGGCTGAAAGTATTATTTCAGATACATTGCAAAAATGTGATGATGGTGAATTGTATTTGGAAAATTCGAAATCTGAGTCGATATTATTAGACGATAACAAAATTAAAAATTCCAGTTATAATTCAGATTTAGGATTTGGTTTTAGGGCAATATCTGATGAAGTGGTTGCTTATTCTCATTCTAATGAAATTTCTAAGAACTCTTTAAAACAATCTTCTGAAAATTTAAAGTCAACGTTAAAATCTGTTAAAGGAACTTATAATCATGAAATTCCTAAATCAAATAAAAAGTATTATGACAATATTAATCCTATTGAGCAAAAATCTCTTAATGAAAAAATTAAAATATTGAACGATGTAAATGATTATTTACGATCTAAAGGTGATAAAGTTAAACAAGTTACAGCAAATTTTTTGGGAGAGCAAAAGTCTGTAGAAATAATTAGATCTGGTGGAGAGACTTTGTCAGATGTTCGTCCTTTAGTAAGATTTAATGTTTCAGTTATGGTGGAAAAAGATGGCAGAAAAGAAACAGGCGTATACGGTGTTGGTGGAAGACAATCTTACGATTCATATTTAAAAGATGAAAATTGGAAAAGTGTTTGTGATGAAGCTTTAAGGATAGCATCAGTGAATTTAGAGAGTAAACCTGCTCCAGCAGGTGAGATGAAAGTTGTACTCGGACCTGGGTGGCCAGCAATATTAATTCATGAGGCTGTTGGTCATGGTTTAGAAGGAGATTTTAATAGAAAGAAAACTTCAGCATTTCATAATCTAATGGGCCAAAAAGTTGCAAGTGAGGGAGTTACAATTATTGACGACGGTACCATTGATAATAGAAGAGGCAGTCTTACAATAGACGATGAAGGAACACCAACAGAAAAGACTGTTTTAATTGAAAATGGAATTTTAAAAAATTTTATGCAAGACAGGCTTAACGCACGTTTGATGAAAACAAGATCTACTGGCAGTGGAAGAAGAGAAAACTATAGACATATAGTTCTACCAAGAATGAGAAATACGATGATGTTAAGCGGTAAGCAAACTCAAGAGGAGATGATTAAAGCTGTCGACAAAGGTATTTTTGCAGTTAGTTTTGGTGGTGGACAAGTTGATATTACATCTGGAAAATTTGTATTTAATTGCACTGAAGCTTATGAAATAGTTAATGGCAAAATTGGATCACCAATTAAGGGCGCAACATTAATTGGAGATGGTCCTTCAATTTTAAAAGAGGTTTCCATGGTAGGTAATGATATGATGATGGATCCAGGAATCGGAACATGTGGTAAAGCTGGACAAGGTGTACCTGTAGGTGTTGCACAGCCATCAATATTAATCGATAAGATGACCGTAGGCGGTACGAAACTTTAAATGGTTAAAGATCAAGAATTTTTAGAGAAAAAAGCATCATTTTGTTTAGGTTTAGCTAAGAAATTAGGTGCAACAGACTCAAGTGTGATTGTAAAAAACTCAGTTTCTGAAACTGTTAATTTTAGAAATAAAAAATTAGATGAAGCTAACAGATCAGATGATCTAGGCATAAGTATCACTACTTACATTGGTAAAAAAAAATCATCAATATCTTCATCTAATCTGCTTACTGATAATTTGAATATTTTGATCGAAAAATGTGTCGAAACTACAAAAAATACTCCTGAGGATGAATTCAATTCTTTACCGGACAAAGATTTATTAGCAAAAGAAGTTAAAGATTTAGATCTTTATGATGAAAGTCATTTAGCGAATGATGAAAAAATAGATTATTTGAAAAAATTAGAGGCCGCTGCTTCAAGCGACAAAAAAATTGTCAATACCGAGTCTAGTTTTACTCAAAATAAATCTAATTTTGTTTTAGCTAATAGTGAGGGTTTTTGTGATGGTTACAAAACATCTTCATTTACAGCATCAAGTGTAACAGTTGCAAAAGATGAAAAAAGCATGGAAAGAGATTACGAATACTCTAGTAAATGTTTTCTTAAAGACCTAGATGATGCAGATGAATTAGGTAAACTTGCTGCTAATCAAACTATTAGAAAATTAAGTCCAAAAAAAATTGGGAGTGAGAAAATTGCTATAATTTTTGATAAAAGAATAGCTAAGGGCATACTAAGTACTTTTGCAAGCGCTATTTCTTCATCAGCAATATCAAGAGGAACTTCTTTTTTAAAAGATAAAGTTAATCAAAAAATATTTTCAGATAAAATTAATGTATTTGACAAACCTGATATGCTCAAAGGGTTAGGTTCAAGAAATTTTGATAGTGAAGGGGTAAAGACCGACACACTTAAACTAGTTGATCATGGAATCTTGAAGCATTATCTGATTGATACTTATAATGGAAAAAAATTAAATCTTAAGTCTAATGGAAGATGTGGAGGAACAAGTAATCTTTATTTTGAAAATGGAAACATTAGTTTTAAAGATTTACTGAATTCAAATTCAAAAAGTCTCTATATTACAGAAACAATTGGACATGGAAGTAATATTGTGACCGGAGATTATTCAGTCGGAGCAACAGGGTTTTTGGTTGAAAATGGTGAGTTTAAATATCCAATAAATGAAATTACCATAGCAGGTAATTTTAAAGACATGTTTCAAAATATCACCTTAGCAAATGACTTAGAGTTTAAATATGCAACTAACTCACCAACCATGTTAATAGAGGGAATGGTTGTTGCTGGTAAATGAGTGAGTTTTGTATTATTGGTTCTGGCATATCTGGAGCCACAATCGCAAATCTTCTAAATAAAAAATATTCAGTAATTTTGTTCGACAAAGCAAGAGGTCCTGGCGGTCGTGCATCTTTTAAAAGAATAAAAGGCAAAACAGGTTTTGATCATGGCACGCAGTATATTTCACCAAAAACTAAGGAATTTAAAAAATTTACTAGAGATTTAATAAAAAAAAGAATTTTAAAAGTATGGAGAGGCAAACACGTTTTTTTTAATTCAAAAAAAAAAGAGGATAAGAAACATTTAAAAGTAATTGGTAAAAATGGAAATAATGACATTAGCAAATATTTACTTAAAAAAATTAATTGCAACTATCACAGTGAATTAAAAAAAATCTATTACAAAAATAAACTCTGGTATTTGTTATTTGATAATGGAAAATTAAGATCCTTTAAAAACCTAATTTTGACTTGTCCGTTTCCACAATTAAAAAAGCTTTCTAAAAAATTTATCAATAATTCTTTTTTAAGAAAATCAATTAAAATGGATGCAAATATTACCACTATGATTGCAATAAAAAAAAACAAGAATTCAAATAGTAGCTATCTTTTTGAAGATCCGATTCTTGGTTGGGCAGGAAACGAAAACTCAAAAAGAAGATTTAAATCAAAATATGATTTATGGACTCTTCAAAGTACATTTGACTGGGCAAATAAAAAGATCAATAAAAACAAGAATAACAAAAAAGAAAATTCACAAATTATGATCGATAAATTTTTTAAACTATCAAATATTAAAAAAACAAAAATTTATTATTCACTTAATCACGGTTGGCGATATTCTTCAAATTCGAGACCATTTAAAATTAAGAGTTATTGGGATCCTAGGAAAAGATTGGGTGTTTGTGCCGATTGGTTTGTAGGACCTAGGTTAGAGTCAGGATGGATAAGTGCACGAGATTTATTTAAAAAAATCTCAAAATAAATCAATTAAAATTTTTTAATTTATATTCCCAGTTACCCATTCTTGAATAGGATACTTTTAGTATCATTAAATTTTTACGATCATACCAAATTTCAAAATCTAACCTTTTATCTTTCGGTATACTCATGTCTTTAGACTTCAGTGTAAAATGATCAACATCATAAACTTTTCCATAAAGATCTATTTTTTTTTTACCTAAAAAAGTTACCACTTGATCCTTAATACTCCCTGAGATAGGACTTATTTGAGAACTCGCTTGTAAAATTTTGTGATTCCACCAATTTCCAACCACGTTATCAGCTGAGGCTTCTCCATTATATGAAGAGCCTTTGATATCAAATTTTTTATTTTTTTGGTCAAATGTTAAATTAACAAACTTCTTTTTGTCATTTTGTAAAGTTTTAGAATTATAAGAAACTAGTTGATCTTCGAAATATTTTTCCTCGCTATAACTCTCAACTTGGAAAACTGTTGCTCCCAAAAGTTTAACTACAAACTTAATTTGATTAGTAACAATTGTTTCTGATCCATTTCTATTGAAAAAATAATGATTATAGCCAATAAGCTCACCATTTCGAAAAATCTCCATCTCAATTTTGTTGTATTTAATGTAATGTCCAATATGAGCGATTGAATTGGTTGGATAAATAAAAAGAAATAAAATGACTATAATTTTTTTCATTTAACAACTAGTTTAATAGACTTTATTAACAATAGAAATAACATATTAAAATGTTTTTAAAAATTAAGAAAATACCAAGGGTCAATTGGAGTTCAGATAAGCCTTATAATTTTAAACCAAAATTCTCTACATTCTTTTTTTTATGTTTTGGTTTGATGTTATTTGGTCTTGGAGAAGGTTTATTAATTGTATCTTTTACTGGTGCTTCTCCATGGAGTGTTTTAGCACAAGGTATCTCTTTAAATGTTAACTTGAGTATAGGAACAATAACTTTTTTGATTAGTGTTGCCGTTCTAATTTTGTGGATACCGCTTGGTCAAAAACCAGGAATGGGAACTATACTTAATGCGATCATTATTGCATTAATGATTGATCTTTGCATAAAATTTGTTCCAACCCCATCTAATTACTTATATCAATTAATTCTGGCAATAATTTCAGTAGTAACCGTTGGGATTGGTGGAGGTATTTATCTAGTATCTAATCTTGGAGCTGGACCAAGGGATGGTTTGATGATCGGTCTCCAAAAAAAAACAAATTTACCAGTTGCTGCCGTAAGAGCATTTTTAGAGATTTCTGTTGTAAGTATTGGATGGTACTTAGGTGGAACTGTGGGAGTAGGAACTTTATTATTTGCTTTTGGAATTGGTCCTTGTGTTGCCTTAGGCTTGTATTTAGTTGATAAAATTTTCGATTAGGCTGCAACGCCTGATTTTTCACTTCTCTTTCTTTCATGCGGATCAAGAATGGCTTTTCTTAATCTACAGGAGTCTGGAGTGATTTCCAAAGCCTCGTCAGTATTTAACATACTTAATTGCTCTGCGATCGACATTTTTCTTACTGGTGTTAGAACAACATTTTCATCTGTACCTTGTGTTCTCATATTAGTTAATTTTTTGCCCTTCATAACATTAATAATCATATCTCCAGGTTTAGGAGATAATCCCACGATCATACCTGGATAAACAGGATCATTATGAGTTACAAACATCTCCCCTCTAGCCTGTAAATTAAATATTGCGAATGCAACTGCTTTTCCTTGTTCCATTGAAATAAGTGCACCATTTCTTCTACCTTCCATTTCACCCTCAAATGGTCCATACGCATGGAAAATTCTGTTAATTACACCATTACCTTTTGTAAGTGTTAGAAACCGGCTTGTGTATCCCATTAATCCTCTTGTTGGTGCATGAAAGATTAATCTTTTTTTATTTTTACCAGTATCTTTCAATTCAATTAATTTGCCTTTTCTTCTATTCATGGAGTCAATAATTTTTGATGAATGTTCCTCATCTAGATCCATAGTTATTTCTTCTATTGGCTCAAGTTTGTTATCATTTTCGTCTTTTTTATAAAGAACTTTTGGGGGACTAACAGTCATTTCAAAACCTTCTCTTCTCATTTGAGTGAGTAAAATTTCTAACATCAATTCACCTCGACCACTTACAACAAAAGAGTCATTACCTTCATTTTCTGTAAAAGTAATTCCAACATTATTCTGCGCTTCTTGAAGCAACCTATCTCTTATTTGAGTACTTGTAAGTTTTTTACCCTCAGTTCCTGCAAGAGGAGATGTGTTTACGGTAATGGTAATAGACATTGTTGGTGGATCGATTGGAGTAGCTTTAATAGGATCATTTACCTCAAGATCACAAATTGTGTCAGCAACATTTGCTTTTTCTAAACCAGCGACAACTACAATATCTCCCGCCTCACCAATTTCGATTGGCACTTTTTTTGTGCCCTCATATCTAAAAATTTTAGTAAGTCTTCCTTCATCAACTTTTTCACCCTTTAGATTTATTGCTTTGATCGATTGATTAGCTTTTGCAGTTCCCTGAGCAATTCTTCCGACTAAGCTTCTACCCAAGAAATTGTCTGCATAAAGAAGAGTAGACAGCATTGCAAAGGGTTTCGTTTTATCAAGTTCAGCAGGTTTTACATGATCAATAATTTTATCTAATAAAGGATTTAAATTTTCCCTTGGACCATCAATCTCTTTATCAGCCCAACCAGATCTTCCACTCGCATATAAAACTGGAAAGTCTAGTTGATCTTCATTTGCATCTAAACTAACAAATAAATCAAAAGTCTCATCTAAAACTTCATTAGCTCTTTGATCTGATTTGTCCAATTTATTGATAACAACAATTGGTTTTAGACCTTGTTTTAGAGCTTTAGATAAAACAAATTTTGTTTGAGGCATAACTCCTTCAGCAGAATCTATTAGAAGTAATGCGCCATCTGCCATGCTTAAAACTCTTTCAACTTCTGCCGCAAAATCTCGGTGGCCCGGTGTATCAATAATATTTATTCTCGAGTCTTTCCAATTAATAGATGCAGGTTTTGCTAAAATTGTTATTCCTCTTTCTTTCTCAAGTTCACCTGAATCCATTAATCTTTCGTCAACAACCTCATTTTCCCTAAACGAACCGCTCTGCTTCATTAGATTATCAATTAAGGTAGTTTTTCCGTGATCAACGTGTGCGATTATGGTGATGTTTCTAATATCTTTGCTCATAAATCCTGGCTCTTATACCTTAAAAATTTTTTTTGAAAACTTTAAAAAAACCAATAAATATTGGGATTTTGATCAAAAAATGTCGTTATTTTGTTTTTTTTGCCTTTTCTCTTTTTAATTTTCTTTTTTCTTTTAGAGTAAATTTTGGTTTTTTATTAAGACTTGAGTCTTTGAACGATTTCCCACTATATCTTTTTGACATTGTATCATTTTAATATTTCCAAAAAAAAAGGCCATCAAAAGATGGCCTTTAAATTTTTAATATTTTAGATTGGGTTACATTCCCATTCCACCCATTCCTCCCATGCCACCCATGCCACCCATTCCTCCAGGCATTCCAGCAGCAGCTGCATCTTTTTCCTCAGGTTTATCAGCTATCATTGCTTCAGTTGTTACCAATAATCCTGAGATAGATGCTGCGTCTTGTAAAGCAGTTCTAACAACTTTTACAGGATCTATAATACCTTTAGCGAACATATCACAATACTCTTCATTTTGTGCATCATATCCATGTGTCTTTTTATTCTGATCTAAAAGTTTGCCAACAACTACCGATCCATCCACACCAGCATTTTTTGTAATTTGTCTAATAGGAGCTTCTAATGCTCTTCTTACTAAATCAACGCCTGCTTTTTGGTCTTCACCTTTAGCTTTAACTTTTTCAAGTTCTTGAGCAGCATACAATAATGCACAACCACCACCAGTAACAATACCCTCCTCAACAGCGGCTCTGGTTGCATTTAAAGCATCTTCAACTCTATCTTTTCTCTCTTTTACTTCAACTTCAGTTGCACCACCGACTTTAATTACTGCAACACCACCAGCTAATTTTGCTAATCTCTCTTGAAGTTTTTCTTTGTCGTAGTCTGAAGTTGTCTCATCAATTTGTTGTTTTATTGAAGAACATCTAGCTTCTATATCTGATTTTTTACCAGAACCATTTACTATAGTACTGTTATCTTTATCAACTTTAATTTTTTTACATGAACCTAGATCATCAAGTTTAACATTTTCGAGTTTAATTCCTAAGTCTTCAGAAATAACTGAACCACCAGTAAGAATTGCAATATCCTCAAGCATAGCTTTTCTTCTGTCACCAAATCCTGGTGCTTTTACAGCTACAACTTTTAAACCACCCCTTAATTTATTTACCACTAATGTAGCTAATGCTTCACCCTCAACATCTTCAGAAATAATCATTAAAGGTCGTCCAGCTTGAACAACTGCCTCTAAAAGAGGAACCATTGGCTGTAGGTTTGTCAATTTTTTTTCGTGTAAGAGAATAAAAGGATTTTCTAATTCAGTTGTCATCTTATCACTATTTGTAATAAAGTATGGAGATAGATAACCTCTATCAAACTGCATACCTTCAACGACGTCTAATTCTGTTTCAATTCCTTTGTTTTCTTCAACCGTGATAACACCCTCATTACCAACTTTTTGCATTGCTTTCGAAATCATAGTGCCAATTTCTTTGTCGCCATTAGCAGAAATAGTTCCAACTTGAGCAATCTCATCACTATCTTTTACTTTTTTAGCTGAGGATACAAGATTTTGTTTTACTACATCTACTGCAGCATCAATTCCTCTTTTTACATCCATAGGGTTCATGCCTGCTGTTACATATTTTACACCCTCTTTTACAATAGCTTGTGCAAGAATGGTTGCGGTTGTTGTTCCATCACCAGCCTCATCATTAGTTTTGCTAGCAACCTCTTTGACCATTTGAGCACCCATGTTTTCAAATTTATCCTCTAGATCAATTTCTTTTGCAACAGATACACCGTCCTTTGTAATTCTTGGAGCACCGTAAGATTTGTCCATAACTACATTTCTCCCTTTTGGTCCTAATGTAACTTTAACCGTATCAGCTAGGATGTTTACTCCTCTAATCATTGCTGCTCTTGCCTCAGCATCAAATTTTACTACTTTTGCCATTTTATTTTCTCCTTTAAATTAAATTACTTGCTTGAAATACCCATAATGTCTGACTCTTTCATTATGCTGTATTCTTTGCCATCAATTTTGACTTCAGTTCCTGACCATTTGCCGAATAAAACTTTATCTCCAATTTTCACGTCCATTGGTATGGTTTTACCGTCTTCAGTTTTAGCTCCACCACCAACTGCTACTACCTTACCTTCTTGAGGTTTTTCTTGTGCTGTATCAGGTATGATTATTCCTCCAGCAGTTTTTTCGCTGCTATCTAAAACTTCAATTAGAACTCTATCGTGTAACGGTCTAAATTTCATAAATTCTCCTTATTAATATGATCCTCATATAGAGATTGGCCTTACTATTTCAAGATATAGTTAAAAATTAGTTAGTTAAAAAATAAAGGAATTTGTGGGTTTTATGGTTTATAGATTGATTTGATGACTAAAAATTTAGATAAAGAGGGTCTAAGTTCTATAGCAGACAATTATCAGCTATTTTATGTTGACTTATGGGGAGTGGTCCATAATGGGGTTACTCTACACCTAGAGGCAATAAAAGCTCTCAAAGAAATCAATAAAAAAAGAAAGGACTATATTTTACTCACAAATGCACCCAGACCCAATCATGTAGTCAAATCTTTTTTAGAAAAACTAGGCATGGAAAAAGAAATTAGAGAACATGTTTTTACGTCTGGAGAGGCAGCCCTCATTTATTTAAAAAAAAATTTAATTAATAAAACTTTTTTTCATGTAGGGCCACCAAGAGATTTTGATTTATTTAAAGACTTTAAAAAAATGAAATTAGATAATATAGAAAAAAGCGAATATATTTTATGTACTGGATTGTTCGATGATCATAATAAAGACTTAAATTATTATAAAAATTTATTTGAAAAAAATATTGAAAAAAAAATGATTTGTACAAATCCAGATTTAATTGTGGACAGAGGAAATATAAGAGAATTTTGTGCTGGTTCTGTTGCAATGGTTTTTGAAAAAATGGGTGGAGAAGTAGTTTACTTTGGAAAACCTTATCCTGAGGTTTATGATCAATCTACGAATAATAAAAATAAAAAAATTCTATCCATAGGTGATAATTTAAATACTGATATAAAAGGAGCAAACCTTTTAAATTATGATTCTTTAATAATTTCAAATGGAATTCATAAGGATGAGATCAAAGAAAAAGGAATTGCAAAAGTTGCAAAATCTTACGAAGCTATTTGTAATTATATTCAATCAGAGTTGAAATGGTAAATTCAAAAAACATATATAAAAATTTTAATATCAATACTAAATACAAAAATTCAATTATTTTAATCGGTAACTTCGATGGAGTTCATAAAGGACATCAAAAATTATTTTCATTAGCTAAGAAATATAAAAAAAGATATTCCTCAAAAATTGGTGTCTTAACTTTTGAACCAATGCCAAAGATGTTTTTTAATAAAAATCTTAATAATTTTAGAATATCAAGTCTGCAGCAAAAAATTGATAATCTTCAGGATCTCAATGTAGATTTTTTGATAATTAAAAAATTTAATCGAAAATTCTCAAAAATAAAATCTATAACTTTCATAAAAGAAATTTTGGGAAAAAAATTAAAACCAAAATTTATTTTTGTTAGCAATAATTTTAGATTTGGGAATAAGAGAGAAGGTAACGTTAGACAATTAATCAAATTTGAGAGAACATGTAGTTATAAGGTAATCAAACCCCAACCATTGTTAACGAATAAGAAAATAGCATCTTCATCACTGGTTAGAAAACTTTTGCAAAAAGGAAAATTAGAAAAAGCTAATAAAATTTTGAATAGAAACTGGTCAATTGTAGGAAAGGTTCAAAAGGGAAGACAGCTAGGAAAAAAAATTGGTTTTCCAACCGCAAACATTGATATTAAAGATTATATTTTAGCCTGCCCAGGCGTGTATGCAGTAAAAGTAAAATGGAATGGTAAAAATAATTATTTAAAAGGAATTGCTAATTTAGGTTATCGACCAACATTTAATGGAAAAAAAATATTATTAGAGGTTCATCTATTTAATTTTTCTGGAAATCTTTATAATAAGTATTTAACAGTAGAATTTAAAAAATTTATTAGAAGAGAAAAAAAATTTAAAAATGTTGAACTGCTTAGAAGACAAATTAAAACTGATTTACTGATAGCAAAAAAATAAAATGAACAAATCACAAATTAATCTTCCTAAAACTGCTTTTTCGATGAAAGCAAATTTACCAACACGGGAACCAGAAATTTTGAAATTTTGGCAAAAAATAAACCTTTATGATGAATTAAGAAAATCGAGAAAAGGAAAAGAAAAATTTGTTCTTCACGATGGTCCTCCTTATGCAAATGGCAATATACACATGGGTACAGCTTTGAATAAAATTTTAAAGGATATAATTGTGAGATTTCATCAGATGGATGGTAAAGACTCTGTCTATGTTCCAGGATGGGACTGTCATGGATTACCAATAGAATGGAAAATTGAAGAGCAATACAAAAAAAATAAAAAAAACAAAAATGAAGTTCCAATCGTTGAGTTTAGAAAAGAGTGTAGGGCTTTTGCGGAAAAATGGATAGATATTCATAAAGATCAATTCAAAAGATTAGGAGTTGTGGGAGATTGGGATAATTATTATTCTACTATGAGTTTTGATGCAGAAGCTCAAATAGTAAGAGAGTTAGGTAAATTTTTAAAAGAAGGAAGTTTGTATAGAGGTTTTAAACCTGTTTTGTGGTCAACTGTTGAAAAAACAGCTTTAGCAGATGCAGAAGTTGAATATCAAGATCATAAATCAGATACTATATATGCATCTTTTCCAGTTAAATCATCAAATATCAAAGAATTAAACGATAGTGAAATTGTAATTTGGACAACTACACCATGGACTATCCCAGCCAATAAAGCCTTAGCTTACAATGAAAGTTTAGATTATTCATTAGTTAAAGTAAATGATGATGGAGATTTTAAAAACAAAAAAATTGTTATTGCAGATGCATTAATAGACTCAGTTGTAAAAGATACTAAAATCCAAAGTTTCCAAAAATTAAAAAATTTTAAAGGTAAAGATTTGAAAGGAACAATATGTAATCACCCCTTTTCAAAACTTGGTTATGAATATGACATACCTATGTTAGAGGCTCGTTTTGTTACCACAGAACAAGGCACGGGAATCGTCCATTGTGCGCCAAGTCATGGTCCTGATGATTTTAATTTGTGCATGAATAATGGAATTAAAGCAATTGAAACAGTTGACGATGATGGAAGATATACAAAAAATGTAGCGCTTTTTGAGGGGATACATATTTTCAAATCAAATTCTATTGTGATTGAAAAATTAAAAGATCAAAAAAAATTATTATCAAGCGGCGAACTTGTTCACTCTTATCCTCATTCGTGGAGGTCTAAAGCACCATTAGTTCACAGAGCAACTCCTCAATGGTTCATTTCTATGGATAGTCATAAGCTTAGAAATAAAGCTTTAAAAGCGATTGATGAAACAACTTTCTATCCTAGTAAAGGAAAAGAAAGATTAAAATCGATGATTGAAACAAGACCTGATTGGTGTGTTTCAAGACAAAGAGTGTGGGGAGTTCCATTGCCTATTTTTATCAACAATAAAACAAATAAAATTTTAATTGATGATGAAGTTTTTGAAAATATAGCAAAAATCTATGAAAAAGAAGGATCTGATTGTTGGTTTTCGGATGATCCACAAAAATTTCTTGGAAAAAAATATAAAGCTGAGGATTTTGAAAAGTTAAGTGATATCGTAGAGGTATGGTTCGATAGTGGATCTACACATTCATTTGTATTGGAAAAAAGAAAAGATTTAAAATGGCCTGCATCTATGTATCTCGAGGGTTCTGACCAACATAGGGGCTGGTTTCATTCATCTCTTTTAGAGTCTTGTGGAACAAGAGATCGTGCGCCTTTTGAATCTATTCTCTCTCATGGTTTTGTAGTTGATGGTAAAGGTTTAAAAATGTCAAAATCTCTGGGAAATGTAATTGCGCCTGAAGATATCCTAAAAAAATATGGAGCTGATATTCTTAGAATTTGGGTTGCTTCCTCAAATTATGCTGAGGATCTTCGGATAGACTATTCAATACTTGATCAACATGCTGAATCATATAGAAAAATAAGAAATACATTTAGATATCTGCTAGGAAACCTTAATGATAATTTTGAACAAATAGATTTAGAAAAAATTGAAATTGAAGACTTACCAGAACTGGAGCAATTTATGCTTCATAAAATTTACAATTTAAACTCTAAATTTAACAAGTATTTCAAGGATTATGATTTTCATAATTTGTATAAAGAATTATTAAATTTTTGCACTGTAGACTTATCTGCCTTTTATTTTGATATAAGAAAAGATACTTTATACTGTGATCCAATAAATTCCAAAAAAAGAAAATCTACACTCATATTGTTAAATGTTATTCTTAATTCTTTAATAAGATGGTTTGCACCAATCCTATCTTTTACAACTGAAGAAATTTATCAACTTATCTCAAAAAAAAATAAAAGTATTCATCTTGAAAAATTTTTAAATTTTCCTAAAAAATTTGATAATTCTAGTCTCAATTCTAAATGGGAAAAATTAATCAAAATAAGAGATATCTGCAATCTTAGTATCGAGCAAAAGCGAGCAAGTAAAGATATAGGATCTAGTTTAGAGGCAGCATTAATTTTGAAAATAAACAATGAAAATCAGAAATTTTTGAAAAATATTGATCTTTCAGAACTTTGTATAACTTCTTCAGTGAAAATTGAGAATAGTGATACAAATGAAATAATTGTAGAAACAATAAAAGCAACAGGTGAAAAATGTCCGGTGTGTTGGAAAATTAGCAGCACACCCTGTGAAAGACATAAATTATAAATAAAATGTTAAAAAAACATTTGGTAGATTTTTCTATAATTATTTTTATTTTTTTAATCGATCGAGTAAGCAAATTATTGATTATTAGTTCTCCAGAAACTTATGAACAATATGGCATTAGTGTTACTTCTTTTTTGAATTTAAATTTGATTTGGAATGAAGGTATCGCTTTTGGTTTATTTTCTTTTGATGAAAAGTTTTATTACAATTTGCTTACAATAATTATATGTTTAATCATATTAATAATAATTTGGTTAATGTTAAAATCAAAAGGATTTGAAAAAGTTAGTTTTCTTTTAATAATTGGGGGTTCTTTGGGCAATATTTATGACAGGATTTATTACTCCGCTGTACCAGATTTTATAGATATACATTACAATAATTATCATTGGTTTATATTCAACGTTGCTGATATATTCATTACTTTAGGTATATTATTTCTAATTTGTATTGAAATATTTAGTTCAAAAAAACAAAAAAATGAAAATAATTAAAAATATTTTACTTATCATAACTGTTAGTTTTTTTATTTACTCCTGTGCGGGATTTAAATTGAAAAAAAAATCTACTTCTGGTGAGGAATTCTTAATACAAAAAAAAGATCCCTTAATTTTGCCACCTGACTTCTCAAAATTACCAGAACCAAACGAGCAGATTGAAAATCAGGATAATGAGGAAGAAAAATTGGTTATTGATAATGTTTTTAGTGAGGGGAACTCCAAAAATGATGAAAATAACGACAATAAAATTAATCAAAAATCTGATTTAAAAAAAAGTATTTTGGATAAGATTAAATAAAAATGATAACTAAAAATTTTTTATTTAAAAATTTTCAAGGAAAAAAAAATAATAAAAGTCTAAGAAAATATTTTAAGCAACTTATAGTTTCTAAAAATGAAATTATTAAGTCATTGACTAGTAATTACTATTATAGTTATACAAAACAAAACCTTGCAAAATTTCAAGAATGTAAGGACATAAGAATTTTTGGAATGGGAGGCTCATCTCTAGGAGCTAACGCTATTTATGATTTTTTAAAGTATAAAATAAAAAAAAATTTTTATTTTTTATCAAATTTACAAAAGAGAAAATTTTCCACAAAAAAAAATTATTTAAATCTCATCATTTCAAAGTCTGGAAATACTTTAGAGACAATTGTTAATTCCAATATTTATATATCAAAAAAAGATCAAAATATTGTAATTACCGAGAATAAAATCAGCTATCTAAGGGATATGGGTATTAAATTGAAAAGTGAAATAATTGATCATAACAATTTTATAGGTGGAAGATATTCAGTCTTATCTGAGGTGGGAATGCTTCCAGCAGAATTAATGGGGTTAAATGAAAAAAAATTTAAACAATTTAATAGCTTATTAAAAAATAAATACTTTTTTAACGCGATCATAAGCAATGTCACCAACATTGTGGAATTAATAAACAAAAAAAAATCTAATGCAGTAATTCTAAATTATGATGAAAGTTTAGATAATTTTCTAAAATGGTATCAACAACTCCTAGCAGAGAGTATAGGAAAAAAGGCTAAAGGAATTTTTCCAATAATTTCAACAATGCCAAAAGACAATCACAGTTTGATGCAATTATACTTAGATGGCCAAAAAAATAACTTTTATACCTTTTTTAGTAGTGCTGATAAAATTTCTCCTAAAATTAATAAAGAGACAATTTCGAGGTCA
Organism: Candidatus Pelagibacter sp.; assembly: GCF_052049575.1. GTDB lineage: Bacteria > Pseudomonadota > Alphaproteobacteria > Pelagibacterales > Pelagibacteraceae > Pelagibacter. The sequence continues at coordinate 280,441 of NZ_JBNGZQ010000001.1, read as the reverse complement.
AAAAACTTTTTAATAAATAAAAATATACAAGATATTTTAGACTCCAAGATTTTAGCAACTCAAAAGGTATTTAAAATAAAAAAGATACCATTCAGAAGCTTTTTTCTTAAAACTCGAAAAGAGGAAACTCTAGGTGAACTGTTTACTTTTTTTATTGTAGAAACTATTCTGATAGCCAAAGCATTGAAAATAAATCCATATGATCAACCAGCAGTAGAACTAATTAAAAAAGAAACAAATAAAATTTTGGTTAATTCCTAGTTAGCAATGTAGACTTTTGAAATCCCATAAGTCCGCACATCTAGAATATTTATCTTTTCTGTTATAGGCAATTTATCCTTTTTATGTCTATGAATTATAAATAATCCTTTTTTACAAAGCACTCTTTTTTCAATAATTTTTTCAATTAGATCGTTTATTCTTAATTCTTTATAAGGTGGATCAATAAAAATTAAATTAAATTTTTCTTTTATAGTTTTATTTGAGTTGAAAAAAGTAAAACAATCGCTTTCAAATATTTTGTAATTTTGATCTTGAGCAATTTTTGATAAATTTTTTTTTAAAATTTCTAATGCTTTAAGATAATTTTCAAAGAAATAAACATTTTTTGATCCTCTCGAAATACATTCAATCCCAAAGGACCCACAACCAGAGAATAAATCTAAAACAGATGAATTAGATAAACTTAAGCCAAATTTATTAGAATGCTCCAGAAGATTGAATATAGATTCTTTTACAATATCTTTTAATGGTCGTGTATTTTTATCAGAGGGTAAAAACAATTTTTTTCCCTTAAACTTTCCTGAAATAATTCTCATTGCTCGATTACTTTATAACCAATATCTTTTCTGAAAAATCCATTTTCCCAATTTAATGCTTTTATTAAATTTATTGCTTGATCTCTACTTTCCTTTAGATTTGCAGACTTAATTACAAAGTTAAGTACTCGTCCACCGTTAGAATAGATTATTGAATTATCTATTCTAGTACCTGCGTGAAAAATGTAATTATCCTTTTGAAGTTTTATTTGGTTAATCGTATTTATTTTAATGTTATTTTCAAATTTATCAGGATAACCTTTTGAACAAAGTACAATACAGATACTTTTTTTATTAGACAACTGAATATCTACAGAGCTTAGATTTTGATTTACACATGCATAAATGATATCTGCAAAATCTGTTTCGACTCTGGGCAGAATAGTTTGACACTCTGGATCCCCCATTCTAACGTTATACTCAATAAGGTAAGGATTATTATTAACAATCATCAGACCTGCGTATAAAAAACCTTTAAAATTAGTGTTCAAATCTTTTAAACCCTTCAATGTTGGATCAATTATTCTCTCAATTATTTTTTTATCTAATTCCTCATTTTCGAGCCGAGATGGTGAGTATGCACCCATGCCACCTGTATTTTTACCCTTATCACCCTCTAATACTCTTTTATGATCTTGTGCAGATCCAAATTTTTTGTAAGTTTTACCATCAGAAATTATAAAAAAACTCATTTCCTCACCTTTTAAAAACTCTTCTACTAAAATTTCTTTAGCTTTTCCAAATTTTCCGTTAAAAATTTCATCTACAGCAATCCTAGATTGCTCAAAATTATCACAAATATAAACCCCTTTTCCTGAGGCTAGACCATCAGCTTTAACAACTATTGGAAATTTGCATTTTTTTAAAAAATTTAAACTTTTCTCTTTATCTTCAAAAACACCGAAATTAGCAGTTGGTATCTTGTATTTCTCACATAATTTCTTTGTAAATATCTTTGAGCCTTCCAATTGAGAGGAAATTTTATTGGGGCCAAATACTTTAATTTCATTTTTTTCTAAAAAATCAACAATTCCATCAACCAAAGGTTTTTCTGGTCCAACTATAACAATATCTATCTTAAGTTCTTTAATTTTATCTTTTACTTCCTGAAAATTATTTAAATTTATGTTAATATTTTCCGCAATAAAATTTGTTCCCGCATTTCCTGGAAAACAATAAATTTTATCCACCTTACTTGATGATTTTAAAAAAGTACAAATAGCGTGCTCTCTACCTCCACTTCCAATTATTCCTATCTTCATATAAATATATATAAACTAAAAATAATGAAAAAATTAGCTAAATTAGAATATTTACCTAATAACTTTAGGATAATTGAAAAGGGAGATTATGTTTTATGTGCAATATCTGGAAAGCAAATCCCACTTGATAAATTGAATTATTGGAATGTAAAAGATCAAGAAGCTTATTATTCTTATAAAGAAGCCCATTTGAAAAAAGAGAGTAATAACGACTAAATTAAATTTTCCATCTACCGTGGGTCCAAATCCATTGATCAGGATTAGTAATTATCATTTTTTCTAAAATTTTGTTTAATTTTAATGTAATTTTATCTACAGAATCATCCTGTGAAAATTTTACATTCTCAAAGATCTTTAGTTTAAATTTGTCATCAACTAACCTTTCAATGTAAATAGGCACAACAGCAACATCAAATTTTTTTATAAATTGCGCTGGAATTGTAGTTGTTAAAGCTTTTTTTCCAAAAAAATCACTTTCTACTCCCTCAGAAACTCTTTGGTCAATCATTAGCGCTATAGATGTTCCCTTTTTAAATTCTTTTAAGAGTTCTTTTGTGCCAGTGATCCCTTTTTTAATTTGTTTTTTACAAATATATTTTTTTCTAATTTTCTCCATTATTGGATTTAGGAATAAATTATTTAATGGTCTGTATATTGCAGCTAGATCAATACCAGATTTCTCTAAATGCATTGCCATTAATTCAAAGTTATTGAAATGTCCAGAGATAAATATTACTGGTTTATTGAATGATTTAATTTTTTCAAGCTCTTCTTGATTTTCAATTATAACTTGACTTGAAAATTTTTTAGATTTTCTAAATTTTTTAATGAACATATATTCTGCAAAAATTTTCCCATAATTAACCCACATATTTGTAAGAATCTTGTCTTTCTCTATTTCATTAAAGTTCGGAAAGGCCATAGATAAATTGGCACGAGAAGTTTTCTTTGATCTAAAAAATGAACCGAAATTTTTGAATATAAAACTTGAAACATTTCGAGATATTTTTATTCCAACTATTTTAAATATCAAAAATAATAAAATAATTATTATGAATTCAAAAGTGTATTTAATTAATTTCACTGATTTTCGACTGAATTAATTCTGTTAATTGTTTTTGTTCCAAAATCTCTAAATCTATTTTTATAAAATTAATTTTTTCTCTCAAACTTGTAGGAATTTTTACAAAATCTTTTTCTGTTGTAATAATTTTTATATTTTTATTTTCTGCAATTTTTATCAAATTCAATATATCATGTTTTTTATAATTAAAATGATCTGGAAATACAATTTCTTTGATTATATTAAAGTTATTTTTAATTAATATTTCTTTAAAACTATTACTATTTCCAATACCTGAAAATATCAAAAATTTATCATTCAAATTAAATTCATCTTTATTTTTTATTTTAAAAAAAGAATTGAATATCCGAATATTTGGATTTATTTTGTTGATAGATTTATAGATTTCATTTTGGTCAGATTTTTTATTAATATTCTTTATAATTACCGCATCATATTTTTTCAAACTATCAATTTTTTCTCTCATAGGACCTGAGGGTATTAGAAAACCATTACCAATCCATTTTTCATAGTCAAAACACACTAATTTAAAATTATAATCAATTTGTCTATCTTGAAGTCCGTCATCAAAAATTAATAATTCACAATTTTCTTCTATTGCTTTCTGAACAATTTTTTGTCTACTATCTAAGGATATAAATTTAGATCTATTTTTAAGAATAGAATTCTCATCTTTTTGGTCGGGGTAAAATTTTTTAGCTGTACAAACTTTAATACCATTATTTTTAAATATTTCGTATAGTTTTATAACTGTGGGAGTTTTGCCTGTACCACCCAAATAAATATTTCCTACGCAGATGGTTTTAATATTTTCGAATTTCTTTTTTGGTTTTGTATTTAAAATTAAATTATTAATTCTGACAATTAAACTAAGAGGACTAAGTAAATATGCAACAAGGTTAGGTTTTTTATAATCCCAAAAATTAGGTTTTTTAAATTTCATCAAAAAATATTAACAAATTTCATTAAAGATTTTATTTAAAATTTTTATTCCTTCTAGACTTAAATTTTTCATTGATTTTTTTGAAAAGTTTTTTTTATCAAGTTTTTTTTGAAGTAAATTGGTTAAATGGTTTTGATTTTTAACTTTAAATGAAATTTCCTTTTTTTGGAGATGCTCATAAATTTCTTTAAAATTTGAGACATGAGGACCATGAAAAACACAGCAACCATATCTCGCTGCCTCCAAAGGGTTTTGACCTCCATGATTAATAAGTGAGCCTCCTAAAAATACGTTTTTGCATATTTTAAAAATAGATTTTGTTTTTCCATAGGAATTTACTAAGTATATATCAGTATTGGGTTTAATTTTTTCTTTAGGATGATCTAAATGAACATTAAGGTTTAGTTTATTTAAATCGGTCTTAATTTGATGAACTCTATCCACATGTCTTGGAATAATTATGGTTAAAAGATTTTTATATTTTTTTTTTAATTTAAGATGTGCAAGTCCACAAAATTTTTCCTCATTATAATGAGTGCTCGATGCACACCAAGAATTTCTTTTTAAAAGAAACTTTTTTAAATTTTTATCTACTTTAACACTCTGATTTTCTGATTGACTAAATTTTAAATTACCAAAAAATTTTACATTATTTGCACCAAGCTTTTTTAATAATTTTTTTGACTCTTCGTTAGCAGATAAACAATAATTGAATTTACTGAAAACAAATTTTGAAAAATTTGAAAATTTCATCCATCTGTTGAATGTTTTTTTTGTTATTCGACCATTCAGAAGTATAATTGGGATATTCTTTTCAAATAAATTATTAATAGTATTCGGCCAAATCTCTGAATCAACAAAAAAAACTTTTGATGGCTTCCAATAATCTAAAAATTTAGACGAAATAAAATTACAATCAATAGGAAAAAATTGATGAATAGTTTTCCGAAGATTTAATTTATTTATAATAATAGATGAACTAAGAGTATTCGACGTTATCAAAATTTGATTTATTTTTCTATCTTTCTCAAGTCTTTCTATCAGCGGTATAATGCTCTGAATTTCACCCACACTCGCGCCATGGAACCAAATTAATTTTCCTGAAATTCTTTTTTTTGTAAAGAAACCAAATTTTTCTATAAATCTTTTAATGTTTTCTTTACGTTTAATTAATCTGATCAATATAATTAGAGGCGAAAAAAGAAATACTATATTTATTAAAACCTTATAAATAAAAAACATTAAACTTTAATTTGTTTATTGTAAAAATTTTTATAAATTGATGAGGTGCTCATTAATTCTTGATGATTACCTTCTGCCACAACAGCACCAGAATCTATCACATAAATTTTGTTTGAATTTAATATAGTTGATAATCTGTGTGCAATTACAATTGTTGTTCTGTCTTTTGTAAGGAAACTTATTGCTTTTTGAATTTTATCTTCAGTTTCAGCATCCAACGAGGATGTTGCTTCATCTAATAATATTATTTTGCTTTTTTTTAATATAGCCCTGGCTATTGACAATCTTTGTTTTTCACCCCCAGACAATCTAATTCCATTCTCGCCAATTTTTGTCTCGTATTTATTTTCTAATTTATCAATAAATTCTGATGCATAAGAGAGTTTGGCAGCGTTGTATATTTCTTCATCTGTAGCATCCATATCTGCATAGGCAATATTATTTTTAATTGTATCATCAAATAAATTTGTATCTTGACTTACAAAAGAAATATTATTTCTCAAAGATTTAAGCTTAGTTTTATAAATTGATTGGTTATCAATAGTTATTTCACCGAGGTCAGCATCATAAATTCTAGGAATTAAATTGAGTATTGTAGATTTACCACTACCACTATGGCCAACCAATGACGTCATCTTTCCACCCATCATTTTCAGGTTGATATTTCTCAAGGTTATCATTTTTTTTGTTTCATTTTTTTCACTGTCGTTATCATATGAAAATTCTATGTTCTTAAATTCAATATTACCATTTTTTAAATTAAGTTCTTTGTCATCTTTGCTACTTTTCAATTTTGATTTTTCGTCAATAATTGGAAGTATTCTTTTAGATGAAGTTAGACCTTGATTAATAACAATATTTAAGGTGGCCAATGATCTGACTGGTTGATAAGCAAGCATCATTGCAGCTAAAAAAGAAAAAAAATTACTAATTTCTATTTCATTATTCATTACCAATCTGCCGGAGTAGTAAATTAATATAGCTATTATTATTCCAGTCATTATTTCCATAATTGGAGAAGCTCTAACAAAAACAATCGCCATTTTTTTTCCTTTTTCTTTCACTTTATCTAAAAAAACTTCTGCTCTATTTTTTTCATACATTTCTTTCTGAAAAATTTTTATCAGTTTATGATTTTTAAACATATCAATTAAATATGAACTTAATACCCCTGCCCATTCCATTTGTTCAAATGACACTTTAGTAATTCTTTTTCCCAAAGATCTAGCTGCAAAAGAAGCTAGTGGTATCATTATGATCGCAATAAGTGATAATTCCCAATTTTGGAAAAACATTACACCTAATAAACCAATTAAAGTTAAAGTATCCTTAAAAAGATTTAAAATTGCAGTGCTTATTAGATTAGTTAAATGCGCTACATCATTTGTGATATTAGAAATAAATTTTCCAGTGTGCTTATTGTCAATTAGTTTTGTATCAGCATCAATTAAGTTATTAAGCATTTGAACTTGAACGTCTTTTCTAACTTCTTCAGAAACCCAGATCATAGTAGTTTTTGCAACGTATAATGATAGCCCTTTTGTAGCAAAAGCTACCACTATCAAAATCGGGATAATTAAAATCATTGTTTGATCTTTTTTTATAAAAATTTCTTTTATCGCAGGATCCAGTAAATATGCTATTGCAGATGTACTTCCGGCAACAGCCACTGAAAGTAATAAAGCTAAAATTATTTTTTTTAAATGTTTTTTAGTGTAATCTTTGTAAAGTCTTTTTAAAATTTGAACATCTGTCATTAGTTAAACTTTCCTATGAATAACAAGATTAATATTAAAGCTCCAAGAAAATTATTAGACTTAAATATTTCAAGACAAATCAATGGGTTAGTAGATTTAAATTTTCTTAATTGAAAAAAATACATGTGGAAAATAATTATTGATAAAAAAATAAAATATAATTTACTAAATTCATTTAAATAACCTATTACAATTAAACTTAATAAAAACAGTGTGTAACATATATATAAAAAAATAATTGGATTTGATTTAAATTTTATTGATGTCGATTTTATTCCAATAATTTCATCATCTTTAATATCTTGAAACCCGTAAATAGTGTCGTATCCAAGTGTCCAAAATATGGCTCCACAATAGAATATGACTGGTAATAAATTTATTTCAGCATTTATGGAAGTCCAACCTAATATTAAACCATAATTGAATGTTATCCCTAAAAATAACTGTGGCCAATAAGTAAATCTTTTCATAAGTGGATAGGTAAAGGCTAAAGGCATTGAAGCTAAAGCAATAATAATTGTAAATAGATTAAAGTTAATTAGCACCAAGAATGCTGTGAAACATAAAAAAGTAGAATAAAGCAGAGCCAGTTTTACAGATATTTTCCCAGAAGCTATAGGTCTATGCCTTGTTCTAAAAACTTTCTCGTCAAATTTTCTATCAAGTATATCATTTACAATACATCCTGCTGATCTCATCAGAACAGATCCTAAAAAAAATAACAATAAATAAAAAAAGTAAACACCAAGTGTTGATGAAAAATCATATGCTATTGTTAACCCCCATGCACAAGGCCAAAATAACAACATATATCCTATTGGCCTCTTTAGTCTGGTAAGTTCTAAAAAAAGATTAAACTGGTTCATAAAATTTTACTTGTAAATAACAAAGCCAAGATTGATAATCAAACTGATTCGTATGAATATTGATTATACTGTAACTGCATTAATGTTTCCCGCAATACCATTGATGATGGCAGTTTATAGTAATAGATTTCATTCATTAAGTATCCTTATAAGACAACTTCACGATGAGCATGTATATGAAAAGCATATACCACCCGAGTGGAAAAAGCAGTTTATAAATTTAAGTGGAAGAATAACTCTTTTAAGGTGGACAATTTTATTTGCATCTTTTGGCTTTCTGTTTAACATGTTAACTGTTTTTGCTCTTTACTTTGATGAAGTTTTTTTAGCGAGAATTATTTTCGGGTCATGTTGTTTGTCGATGATTGTTTCAATACTATTTTTTATTAGAGAGATTCACATTTCAACAAATGCTCTCAAGTTACACATGTCTGATATGGATGTAAATGTTGATTAAGGAATTATAACCGCTGGACCAGTTAATTCTCTTGCTTCTAGATCTTTATGAGCTTGAGTAGCATCCTGAAGTGAATACTTCTTTGAAATTTCAATATTAAACTTTTTTGATAAAACTGCGTCGAAAACTTTTTTTGCTGACTCTACAAGCTCCTCTCTTTTTACGGTGTAATGAGCAATAGATGGTCTTGTAAAAAAAAGACCTTTTGCATTTATATCTTTTTTAACATCTATGGTATCAACATAACCTGAGGCATTTCCAAAAGCTACCATCATTCCTCTAATCTTTAAAGTTTCGATTGATCCTTTAAACGTTTTGATGCCAACACCATCGTAGACAACATCAATACCGTTTTTACCAACAATTTTTTCCACCTCTTCAACAAAATTTTTTTCAGAATAATTAATTACATGGTGGCATCCATTTTTTTTAGCAATTTCCTCCTTGGCTTTTGAGCCAACAGTCCCAATAACTTCAGCACCTAATGCATTAGCCCATGGACATAAAATCTGGCCTAATCCACCTGCAGCAGCATGATATAAAACTTTATCACCTTTTTTTAATGGATAAGCTCTAAACAATAGATACTCTGCAGTAATTCCTTTTAATGTAACACAAGATGCTACTTCATCAGAAACTCCATCAGGAACAGAAACCAACTTTTCTTCAGGCATTATTTGTTTCTCTGAGTATGCCCCAATAGGCATTGATGCATGAGTAACTCTATCGCCAACTTTAAATAATTTTACTTCAGAACCAACTTCCTCAATTACCCCACAAGCCTCAAGTCCAATACCGCTTGGTAATGGAATAGGATAAAGACCTGTTCGATGATATACATCTATAAAGTTGAGACCAATTGATAAATTTTTAATTAAAACTTCTTTTGGTCCAGGCGTTCCCAATTTAACATCTTTAATAACCAAAACTTCTGGTCCACCAAATTTATCTATTTGAATTGATCTCATTATTTACTTTACGAATGTACCATTATGATAGTCTTGAACAGCTTGCAAGATCTCTGCTTTAGTATTCATTACAAATGGTCCACCTCTAGCTATTTCCTCATTAATAGGCTTTCCGGAAATGACTAAGAATTTAGCATTAGATTGTGCTCTAACTTTTAAATCCTCACCTCTTGATAGTAAGATCAAAGTACTATCTTTAACTTTTTCATGTTTTTTTTCACCAATTTTTATTTCACCTTTTATAAGATAGATAAATGTATTGTGCGTAGTTGGAAGACTAAATTTAAAATCTTTATTTTTATCTAATTCGACATCAAAATAAATGGGCGCAACATTATGCCCTTTAACCGGACCTTCAGCTTTTTCAAATTTACCTGCAATAACTTTTACTTGCTTATCATCATCTTTGTGAACACTCATTTTATCTGCATCAATGTATATATATTCTGGTTTACTCATTTTTAATTTTGCTGGCATATTTATCCATAATTGAAATCCATGGAGTTTTCCCTCTTTCATAGCAGGCATTTCAGAATGAATAATTCCACTTCCTGTTTTCATCCATTGAACATCGCCAGCTGTCATTCTACCTTTTCCGCCAGTACTATCTTCGTGCTCAAAGTCACCAGCAAGCATATAAGTTACAGTTTCAATTCCTCTATGTGGATGTGGAGGAAACCCTGCAATATAATCTTCACTATTTTCTGAACCAAATTCATCAAGCATTAAAAAAGGATCAAAATAATTTGGTTCCACACCAATACTTCTTTTTAATTTAACTCCAGCTCCATCTGATGCTGGTGTTGGATCAATAATTTTGTTTACTTCAATATTTTTCATCAGATTAAAATAGTTAATCTATTTTGATTTGCAATATTACTTTTTGTTATGTGAGCCATCACAAAAAGGTTGATCATTTGTTTGTTTGCATACACAAAAGAACACTCTTTTTGTTAACTCAGCTTTATAAGCCAAGGGTTTAAATTCTGTTCCTTTATGCGAACCATCACAAAATGGCTGCATAAAACTTTTACCACAACTACACCAGTAATAAGATTTTCCCTGTTCAACTTCTATAGCTAATGCGCTATCTCCAGCTCTTTGTCCTTTATTCATAATTCATATTATCTGCATTTCTATTTAAATTAAATCTATAAGTTCGCTTAAATTTTTGATTTGATTATTGGGTTGGTAATCAAGATTGTCAAAGATATTATTATTACGGTTTACCCAAATAGAATAATAACCATAATTTCCACCTCCTGAGACATCCCAAGTGTTCGCACTTAAGAAAGCTACTTCAGTGCTTTTAATTTTGTACTTTTTGATAGGCAAGTCATAAACTTTTGAATTTGGTTTATAAATTCCAACTTCCTCTATTGAAAATAAATCATCAAATAAATTTACTAGATTATTACTCTCAACTAACTCTTTCAAAAGAGATGGGGTTCCATTTGAAAGTATAGCTAATTTAAAATTCTTTTCTTTTAATTTTTTAAGAGTTTCTGGAACCTCTTTAAAAGGTGAAAGAACTTTATATAAATTCAATAATTCACTTTTCATTGAGGAGTCTATATCAAAAGTTTTCATTGATTTATCTAAACTATCTTCTGTAATTTGCCAAAAATCCTTATGTCTTCCCATTAGGCTTCTAAGCCAGGTGTATTCTAGTTGAGTTGTTCTCCAAAAATTTGCAAAACCTTCCCACTTGGCTCCAATCTTACCTTTACATTGTTCAGCAGCTGAATTGACATCAAACAATGTACCATAAGCATCAAAAATTATTGCTTTAATATTTTTCATAAATTAACTTAACACAAATGAGTAATATTAGATTATTTTTTTCTGATACTTTATCAGCAAACATGATTGATAAACTCAATAAGGATCAATCACATTATTTAAGTAAAGTAATGAGAGTAAAAGAAAATGAGATTTTCTCATTGTTTAATAAAGAGGGAGAGTGGGAGGCAAAAATTTTAGGAATATTTAAAAATACTGTTGAATTTAAAATAATAAAACAGCTAAGACAAAAAGAGATAACTAAAGAATTATGGATAGCATTTTCTCCTATCAAATCAAACTATCAGAATTTTATGTTGCAAAAAGCCACAGAGCTTGGAGTTACAAAATTTTTACCAATTATTTTTGATAGAACAGTTGTTAGAAAGATCAATAAAGATCGCATCGAAAAAATTGTAATTGAAGCTAGTGAACAATCAAACCGTATCAATGTACCAACAATTGAAAGTGCTCAAGATTTAAATAGTTTTTTAAAAAAAAATTCGATGGATCTAATTTTTACAGATTTGAATTCAAATATTAAAAAAATTGATAAATCAAAATTTACAGATAAGCCTGTTTGTATAATTATAGGTCCAGAGGGAGATTTTTCAGAGACTGAAAGAGAGAAGATTCTCTCTTTTAAGGGCGTTCAACCTATTAAAATTAATGAGAATATTTTAAGGTCAGAAACGGCTGTCATATCTACAATTTCGATCGTAAATTATGTGATTAATTGATAAATTGTCGCGAAAACTAAAGTGTAATTTTTATAAAAGAGCTTTATATAGCTATTAAAAATGAAAAAATTTTTATTTATATTTTCATCGCTGTTCGTATCACAAAAGGCTTTTGCTAACCAGCCTGTTGACTGGCAACTAGGTTTTCAAAAAGCTGCTTCAGAGTCAATGAGAGAAATAGTTGCTTTTCATGATTACCTATTATTACCTATAATAGTTGCAATAAGTGTTTTTGTTTTATTTTTAATGTTATACGCGTGTGTAAGATTTAGAGCTTCAGCAAATCCAAATCCATCTAAAAGAACTCACAACGTTGCAGTCGAAGTTTTATGGACATTAATACCATGTTTAATTTTAATTGTAATTGCAGTTCCTTCATTTAAAATTCTATACAAACAAGATGCAATACCAAAAGCAGATCTAACAATTAAAGCAATCGGTTATCAGTGGTATTGGGGATATGAATATCCTGATGAAAATATTATTTTTGAGTCGTACATGGTTGAAGATAAAGATCTAAGACCAGATCAACCTAGACTTCTAGCAGTAGATAACGAAGTTGTTGTGCCAGTTGATAAAGTTGTAAAAGTTTTAATCACCGCGAACGATGTATTACATGCTTGGGCTTTACCGTCGTTTGGTGTAAAAAGAGATGCTGTTCCTGGTAGAATTAACGAGACATGGTTCAAAGCTGAAAAAGTAGGAACTTATTATGGTCAGTGCTCTGAACTTTGTGGTATTAAGCATGCGTTTATGCCCATCTCCGTTAAAGTTGTAACTGAAGAGGAATACGAGGATTGGTTATCTGAGGCAAAGAAAAAATTTGCAAAAGAGGAAATAGAAAATAATAATCTTAAATTAGTGAGTAAATAAATATGTATACACAAACAGCTTCACACGACGATCATCATACACCAACAGGTTGGAAACGTTGGGCTTATTCTACAAATCATAAAGATATAGGAACAATGTATTTAATTTTTGCAATTGTTGCAGGAGTTATTGGAACTGCATTTTCAGTTTTAATGAGAATGGAGTTAATGCATCCAGGTGATGGAATTTTGGGAGGTAATTATCATTTGTACAACGTGTTAGTGACAGGTCATGGATTAATAATGATCTTCTTTATGGTAATGCCAGCTATGATAGGTGGTTTTGGAAATTGGTTTGTTCCAATTATGATTGGTGCACCTGATATGGCATTCCCGCGAATGAACAATATTTCTTTTTGGTTATTACCCGTTTCATTAACATTATTGATATTATCAATTTTTGCAGATGGCCCTCCAGGACAAACTGGAGTTGGAGGTGGATGGACGATTTACCCTCCTTTATCATCAAAAGCTGGTCAGCCTGGGCCTGCAATGGATTTGGCAATTTTAAGTTTACATTTGGCTGGTGCTTCATCAATTTTAGGAGCAGTCAATTTTATCACAACAATTCTTAATATGAGAACTCCTGGAATGACTTTACATAAGATGCCATTATTTGCTTGGTCAATTCTAGTAACAGCTTTTTTATTGTTATTGTCTTTACCAGTTCTAGCAGGAGCGATAACAATGTTATTAACTGATAGGAACTTTGGAACTGCCTTTTTTGAAGCTCAAACTGGAGGAGACCCAGTGTTGTTTCAACATTTATTTTGGTTCTTTGGTCATCCAGAAGTTTATATTCTAATTCTACCAGGATTTGGAATGATTAGTCATATTGTTTCAACATTTTCAAAGAAACCAGTTTTTGGTTATTTAGGCATGGCTTATGCGATGGTCGCAATCGGAATAGTTGGCTTCGTAGTTTGGGCCCACCATATGTATACTGTTGGATTAAGCACAGATACAAAAGCTTATTTCTTAGCAGCTACTATGATTATTGCTGTTCCTACTGGTATAAAAATTTTTTCTTGGATAGCTACTATGTGGGGAGGATCGATCTCATTTAAAACTCCAATGATGTGGGCGCTAGGTTTTATATTTATGTTTACAGTTGGCGGAGTGACAGGAGTAGTTTTAGCAAATGCAGGAGTAGATACTGCAATGCACGACACTTATTATGTGGTGGCTCACTTTCATTATGTTCTTTCATTAGGAGCTGTATTTGCAATATTTGCTGGTTTCTATTATTGGTTTTCAAAAATGTCTGGTTACGAATATTCAGAGTGGCTAGGTCAATTACATTTTTGGTTAACTTTCATTGGTGTAAATTTGATTTTCTTTCCACAGCATTTTTTAGGATTAGCAGGCATGCCTAGAAGATATGCAGATTATCCAGATGCGTTTGCAGGTTGGAATTATATTTCTTCAATAGGATCCTATATAGCAGTTGCAGGGTTAGCTGTATTTTTTGTGAATTTGATTTATGCTTTTGCAAAAAAGAAAGCAGCAGCTCAGAATCCTTGGGGAGAAGGGGCAACAACTTTAGAGTGGACCGTTCCATCTCCACCAAATTTCCACACTTTTGAGGAATTGCCAAAGTTTGTAGATGATCAAGAGACTGGAAAATCTCATAGCTAGGGTTAAAAGTTTTGGATTAGATGAGTAGTTTGAAATTAAAAAAAGATAATCTATCTCAGGAAGACTTACTAAATTTTTCTGAATTATTTAAATTAATGAAACCAAGAGTAATGTCGCTTGTGATATTTACTTGTGCTGTAGGATTATTAACAGCTCCAACTATGGTTTCAACCCAAGATGCAATAATTGGAATATTACTAGTTTCGATGGGTGCAGGAGCAGCAGGAGCATTAAACATGTGGTATGAGTCTGACCTTGATGCTTTAATGAGTAGAACTTGCCTAAGACCAATACCAACAGGTAAAGTTAATAAAAATCAGGCTCTAATATTTGGAATAACCTTATCGGTTATTTCAGTAGTTGCACTAGATTATTTTACAAATCGAGTATCTGCAGGAATATTACTTTTTACTATTATATTTTATGTTTTAATTTATACAATTTGGCTGAAAAAAAGAACCTCACAGAATATTGTTATTGGTGGTGCGGCTGGAGCTCTTCCTCCTGTTATAGGCTGGACTATTGCTACTGGATCTTTATCTCTTGAACCTCTTGTATTTTTTTTAATTATTTTTTTTTGGACACCATCACATTTTTGGGCATTAAGCTTATATAAATCAGAAGATTATAAAAGAGCTAATATACCCATGCTTCCCCTAACAAATGGTATAGAGAGCACTAAAGTAAATATTTTTGTCTACTCTTTGATAATGCTTCCAGTGATAATTTTTCCATATATAATTAACTTTGTTGGACTTGTTTTTCTTATTCCGTCATTGTTATTAACTATTTATTATAATTTTCTATGTTTCGATCTTTATAAATTTAAAAAAAATAAATTTAGTGCAAAAAAAGCTAAATCAATATTTGGCTATTCTATTTTATATTTATTTTTGGTTTTTGTGCTTTTTCTGATAGATAAGATTTTATGATTATACCAGATAAAAAAACTAAGAAAAAAAATATCAAGACAGCATTAGCGATCATTGCTTTCATGATTTTTCTGTTTTTATTTACGTTATATAATACTGGAGTTTTTGATAGAGCAATATGATACAAAAAAAAAATCTTACACCATTAGTTCTTATAGGGATATTTGTATTTATGTTAGGTCTATCCTATGCTGCAGTACCTTTATATGATTTATTTTGTAGAGTAACAGGTTTTGGAGGTACTACTCAAATTTCAAACAGCGCTCCTAAAATAGTTCTTAACAAAGTTGTGAGTGTTAGATTTGATACTAATGTGAATAATTTACCTTGGGATTTTAGAGCAAAATTAAATGTTATGGATGTGAAAGTTGGCCAAGTTAATAAAATAGAGTTTGAAGTTGAAAATTATAGTAGCGAACCAACTGCTGGTGTAGCAAGTTTTAACGTATCACCAGCAAGTTTTGGGAAATATTATAGTAAACTTGGTTGTTTTTGTTTTGAAAAACAAGAATTAAAGGCAGGAGAAAAAGCCACCTATGTAATGACTTTTTATCTAGACCCTGAAATGATTAATGATCCAAGTGTCAAAAACCTAGAGGATGTAACTATGTCGTATACTTTTTTCTCGACAGATTATTATAAACAATCATAATTCAAAAAATGTCAGCTGAAAAAAAACATGATTATCACTTAGTGGACCCAAGTCCTTGGCCTATTTATGTTTCATTCTCTTGCTTAGTATTAGCTATAGGTGCTGTGTATTATATGCATTCAGATGTTTCATGGGGAATGTATCTTGGATTAGCGCTTTTAATTTATGGCGCATATATGTGGTTTAGAGATGTGGTCATTGAAGCAGAACATCAAGGTCATCATACACCAGTAGTCCAAATTCATCACCGTTATGGAATGACTTTATTTATCGCATCTGAAGTAATGTTTTTTGTTGCTTGGTTTTGGGCTTACTTTGACGTTAGTCTTTTCCCAAATGATTTTGTAGGAAACGTATGGCCACCTAAAGATATTGTGACTTTTGATCCTTGGGATATACCTTTAATTAACACATTAGTTTTACTTTTATCAGGCACAACAGTTACTTGGTCTCACCATTCATTATTAGAAGGTGATAGAAAAGGTTTTATACAAGGATTAGTGCTAACAGTAATTCTTGGAGCATTTTTTACAGCACTTCAAGCATATGAATATCATCATGCCACATTTGCTTTTTCAGATCATATTTATGGTTCTGTTTTTTATATGGCTACAGGCTTTCATGGTTTCCATGTTATAGTTGGAACAATTTTTTTAGCAGTATGTTTATGGAGAGGAAAATTAGGTCATTTTACCAAAGATCATCATTTTGGTTTTGAAGCAGCTGCATGGTATTGGCATTTTGTTGACGTTGTTTGGTTATTTTTGTTTGCTGCAATATATATTTGGGGAAGTTAATTTGATCCTTGAAAAATAAGTTTTTATTTTCCGTCTTTATAATTTTCTTTATTTTTATTTTTATTGGACTAGGTACATGGCAAATTATCCGTCTAAATTGGAAAAATAATTTAATTTTAGAGATTGAAAATTCGTTAAAAAATCCTCCAGTGGAATTAGCTGAGTCAAAAAAAGAAAATTTTCTCAAAATTAAAACTTCAGGGTCTATAGATTTCGATAAGCAAATTTATTTATACAATTTAAATGAGTCTGGTACTCCTGGGTTTGAAGTAATAAATCCAATTATGATTGGGGATGAAAATTTTTTAATAAATAGAGGTTGGATACCATTCGAAAAGAAGGGCACTCAAGAAATAAATGTATTTGATCAAAAAAATATTATTGGAACCCTAAAATTACAAGGTAGAAAAAATATCTTTAAGCCAGATAATGATTTAGATGAAAATTACTGGTTTAGTTTAAATAGAGAAGATATCTTAAAATTTACAGGTAAAAATTTTTCTAAATATATTATTTATTTAGATGGAAATTATCGGTTACCTAGACCAAAAAAAATTACTGCAAATATTTCTAATAATCATCAAAAATACGCTATTACTTGGTTTTCATTAGCGCTTTCAATTCTTTTGCTATATTTATATTTTAGAAAAAAGAATTATTAAATGAATTACATTAGTACAAGAAATAATCAAAAAAACTTTTCTTTTAAAGATGTTTTTCTCAAAGGATTGGCGGACGATGGAGGACTTTTTGTTCCTAAATCAATTAAACAATTCCAAAAGGAGGAATTAGATAATCTAAAAAATCTTAGTTACAATGATTTAGCTACTAAAATAATTTATCCATTTATAGGAGACTTCATGTCTAAAGATGATCTAATCTCGACGATCTCAAAATCATATTCAAATTTTAGATCTGACGATGTTGTTAAAATTTCAGGTCTAGGAGATCTAAAAGTATTAGAACTATTTCATGGACCCACACTTGCTTTTAAAGATATCGCAATGCAACTGATTGGTAATTTTTATCAATACCATTTAGATCGTGATCAAAAAAAAATTAATATAATAGTAGCAACCTCTGGTGATACGGGTGCAGCTGCTATAGACGCTTTGAAGGGAAAAAATAATTTAAATGTTTTTGTCTTACACCCCAATAATAAAATTTCACCAGTTCAAAGAAGACTAATGACAATACATGAAGAGAGTAATGTATTTAATATAGCGGTGGAGGGTAATTTTGACGATTGCCAAAATTTAGTAAAAGCCATGTTTAGCGACGAAAAATTTTCTAAAGCAATTAATATGTCAGGAGTAAATTCAATCAATTGGGCAAGAATTATTGCTCAATCGGTGTATTATTTTTACGCTTACTTTAAAATTGGAAATGGTCAACCTCTATCCTTTTCTGTTCCAACAGGAAACTTTGGTGATATTTATGCTGGTTACTTAGCAAAAAAACTAGGCCTTCCAATTGATAAGCTAATCGTAGCTACAAATAAAAATGACATACTTCATAGAGCCATATCAGGTGGCGACTATAGTCAAAAGAAAGTTGAGGAAACAAATACTCCAAGTATGGATATACAAATAGCAAGTAATTTTGAGAGGCTTTTATATGATATAAAAGATTGTAACTCAGAAGTTACAAAAGATGTAATGGCTGAAATAAAAAATAATACCTATAAAATTGATAAAAACGATTTAGATAAAATCAAAAAGAATTTTGTATCTGAGATGCTTGATGAAAACGAAACTGTTGAAATGATAAAAACTATAAATAATGAACATCAGATGGTAGTTGATCCGCATACCGCGGTAGGTATTGGAGCTGTTAGAAAATTAGGATTAGAAAAAAATTGTGTTGTATTATCAACTGCACATCCGTGTAAATTTCCAAAGGCAATAGAAGATGCAATATCAAAAACTGAAAATTTACCAGAAAGTCTTAAATATGTTTATGAGAGAAAAGAAAAATTTGAACTTCTTTCAAATGATATTGAAAAAGTTAAAAAATATGTAATGAATTCGATATGAAAATTAAAACAAAAGATCAACTTCCAGATACAGAGATTTTTCAACTTATTGATGGAGAGCCTCAAAAAAGTAACTTAAGAGAAATCATAGGTAATGGAAAAATTGTTTTGTTTGGTTTGCCTGGAGCATTTACATCAACTTGCTCCAAACTTCACTTACCAGGTTTTGTAGCAAATGCAGATAAAATCAAAGCAAAAGGAATAGAAAATATATTTTGTTTATCAGTCAATGACCCTTATGTAATGAATGGCTGGGGAGAGATTAATAATACTGGAGATAAAATTAAAATGTTATCTGATCCATATTTATTATTTACGAAAGCAATTGGTGCGGAAGTTGATCGTAACGCAAAAGGAATGGGAATTAGATCAAATCGTTATTTAATGGTGATTGAAAATTTCACGATTGTAAATATTCATGTTGAAAAAGAAACTAAAGAATGTGATTTAACTTCAGCAGAGAACTTATTAAATAATCTAATCTAGGAAGGTGCGTTCTCTTGCCCGGTGCCCAATTACAAGTTGGCAGCATCTCTAGCAAGTAAATCTACCTCATTATTCAATTCATCAGTTGAATGTGCTTTTACCCAGTTCCAACTTATTTCAAACTCATTATTTAGTAAATCTAATTCTGTCCAAAGTGTTTTATTGCTTACTTCTTTTTTGTTTGCAGTTTTCCATCCATTTTTTTTCCAATTGTGTATCCACTCTGTTATTCCAGACTTAACATATTTAGAGTCAGTAAAAATTTGAACTTTGCTTCCTTTTGGAATTTTTTTTAAAGCTTCTATAGGTGCTAATAATTCCATTTGATTATTTGTAGTATTCTTTTTATTCCCTTTTATTTCAGTTTTTTTTCCATCATTTAATATTATGGCTGCCCAGCCACCGTTACCCGGATTGCCAATACATGAACCATCAGTGTATATTTTAATCATTAAATCAAATAATCTTTATAAGTTCTTAAATTATTATGTATTACAAGCTTTTGATAATATTCTCTTGGATCTTTTATTTTAATTAATGCTGCCTTAGGAGTGTTCGAATAGTCATAAAGTCTAGTCATAAAATATCTAATTGCAGCACCACGACATAAAATATTTAAAGATTTCTTTTCTTTAATTGAGATTTTCTTAACTTTTTCATAACCTTTTATTAAATTTTTGACTTTCTTTTTGTTCAACACAAACTTAGATTTTTTTTTATCAAAACATAATGCATTTACACAAATTGCAATTTCATACATAAAATAGTCATTAGCTGCAAAATAAAAATCGATTACTCCTGACAATCTGTTATTCTTAAAAAAGATATTATCTATAAACAAATCTCCATGAATTATCCCGTTCGGTAAATTTTTAGGCCATTTCTTTTTGATATCTTTGAAATTATTTTTTAAAAATTTTTCTACATTAGTAAATTTTTTTGACTTAAATTTTATACTTTTCAGTAATGGATTAAGATTTCTAACGCCCATAGAGTTTTTTCTAGTAAGATTAATTTTTTTTGTAGATTGGTGCATTTCAGCAATCATTTTGCCAATGTCATAACAGTTTTTAAAATTAAGTGATTTTTTATCTTTCCCATTGAGAAAGGAAACTATACATGCTGATTTATTTTTTAAATTAATTAAATACCCGCCATTTATTTTCATTTGCGGCTTTGGGCAATTTATTTTTGATTTATTTAATTTATCCATTAAATTAATAAAAAAAGGCAATTCATTTTTGGCGACTCTTTTTTCGAAAATCGTTAGTATAAATTTTTTACTCTTTGATTTTAGTAAATAGTTTGTATTTTCAATTCCTTGCTTTATACCTTTAAATTCTAAAATTTTTTCTATATCAAATTTTCTATTAATATAAGAAATATCTTTTTTACTTATTTTTGTATAAACAGCCATTTTAGTTTAATTTTTTTGGTGCTTTGAAAACAACGTTTTCTTTAATTACCTCTACCTCATCTATACTGACTGTAAATTTATTTTTTAGCTCATCTATAAAATTATTGACCAAAATTTCTGGTGCGGAAGCCCCAGAGGAAATTCCAATTATATTTGAGTTGTTAATCAAATCGAATGGTATTTCACTTTGTGAATGAATTAATAGCGATTTAGAGCAGCCAGATTTTTTTGCAACCTCTACTAATCTAACTGAATTAGAGGAATTTCTACTACCAATTACAAAAAATAAATCACATTTTTTTGCAATATTTTTTACAGCCAATTGTCTATTTGTTGTGGCGTAGCAAATATCTTCTTTCATTGGTTCTTTAATATTAGGAAATCTATTTTTTAAAATTTGAATTATATCTTTTGTATCATCTACTGATAGCGTTGTTTGAGTTACATATGAAATTTTTTTGTTGTTTTGAGGTTTATATTTCTTAGCCTCATCCTCATTTTGAACAAGATCAATTGATCCATCTGGTAATTGACCCATGGTACCAATTACTTCAGGGTGATTTTGATGTCCTATCAAAATTAAATGATACCCAGCTTTATGTAAATTTTCTGCTTCTCTATGTACTTTGGATACCAATGGACATGTAGCATCTACATAAGTCATGTTATAGTTTTTAGCATCTTCCGGTATTTTTTTTGGAACACCATGTGCAGAAAAAATAACTGGCCTTGTTTTATCTTTTATCTCCTCGAGCTCCTCAACAAAGATGGCACCCTTATTTTTTAAATCGTCGACTACATATTTATTATGCACAATTTCATGGCGAACATAAACTGGAGCACCAAATTTTTTGATTGATTTTTCTACAATTTCTATAGCTCTCTCAACACCTGCACAAAAACCTCTTGGTGCGGAAAGTAATATTTTCAAATGTTTATTTTTCATTTTTTTCAATCAAATACTCAAGCAATATATGTGGAAAGGTCAAAGACGCCAAACCTATAAATATAATTTTGAGAGTTGAACTTTCTAAATTGTAAGTATTATTTAGTAAATAAAGGCCAATTGCACAAAAAATAGCTGTAATGATTGTTAGTGGCAAAGCTTTTTTTACAAAGATTTTAAATCCATTACTAAGGTCATCCCTGTCTAATTCAGATATTAATGAGATACTATGTCTTACAGAGTGTAAAAAGCAGAAATAAATTGTAAAAGCTACTAATGGAGAAAAATAATAATTTATTATTAGAATTGAAAAATAATCTAAAAATATTGTGAATTTTTTTAGCTCAAAATTTTTTGTAAATAGTAGAATGTTTGCAAAAGTTGATAGAATAATACAATATAACAATATCTTTTTAGACTCCACTAAATCTAAAAAATTATAGAAATTTTCATTTTCAATTAATAGCAATCTGAATATTGATATTGTCTCATCGAAATGGAAATACATTGGTGCAAAAACTATTAAAGAACCTTTTAATAAAAATAAAAATTGGTTGTAATAAGAGTTTTCAACTATTAAAAATTGAGTGTCTTCTTTCCCAAAATGATATGAGGCAACCATTAAAAAAATAATTAAGGAAACTGATGGTATGAGTATCCATAAAATTATAACTATTATGGCTATTAAAATATATGCCAAGTAAAAAATATAAAATTTTTTAATTTCAAAAATTTGAAAAAGTTTTCTTCCTTTTACATTGTCGAGTGATCCATGAGATATACCGATACTTAAAATTAATAACAAACAAATAAATGGTGAAATCGTCAAACTGTTAAACTTTAAGGCTATCAATGAAAAAATATTACAAACTAAGAAAAAAATGAAAGAATGATTGAAATTTATTTTTTTTGATCTGTTATTCATTTTAAAATTCTATTAATAAAATAATGCTTTAATAAAAGTCAATTTAGGCATTCTTAAAATAATAGACAAATCTTCGAAAAAATTGCTTTTATTGGACAAAAATTTTATAACAGTCTTTGGTGAAGCCTTAAACATTTTAAAGAATATATCGGACATTTTTTCTGGATGTTTTTCAAGAACTCTTAAAAATATTTCATCTAAAAATTGATATTTGGTGCTTATTTTATATTTTTTAACATTAGCAATATTTTCAATATTTTCTCTAATATATTTACTATGTTCTTGAATATTAAGAAAAGTATAACCTGTGCTTAATCTAGTCATACCACCAGCAGTTCCAATATTTATTTTATTTTTTTCATTCTTATCAATTGGGTAAAATAAAGGTATCGCCCCTTCCTCTTTATAAATTATCCTGTAATCTTTCAAATTTAGATTATTTTCAATGTAATCTTTTATCTGTTTGTCATAATCTTTTTGAGAATTGTCATTAATTTTAGACAACCAAGTGGTTTCAACTAAAGCAGTATTTTTTGAGTAGGGTAAGGTATAAAAAAAATGAACACTTTCCCTTTGATCACAATCAAAATCCATAAGGTTAAAAATTTCATCATCAAAAAAATTATTTTTAGTTTCGATTTCCACTCCACAAAAATGTTGCCAAAGATTTCGATAATCTTTTTTAATGAATGGTACACTATTAAAAATAAAGGAATTTTTTAAACTAATTTCACTGATATCTTTAAAGTAGGAAATATTTTTATTTTCATTTAGTTTGTTGTTAATTTTTTCATAGAATAAACCACTGTCAATACTTTGATATGGAGAACTTTTACACTGCAAATAGTTAATCTTTTTAGGAATATTAATTGAAAAATTTTCCCAATTTTTTTTTACACAATCATCAAAATTGTGAGATGTTACTTTCCAAAAAGACCAAGTTTTGTCTCTTTTGTATTCATCTCTTGGCTCTATGATCGCCAAAGTTTTATCTTTAAGCTTTTCATGAATTTCCAATTCATATGCTAAAGATAAACCAGCACAGCCTCCACCAATAATAACATAGTCAAATTCTTTCATCTAGATTTATTTCCTCATTAATTAAAAAATGATCATGTTGAATTTGATCTTCTTTAATTCTGGTTAGAGATAATTTTATAAGATCAAAAATTGCAAAAATAGTCTCTATACTCTTTTCAATATTGGATACATAAATTTTTCCAGAATTTTCATAATTTTCAAACGTTTTTTTATTTAGAATATTATAGCCTATTTTTCGATAGATCCTTCTTGCGACTAAAATTGAAAATCTAAAACTTATTGGAATGTCTTTTATAGAATAAAAGGAATTCTTATAAAAGGTATCTGCAAGATCTATAATTGATGTAATTTCATCAAAATTTTTATTTATATAAAATCTATTTATTTTTGAATCTTCAATTACATCTCTTGATATATTTGTAAGTTGCATTGCGATACCGAGATCAATAGCTGATTTAAGTGAGCTTTTTTTATTAACTTTTAAAATTTTTGCCATCATTAAACCAACAGTTCCAGCAACTCTGTAAGAATAAATTAAAAGGTCTTTTTTTGAATTTAATATCACTTTATCTTTTATATCTGAATTTATACCATCCAATAGATCTTCGATAATCTTTACTGAAATTTTAAATTCATCAATAAGGCCCCACATATTTTTAACAATTTGATTATCAAAATTCTTTTGAACAAAATCTTCTTTAAATTGTTTGAATTTAATTTTTTTAACTTCTAATTTTTCTTCATCGTCTGCAATATTGTCAGCAACTCTACAAAAATCATACAACGCAGAGCATTTTTTATATGTTTTTTTAGGTAAAAAAAAACCAGCCCAATTAAAAGATTTTGCATAAACTGACAAGTAATCTTTATCAGACATCATAAAATCTTTTCTAATACCTTTGCTGACGAAAGCACTCCAGGTACACCTGCTCCAGGATGGGTTCCTGCACCAACAAAATAAAGTCCTTTGTATATTTCTGATTTATTGTGGAATCTAAAATATGCAGATTGAGAAAATTTTGGCTGGATTGAAAAACCTGAACCATATTTTGTATTTAAATCTCTTTCAAAGTAATCAGGGGTTAAATAAAAATCTTCTACAATATTATTTTTGAGATCTGGCATTAAATCATTTTGCATTTTATCAATAACCAAATTTTTCATTTTTTCTCCCTCAACAGACCAGTCGATTTTTGATTGATTATTTGGCACTGGGACTAAAACATAAAAGCAATCTTTACCTTCCGGAGCCATAGTTTTATCGGTTGCAGAGGGTCTGTGAAGATAATAACTAATATCATCGTTCAATTTTTTGTTATTGAAAATGTCTTCTAGATGTTCTTTATATTTGTTTCCAAACTTAATAGTATGGTGCTCAACATTATCGTATTTTTTTTTGGTACCAAAGTAATAGACAAATAATCCCATTGAATATTCCATTCGGTTTTTTTTCCATCTAAAAAGTAATGAATTACTTTTATTCCCATTTAACATTTTCTCGTAAACAGCAGGAGGATCAGCATTACAAATTACATTATTAGATTCTATTATTGTTTTATCATCTAATTGAATACCGGTAATTTTTTTTTTGTTTGAAATAATTTTGGTAACTTCGTGACCTTTAATTATTTTAATTCCAACCTCATCCATTAATTTTTCAAAACCTTTGATTATATTTCCCGTTCCACCCATTGAGTAATGAATACCCCATTTTTTTTCTAGGTATAAGATTAATCCATAAATTGAAGTTGTAGTAAAAGGATTTCCCCCAACTAATAATGGGTGCATACTAAGCATTCTCCTTAATTTTTCATTTTCTATATATGAGGAGACCAAAGAATAAACAGATTTATAACTTTTTAGTTTTAGTAGTGCTGGCAATTGCTGCATCATAACAAATGGTTTATCAAAGGGTACAGCAGCAAGTTCCGTGAAACCTTTATCAAAAATTTTTTTTGTAAAGTTGACTAATTTTTCATAACCCTTGACATCTTTTTCATTTATCTCTTTTATTTGTTTTTTCATCTCTAGCTCGTCCCCAGAGTAATTAAATTTTGATTTGTCTTCGAAAATGAATTGATACCAAACTTTTAGTGGAGTGAGTTTTATATAATCTTCTGGTTTTTTTTGAAATAATTCAAATAATTCATTTATCAAATATGGAGCAGTTATTACTGTTGGTCCACCATCGTAAATGAAACCATTTTTTTGAAATACTCTAGCTCTTCCTCCAAGATCTCGATGTTTTTCGATTAAAGTAACTTTATGCCGTTTAGCTTTAAGCCGCAAAGCTGCAGCTATTCCTCCAAATCCTGAACCTATAACAATGGAATTCATCTATATAATTTATAGTCTTTTTTGTAAAATTGTAAGAGTATTATGAGTTGATTTTTTTTAACTCTTCTTTTGTTTCATCCAAATTTTTTTGAAACAAGTTATCAAGCTTGGACTTGTCAACCGATGTTGTAATTATCTTTTTAACTGAATCTACCGCAACTTTAATTGAAGCATCTTTTATTTCTTTTATTGCCGCGTCTTTCATTTGATTGATCTTATTTTCTGCTGAATTTTTTTTAATTTCTGAAGATTTATGAAATTTATCATTCAATTCAATAATAAGATTATCACTGTCTTTTTTCGCTTGTGCCAATATTTCCTTACTAACTGATTGAGCTGTATCGAGTTTTTTTTGAGCATTATCCAATAAAGTTTTAGCTTCTGTTCTTAGCTTTTCACTTTCATCAATTTCATTTTTGATATCTGAAATTAATTTGTTTAGTATTTCATTTATTTTTTGTGGAACCTTAAGATATATTAATCCTCCAAAGAAAATAATAAACGATACAGCTACCCAAAATGTTGCATCAATTGCCATAATATTTATCCCCGTTTCTTTTAGATAAATCATCTACGATTGCGGAAATACTACTATTATTAACTTCCGTACCGATTAATTTCACTAGTAACTCTGAAGTAGTTTCGATTGCAATTTTATTAATTTTCTCTGAAGCGCCTTTTCTTAGTAAATTTATCTCTTGCTCAACTTTCTTTATTTCCTCATCAATTTGTTTATCTAAAGTTTCCTTTTTTACATTTATTTCTTTAAGCACATTTTCTCTAGCTTCTTTAAAAATGTTATTAGCTTCTAATTTACTTTTTGAAATAATATTATCGTACTCTTTGAGCTTGGCTTCACTACTTTCTCTCTGCTTTTCTGCTGCCTCAATATTTTCTTGTATTTGCGATTTTCTTAATTCAAGGTTTGCACTTATCTTAGGTAGTATCAGTTTAGATAATACAATGTACAAAATACCAAAAGTAAGTGTTAACCAAAAAATTTGTGAAATCCAAAATTCTGGATTTAATTGAGGCATACCTCCACTTTCAGCTGCAAAAACCTCTTTTAAAAAAAAGAGATTAAAAAATATTAACTGAAAAAATATTTTTTTAACCATCTATCTAAAATGCAAAAAGAATGATTAACGCTACTACCAATCCAAACAAACCAGTTGCTTCTGCTAGGGCAAACCCTAAAAGCAAATTAGGAAACTGTTTTTGCGCTGCAGATGGGTTTCTCATCGCACCTGATAGATAATTACCAAAAATAATACCTATACCAACACCGGCACCAGCTAGGGCAATTGCCGCTAAACCAGCTCCGATCATTTTTGCTGCTTCTAATTCCATTATATCCTCCTCTGTTAATTAATGGTGTAAGTTTAATGCATCATTTAAATAGATGCAGGTTAAAATTGCAAAAACATATGCTTGAAGAAAAGCAACTAATATCTCCAGGCCAGTTAAAGCAACCGAAAAACTCAGTGGAAGCCATCCACCGACTACCCCAAGACTTATTACAAAGCCTCCGAATACTTTCATCATTGTGTGACCCGCCATCATGTTAGCAAAGAGTCTGACGGATAAACTTATAGGTCTACTTAAATATGAGATAATCTCAATAATTACAATTAATGGTAATAGCACTATAGGAACTCCACTCGGTACAAATAATTTAAGATAGCCCATACCGTGTTTTATAAAACCAATTATTGTTACACCAATAAAAATAAAAGCTGCTAACACAAAAGTAACAATAATATGACTTGTAACTGTAAAGGTGTAAGGAATCATGCCAAACATGTTACAAAAAAGGACAAACATGAATAAAGAGAATATAAAAGAAAAATAAGGTTTAGCCTTAGAGCCTGCCGTATCACTAATCATTTTTGAAACAAATGTATAACTTAATTCAGCTAACAACTGAATTTTATTTGGTAGTAATGAATTTTTTTTTGATCCGAGGTTAAATATAATTAAAATAGCTAGCGAACTTATGATCATAAACAAACTGGCGTTTGTGAATGAAATATCAAAAGCACCTACTTTAATTTCAGGACCAATTCTATAGACCTCGAATTGTGTCATTGGATTTGCAGCCATATTTTTTTCGATCTATTTTTGCATTTTTTTTGCAGATTTAATTACATTCATTATTCCAGCAATTACACCTACAAAAAAAAATATTAAAATTAACCAGGGTTTAGTACCAAAGGTCTTGTCTAAAATAAACCCAATAATTGTCCCTACAGCTACTGCAGAAACCAGCTCAGTGCTTAATTTAAAAGCATTACCAATGGGAGAGGGATTATGTTTTTTCTTATTTTCTCTCTCAAAAGCCTTTTTTTTTGCAATTTCTAAGCGAGTTTTAAATGGATCTTTAGACATTTTAAAATCAGCTTTATTAGGCAACCATACTTTCTGCTTTTTGAAGATCAACAGCTACAAGTTGGCTAATACCTTTCTCTGGCATTGTAACTCCATATAGTCTGTTCATTTTAGACATTGTTAAAGCATGGTGGGTAACAATTATAAATTTTGTGTCAGTAATTTTTGTAAGTTCATCAAGTAAACTACAAAATCTTGTGACATTCGCATCATCAAGAGGTGCATCTACTTCATCTAATACACAAATTGGAGATGGATTAGTTAAAAAAACCGCAAAAATTAATGAAAGCGCGGTTAGCGCTTGTTCTCCACCCGATAATAAAGTTATTGATTGGAGACGCTTACCAGGAGGACTCACTAACATCTCTAGTCCTGCCTCTAGTGGATCATCAGCATCTACTAATTCAAGTTTGGCGCTTCCACCATTAAATAGTTTTGTGTAAACCTCGTTAAATTTTCTATCAACTTTATCAAAAGCCTCAATTAATCTCTCCCTTCCTTTTTGATTAAGCTCATTGATACTTTCTTTTAATTTTACTATTGCTGTGACTAAATCGACCCTATCGTTCTCCATTTTTTTAATTTCAGTTTCATACTTATTTGTTTCTTCATCTGCTTTTAAGTTCACCGAACCTAGTTTTTCTCTTTCTTGTTTTTTTTTGTCTAGCAAGTCCTCTTGATTTACAGCATCGGGCAGTTCCTCAACTCCAAAAAGATTTGAATTTTCTAAAATATTTTCCTCAGATAAATTTAATTCAGAATTAATCCTATCAATCAAATCATTTTTCCTCTTTTTTAGTCCCTCAACTGTTGCACCTGAACTTGCTTTTCTCTCTCTAATCTGAATTGATTGCTCTTGGATTTCATTCAATTGTGATCTTAAATTTTCTATCTTTTCATCTGTTGAATTAATAATCTCCTCATTCTCTCTTTTTTCTTCTTCAGAAATTCTTAACCCCTCAGTTATTTGACCTTTTTTTTCTGCCTGTAATTTTGGTTGATTATCTAACTTACTTAATTGATCATTCAATTTACTTCTTCTTTCAGTAAGCTGGGAAACCATTTTTTCAGAATTTAATAATAGGTTCTTCCAACTTTCTATCTCTTTATCAATCACTTTAATTCTTTCATTTCTTTTTACAGACTCTTTTTTTATATTTTCATTCTTACTATAACTCCCAGCATATGCTTCAATTAACAGCTTACAATTATCAAGTGCCGAAATAGCTTCTTGATTTTTTTGTGAATTAATAAGTTCTTTAATTTTTTCAATTTCACTTTGTAATTTATCTTTAGAGGTGTTCAAATCATTATCAGACTGTTTTTCAGTGTCATAATATTTGGAGTCAATTTCTATTAATTCATTTTTTTCTTCCTTTAATCTTTTTTCATTTGAGTTCGCATCGATTACTATTCCTTTTTCTCTTCCAATATCTTCTTCAAATGTTTGAAGTGTTTTTTTTATGTTTTCAATTTCATCTTGTATTCTTGTGTTTTCTTCATCCAGACTTTGTAGCTCAAGATTAAGCCTCTGTATTTTAGATAAGTTTTCAATATTTTTTTCTCTTAAGGGTGTAACATTTTCAGTTTCAGTCTTTATAAGATTTTCAAGATCTGCGATCTTATTATTAAAGTCTGTAACTTCAGTCTCTGCTTCAATATTAATCTCATTTTCTATTTTTATTTCTTTGTCAATCTCTAATAATTTTAAATAATATAAGCCTGCCTCTATCTTTTTTATCTCTTCAGACATATTTTTATATCTAGCTGCCTCCTCAGCTTGTTTTTGAAGATTAACAAGTTGTCTTTCTTGTTGGCGTCTTAATTCATCTGCTCTTTTAAGATTATTTTCTGCAGCGTTTAGTCGTAATTCAGCTTCATGCCTTCTTACATGCAATCCGGAAATCCCTGCAGCCTCTTCTAAAATTGCTCTTCTATCAGCTGGTTTAGCTGTAACGATTGCACCTATACGACCTTGGCTTATCATCGATGGAGAATGTGCTCCAGTTGATAGATCTGCAAAAAACATTTGAGCATCACGGGCTCTAACTTCTTTATCATTTATATAAAATTTTGAGCCCTTATCTTTTTCTATTTTTCTTCTTACGTTTACCTCATCTAATTCTCTATATTGAATTGGTCCCTCATTTTTTTCATTAGTTACAGTTACAGACACCTCTGCAATATTCTTAGATGCTTTGTTAGATGTTCCAGAAAATATTACATCTTCCATTCCTGATCCTCGCATACTTTTTGCCGATGTTTCTCCCATGACCCATCTTAAGGACTCAACAATGTTTGATTTTCCACATCCATTAGGACCAACTATGCCAGTTAAACCATTTTCAATTAAGAAATTAGTTTTATCGGCGAAAGATTTAAATCCATTCAATTGGATTTTTTTAAACTCCATTAGGAGTTTATATCAGTTTTTCCAGCGATTTTTTTAAATTTTTATAATTAAGGGGTTTCTCAAACTTTTTATTATTAATAATAATCGTAGGAGTAGCATTAACTTTAAATTTTTTAGTACCTTCGATTCGATCATTTAACACGTAATCCTCTATTTTTTTATTATTTATACATTTTTCAAAATCTAAATCGAAGCCTTGATTTTTAATGAATGTTTTTAAATTATGATTAATTTCCTCAACATTTTTCCCTCTGACCCATGCCTGTTGATTTGAATAAAGGCTATTTAAAATTTTCAAACTTTCATTACTTTTACATTGAGAAATTTTTGATGCATTAAAAGCTGCCACATCTAGAGGAAAGTGCCTAAATTCAATTTTGACTAAACCAGTATCGATATAATCTTTTTTGAGTTGAGGATATACATTTTTGTGAAAATCTGCGCAATGACTACATGTTAAAGATTCATAAGCGATTATTGTAATCTTCGCGTTCTTATTTCCTGCTATAATTCTATTTCCTTCGGCATTTAAAATACTTATAGATCCAAAAAATAAGATTAGTATTAAAAATATTTTTTTCATTTTGTTTTAAACACTTTTGATAACTTTATTAAAGATTCTTTTATTTTTTCATTTTTAACACTATTTATCTTTTTTTGATAATCATGATTTGTCACATTATAAATGCTTTCATCATTTGTAGAGGGTTTAATTTTTTCATCATCAAAACTTGTTAGTTTAATTTTTTCAACAACAGAATAACCAAATAAATTATTTAATTTTTCTAAAATATCTTTTCTTGAATATTCCAGTTCAACTTCATGCCCCCTTTTAACATTGATTAACAAAGTGCTAACACCTAACTTATTAGAATTTTTAAAAGACTTAGGGTAACAAACTTTAAATAAATTTTCTCCAACAATATGTTTCCAATTATTGATAGTTTCGGAGTACACGTGCCCTTTCTTATTGATGACTTTTTTGATATTTTTTGGCAAAGTGTCTTTAAAGGATCTTAAGCCTTGAATGCTATTTCTCTGCTTAGTATATTTTTTGAATTGCATATGAAAGATCAAATAATAACAAAAAAAATTCTTAATTGGTATGATTTAAATAAGAGAACATTACCGTGGCGAAAAAATGTTTCACAATCAAAAAAACATTATTATACATTGGTAAGTGAATTCATGTTGCAGCAGACACAAGTTGTAACGGTAATTCCTTATTTTAATAGATTTATAAATAAAATTCCAAATCTTAAAAAACTTTCAAAAATCCCAGATAGAGAATTGATAAAGCTTTGGGAGGGTCTTGGATATTATTCAAGAGTAAGAAATTTAAAAAAAACTGCTAAAATCATAATTAGTAAATATCATGGAGAAGTTCCAAATAATTATGAGGATTTAATATCTTTACCTGGAATCGGCAATTACACTGCTAATGCAATTTTAGCTATTGCTTTTAATAAATCCTATATTCCTTTAGATGGAAACACTGAAAGGGTTTTAAAAAGATATCTTTATTTAAAAAAAGATAAGGAAATACAAAAAGACAATCTAATAGAAAAAAAATCTATTTTTGGAATTTCATCAAGAGCAAGCGATTATGCTCAAGCTTTAATGGAATTAGGAGCAATGATATGCAAACCAAAAAATCCTGAATGTAGTGGGTGTCCTATCTCAAAAAATTGCAAATCTTATAAGAAGAAAGATTTTGATTTAGCTAAAATTGCAAAAAAGAATAAAGAAAAATATTTCATTCTTAAAGTTTATAAAAAAAATCAAAAATACTTGTTAGTAAAAAACACAAGATTTAACTTTCTAAAAAATTTATCAATTTTTCCAATGGAAGAGCTTTCTAACCCAAAAAATTTTAACGAAAATCTTAATTTTAAAATGTCAAATATGAATATGAACATAAAAATTGAATATCTCAAAAATGCAAAAAGATTTCCCTCATCTTATTGGTTTGATAAAAGAAAATTAGATAATTATATGCTTCCAACATTCACTAAGAAAGTTGTTAAATATTTAGAAAAAAAATAATGAAAAAAGTAGCTGTAATTGGTGCTGGTATTTCAGGGCTATTCATTGCGAATTTATTTAAGAGAAATGAAAGGTATCAAGTAACTATCTTTGAAAGAAATAGCTTAATCGATTTGAAAGAAGGTTACGGAATTCAATTATCTGTAAACAGTATCAAACTTTTAAATAAAATTCAGTTCGATAAACTAGAAAATAATGAGAAATTTAATCCAGACAAAATCAATTTTTACTCAGTTAAAAATTCTAATAAGATATGTGAGTTAAATATATCAGATTTTAATACTAAAAATTGTAAATATACTACTCTTAAAAGATCATCACTTATCAAATTTTTAAAAAAGGATTTAGAAAAAGAAATAAAATTTAACCACACTATTTCCAAGATAGATCAACAAGATCAAATCATTAAAATCGCTTTTGAAAATAATGAAACTTATGAATTTGATTATTTAATTATTTCAGATGGAGTTTTTTCAAAGAGTAAAAACCTGTTATCAAAAAATCAAATTAAACCTAAATTTAATGATACCTTAGCTATTAGAGGAATAATACCAAGCTCTTCAAATATAGCTGATAAAAAAAACATCTCATTGTTTTTAGGTTCAAATTTTCACTATGTTATTTATCCAGTATCTCCTGATGGAGATTTTAACTTTATAGCTGTAATGAAATATCAATTTTTAAAGGATGAACAAAAAAATTACTCGTTGTTTAATGACAATATTTTTATTAAAAAGATTTTAGAAAAAGTTCCGGACATAAATAAGAAATTTTTTGATAATATTAAGGATCTAAAGATATACCCAGTATTTATTAGCCATGATTTTTTCAAAGTTAAAAACAATAATATTCATTTAATAGGAGATGCTTTTTTTGCTTTACCACCATCATTTGCTCAAGGTGCATCACAATCAATAGAAGGTGCATATGAATTATTTGAGAATATAAAGAATAATACTGAAAGTAACTTTTTCAGAAATAGAGTTAATAAAACAAAAATGGTTAATAATCGCTCAAGATTAAATCAATTTACTTTTCATTTATCCAATCCTTTAACAACATTATTAAGAAATATTTTTTTGAAAAGATTAGTAAAAAACAAAAAGTTTTTAGAGGGCTATTTGGGCAAAATATATAAAAACTAACTATTAGAAATTAATCTTTGTCTTAAATGATCGATAGGAACTGCGTTTCCATTCAAATTATAATGCCAATAGGTCCATCCATTACAGCTTTCAGCACCTAAAATTGTAGCTGCTACTTTATGGATTGAGCCTTCAGTTTGAGCATGTTTGATACTGCCATCAGCCATAATTTTTGCACTGATTTTCTTTTTATTATCAAAAATAGTAGTGCCTGGTTTAATTATTCCTAATTCAACCAATGATCCAAAAGGTATTCTCGGTTTAGATCTACCATTTTGCAAAGTATCTAAATAATCATCTTCTATAGGTTTTGCTTTCCTTAATCTTTGTTCAGCAGCTTTAAAATAGGTTTTTTCTTTTTCAATCCCGTAATAATTTCTACCTAATTTTTTTGCAACAGTTGCTGTTGTTCCTGATCCTAAAAAAGGATCTAAAACAAAATCATTTTTATTTGTCGTTGCTAATAAAATTCTGTGAAGTAGTGCCTCAGGTTTTTGGGTAGAATGCACTTTTTTACCATTCTTTTTTAGTCTTTCAGAACCATTACAAATCGGTAATTCCCAGTTAGATCTCATTTGAAGATCATCATTTAAACATTTTAAGGATTGATAGTTAAAAGTGTATTTTGATTTTTCAGACTTAGATGCCCAAATTAAAGTTTCGTGGGCGTTTGTAAAGCGCGTTCCTCTAAAATTTGGCATGGGGTTTTTTTTATTCCAAATGACGTCATTTAAAATCCATAAACCTAAATTTTGAATAGCTGTTCCAACTCTAAAAATGTTATGGTAACTACCAATTACCCAAATAGCTCCATTTTTTTTTAAAATTCTTTTACATTCACTTAACCATGAATAAGTAAAGTCATCATACTTTTTAAAATTTTCAAATTGATCCCATTTATCATTTACTGCACTTACTTTAGATCTATCTGGTCTTGTTAATTCACTTTTTAATTGTAGATTGTAAGGAGGGTCAGCAAAAATTAAATCAAAAGTCTCATCAGGAATTTTTTTTAGCTCTTTAAGGCTATCTCCGTTAATTAATTTATTTTTAAAACCTAAATTCATTTTGAAAAAATAAATTAGACTCCAAAAAGATTCTTGGGTCAACCTATGATTGAATTATTTAGACTCGTTTTGTATGACTTATCATGGCGATAACTACATATTGTGTTTTTACGTGAAAACTATTTTAATCTATTTATAGGAGAAAAGTTTTTCCTGTGATGCTTTGTAATCCCTAAAACTTTTATGGCTTTTAAATGTTGACTAGTACCATATCCAAAATTTTTTTGCCAACTATAGCCTTTAAACTTTTTACTTAAATTTGAGATCATTTTATCACGTGTAACTTTAGCAATAATTGATGCTGCAGAAATAGATGGAATTTTTTGGTCACCTTTAATTATAGATTTAAGTTTGTAATTTTTTAATTCAGGCAATTTATTTCCATCAATTAATACGTGTGAAGGTTTTTTCTTCAGTTTTTTGATTGCTCTTTTCATTGCTAATAAACTGGCATTTAAAATATTTAATTGTTCAATTTCTTTCAATGATGCCTTTCCAATTGCCCAAATTGAATTTTTTTTAATATGGCTAAATAAGACTTTCCGTTTAGAGCTCGATATACTTTTTGAGTCTTTTAGTAATTTTGTATTTATAGATTTTTTTAAAATAACTGCAGCTGCATAGACTGGTCCAACCAAACTTCCTCGACCAACTTCATCTACACCAGCAATTATTTTCATTAAATTATAATATTTAAATCTTCTACTTTTTTTCTTATTTTTTTAAGGTCCTCCCATGAGAATTTCTTTTTATCTGGATACCTAATTAAATAAGATGGATTAAAAGTGATAATTACGGGAATTGTTTTGTTTCCAATTATGATTTCTTTCCAATTTCCTCTTTCATTTGAAATTTGATTACCAAGACCCGTTACTGCTTCCATTGCAGTGGTACCCATCAATATCAAAATTTTAGGATCTATAATTGAAATATGTTCTTTTAGAAAATTTGAATATCGCCTTATCTCTTGAGTAGTTGGCTTTCTATCATTAGGTGGTCTAAAATTTATTGAGTAAGTAGAGTATACTTTCTCTCTTTTAATTTTAATTGCTAAAAGCATCTTGTTTAAAAGTACACCAACATCTCCACAAAATGTTTTAGCTTCCAAGTCCTCTTTTTCATCAGGAGCTTCTCCAATTAACATTATTGGACTATTTATGTCACCATCTCCCATAACTAGATTTTTAGAATTATTTTTTAAATTACAATCTTCAATTGAATTAATTTTTTTCTTTAGTCTTAATATTCTCTCTTCTTTCCCTGTTTTATTTTGAACGCTATTTTCCTTTGCAATTTTAAGTCTATTTATTGGTTTATTACTAAATTCAAATTTTGGCTCTACTTTATCTAAAAATCTTTGATCATATTTGGCATTTTGATTTAACATCTTTTTAGTCATAAAGTGCAATTATGTTTGTCAAAAATTTAAAATTTTTGTTGATATTATTTTTACTTTATCAAAATCCCTTGCATTCTAAAAGTGCTAGTTTTGAGGATTTTGACTCCAGAAACTTATCAAAATATTTTTCTGGAATTGTAGCATTTGAAAATAAAAATAACTCAAAAGCGTTAAATTTTTTTAATACTTCAAAGATTTTATTAAATAAACACGAGCCCTATTTAAAGAGATATGTTTACTCTCTAGTCTTAGAAAATAAAGTAAATCAAGCTATAAATATTGTTAAACAAAATAAAAATAAATCAGAATTTTTTGAAAAATACTTATTATTAACAATAGACAGTATAAGACGAGAGGATTTTTCAAAGGCATTGGATTACATATCTAAGTCTAAAAAATACATTAAACTCAACCGATTTAACTCAGCAATTTTAGATAATTTGAGAGACTATATTTTTGTATTCAAAGAAAAAAGATTACCCAATGATATAAAAAATTATGGAAATCTATCAATAATTTCAACAACCTTTCTAAGGTGTTATCTAGGAGATGCAAAAACCAAAACTTTTTTCTCTAAGCTGGTTGGTAATGACGATGCAGACTTAACTAGGTATACTTTTTTTTACTTAGCGTATTTAATTGAAAATAACCAAATAGAGGAAGCAAAAAAAATAACTGATAACATTAAATTTATCAATACTTCTTTACTTTTGTCTCAAGGAAAAAGTTGGATTGAAAAAGGCAATGAAAGAAAAATGAACTCCATTTTTTCATGCAAAAACCATAATGACTTAATAAGTGAATTTTTATTTTTAATATCTAATTTACATTCTTCTCAAGATGATTTTATAAATTCTAACTTTTATTCATATTTATCTAATTATTTAAATCCAAAATTTCACTATAATTTATCATTAGTCGCTGAAAATCTATATTCAAATGAAGAATTTGATCGAGTTAAAAAAATTTTACAAAAATTTGAAAAAGAAGATGATTTCTATTATTGGTATAGATTAAAAAAAGAAGCTCAAATTATTTCAAAAGAAAGTAGCACAAAAGACTCATTAAAATTTATTAAGTCTAATTTTGAAAAAATTGAAAAACCAAATGAAAAAATCTTATTTGATATTGCTAATTTTTATAAAAATGCAAAAGAGTACGAACAAGCTATAAAATATTACACAATTGTCCTAGGAATAGTCAGCGACGATTTGGAAGTTAAATCAGATTTATTTTATAGAAGAGGAGCGAGCAATGAACGAATGGGAAATTATAAAGAAGCGGATAGAGACATGCTTTCTTCTTTAGAAATTGATCCTGATGATGCTTATGTTCTTAATTATTTAGCATACTCTTGGTTAGAGAGAGATTACAAAATTAAAGAGGCAATGGAAATGTTAGAGAAAGCATATTCTTTAACAGAGAATGATCCATATATAATAGACTCAATTGGTTGGGCTTATTATTTAACAAAAGATTACGTAAAAGCAGAAACATATTTAAAAAGAGCTGTAGAATTAATGCCAGATGATGCGATAGTAAATGATCACTATGGAGATATTCTTTGGATGTTGGGTAGAAAAATTCAAGCAAGGTATTTTTGGAAAAGTGTATTTAAAATGGAGGATGTAGATGAAGAATTATTACAAAAAATAAATTCAAAAATAATTAAAGGACTCTAAGATGAGCTATTCCAGGATAAAGTCATTTGCTAAAATTAATTTAGCTCTTAACGTTACTGGAAAAAACTCAAGATTACACAAGATTGAGAGTATCGTAGGTTTTGTTTCGTTATACGATGTTATTCTTATTAAAGAAATTCAATCTAAAAAACATATTATTTCATTTAATGGAAAATATTCAAAAAATATTCACAAGAAAAATACAATTTCAAAGTTATTAAATATTCTAGAGAAAAAAAAATTAATTACAGGTCATAAGTTTGAGATAAAAGTTAACAAACATATTCCATCAAAATCTGGATTAGGAGGTGGATCAATGAATGCTGCAAATATATTGAAATATTTGATTAAGAAAAAGTTTACCAATCCCAGCAAAGGACAATTAAGTTCAATCTGTAAATCAGTAGGTTCAGATGTAGCTCTGGGTCTGAATTCTACTTTTACAATTCTTAAATCTAATAATCAGATTAAAGAGTTTAAAAACTGCAAAAAACTTTATGTTCTTATTGTTAAACCTAGTTTTGGGTGTTCGACAAAAGATATATATTCGAGTGTAAAAAAATTCACAAAACCCAGATTTAATAAACCCTCTAAGAAAATGTTTAGCTTTGATAATTTGAAAAAACTCAATAATGCTCTTGAGGCGATTTCTCTATCTAAGTTTCCCAAATTAAGAAATATCAAAAATTTTCTTGAAAAATCCTCAAATAAGAGTTTCGTAAGAATGACAGGATCAGGTTCTGCAATTGTCGCATATTTTAAATCAAAAAAATTATGCGACGATGTTAAAAAAAAATTTAGTAGAAAATATAAAAATTGCTGGTGTAAAGTTGCAAAAACTATATAAATTCTTTTTTTTGTGTTATACGAAATTAGATTGGGGCGTAGCCAAGCGGTAAGGCACGGGTTTTTGGTACCTGCATCCTAGGTTCGAATCCTAGCGCCCCAGCCAAATATGAAAAACTTTTTAAATAAAATTTTCTCGAGCTCAAAAAACCTTTACCCATTTAAGAATAATATCAAAAAACTTTCATTAACAACACCTGTGAAAAAAATTTTTGAGGCTATAAATTCTCACTCATCTGAAAGTGAGATTAGGTACGTGGGAGGTTGTTTAAGAAAAATATTAAATAATGAGAAAGTTGATGATATAGATTTAGCAACAAATTTAAATCCTTTAGAAGTCACTGAAATCTTAAAAAAAAATAATATTAATTTTTATGAGTCAGGAATTGAGCATGGAACAATTACAGCAATCATAGATGACCATAAGTTTGAGATAACATCTCTAAGAGAAGATATTTTTACAGATGGTAGACACGCTAAAGTGAAATTCTCTAAAGATTGGAGAAAAGATGCTGCGAGAAGGGATTTTACTATTAACTCTATTTATGCTGATTTGGATGGAAATTTATTCGATCCTTATAATGGAAAAAAAGATATTGAAATAGGCCAGGTTAGCTTTATTGGCAATCCTGAAAAAAGAATTAAAGAGGATTATTTAAGGATATTAAGATACTTAAGATTTTTTTTAAATTACTCAAAGCAGCCTCACAAAGAGGAAATAATTAAACTAACAAAAATCAATATAAGTGGTATTTCTATTATATCTAAAGAGAGACTATTAGATGAGTTAAAAAAATTATTAAAATCAAATAAATTAGAAAATTTATCAAAAGATAAATTCAGCATCGACCTAATATTGTTAATTTTTCCAGAGCTAAAGAATATCAAAAGTATTATTGATGCAATCAAAGTAAAGAGAGAACTATTTGTTGATCTGGATTTTATGTTTACTTTATTTTTAATGATAATAGATGAAACAGACAATTTAGAATACTTTTTGTACAAATATAATATTTCAAAAAAAGATCAAAAAAGAGCTTATGCTATTAGTAACTTTTATAATGAAAAGAATGGATCAAAAACTTTAAATGAGGTGAACTTAAATAAAGTTCTATATTATGATGGAAAGCAAGCAGTATTAGATATTATAAATTTTAAGATTATAAAAACAAAGAAATTAGATAAGAAATTGTTGAGCTTACTAGAATTATATAAAAATAAGATTACGCCAAGTTTGCCTGTTGGAGCTGATTTATTGATGACTAGATACAAAATACCAGAGGGAAGACATTTGGGAAGTATGCTGAAATTGATCGAGGAGGAGTGGATCAGGAATAATTTCAAAATTTCTGATAAACAAATCGATAGTATTGTAAAAGGTTAAAGATATTTAACGTCTTTAATTTCAAAGTTTTTTACTCCAGCAGGAGTATTTATTTCCACAAGATCATTTTTATTTTTTCCAATGAGACCTTTACCAATCGGTGATTGAAAATATAACAGTTTTTTTTTTAAATCTGCTTCATCTTTTCCAACTATTTTATAATCTATCTTTTCACCAGTATCTAAATTTTCCAAAAATACTGTGGCACCAAAAATTACTTTGCCGTCATTGTTTATTTTAGTAACATCAATGACATTTGCTCTTGCAATAACATCATTTATTTCTGTTATCCTACCTTCGTTGTGAGACTGTTCTTCTTTTGCTGCATGATACTCAGCGTTTTCTTTTAAATCTCCGTGTGATCTTGCTTCAGCAATTGCGGCAACTATTTCTGGTCTTTTTTTTTCTTTTAAAAAAATTAATTCTTTTTTTAGTTTATTTAAGCCATTCAAGGTAATTGGTTCTTTATCCATATCATTTCCATTTTGCATGAGGAGGTAATGACATTAATATTCCCTCAACATTACCACCTGTTTGTAATCCAAATTTTGTACCCCTGTCATATAGTAAATTGAATTCTGCATACCTTCCTCTTTTAATATATTGATTTTCTTTATCTTTAGAAGTCCATTTTTTTTTAATTTTTTTATTTATAATTTTTTGAAAAATAGTCTCAAAGGTAACACCAACATCTCTGACAAATTTGAAATTTTTTTCAAAATTGTTTTTTTTATAATCAAAAAAAATACCACCTATTCCACGGGGCTCTTTTCTATGAGGTAGATAAAAATATTCATCACACCATTTTTTATATTTTTTATAATAATTTTTGTCATGTCGATTACACATATCTCTTAGAGTTTTGTGAAACTGTTCTTTTTCTTTATTATCTTTTTTTGATGGAGTAACATCAATACCTCCACCGAACCAATCAAAAGTCGTACAAATATATCTAGTATTAAAATGCATCGCAGGAATTAAAGGATTTTTCATATGCATTACAACAGATATCCCTGATGCCCAGAACCTAGGATCTTTTTGAGCACCAGGTATATTTTGTTGAAATTTTTTTGGAAATTTTCCATAAACTTTTGAAAAATTAACACCTACTTTATCAAAAATTTTTCCATCTTTTAAGATTCTATATTCACCACCACCTTCATCTTTTTTTAAATTTCTCTTCCATGAAGTCGACTTAAAACTGATCTTGTTTTTTTCAAAATCACTAATAGTTTTGCAGAACATTTCCTGCAAAGATTTAAACCAATTACTTGTCAATTTTTGTTTTATTTCTAAATCCATTTAAATTAATTCATTTTGTTTTAAACACTCGGCCAATATTATAGCAACAGAAGAAGAAATATTTAAAGAACGTTTATTATTTCGCATCGGAATTTTTAACCTATTATTTATCATTTTATGCACAAATTCAGGTACTCCTGCGCTTTCTCTTCCAAATAAAATTGTATCATTTTTTTTAAACTTAAATTTTGTATATGGGCTAGAGGCTTTTGTAGTCATAAGTATAATTCTTTGATTCTGTTTCTCATCAAAAAATTGATCAGAGCTTTTATAATATCTAATCTCTTTTTCATCCATATAATCCATCACAACTCTTTTAAATCTCTTATCGTTTAATAAAAATCCACAAGGCTCTATTATTTCTAATTTCGCCCCCAAACAGGCGCAAGTTCTTATGATCGCAGCAGTATTTTGAGGGATATCAGGTTCAAATAGTGCAATTTTTGGCCCATCATTAATTAGATTATGTGTCATTCTATCAGTAGAAAAATAATACTTTTTTATTATATGTAATCATATATTAACTACCTAAATCAACATATAGAATTATAAGAACC
This sequence comes from Candidatus Pelagibacter sp., assembly GCF_052049575.1. GTDB lineage: Bacteria > Pseudomonadota > Alphaproteobacteria > Pelagibacterales > Pelagibacteraceae > Pelagibacter. Next base: position 238,215 of record NZ_JBNGZQ010000001.1, on the reverse strand, counting down.
TATAAACAGTGGAAAAGAAAACTAAAAGAAGAGATTTTTTATTTACAGCTACATATGCGGTTGGAGCAGTTGGGGCTGGTGCAGTGATTTGGCCTATGATAGATCAAATGAACCCAGATGCTTCTGTAAAAGCGTTAGCAAGCACTGAGGTTGATGTGAGCGCGGTCAATCCAGGAAAAACGATAACTGTGTTATGGAGAGGAAAGCCAGTTTTTATCAGAAGAAGAACTCAAGAGGAAATAGCTGAAGCTAAATCTGTTAAGTTGGAAGATTTAAAGCATCCTGAAAAAGATGAAGATCGTGCAAAAAATCCAGAATGGCTTGTTATGCTTGGAGTATGCACGCACTTAGGTTGTGTACCTTTGGATCAAAAAGGTGATTACAATGGATGGTTCTGCCCATGTCATGGTTCTCATTACGATACTTCTGGAAGAATTAGAAAAGGTCCAGCTCCAACAAATATGGAAATTCCAGAATACAAATTTGTTGATGCTAACACAATTAAGATTGGATAATTTTTTATGAGTGAACACGAATACACACCAAAATCAAAAGTTGGAAAATGGTTTAACGATAGATTACCTCTTTTAACTTTGGCAAACCATTTAACCGATTATCCAACACCAAAAAATTTAAATTATTGGTGGACTTTTGGTGGAATTCTTACTTTTTGTTTAATTACTCAAATTGTAACTGGATTAGTTTTAGCGATGCACTATATCGCACATGCTGATATGGCGTTCCAGAGTGTCGAACACATAATGAGAGATGTAAATTATGGATGGTTAATAAGATATATACATGCAAACGGAGCTTCAATGTTTTTCTTAGCAGTATACATTCATATATTTAGATCTTTATTTTATGGCTCTTATAAATCACCTAGAGAAGTTATATGGATTATCGGAATAATCATTTATCTGCTTATGATGGCAGCAGCTTTCTTAGGCTATGTTTTACCATGGGGACAGATGAGTTTTTGGGGAGCAACAGTTATTACAAATTTATTTAGTGCAATTCCTTTGGTAGGTGAGGGAATAGTAACATGGTTATGGGGAGGGTATTCGGTTGATAACCCAACACTTACAAGATTTTTCACTTTACACTACTTAATTCCTTTTTTAATTTTAGGTTTAGTTGTTTTACATATTTGGGCTCTTCATGTGCCTGGAAATAATAATCCAATTGGAATTGATATAAAAAAACCCTCAAAAGATACAGTTCCATTTCATCCTTACATAGTTATCAAGGATGGCTTTGCATTGTTGATGTTTATGATTGTTTTCGCTTTTTTTGTTTTCTATACACCAAATATTTTAGGTCATGCTGATAATTACATTGAAGCAAATCCTCTTGTAACACCAGCTCACATTGTTCCTGAATGGTATCTGTTACCTTTTTATGCAATTTTGAGATCAGTTCCTGATAAACTTCTAGGTGTCATAGCGATGTTGTCTGCTATTTTAATATTAGCTGCACTTCCTTGGTTAGATACTTCAAAAATTAGATCTGCAGTTTTTAGACCTTTATATAAACAGTTTTATTGGATCTTAGTAGCTGATGTTTTAATTTTAGGATACGTTGGAGCAATGCCAGCAGAGGGTCTTTATTTGTTAATTGCAAGGATTGCTACTGCATATTATTTCCTTCATTTTTTAGTTGTATTACCGGTTTTAGGATTCAAAGAGAGGACCACACCCGTTCCTTTAAGTATTACTGAACCAATTTTGGGCGGTTCACCTAATCTTGCTGCGGTGAAAAAAAAAGATAGTTTTAAAGATCAGTGAAAAATTTTTTTAGAATATCGTTTTTAATAGCATTATTTCTTGGATTTCAATTTAACTCTAATGCAGCTGAAAAAGTTGAATATTTAAAAACTGATTGGAGTTTCAAGGGTCCCTTCGGAAAGTTTGACAGAGCTGCACTTCAAAGGGGATATCAAGTTTATCAAGAAGTTTGTTCTTCATGTCATTCTATGAAATATCTAAGTTATAGAAATTTAGTGGAAGAGGGTGGGCCTGAATTTTCAGTGGAACAAGCAAAAGCTATTGCAGCATCTTTCGAGGTAAAAGATGGACCAAATGCAGATGGTGAAATGTTTATGAGACCAGGAAGGTTGTCGGATAAATTTGTGATGCCTTACGAAAATGAAAAAGCTGCTCAAGCTGCGAACGGTGGAGCATACCCACCCGATATGACTGTTTTAGTAAAAGCGAGAGGCGGTGGAGTTGATTATATCTATTCACTCCTTCAAGGATATGAAGATCCACCAACTGGGGTGACTTTAGATGATGGTGTTTACTATAATAAATACATGTATGGAAATAAGATTAAAATGTCCAATCAACTTTCTGATGGTTTAGTAGAATACTCAGATGGCACCAATGCTTCTGTAGAACAAATGGCAAAAGATGTTACAACTTTTTTAATGTGGACTGCAGAACCTCATTTAGAAACTCGTCACAAAATGGGTTTTAAAGCAATAGTTTATTTAATTATATTAACAGTTTTAGTTTATTTTAGTATGAAGAAAATCTGGTCACGTATTGAAACGAAAGTTTAAAACGTCACCGTCTTTAACAATATAGTCTTTACCCTCTAATCTCATTTTTCCGTTTGTTTTAGAATTTACCCATCCATTATTTTCAATAAAATCATTATAAGAAATAGTCTCAGCCCTAATAAATCCTTTTTCAAAATCAGTATGTATTTCACCAGCAGCCTTTGGAGCCAAACAATTTTTCTGAACAGTCCAGGCTCTTGTTTCCTCAAGACCTGAGGTAAAAAAAGTGTCTAATTCTAAAATCTCATAACCTTTTTGAATCAACATATCTAAGCCAGTATCCTTTAAACCAATCATTTCCATGTAGTTTTTTCTTTCATCATTATTTAATTCATTGATTTGATTTTCAATATCAGCAGATATAATTAGGGTGTTTTCTAAACCGAATTTTTCTAAGAATGATTTCGTATAACTGTTTCCATTTTGCAAACTTTTCTCATCAACATTACAAACAAATATTTTAGGTTTTAAAGACAATAAACCGCTTAAATTTAGTTGTTTTTTGCTAAATTCAGATTTTAAACTTGTTAAATCTTGATCGTTATTAATTAAGTCTAAAGAACTTTGAAGAATTTTAATTTGATCTTCTTCAATACTTTTCTTGTTATTTTTTTCAAGTCTTTTTTGAATGGATTCTAAATCTGCCAGTTTCATTTCTGTTTCAATTATTTCAAGGTCTCTGACAGGGTCAACTGTAGGATTTACATTTTGAATATCATCAGAGTCAAAACATCTGATCATATGTATTACAGCATCAACCTCTCTTATGTGTGATAAAAATTTATTTCCTAAACCTTCTCCCTTAGATGCGCCTTTTACAAGACCAGCTATGTCAACAAAAGAAATAGTAGTAGGCACAATTTTTTTTGATTTAGAAATTTTAGCTAAATTTTCTAATCGATAATCAGGTACATTAACCACACCAATATTTGGATCAATTGTACAGAATGGAAAATTAGCTGCTTGAGCTTTATTTGAATTGGTTAATGCGTTGAAGAGAGTAGATTTACCTACATTTGGCAAACCAACGATCCCACACTTGAAACTCATTATTTATTATTTACTGTACTAGAAAAAAGATCTAATTTTTTTTCAACAAGAAAAGAAATTGAGTCATTTATATGGTTAGATATTTTCTCAATACCCAGTGTCTCATCTTCGTCAAAATTTTGTAAAACGTAATCTGCAACCTCGATGTTTCCTTTGGGTTTGCCAATACCTATTCTAACTCTAGAATAATCTTTACCAATAAACTTATCAATTGAGGCAATTCCATTATGTCCTGCGCTTGATCCTCCAAATTTAGCTTTGATTTTTCCAAATTCTATATCCAGATCATCATGAAAAACTATTACATCTTGAGCATCAATTTTAAAATATTCAATAAGCTCTCTAATACAAATTCCCGAATTATTCATAAAGGTTAAGGGTTTGATGGCATAGACTTTAACATTTCCTATATTACCAGTGGTTAATAAGCCTTTAAATTTTGGTTTTTGTTTTGATAAACTAAATTTTTTGTTTATAGCGTCTATAATTTTAAACCCAACATTATGTCGATTATTTTCGCTGTCTGGTGTTGGATTACCTAATCCTACAAATAAAAGCATGATCTATTGATTAATTTTCAATTTAGTTGATTATTTTTTTTCTTCAGGAGGTTTTTTGTCAGCAGGTTTTTTATCATCACCTTCTTTTTTATCTCCTTTATCACCCTCAGGAGCAGCTTTATCTCCATCGGCCGCTGCAGCAGTTGCACCCTCTGCACCTTCTTCACCCTCTGCAGCTTCTGCTTCAGCAGGTTTTTCAGGTTCTTTCATAACTGTTGGAGCTGCTAATGTTGCTATTACAAAATCTCTTCCTTGAATCGTTGGAACAACTTCTGGATCTAATTTAACTGAAGAAATTTTAAAACTTTCACCTATATCAACACCCTCTAGATCTATTGTTAAATTTTCAGGTATTTTTTCACTTGGACATTTTAATTCTACTTTTCTTCTTACAATGTTTAGCACCCCACCTTTTTTAAGACCGGGAGATTTTTCGTGATTAATAAAATTTACTGGAATTTCAATTTTTATTTTTACACCTGGTAGCACTCTTAAAAAATCTACATGAATTGGTTCATCAGTTAAAATATGATATTTTATTTCTCTTGGTAATACATTTTGATTACTACCATCTACCTTCAGAGTAATTATGTTTGAGAAGAAATTTTCTTTTTCAATAAAAGTTTTAAGTAATTTTTTAGAAATAGATATTTTTTGATTTTTATCTTTACCACCGTAGATAATAGCCGGAACATTTCCACTATTTCTTATAGCGTTTAACTGTCCTTTGGTAGTATTGTCTCTAATGTTAGCTTCTATTGAATTCATAAAACAGAGTTTTTTAACCCATGTTTACAAATAATCAAGAAATTTATTTGAATAAATCTGATACGGATGTTGAATTTGAAATTCTCTTTATTGCTTCACCCATAAGACCTGATATGGGTAAAACCTCAATATTTTTAACATTTTTAGTTTTATGAACATTGTCTATTGTATCGGTTATAACTAAATTTTTAATTACTGAACTTTTAATTTTTTTGATTGCATCTCCACTTAAAACTCCATGAGTAATATAAACGTAAACGTCTTTTGCACCACGAGATTTCAAAGCTTTTGCTGCATTAACAATTGTACCACCTGAGTCAATTATATCATCAACTATAATACAGGTTTGACCTTTTACATCACCGATGACGTTCATAACTTGTGATTGTCCAGGTTTAGGTCTTCTTTTGTCAACAATAGCTAGTCCTACATTTAAAAGTTTTCCAAGTGCTCTAGCTCTTTCTGTTCCTCCCACATCAGGTGCAACACAAATAATTTTTTTACTTTTAATTTTCTTTCTAGCATGTCTTGCGAATATTGGAGTTGAAAATAAGTTATCAACAGGAATATCAAAGAAACCTTGAATTTGACCTGCATGCAAATCTACTGTTACTACTCTATCAGCACCTGCTTTAGTTATTAAATTTGAAACAAGTTTTGCAGATATGGAAGTTCTTGGAACAACTTTTCTATCTTGTCTTGCATATCCAAAATATGGTATTACCGCTGTTATATTTTTTGCCGATGATCTCTTAAGAGCATCAATGCATAATAATAATTCCATTAAATTATCATTTGCTGGAGAAGAGATAGATTGAACAATAAAAATACTGTTTCCTCTTATATTTTCATTTATTTCAATATAAATTTCGCCATCAGCAAATTTTCTAATACTTGAATTTACAAGTTTAGTTTTTAAGTATTTAGCAATGTTTTTACTTAAAACTTTATTGCTGTTTCCAGTTAATAATTTCATTGAAAAAGTCTAATTAATCATAATTAATGAAATATTTCTACCATAATCATCATGATTTAAATGCAAAGACCTTCTTGCACTAAAAAAATTATTTTTTTTGGGAAAAGTATCAATATTTATTGTCTCTAAATTTGTGATTTTCATTAATTTGAGTTGTAATTTAACATATTTTGATAAATCAAAATAAATTAAGTTTTTTCTTTTTTTAAAAAAAACTTTATTTCTTTTATCTTTTTTTATGAATTTTCTTTTAAAATCTTCTTTTACGTTATAGCTTTTTTGGGCGATACAAGGACCTATAACAGCAATTATATTCTTTTTTTCACAGCCCTTTTTAATCATGAAATTTATTACTTTTGAAATAATTCCTTTATATGCACCTTTCCATCCAGCATGAATAGCAGCTACCATCTTTTTTTTTTTATCATAAATTAATATTGGTACGCAATCTGCTGTAAGAATTCCAATTGGCAATCTTGGAATGTCAGTAATAACTGCATCTGCTCTCTTTTTTTTTAGGTACTTAGAATACTTATTGATAAAAATAAATTTATTACTATGTATTTGATGGAGTAAAAAAATATTTTTTGAATTTTCACTAATTTTTTTTTTAACAATTCTTAAATTTTTAAGAACTTTTGTTTTGTAGTCATTAGAACCTGGTCCACAATTTAAACTTTTATAAATACCTATCGAGCATCCGCCTTTATTATTGAAAAAACCATGTTTGATTTCTTTTAATCTAGATAATTTTTTTGAAACTATCAATTAAACCCCAATTTATATTTATTATTTTTCTTTTTAATAAACATTACCTTAAATAAATTTCCCATTTCTTTCTCATCTATTAGTCTTTTTAATCTATAATAAATATCTGCTTTTTTTGAAAAGCTTTGATTTTGTGAAATTATTTCAGCTCTATTTTTTATTCCTAATTTTACTAAAAAGCTTCCTTGAGTTGTTATTAAATCTTTTAAGCCACCCAATTGATTAATTATTTTCTTAAAAAGGTAAAAATTAATATTATGGGTAATATCTGATTTCCCAATATTTTCTAAAACATTGCTGTGTTTATGATTTGAAATTGATTTAAGAGTATTTTTCATCTTTTTTTCCATATACCCGTAATCTATTATTAGAAGACCACCATCATTTTTTTTAATTATGTTAGTGATTTTTTTTAAATAACTTACTCCAACTAATGAGTATTCAATAAATTTTTGATTTTTTGAAATATTATAACCAATTTTTTTCTCAAATTTTATCATATTAAAAATTTTTTCATTAAAAAAAGCTTTTTTTTTATTTTTAAAAATTACATATCTTTCAAACCAAAAATCTTTTTTTTTAATAAATTGTTTTATTGCCATTGCGTCAAAAAATTCATTAGCAATAAAGATTGTTGGAAATTTTTTTATTTCTTTCAAGTCCGAAATCCAAATTATTTTATCTTTGTCTAATTTATCTTTTTGAATTTTTTTTAATTTTAAACTTTTTTCATGAATAAAAATATTACAGGAGTCAAAAAATAATGGAAACTTTTTAAAAGTTTCAATTAAAATTTTCATCATTTCACCATTTCCCGCACCAAGCTCTACCAAATTAATTTTTTTTGGATTTCCTAAATTTTCCCAAAACCCTAAAATCCAAATAGCTATCATCTCAGAAAACATTCTTGAAATATTTGGTGCAGTTATAAAATCACCTTTTCGTCCGAAAGGACTTTTTTGCATATAGTATCCTTTTTTTTTATCATACAGAGCAAAATTGATAAATTTATCTAAAGAGATTTCAAAATTATTTTTGATGATCATATTTTTTTAAAGTCAAATAAGAACCAAATATAAAAAATACTAAACATAAAATTTGTCCCATACTAAAGCTAAACAAGACATAACCTAATTGTTCATCTGGAATTCTTAAAAATTCTATCAGAAATCTGAATGTAGAGTAAAATATTAAAAATATTCCAGATATGAAACCAGGATTTTTAGCTGATGATCTTTTATGAAAATATATCAATATAAAAAACAACAACAGTCCCTCAAAAAAAGCTTCATAAAGTTGAGATGGATGACGATATAATTCATCAATTTTTTCAAATTTAACTCCCCATGGTAAGGCAGTTTCTTTCCCATAAAGCTCCGAATTAATAAAATTTGCAATACGTCCAAAAAAGATTCCTATAGGAGCAACTAAAGAGACAACATCAAGATAAATATATGAATTATGACTATGCTTTCTTGCAAACCATATACTCATCACAATTACACCTAATAATCCACCATGGAATGACATTCCGCCATTCCAAATTTTAAAAATTTCAACAGGGTTTACTAAATAGTAATCAAAATTATAAAAAATTACGTAACCTAATCTGCCACCAATTATAATACCCAAGATTACAAAAGTAATGTAATCGTCGAATTTTTCTTTTAAATTATCGTCTTTTATAAAAATTTTTTTTGCCAAGAACCATCCAGCAAGAATTCCAAGTATATACGATATAGAATACCACCTAAACTCTAAAGAAAACAAACTAAATGCAACTGGGTCAAAATTATTAATGAACATTTTTAATTATAATAATAGAGTAAAGATATATTAACTTATTTAATAAATATATGAAAAATTCAAAATTCGTATTTGATAAATTTACTAAACTTTTAGAACAAGGATTAATCTCTTCTAGAGACTTAAAAAATGAGATAGTAAACATTTTAAAATCAAAAAGAGATGAAATTGTATTTAAAATGAAATTAACGAGTAAGGATGAGTTTGATATTCTCTCTAAAAGAGTCGAAAATTTGGAGAAAAAACTTGAAAAAAAAGAGGTTTTGAAAAAAAAGATTAAACGGGTAAAAAAATCTTAACTTCAAGTCCATTCAAATTAGATTTATTCAACTTTATATTACCACCGTGAGAACGCACAATGTCAGATGCTATTGACAGACCAAGCCCTACACTGGATTTGGAATCTGCTCTTCCCTTGTCTATTTTGTAGAAAGGTTTAAACACATTATCATATTCACTTTCTACTATTCCTGGACCATCATCTTCAACTTTTATTATTAAGCTTGCTTTCTTTTTTTGAAGTTCAATATTTATCTTATTCCCATATTTAATTGCATTTTCTATCAGATTATTAAGACATCTTTTAATTAGATTTTTTCGACCATTTAAATAGACACTTGGTAATATTTCTTTTGTGATGTTTTTATTATTATATTTACCTATAATATCATCCATTAAATTGCTCAGATTGAACAGCTCATCCTTTTCCATAAATGATGAACTTGTAAACTGCAAATATTCATTAAGCATTTTTTCCATTTCATTTATATCCTCGGTCAACCTTTTAGCTAAGGATTTATCTTTTATAAACTCTGTTTGTAATTTCATTCTTGTTAATGGTGTTCTCAAATCATGACTAATCCCAGATAGCATTTCAGATCTTTGATTTAAATGTCTCATTATTCTTTTTCTCATTCTATCAAACTCATATCCTGCCTGACGTATCTCAGCTGCACCAGAGGGCTTGAATTCATCAACATTTTCACCTCTTCCAAATTTTTCAGCTGCTTTGGCCAATGCTGTAATTGGTCTTGTTTGATTTTTTAAGAATATAAGAGAAATAATAACGACTATGACTGCAGGAACAGTTATCCATAATCCAAATAATCTTGCAGATGTACTGGTAAGTCTGTCTTTTGGAAATATAAATTTGAAATATCCATTTTGATACTTAATTCTTAAATCAACTAATTCCTTGTAGCTAGTTGTATCAAACCAAAAAATTTCAGATCCAAATTTAGATTTTAATTCCCTTCTTAATGTTCTGTCTAAGGGGCTAAACCATCTTTCATTATATAAAAATTGGAAGTTTTGATCCTCAACAAATTCAATATTTAGATCCTGATATAAAGAGAAAATATTTTTAATTTCATTCTTTTCATAATCATCATTGCTATATACTTCAATAAAAGTTTGTATCTCACCCACGATTGCTCTTGTCATACCTTTGTTAGTTTTTATCCAAAGGCTATCAAAAAAAACAATTGTTATAGTCAACTGAATTAAGATTATTGGTATAGCAACTATAAGTAATGCTCTATAAAATAGTCTTTTAGGCAATAAATTTTTAAAAAATTTACTCAATCCATAAAACATATCCAGCTCCTCTTATAGTTTGAAGAAATTTTGGGTTTTTTGGATTAATTTCAATTTTTTTCCTCAATCTTGTTATGATCACATCAACCGATCTCTCCTTATCTATATTAATCAATTTACCGATTTCTTCTCTTGCAAATACTTTTCCAGGATTATTAATCATTTTTTCTAATATGATTTTTTCTGTATTATTTATTTTAAATTCTAGATCATTTTGAAAAATTATTTGTTTGTTTAAATCAATTTTGACTTTTTCGAATTCTATAATTCTTTTTAGATTATCTGTTTTGATTTTGTTAATTATATTTTTGATTCTTAAATCAAGTTCTTTGGGTTCAAAGGGTTTGGATAAATAATCATCAGCACCCATCTCTAATCCCTCAATTCTCTCACTAGGCTCACCTTTGGCGGTTAGTAAAATAACTGGTGTCTTAATATTTTCTTTATGTTCATTTAAAAACTCCAGGCCACTTTTTCCAGGCATCATTATATCTAAAATAATTAGATCAAATTTGATAACTTTTATTTTCTCTGAGGCGTTTTCTGCATCATGTGCTGTTGTGACTAAATAATTTTTTTCATCTAAGTATTTTTTTACTAAAGACCTAATACCTTCATCATCATCAACTACTAATATATGTGCTATAAAATTATCCATTAATTATTTTTTTTAAAACTTCATCAAAATTAAGAACCTCTTGTGAGCTTGAATTTAGGAGCGCATTGTAAATTCTTTTTTTTTGTACTTCAAAAATTTCGCTAAAGATTTTTTTTCCTTTTTCATTCAAAAAAACATGTTTTATTCTAGTATCCTTTTCATCCTTACTATAAAAAATCACCTTAAGTTTAATCAAATCTCTCAAAACTCGATTAAGACTTTGTTTAGTAATTTTTAATTTTCTCATTAGTTCAGAAATAGAAATACCTTCATACATTGATATTAAATGTATAGTCTTTTGATGAGCTATACCGATATGATATTTATCTAAAATTTTTTTAGAATCTGAAAATGTTTCTCTATAACCAACAAATAATTTTTCAATTAAATGTTTCAATTGTTCATCTTTTAAATACAAGAGCTCTTTCATCACAGGTAAGTTATATTGACATATTATATATACATAGATATTTTTCAGTAATATTTTTAAAATTCACACATGATACCTTACGATAAAAGATCAGGTAAAATATGGTACAACGGCGAATTTGTTGATTGGTCAAATGTTAAAGTTCACGTTTTAAGCCACGGATTACATTATGCAAGTTGTGTATTTGAGGGAGAGAGAGTTTATAATGGTTCAATCTTTAAATTAGAAGAACATACATCAAGATTTTTTCACTCTGCAAGAAGAATGGGATTTGAAATACCATTTAGTGAAGAGGAAATTAATAATGCTTCTAATTCTATTATTAAAAATCAGAAAGTTGAGAACGGATATGTAAGGCCTGTTGCGTGGAGAGGAAGTGAGATGATGGCAATCTCAGCTCAACAAACAAAAATTCATGTTGCAATAGCAACTTGGGAGTGGGGCTCATATTTTGATCCAAAATTAAAAATTGAGGGAATTAAATTAAATATTTCAAATTGGAGAAGACCAGCTCCCAATACTATTCCATGGGATACAAAAGCTTCAGGACTTTACATGATATGTACACTCTCAAAACATGAAGCAGAAAAAAATGGCTTTACGGATTCACTTATGCTAGACCATGAGGGAAATGTTGCTGAAGCAACTGGTGCAAATATTTTTTTTAAAGATAAAAATGGTGAACTTCATACTCCAACTCCAGACTCCTTTTTGGATGGAATTACAAGACGAACAGTAATAGAAATAGCAAATTCCAAAAATATAAAGGTAAATGAAAGAAAAATTAAACCTGAGGAGCTAAAGGATTTTGTTGGATGTTTTTTAACTGGAACTGCAGCAGAGGTAACTCCGGTATCGTGTATCGCTGAAAATGAATTTAAAGTTTGTGATTTAATTATTGGTCTTAACGAGAGTTATCAGAAACTTGTCAGAAAGAAAAAAGCAGCTTAATCTTTATTATCTTCTGAGATCGCGTGGTCAATACCTCTTCGCATATATTCATATCCTGTAAAAAGAGTTAAAGCAGCCGAAAGCCACAAAAGAATTATTCCAATAGTTTGAGCATTATAATCTTGAAAATTAATAATTTTGTTTCCAGTTTCACCTGAAAGTAAAAGTGCAATAGCAATCATTTGTAATACAGTTTTTAATTTTGCTAGATTTGAAACTGGTAGTTTAATTTTTCCCTTTGCCAAAAATTCTCTTAATCCAGATATCAAAATTTCTCGAGTTAAGATAATGATTGCTGCTATTACTTCATAATTTCTTATAGTTCCGTCCATTACCAAAAGTATTAAAGCAGTTGCAACGATAATTTTATCTGCAATAGGATCAAGTAATTCTCCAAGTTTAGACTCTTCTCCAAGAAATCTTGCTAGCATCCCATCTAAAAAATCTGTGAAAGATGCAACTATGAATAAAATTAACGCTGTCAAATCTCCATAAAAACCTGGCAAGTAAAATGCTAAAACAAAAAAAGGAACAATTAAAATTCTTCCTATAGTTAAAATATTTGGTATTTTTTTAAGCATAATCTTTTTTATTCATGAAAAAAGTTATATATTTTTTTTGCAACTTTTTCTTCAACTCCTTCTACAGATTTAATTTCATCTAGACTTGCAGACTCAACTGCCCTGGCTGATCCAAAATGGTTTAATAGGGCTCTTTTTCTTATGGAACCTATTCCGTCAATTTGGTCTAACAGTGATTTACTTATACCCTTCTTCCTTTTTGCTCTATGAGCACTAATTGCAAAACGATGAGATTCATCTCTTATTCTCTGAAGAAAGAATAAAGTAGGATCATTTTTAATGAATTTAAATTCCTTTCCATTATGAAAGAAAGTCTCATTTCCACTATTTCTATATTTACCTTTAGCAATGGCAATAATAGGAATATCATGAAGCCCGAGTTCATTTAGAGTTTCTCTAGCTACTGAATATTGTCCTTTTCCTCCATCTACCATTACCAGATCAGGAAAAGTTAAATAGTTATCTTTTTCTTGTATTGCTCTTTTAAATCTTCTATTCAAAACTTCTTTCATCATTCCATAATCGTCTTGTTCATTCTTTTTTAGCTTGATGTTAAATTTTCTGTATCTTTTTTTAATAAATCCATCATCACCGTAAGCTATCAATGCACCTACACTGTTTGTTCCCTGTATATGACTGTTATCATAAACCTCAATTAGATTAATATTGGTCTCCAGATTAAATTTACTTGCCACCGCTTCAAATAAATCTTTATTATTTTGAGTTTCATAAAGCTTTCTATTTAAACTCTCTTTCGCGTTTTTTATTGCTTGATTAATCACTTTTAATTTTGATCCTTTTTTAGCTATAGATATAGTAATTTGTTTTTTTTCTTTAAGAGAAAGCGTTTTTTCGATTAAAACTTTTTCTTTTATCTCTTCAGATAATATTATTGAGGAGGGGACGCTTTTATTTTCATAAAATTGTGTGATAAAAGAATTAATTATATTGCTTAAATTCTCATCGGGGTCATGTTTTGGAAAAAAAGATTGATTACCCCAGTTTTGTTTTGACCTATAAAAAAAAACCTGAATACACGCTTTGCCGGACTCCTTATAACCAGCGATCACATCTGCCTCTATAAGATTAGCTTCATTAATTCTTTGTGATGATTGAATAATATTCAATGACTTTATTCGATCTCTCAAAATTACTGCTTTTTCAAAATCTAAATTTTCGCTAGCTTTTTCCATCTGCTCTGAGAGGCTTTTTTGTATTTTCCTAGATTTACCGGAAACAAACTCAATAGCATCGTCAACAGTCTTCTTATATTCCTCACTTTCTATGTAACCAACGCATGGTCCAGAGCATCTTTTAATTTGGTATAAAATACATGGTCGTTCTCTGTTTTTGAAAACAGTATCATCACAAACTCTAAGATGAAATATTTTTTGTATCATTTTTATTGTCCAGTTAGCTGATCCAGCAGATGCAAAAGGTCCAAAATAAAAACCTTCGGTAGTTTTTTTTCCTCTGTGTTTTTTTATTTGCGGCCATTTATCTTTGTTGCCAATGAATATAAAAGGAAAAGATTTATCATCTCTTAGTAAAATATTAAATTTTGGTTTATATTTTTTGATTAAATTTGCTTCTAGAAGTAAAGCTTCACTTTCATTAGAAGTAGTTGTGATCTCCAATTTTCTAGTTTGTGACAACATTCTTTCAGTTCTAATAATATGGTTTTTTTCAGCTACATAACTTTTAAGTCTATTGGGTAAATTTTTGGCTTTACCAACATAAAGAATTTCTTCTTTTTCATTCAACATCCTATAAACACCAGGAAGTTTTGGGATTAAGTGCAGTTCTTTTTTTATTATTTCTTTTCCAATATCAGAACTTATCATGACTTCTTTTTTTGGTAATTTGAATACCAACAGATGAGCATTCTTTTAAAATTTCTAATTTTTCAATTTTAAGCATTATCTTAGCAATTCTTTTATCTTTAAATAATTCGTCAAATACAGCCTCTGCAAGAGTTTCTAAAAAGTTATAATGTTTTTTCCTAACCAGTTTTCTTATTAGTTTCACGATTGTTCCATAATTCACTATTGATTTTAAATCTTTATCATTTGATGGTTTTTTATCTTGATAATCTATTTCAAGGCTAAATTTTACTTTTTGAGCATTTTCTCTCTCAAAATCATAATATCCGAGTTTTAAATCCAGTATTAACTCGTTTATAAGGATCTTTTTTTCGTAATTGAAAAGAGATTTTTCTTTATCAATTTTAACAATCTTAAAATTATTTTTTTTCATTCCTTACCTAGAACATCTGGTGTTTGCCAGTTTAAACTTTGGCCACTATCAATTGCCAGTACTTGACCAGTAATAGATCTGCTTTTTATAAAAAAGTCAACAGCATTACAAATCTCATTAACGTCAACCTGTCTTTTTAAAGGAGTAGCAAGATATTGTTTTTTAAAATGTTTTTCAGTCTGTCTTTGATTTTTAATAGTAGGTCCTGGGGCAATACCATTAACCCTTATTTTAGGAGAAAGACTCATAGCACTGGTTTTTGTCAAAGTATAAAGACCAGATTTACTAATAGTGTAAGAAAAGAAATATGGAGTTAGTTTAAAAATTCTTTGATCAATAATATTAATAATATTGTTATTATTTCCTTTAATATTTTTGGAAAATTCTTTAGTTAAAAGCGCAGGTGCTTTTAAATTGGTTGATATATGTTTCTCCCAACTTTTGTTATTAAAATTTGCTAATTTGTCATTTTCAAATAACGAAGCATTATTAACAAGACAATCAAAATATTTTAATTTAGATTTTGCTAATTTGATAATTTTGATGATATCTTTTTCTTTACTTAAATCACCTTTGACTAAATAAACTTTAGTTCCAATCCCCTCTAATTTTTTTTTGAGAATTACTGCTTTAGATTTTGATTTATTAAAATGAAGAACTAACTCTTTATTTAGACCTGAAAGTTTTTTTGCAATTGCAGCACCTATTCTTGTTGCTCCACCTGTGATGATTATTTTACGTGCTTCCATTTTTTATCTTTTTTTTTGTAACTTTGGTGCCAGGCATACCCATAGTGGATCTTCCTTTGGGATAAAGTTTATTTTTAACATCATACTGTCTTATTTTTGGATTTAATGTTATTTCTAATTCAGTACTCTCTAATTTTCTTATTTCATCTCTGATTTTTGCTGCTTCCTCAAACTCAAGATTGGAGGCTGCTTCTTTCATTTTTTTATCCAAAGCTTTTAAATGTTTTTTTAAATTTCCACCAATGTTTGAACCCTCACTGATTTTTACATAATCTTTCTCATAAACACTTTCTAGAATATCGTTAATTTCTTTTTTTACTGTTTTCGCATCTATTTTATTTTTTTTATTATAAGCTAACTGAATTTTTCTTCTTCTTTCTGTTTCTTGTATAGCCTTTTTGATACTTTTTGTCTCTTTATCAGCATACAAAATTACCTTGCCGTCAACATTCCTTGCAGCTCTTCCAATAGTTTGAATCAAGGATGTTTCAGATCGTAGAAATCCTTCTTTGTCTGCATCTAAAATTCCAACTAGAGCACATTCAGGAATATCTAAACCCTCTCTTAATAGATTTATGCCTACAAGCACGTCAAAAACACCCATTCTTAAGTCTCTCATAATTTCTATTCTTTCAAGAGTGTCAATATCGGAATGAAGGTATCTAACTTTCACTCCATTTTCATGGAGGTACTCAGTTAAATCCTCTGCCATTTTTTTAGTAAGAGTTGTAACTAGAACTCTATGATTTTTTTCTATTACCTTTTTACATTCATGCATTAAGTCATCTACTTGGTTTTTAGCAGGTCTTATTTCCACTGGTGGATCAATTAATCCAGTTGGCCGTATAACTTGGTCGATAAATTTCCCTTTTGTTTGTTCTAATTCCCAAGGTCCTGGTGTTGCTGAAACAAATACTGTTTGTGTTCGCATTAAATCCCATTCCTCAAATTTTAATGGTCTATTATCCATACAAGATGGAAGTCTAAATCCGTATTCAGCTAACGTACTTTTCCTTGATCTATCACCTTTGTACATTCCATTAAGCTGGGGAACTGTTACATGACACTCATCAACAAAAATTAAAGTATTATCTGGAAAGTATTCAAATAAAGTTGGGGGTGGTTCGCCTGGTTTTCTACCAGACAAAAATCTTGAGTAATTTTCAATTCCAGCACAAGATCCAGTAGCCTCAATCATTTCAAGATCAAATTTAGTTCTTTCCTCAAGTCTTTGAGCCTCAAGCAATTTATTTTCTGCTTTATGTTTTTTAAGAGTAATTTCTAATTCTTTTCTTATATTTAAAATCGCTTGCTCAATAGTTGGTTTAGGAGTTATGTAATGACTATTTGCATAAACTTTAACTAAACTTAATTCTCTAACTTGGTCACCCGTGAGAGGGTCAAACTCCTCAATTTTCTCCAATTTATCACCAAACAAATTTAATCGCCAAGCTCTGTCTTCTAAATGAGACGGAAAGATTTCTAAATATTCACCACGAGCTCTGAAAGTACCTCTATAAAAATTTTGATCATTTCTTTTGTATTGTAACGCAACTAGAGACTTTATTATTTGTTCTCTATTATAATCGTAGTTTTTTTGGAGTGTAAGAGTCATTTTACTATAAGCCTCAACAGAGCCTAAACCATAAATACATGATACACTGGCCACAATTAAAACATCATCTCTCTCCAAAAGTGATCTTGTTGCTGAATGTCTCATCCTATCTATTTGTTCATTAATTGATGCCTCTTTTTCAATGTATGTGTCAGATCTTGGGACATAAGCTTCTGGTGTATAGTAATCATAATAAGACACAAAATACTCAACCGCGTTATCAGGAAAAAATGTCTTCATCTCTCCATAAAGTTGAGCAGCGAGAGTTTTGTTAGGAGCAAGAATTAAGGCTGGCCTATTTGTTGCCTCTATCACTTTTGCCATTGTAAAAGTTTTTCCAGACCCAGTAACACCAAGCAAAACTTGATTAAATTCCTCTTTATTTGCACCGTTTACTAATTTTTTAATTGCCTCTGGTTGATCACCCGCTGGCTTGAAATCAGATTTAATTTTAAATTTTTTACCACCTTCAAGTTTTCCACTGATTTTTGGACTTTTACTCTGAATATCAGTAATTAAATCTTGATATGTATTTTCCATATATTAAAGAACGTAGTAGAATTAATTTATATTTCAATGAGCATAATATCAGACAGTTTAAAAAGAATTAAGCCATCGCCAACTATCGCAGTTACTCAGAAAGCTAGAGAATTAAGAGCAGCTGGTAAAGATGTAATTGGTTTAGGAGCTGGAGAGCCAGATTTTGACACTCCAGAAAATATAAAAAAGGCTGCGATCAAAGCTATAAAAAAAGGAGACACAAAATACACTGCTGTAGATGGCACACCTGAACTTAAAAAAGCTATAATTAAGAAATTTAAAAGAGAAAATAAAATTAACTACTCTTTAGATCAGATCACCGTTGGCACAGGAGGAAAACAAGTTCTTTACAATGCTTTTATGGCAACTCTTAATAAAGGGGACGAAGTAATTATACCAGCACCTTTTTGGGTATCATACCCAGATATGGTTTTGTTAGCTGGTGGAAAACCAAAAATAATCAAATGTACTGAACAAGAGGGGTTTAAACTTACTCCAAAAAAATTAAAGAAAGCAATTTCTAAAAAAACTAAATGGATCATTCTTAATTCTCCATCAAATCCAACAGGAGCAGGTTATTCAAAAAAAGAAATTAATGATTTAGCAAAAATTTTAACCAGAAACAAAAAAATTTTTATTCTGAGTGATGATATTTATGAACATGTCAGGTATGATAACTTTAATTTTTTTACAATTGCTCAAATTCCTAAGTTAAAAGATAGGACACTTACAATGAATGGAGTAAGCAAATCATATGCTATGACTGGTTGGAGAATAGGTTATGCTGCTGGTCCAAAGGAAATAATAAAAGCTATTGGAAAAATCCAATCACAATCAACTTCAAATCCTTCTTCAATAAGTCAAGCTGCAGCTGTTGAGGCATTAAATGGAAAACAAGGATTTATAAAAACTAGAGCTAAAGCATTTAAAGACAGAAGAAACTTTGTTGTAAAAAGCCTCAATAGTATAAAAGGCATAAGTTGTTTGACCCCAAATGGAGCATTTTACGTATTTCCAAGCTGTAAAGGATTGTTAAATAAAAAAACAAAATTAAAAACTGACACTAATTTTGTTCAAAGATTGCTTGAAAAAGAAAATGTTGCTGTTGTCCAAGGTTCTGCTTTTGGCTTAGATGGCTATTTTAGAATTTCTTATGCTACATCCATGAAGAATTTAAAAAAAGCAATGTCGAGAATTAAATCTTTTTGTGAAGCTCTAAACAAATAATTATTTTTGATTTAAAATTTTTTTTGCTGGGATTGTTTTTTTAATCCAATTATTTGGAATAGAATTTATACCTTTTAAAGCTGCAAAATATGCTCCAGTAAAATTTGCTCTTGAACAATTGCAACCACCTGCCTTTATTGTTTTTAAAATAGCATCTTTATAATTTTTTGAATTAATGATTGTATATATTGAGCTGTTAAAAGTTCCTGGATAGCTACAAGCCATACCTAGTTTCTTTATCGTAGTTGGATCAAACTTTGTTCCAAATTTTCTTATTTTTTTAATGTCATTAACAATTCCTTTAAAAAAAGGATTTCTATTGAATTTTTTAATGAATTCTTTGATTGGGTCTTCAGCTCCCTTTAACGCAAAATCTATTAAATAAAATTTTGCCATAGCATATTTAAAACTTATTTTTGAAACTGTTACAATTTTGAAAATTTTTTCTAAACTTTTAAAATCAAAACCATATAGAAAATATGGAAGAGTAGCACAAAAACCATCTGACTCATTGACTTTTACACCACCAGAGATCTTCTTTTTCAACTTGATATTTTTTACCGTCTCAATAATATTTTGATGTATCCACGGTCCCTTGACTATACCACGCCAGTCTTTGACTTTTTTATATTTAGATCTCAGTTTTAAATTTTTCCAATATTTACTTCCAGGGCCAAAGTTTTTGAGGATTTTTTTTTTGAAACGTTTCTCTATATTTTTGTGTCCATCCAGTAGTGTGTGAAACATCACTTGGCTAATTTCATTGTAACCAGAGACTTTTCCTGTTTTGATATTATAGAAGGGACTTCTATTTTTTTTTAAGAAAGAAAAGTCCTTTTTTCCTTTAATATAAACTTCTAATTTTTTTTGATTATATACCCAATGTAGTGGTCTGGCTGCTGCATCTGCAACTGTAGCGCCTAAGAAAACATGGAGATTATTTTTCACTTTAATGAGATAAAAACTTTTCAGCCTCTAGTGCTGCCATGCATCCCATACCAGCAGCAGTTACCGCTTGCCTAAATGTTTTATCCTTTACGTCTCCAGCCGCATAAACACCTGGTACATTAGTCTCTGTTGAATCTGGTTTTGTTATCAAATAACCCTCATTATCCATACTAAGTTGATCTTTAAATAATTGCGTTGCAGGGTCATGACCAATAGCAATGAAAACACCGTCTAATTTTATTTCATCAATTTTATTTGTTTTCACATTCTTAACTTTAATTCCTTTAACGTTTTTTGGATCTTTATCTCCAATTACATCCTCAACAACTGTATCCCAAATGATTTCAATTTTTTTATTTTCCATAAGTTTTTTTTGAAGCATTTTTTCAGCTCTTAAATTATCTCTTCTGTGAATTAATTTTACTTTTGACGCAAATTTTGTAAGAAACATTGCTTCCTCAACAGCCGCATTACCTCCACCTACAACAGCAACTTCCTTGTCTTTAAAGAAAAAACCATCACATGTTGCACACGCCGATACACCAAATCCTCTAAACTCTTGTTCAGATTTTATATTTAACCATCTAGCTTGGGCGCCTGTGGAAATTATTATGCTATCAGCAGTATACTTTTGACCGGTGTCACCTACAGCCTCAAAGGGTGTTGTTTTTAAGTTTACTGAACTTATATGATCTTCAATCATTTCCGTTCCAACAGCTTTTGCTTGCTCCTTCATTTGATCCATAAGCCATGGACCTTGAATCACATCAGCAAATCCTGGAAAGTTTTCAACATCTGTCGTTGTAGTTAATTGGCCTCCAGGTTCCGACCCATAAACCAAAATTGGATTTAACATAGCTCTCGCTGCATAAACTGCAGCAGTGTATCCAGCAGGACCAGACCCAATTATTAACACTTTTGTGTGTTTAGTTGGATTTTGACTCATATGAAAGCTATATAGTGATTAATGACTAAATTAAAAGGTTTATTATTGACCGAGGGTATGCATGGCATGATTAGCCAAGTTGAGGGGCTTGCTAAAGCTCTCAATCTTGAATTTATACACGAAAAAATTGAACTAAATAATTTTTGGAAAATGATTCCTCCGAAATTAACACCCGTAAAAGATTTTGTTTTCAAAAATGATATATCAAAAAAATTCAATGTTGTAATTTCATGTGGGAGAAAAAGTGTAGTTCCATCCATTTTTTTAAAAAAAAAATTTGGAAATAAAATAATGAATATTCATATTCAGGATCCAAAAGTATCATTAAATAATTTTGATTTTGTTATTGCGCCAGAGCACGATGGTCTTGAGGGTACAAATGTTCTAAAAACCAAAGGAGCAATTCATTATCTTACCGAAAAAGAGTTAGAGGAAAATGTTAATTATTTAAAACCTAGAATTAAAAAAGAAAAAGTAATAGTGTTTATTGCAGGTGGTCCAAATAAGTATTACGATTTTAATGATGAAATAATTGATAAGATTTTTGTTAGAACTAAAAAAAATTTCATCACTCAAGGTTATCAGCTAATTTTTATACCCTCAATGAGAACACCGCAAAGAATTATAGATAAAGCCCAAAATTTTTTTGATGATGACCAAATTATAATCCAAGATATTGATAAGAAAGCCTATTTGTCATCACTTAAGCTAGCTAATCATATTATTGTAACCTGCGACTCTACATCTATGATATCTGAAGCAGCAATGTCAGGAAGACCAATATATGTGGCTCAAATGCCAGCTATTAAAAAAAATATTCGTTTCAAAAAATTTTTTGAGCTCTTTAAATCCCTAGACATAATTAAAAACTTAGAGGATACAGTCGAAGAATGGAATTATAAAAAACTTAATGAAACTCATAGAATATCGGGATATATAGAGGAGCAATTTAAAGATTATGACTTTTCTTAATTCTATATTAAAAAACTCAAAAAAGTATGAATTCCCATTTAATCACTGGGAATATAATAATGCTTTAAGTGAAGAGGCTATTAAAGAAATTGAAGGCGCAGACATTCCTGATGTAAGCAAACATGATCTCAATTACGATGGTACAAGAGCAATTGATGGTGGTGCTGCCGAATTTAGAGAAGGCATAGCTTCAGGTGGTAAGGCTATAAAATTTAGATGCTTTGTAACAAAAGAAAATGCTTCTCAATTTCCAAATTTAGTAAAATTTATTAATGAACTTCAATCTAAAGAAACATGTGAAACGATCTCCAAAATGATTAATAAAGATTTATCTAGTTCGTATGTCAGACTTGAGGTTATATGCGATCGTGAAGGTTTTTGGTTAAAGCCACATTGTGATATTAAAGAAAAATTAATGTCAGGACTTATTTTTGTTAATAATGCGAATGAATCAGAGGAACTAGGTACTGATTTTTATAATGAAAAATTAGAAAAAGTTAAGACAGTTCCTTACAAGCATAATTATGGTTATTTGTTTACAAGTGGTCCAAATACATGGCACGGGATGGAAAAGAAAAAAATTGTTAAAGAAAGAAGATGTGTTCAAGTCAATTATGTTACATTTAAAACTGACTGGAAAGTTGATTAAATATTTTGTAAAGACGTCACCTCTAATTTTTTTGTTTTAAGTGATTTAATACCCTCAATACATGCAAGCGCTGTTGACATATTTGTACAGTACGGCACTTTATTTTTAAGTGTTGCTCTTCTTAAAGCAATAGCATCGTTTAATCTATGCTCAGTGTTGCCTCCACCAGTATTAATTACTAACGCAATTTTTTTAGAGTCGAGAACGTCAACGATATGAGGTGACCCACTACTTACCTTATTAATAATCTTACACCTCATGCCATGTTTTTGAATATATTCAGCTGTTCCTTTTGTGGCACACAAATGGAATTTTAGCTTTAAAAGTTCTTTTGCAAGACCTAGACCCTCATCCTTATGAGAGTCTTTTAATGATAAAAAAGCCAATCCATTAGTAGGTAACGAATTAGACGATGCTATTTGGCTTTTTGCGTATGCCATCCCAAAATTTTTGTCAAATCCCATCACCTCTCCAGTTGATTTCATTTCTGGACCTAACAATAAATCACTATTTGGGAATTTATTAAATGGAAAAACAGCTTCTTTTACGGCAAACATTCCTTTAGATTTATCTTTTAAATTAAATTTTGAAAGTTTTTCACCAGCCATAACTCTTGAGGCTATCTTTGCAAAGGGAATTCCTTTAGCTTTTGAAACAAAAGGAACAGTCCTGCTAGCTCTTGGATTTACTTCAATAACAAAAATTTCATCTTTCTTTATTGCAAATTGAACATTCATGAAACCTTTTACTTTTAGAGCTAGGGCTAAATCTTTTGTTTGTTTCTCAATTTCTTTTAGTAAAAAAGGTTTTATTGAAACTGGAGGTAAGCTGCAAGCCGAGTCTCCAGAATGAATTCCCGCTTCCTCAATATGCTGCATGATACCAGCCACATGTACTTCTTTACCATCGGATATAGCGTCAACATCCACCTCCATTGCATGATCTAAGAATTTATCAATAAGAATTGGATTTTTTTCTGCTGCTTTAAAGGCTTCCTCTACAAAATTTTTTAATTGGCTTTTTTCGTAAACAATTTCCATTGCCCTTCCTCCCAGAACATAAGAGGGCCTAACCATTAAGGGTAAACCAATTTTATCAGATATTTCTATTGCCTGTTCGAAATTTTTTGCAATTCCACTTTCAGCTTGATTCAGATTTAATTTTTCTAAAAGTTTTCTAAATCTATCTCTATCTTCTGCTAGATCAATAGATGAGTATTGAGTTCCTAAAATTGGAAGATTATTATCATGTAAAAATTTTGCCAATTTAATTGGAGTTTGACCTCCAAATTGCGTAATTATACCGACTAGATTCCCTATATCTTTCTCTCTCTTTATAATATTGAAAACATATTCTTCCTTTAAAGGCTCAAAATATAATCTATCGCTAGTGTCGTAATCAGTTGAGACAGTCTCAGGATTACAATTAACCATTATAGTCTCAAAACCAGCAGCCTTTAGGGCAAAACTGGCTTGACAACAGCAATAATCAAATTCTATTCCTTGTCCTATTCTATTAGGCCCTCCACCTAATATCATAATTTTTTTCTTAGCAGATGGATAAGCCTCACATTCTGAATTTATTGAAAAATTTCTTTGATATGTTGAGTACATGTATGGTGTAAATGATTTGAATTCTGCAGCACAAGTATCAACTTTTTTAAATACTGGTAAAATTTTAAGTGCAGTTCTTTTTTTTCTCACAATATCTTCAGATAAATTTGAAAGCTCAGAAAGCTTTTTATCTGAAAAACCTATTGATTTTATTTGATTAAAATCATCAAAATTTTTAGGTAATCCATTATTTTTAATCTTAATTTCATTTTCTATTATTTCTTTAATTTGGTTTAAAAACCATGGATCAATTTTTGATAAATTATAAATTCTTTTAAGCTTAATTTTTTTCCTCATTGCTTCAGCAACAAGCAAGATTTTATTTGGAATATTTTCTCTTAGTTTTTTTTCAATTTGTCTTTTATTTAGATTAAATATTCTGTCTAATCCTGAGAAACCAGTCTCAAGAGATACCAATGCTTTTTGAAGAGACTCCTTAAAGTTTCTTCCAATTGCCATTGCTTCTCCTACCGATTTCATTGATGTGCCTAGAATTGCGGGAGAAGTTGAAAACTTTTCAAAAGTAAATCTTGGAATTTTGGTTACCACATAATCTATACTTGGCTCAAATGATGCTGGAGTAACTTTGGTAATTTCATTTTTTAATTCATCTAATGTATATCCAACCGCAAGTTTTGCAGCAACTTTTGCAATGGGAAATCCAGTTGCTTTTGATGCAAGGGCTGATGATCTTGACACTCTTGGGTTCATCTCAATTATTACCATTCGCCCATTTTTTGGATTTATTGCAAATTGAACATTTGAACCACCTGTCTCAACCCCAATTTTTCTCAAACATGAAATAGAAGCATTTCTCATTACTTGATATTCTTTGTCAGTTAATGTCAACGCAGGAGCAACTGTAACCGAGTCTCCAGTATGTATTCCCATTGGATCAACATTTTCTATTGAACAAATAATTATACAATTATCTTTTTTATCTCTTATAACTTCCATCTCAAATTCTTTCCAACCCTCTAAGCACTCTTCTACAAGTACTTGGCTTACTGGAGACTCGTGCAAACCATTTTTAATAATCTTAAGGTAATCCTTTTTATTTTTTGCTATTCCCCCTCCTAAACCTCCAAGTGTAAAAGCTGGTCTAATTATTGCTGGTAAACCAATTTTACTCAAAACTTTTGATGCTTGATTTATATTGTTAACGATCTCAGATTTCGGAAGATCTAATCCAATATCAATCATGTTTTTTCTAAATTTCTTTCTATCTTCCGCATTGGAAATAGCTTTTGAATTTGCACCAATTAATTCGATTTTGTATTTTTTTAAAATCCCTTTTTTCTCTGCTTCCATTGCAAGGTTAAGAGCGGTTTGGCCACCCATGGTTGGAAGAATTGCATCTGGTTTTTCTTTCTTCAGAATTTTTTCTAAAACCTTTAAAGTAATTGGCTCAATGTAAGTTTTATCTGCAACATCAGGATCTGTCATAATTGTTGCTGGATTTGAATTAATTAAAATAACTTTATAGCCTTCATCTTTTAATGCCTTACAAGCCTGGGTTCCTGAATAATCAAATTCACAAGCTTGGCCAATGATAATTGGTCCAGCACCTACAACTAAAATTTTTTTAAGATCTTTTCTTTTTGGCATTTTTTTTTATGTTGTTAATAAATTCCTGGAATAAATAGACACTATCTTGTGGACCTGGGTTGGACTCTGGATGATATTGAACTGAGAATACTGGATTGTTCTTTAATCTTATTCCCTCGATACTGTTATCAAACAAAGATTTATGGGTAATCTGAATATTTTTTGGTAAATTTTCTCTTACAACCTCAAAGCCATGATTTTGGCTAGTAATTTCTACATTGTCATTAATCAAATTTTTTACAGGATGATTTGCTCCTCTATGACCCAATTTCATTTTTTTTGTTTTACCACCTAACGCAAGTGCGAGTAACTGATGACCAAGGCAGATACCAAATAATGGCATTTTATTCTTAATAAGATTTTGAATTATTTGAATTGCATATTTTCCTGTTGCAGCTGGATCTCCAGGTCCATTAGATAAGAAGACACCATTAGGTTTAAGAGATAAAATTTTTTCTGCAGATGTTTTACAAGAAACCACAGTAACTTTACATTTAAAATCAGAAAAATATCTCAAAATATTTTTTTTTATTCCATAATCGATAGCCACCACATGAAATGAATTTTGATTATTTTTTCTATAGCCATGTTCTTTTTTCCAAGTTTTAAGTCCTTTCCAAATGTAATTTTTTTGTGTGGTAACTTTTTCTGCAAGATCTAAATTTTTAAGCCCACTCCATTTAATCGTAGAATTGATAAGCTTGTTTATATGAAATTTACTTTTCTTTGAGAAAGCAATGGTTCCTCTTGGAGCACCTTTATCTCTAATAAAATTTGTTAAACTTCTTGTATCAAGTCCAGTAATTCCAACTATTTTATTTTTTTTTAACCATGCATCTAAATGTTGAAAAGATCTATAATTTGATGGTGATGTTATTTCAGAATTAAAAATAACTCCTTTAGTCCATATTTTATCAGATTCAAAATCTTCTTTATTCGTACCTACATTTCCAATGTGAGGAAAGGTAAAGTTTATTATTTGTCCGGCATAAGATGGATCTGATATTATTTCTTGGTATCCAGTTAATGAAGTATTAAAGCAAACCTCACCAGTTGCCTCTCCCTGATATCCAATTCCGATCCCTTTAAAAATCTTTTTATTTTCTAAAACTAAAATACCTGTATTTTTTTGAGAATTTTTTAGGTGAGCTTTTTTTAATTTTTTGATCAATTACAACTCATAAGTTAAAGGTTAATACAATAATTGATTTATTATCGCAACAGAGATGTATTATAAAATTGTAAAAAAACAATTTTTCTTTTGAAGAATTTTTTCTTTAAAGTAGATTAAAAAATTATGTCGTTAAAAGAAACAATTGAAACAGAATATAAAAATGCTTTAAAATCTAAAGATAAAATTAAAATCTCAACTTATAGGTTAATTTTATCATCAATTAAGGATCTCGATATCTCAAACAGGTCTGGTCCTAACAAAAAAGAAACAGATGATGAAGATATAAAAAAATTGTTAAAAAAGATGATGAAGCAAAGAACCGAATCAATCGATATTTATAAAAAAAATAATCGCTCTGATCTTCTAGAAATTGAACAAAATGAATTTAATATTCTATCAAGTTTTTTACCTAAACAGCTGAATGACGATGATACAAAAAAAATATGTGAGGAAATTATTTCTAAATTAGGTGCAAACTCCATTAAAGATATGGGAAAAGTAATGGGTGAATTAAAAAAAAAGCATGCTGATGAAATTGATTTTTCAAAAGCTGGAGCTTTGTTAAAACAATTGTTAAATAAATAATGAAATATCCAAAAGAATATTTAGATGAAATTAAAACTCGTCTCAAAGTTTCTAGTGTTGTTTCAAAAGTTGTAGCTTTAAAAAAAAGAGGAAAGGAGTTTGTTGGACTATCACCTTTTAAAAATGAGAAAACCCCTTCCTTTACAGTTAATGATGAAAAAGAATTTTATCATTGTTTCGCAACTTCAGAGCATGGAAATATTTTTGATTTTGTTATGAAAACTCAAAACTTAAGGTTTGGAGAAGCAGTAAAATATCTTGCTAATATTGCTGGAATGCAACCATATCTATTCACCAAACAAGATGAAGAGAGAGAAAAAAATTTGAAAGAGTATTTATCAATTTATAGCAAATATGTTGATTATTATCATAACCAGCTATTAAAAAATGAAAAACTCACAAACGCCAGAGAATATTTAAAGAATAGATCATTAAGCAAAAATGAAGTTAAAAAATTTAAAATTGGTTTCGTTGAAAAAAATCCAAGTTTTTTTGATGAACTTAAAAAAGAATTTGGTGAAAAAACTTTATTAGAAAGTGGTTTATTTTATTTTGATGAAAAGAAAAAAAAATGTGTAGAGAGATTTAAAGGAAGATTGATATTTCCGATAAACAATATTTCAGGACAGCCAATCGCTTTGGGAGGTAGAATAATTGAAAATTTAGATTACTTAGCAAAGTATATTAATTCACCAGAGACTAACTTTTTTAAAAAGGGTTCAAATCTTTATAATTTAGACCTAGCAAGAAAATTATCTAATAAGTTAGACCATATCTTTTTAGTTGAAGGTTATATGGATGTAGTTGGTTTAAGTAAAAATGGAGTTGAAAACGTTGTTGCAAATCTTGGCACTTCTTTATCCGATAAACAAATTTTAACATTAAATCAGTTCTTTGATGACATCATTATCTGTTTTGATGGAGATGAAAGTGGTTATAAAGCTGCTCTAAGAGCAGCAGAAAATTCTATAAAAGAATTAAAACCTGAAAAACAAATATCATTCTTATTTTTACCAGATAAAGAGGACCCGGATAGTTTTGTAAATAGAAATGGTAAAAATTATTTTTTAGATTTTACAAAACAGAACAAGCTGCCAATTCATCAATTTATTTTAAGCCATTATAAAAAACAAACTAAAAATAATCCCTCTTCCATGGCAATATTTGAGAAAAAACTAAGATCAATAGCAAAGACAATTAAAGATAATTTTATCAAAAAATATGTACTTGAATTTTTTTTGGAGAAAATTGCAGAATTAACACCACATTCTAATCAAAATAAGAATAAGTCTTTTGTTAAGAAAACAAAATCACTTGAATCAACACAAAAGTTTTTTAATGATAGCCAAGGTATTACTGGTGTAGAATTAAAAGAGTTTTCGTTGTTATATCTACTTTTAAATAATTTGTCTTTTTTTCAGTCAAATATTCATTTACTCGAAAATGTTAAATTATTCACAGAAATCAATAAACAGATATTTAATTCCTTACGTGAAAAATTAAAATCTAATGAGCCCATAGATATTAAAACTCTTAATTTTGATAAACAATTGATTGATAAGATAAATAAGTTTGCACCAATAAAACATATTCTTAAAAATAAACCTAAAAATGATAATAAAGTGATAGAGCTACTAGATGATATTTCAAAAGATTTATTTAATCATGATTTAGAATTGAGAATACAAGAATTAGAATCGAAGTTTTCAGAAGATTTAAGTGAAACAACATTTAATGCGCTAAAAGAGCTAAAAAATGAGAGAAAAACCAACTAATCTGAATAAATTAGCAATGGATTTTTAATTATTTGGCATTATATAAGTCTCTCAAACTTTATTTGCTGTGGAAAGAATTATTACTAAATCATTTGCTAGATTAATGGGAAGAGGAACCCATCGTGGTTTTATCACACATGAAGAACTAAGCAAATCTCTAGGAAAAAGAAATCTTTCAGACGAAAATTTGTCTCAAGCTTTTATTCATATTCTGGATGAAAAAATAGTATTAGTTGAAAAAAAATCTGATTTTAAAGTATTAAGAAAAAAAGAAAATTCATCTAAAGAAGAGGGTAAAACAATCGAGAAAAGCGACGACCCAATTAGAATGTATTTAAGAGAAATGGGTGGAGTAGAGCTGTTGTCTAGAGAAGGAGAAATAGCAATAGCTAAAAGAATAGAGGCAGGTAAAGATGTAATGTTAATTGCATTGTCTCAAAGTCCAATTACCGCCCAACAATTTTTTGATTGGGATGAAAAATTACAAAATGACGAAATTTTAGTAAGGGAAATAATCGATATAGATACAAACTATATGGAGGATGAAAATACTGGCCCAAGTGCTAAACAAAAAAATGCAGGAGAGGATGAAAAAGATGAGAACTCAACTGAAGACAGCGATGATGATTTTAATCCTACTCTTGCTGCAATGGAGTCAGAAATTAAACCAAAAGTTTTAAAAACAGTTCACTTACTTACAAAAGAATATCGTAAATTAATAAAATATCAAAAAGAAAAATTAGATTGTGTTCTTAATTCAAAAATTTTTTCGACCTCCAAAGAAAAAGGTTACGAAAAAACTGTTAATGATATTTTAGAAAATATTAAGTCACTACAATTATCTCCATCAGTATTAGAAGATCTTGTCCAAAAACATTACGTAGAAAATAAGAAAATAATTTCTTTAGAGGGAAATCTTTTGAGATTAGCAATGAATCAAAAAATACCGAGAAATGAATTTATTAAATTTTATATCGGAAATGAAATTAATCCTAACTTAAAAAAATTTTTAGATACAAATATTTTATGGAAACAATTTTTTAGTAAAAATAAAGAGGAGTTTAAGAATATAAGGGAGAGATTGGTTGAGATTAGCCACAAACTAGGTATGTCGGTAACTGATTTTAAAAAACTAGTCAGCAGAGTTCAAAAAGGTGAAAAAGAGTCTAGAATAGCAAAAAAAGAGATGGTAGAGGCAAATTTACGTTTAGTTATCTCTATTGCAAAAAAATATACTAATAGAGGTCTGCAGTTTTTGGATTTAATTCAAGAGGGTAATATTGGGTTAATGAAAGCAGTAGATAAGTTTGAATATAGAAGAGGCTATAAATTTTCTACATATGCCACTTGGTGGATAAGACAAGCGATTACCAGGTCGATTGCTGACCAAGCAAGAACTATAAGAATACCTGTGCATATGATTGAGACAATCAATAAAATTGTCAGAACACAGAGACTTATTTTGAGTGAGTTTGGTAGAGAAGCCACTCCAGAGGAATTAGCAAAAAAACTTAGAATGCCATTAGACAAAGTGAGAAAAGTTTTAAAAATTTCAAAAGAACCTGTATCTTTAGAGAAACCAGTTGGTGATGAAGAAGACAGTAGCTTAGGAGATTTTATTGAAGATACAAAAGCTTTAGCTCCTTTAGAACAAGCAATCAAATCAAATTTAGGTGAAGCAACAACAAAGATACTCTCAACATTGACACCCAGAGAGGAGCGTGTTTTAAGAATGAGATTTGGAGTAGGGATGAATACTGATCATACTCTTGAAGAAGTTGGATTACAATTTTCTGTTACTAGAGAAAGAATACGTCAAATAGAAGCAAAGGCATTGAGAAAACTAAAGCATCCTAGTAGGTCAAAACAACTTAAAAGCTTCTTAGAAAGTTAATTTGGGCCGTTAGCTCAATAGTAGAGTACTGCATTGACATTGCAGGGGTAGTTGGAGCGTAACCAACACGGCCCACCACAAAATGATTCTAGTTATCTAAATCTTTAAAAATTTTTTTGATTTTAATATTATCCAAAAGATTAAACATAAAGTTTCTATAAAAGATTTTTCGGATAATTCTTCTAAAAAAACTTCGCTTATTTAAAGAACCATATTTTTTATCAAGTTTCGATTTTAATTCTCCAAAATATTCATTATTACGATAATCGATTGCCCACTCATTCTTTGCCTCATTAGCAACTTCTTTATTTTGAAAGCATTTTCTAGAATCAATTGAAAAAACAACTATTGACTCAAAAAATTCAACTAAAAAAATTTTTTTTGAGTAAAAGCTTAATTTTTTTTTTAACAATGGTGATCTTCTATGAATGCTATCAATAACTTTTTTTGAATAATTTATGAAAGAATATTTAGAAGGATTATTAAATTCCTTTTTTACATAGCTTGTACTTGTATCCTCAACAATTATTTTTCCTCCATCTTTGATGTATGGTAAAGAGTAGTGTACAGTGCTAATTTGTTGTATATTTTTGTGTCCACCATCATCTAAAATGATATCAACCTTACCTTCTTTTTTATAAAAATAACTCCAAAATTTTTTATTACTTTGATTCCCGATATAAATTTTAAAACCATTTTTTTCTAATTTTTTTGCTCCCGGATTAAGATCAATACCAATTATTTTCGCTTTCTTACCAAAGTATTTTTTCCACATAAATAATGATCCACCATTCGCAACTCCTATTTCAACAAATTTAATTTTTTTATTTTTATATTTGGATAAGATTTTTTCATAAACTTGAAAATAGCTACTCCACTTTATCGAATATTTTTTTGAATTCTTGAATAAGCTATAAATTAAAAGTTTTTTTGTATCTTTATTCATATCTGAATATCCATTAGAACTACATCATAAATCAAATATGAAATATCTCAACTTGCGTGGTCATAAAAAACATTGTAAACATAAATTTATTTAGGGCCTGTAGCTCAGTTGGTTAGAGCAGTACACTCATAATGTATTGGTCCCAGGTTCGAGTCCTGGCGGGCCCACCAAATACAACAAAGAAAATTTAATTATTTGAAAACTCTTTTAAAACTTTAAATAAGGCTTCAATATCGTCATTGTTAGAACTCAAGACAGAGGCAAACTCTTCTTTTTGTGTTCTAGCTAAACTAAGGCCTTCAATTATTAAATCCCTTATCAAAGGGTTTTTAGGGTCTTTTGTGTAAATTCTCCAATCTATATTTATTTCAGGTCTCTCATTTGTAGATTTTAAAACACTATTCACAATAGTGTAATTATCACTAAGCTTTTCTTTGTTTGTTACATCGATTTCAGGATTAGTATACTCGGCAAGTCGACTTGAAAAACTTTTCAAAAAATATTCTTCAAATAGTTCCGAATAATTCTCTTTCTCCTCATTATTGAGACTTTTTCTTTTGATACCAAGTGTATAAAAACCAATTCCTTTAATATCCACTGTCTCCTTGGCTATTAATTTTAACTTCTTTATCTTTTCATCTTTAGATATATCTTCGCCTAGTAATTTTGAGGCTCTATTAACTGTTGATTGAACAAAAATATCAGGCTCAATTGAGAACGTTAGAGAAGTTGTTGAAAAAAAAATAGCTAAGAATATCAGTAAGTTTTTTTTCATCATTTATAAAATGAAAATTATTGAGTTTCTATCTCTTCCCAATCACTATCATCTTGAGTTTCAATAATTTTTTTACTATTCAAGATTCTTTGTTGTCTATCTTGTAAATAAAGACTTTTTACTGAAGCATAAAAGTCTAATGAATTTTTTTCCAAATTTTCTATTGAGTCAAAATTTTTAGCTCTAAAATCTACCCCGGCAGTTACTCTTGATGCATAATAGTCAATATCTCTAAAATAGTGAGTATCGTTTTTCACAGTCACATTATACCAAGCATCTCCTCCAATAAAATTTGTTAAAGAGGCTATTGTGTCTCTAGCAGTGGTTGGACCTAAAACAGGTAATACCAAATAGCAACCAGGGCCAACACCATGTGAGGCTAAACTTTGTCCGTAGTCTTCTTTAACATATTCACTGAAACCAAAATATGTTGCGACATCAAATAAACCAAGTATGCCAATTGTTGTATTGATCAAAAATCTCCCAGTATTTACACCAGCTATTGCAAATTCACCTTGAAGAATATTGTTAGGTATTGTTACTACATTTGACAAATTATTTAATGAATTACTTACTCCAGTTTTAATTGGAGAGGGCAAAGTTCTGTAAACACTTGAAACTGGTTTAAAAATTATTTTATCTAATCCTTGATTAAGAGCAAAAGATGCTTTATTGAAAGTTTCAGAGCAATCTTTGATTTCTGAAGGTTCATTTTTTTTTAAAATAAGTTCTCCGTCTGAACCCGCATAAACATTTGAAATTAACGTAAGGGTTGTAATTACAATTACTATAATTTTTTTTATCATTTAATATTCTGTATATTACAATGTTAATTAAAATAAAATAAGAATAAATCATTATTATAGCTTAAATGTGGCCTAAAATATCACTTAATTATTCACCAAACTTTAATGCAATCAAAAGATCACAAAAAAATATTAAATTTATAATTATTCATTACACTGGCATGAACAAAGAAATATCAGCCTTAAAAAGACTTTGTGATACCAAATCAAAAGTTAGCGCACATTATTTTATAAAAAAAAATGGCTCAGTATTAAATCTTGTTCCACCACTTTATGAAGCTTGGCACGCTGGTAAGTCAAGCTGGAAGAATTTAAAATCCCTTAATAAGTATTCTATTGGTATTGAAATACAAAATTCTGGTCATGATAATAATTATGAAAATTTTTCTCAAAAACAGATTATTTCAACTAAAAAATTATTGAAGCATTTAATAAGAAAGTACAATATTAATTTTAAAAACGTTTTAGGACATTCTGATATTTCTCCAGATCGAAAGAAAGATCCTGGAGAAAAGTTTCCTTGGAAAAGATTAGCAAAGTTCAAACTATCTCAGTGGCATAATTTAAATGAGAAAAAAATTAAGAAAAAAAGATTAATCAAATTAAATTTTGTTGAACAAATAAACTTTATGAAAAATTTAAAAAAAATTGGTTATAATAGGATTTCACAAAAAAACTTAAATTTTCAGAAAAGAACTTTAACCATAGCTTTTCAAAGAAGGTTCAGACAAGGGTTGATTAATGGAATTTCTGATCAAGAATGCTTAATAATCAGTAAGAATTTATTGAAATTTTGACAATTATTGTTGAAAAAAAATAATTTAATTATAAATTAATATCGCCAGATAAATGACTTATCGCTTTATAATTTTAAAGAGGAAAGTCCGGGCTCCGCAAGGATGCAGTGCCAGGTAATACCTGGCGGGGGCAACCCTAGGGATAGTGCCACAGAAAATAAACCGCCATAACATGGCAAGGGTGAAAAGGTGTGGTAAGAGCACACCGGTTCTATTGGTAACAATGAACGCTGGAAAACCCCACTGGGAGCAAGACTAAGTAGAGGTGACATTGTTGAAAAACTAAAAGCCGTCCTTGGCTAGTCACCTGGGTTAGTCGCTTGAGTTTGGAAGTGATTTCAAACCTAGAGAAATGATAGGTTTAAATGACAGAACCCGGCTTATAGTTTATCTGGCAAACTTTTCTAAATTTTAATCATTAACAAATCATGAAATAAATTACTCAAATTTACTCATTTAAACCATAAATTGTATGTATTGACACCTAGCTTAAAAACCCATAATATCCCATATATTCCCATTTTAGGGGATAAAGGAATTTATGGTTTATGTTTTTATCAACCTACGAAAACAAATTAGACAAAAAAGGAAGGGTGTCAGTGCCGGCAAGTTTTAGATCTTACTTATCTAATTTAGGTTATAATGGAGTGATTTGTTATCCATCATTTAACAATCAATCAATAGAGGCATGGCCTCAAGACAGAGTTGAAAAAATTTCTAATTCAATAGACACTCTTAATCCATTTGAAGAAAAAAGAGATTTTTTTGCTACTTCAATATTATCGGAAAGTACGAATTTACAATTTGATAGTGAGGGAAGAATTTCACTCACATCAAAATTATTAAAACATGCAAAAATTAAAAATAGCATGGTATTTGTTGGTCAAGGTAAGACTTTTCAGATATGGGAACCAACAATTTTTGAAAAATTTAAGGTCAATGCAAGAAAAAAAGCAAATTTAAATCGTGCAAGTCTTAAATGGGAGAATCAATTAAATAAATAAAAAGAGGGGGATAACAAGATGACAATTAACTTTAAAACTCCTGAGATTAGAGAGTTACAACCAAGACTTTTGGTAATGGGAGTTGGTGGCGCAGGTGGAAATGCAATTAATGAAATGATTGAAAATGGAATGCAAGGAGTAGAATTTATTGCTGTTAATACTGATGCACAAGATCTTAAACATAGTAAAGCAAAATCAAAAATTCAAATTGGTTTAAATTTAACCAAAGGTCTAGGAGCAGGTGCAAAAATTGACATAGGTCAAGCTGCAGCTGATGAGTCTTTAAATGATATCGTGAATGTTTTACAAGGTGCAAATATGGTTTTTATAGCCGCTGGGATGGGTGGTGGAACTGGAACTGGTGCTGCACACGTAATTGCAAGAGCTGCGAAGGAATTAAATATTTTAACTGTTGGCGTAGTGACACTACCATTTTTATATGAGGGTCCTTCAAGAATGAGGAGAGCCCAAATCGGTCTAGAGGAATTAAGAAAACATGTAGACACTATAATAGTAATTCCCAATCAAAATTTATTTAAGATAGCGAATGAACAAACTACATTTGAGGAGTCTTTCAATCTATCAAATAATGTTTTAATGCATGGTGTTCAAAGTGTAACAGATTTAATGGTAAGACCTGGGATCATTAATTTAGATTTTGCTGATGTTGAAACAGTTATGGCATCAATGGGTAAAGCTATGATGGGAACAGGAGAGGCTGAAGGCGAAGGTAGATCTATGAAAGCTACCGAGATGGCAATCAGCAATCCTTTAATAGATGATTATACTCTAAAAGGTGCAAAAGGATTATTAGTAAATATAACTGGTGGCAAAGATCTTAAGTTATTTGAAGTTGACGAAGTAGTTAACAAAATTAGATCTGAAGTTGAGGCTGATGCAGAGGTAATTATAGGTGCAATTACTGACCCGTCTCTTGAAGGTAAAATTAGAGTATCGATTGTTGCAACAGCTTTAGATGGACAACAACCTGAAACAAAATCAGTAATTAATATGGTACATAGGATTCAAAATAGAAATCCTGGATACTCTGATTTTTCAAATTTAGGATCTAACACTTCTTTTAATTTTTCAACTAGCACGCCAATCTCAAGTGGTGCTAATGCATTGAAATTAGAGAATGAAATATCAAGTGAAAATGTTAGCGAAACTGTTGTGAATGACAATATTAATCAAATTAATGATCAATACCATGAGGAATTATTAAAAAATCAACAAGTTGAAAGCTTAGTTGAAAAAGCTAATGAGGATGAGGAAAGTTCTTTCACTCAAGAGGCTATTGGTGAATCAACAAATAAAGACGAGATAAAAAATGATCTAAAAGAGTTTGGAGTAGATAGTGATGCACCAGACTTATTTAGCTCTGAAAACGAGATCTCTTCATCAGAAAATCTATTGTCTCAAGAAAATGAGGACGAAGAGGACGATTTAGAGATACCAGCATTTTTAAGAAGACAAAAAAATTAATGGTCTTCGTAAAAATAAATGGAAGCCACCATAGTACAGGATAAAACAAAACATTATCCAGTACTGCTAAAAGAAATTATTAGCATTATTACCCCTCAATATGGTGGCACATTTATAGACTGTACTTTTGGTCAAGGCGGTTACACTCGAGAAATACTTAAGAATAAAAATAATAAAGTAATTGGGTTTGATAGAGACTCTGAAAGTTTAAAAATTGCAGAAGAAATTGAAAAAAAATTTCCAGATCGATTTATTTTTAAGAATTTAAATTTCAGTAAATTAGGAAATTTAAAACTCAAAAATGAAAATGTAAGAGGTGTATTATTTGATTTAGGTTATTCATACTCACAGATTAAAGACTCAAAAAAAGGATTGTCTTTTAGTTCTAGTGGTTCGTTGGATATGAGGATGGGTTTAAATGAGTTTTCAGCTAAGGAAGCAATAAATAAATTAGATGGAAAAAGCCTTATTAAAATTTTCAAATCTTTTGGCGACGAGAGAGACGCAAAATTAATCGTTAAGAATATTCTTAAAGACAGATTGTTAAAAGAAATAGACACCCCTCATTTAGTAAAAATTATTGAAAAATCAAAAAAAAAAAATAATAAAAAAATTCATCCTGCAACTAAAGTTTTTCAAGCATTAAGAATTTTTGTTAATAAAGAAATAAGTGAGTTAATTCATGGAATGATCCATGCAGCTAAAGTTTTAAAAAAAGATGGTCTTTTGGTTGTTGTAACTTTTCATTCTTTAGAAGACAAAATTGTAAAATATTTCTTTAGAAGTCTCTCAGAACACAAAAGTGTATCTAGATACCAACCTGAAGAAATTCAAGAAGAAATTTTATTTAAGTTATATCAAAAAAAGCCAATAGTGCCTTCAAATCTAGAACTAAAAGAAAACCCTCCCTCTAGGTCTGCAAAATTAAGATGTTTAATAAAAAAGGAAAATTTTTACAATTTTAAAACCGATATTTTAGACAAATTTAAAGATTTAATAGAAATTGAAAATCTTAGACTTAACTTATGAAAAAAATTCTAACTATTAGTTTAATTTTTTCACTTATTGTAATTACCTCTTTTATAAAAAATTCTACGAAGAAAATTGATGAGGAATTGTTTAGTTTAAAAGAGAGTATATCAGATTTAAATTTAGAATTTGATAATGTAAAACTTGAATTTGATTATTTAAGCTCTCCAGAAAAACTGATTAGTTATCAAAATCTTTATTTTGAAAATAAGTTGACCCAAAAGAATATAAATGAAATTGAAATAATTGACCTCACAAGAGAAAAAATGTTTCTAAGCGATGTCAAAATTACGGATAGCGAAAAATAATAATATGAAGTTTATTCTACAAGAAAACAAAGAAGAATTTAAATTTAAAAGCGACAAAAAAAACTTTGATGTTAGATTTAATAGAGTTGCATTTATTTTTTTTATTTTTTTTCTTATTTCTGTAATCTATTGTATTCATCTTACTCATCTGGGGTCTAGAGATTTAAATTCTAATATTTTAAAGAATTATAGCTCTTTTAAAAAAACTCAGAGAGCAAATATCTTAGATCGAAACAATCATTTTTTAGCAAAAACTGTTAATTCTATCGATATTGGAATAAATCCAGTTGAAGCGATAGATAAAAAAAAATTGTTACTTAATCTAAAATATATTTTTCCTGATAAAGATTTTGAATTAATTAATTCCAAACTTTCAAAAGATAAATTTTTTTGGTTTGAAAAAAAAATTTCAGAGGAGAACTATGAGAAAATTATGATGTTGGGTGATAAATCAATAAAACCACATAAAAATCTTATAAGAGTTTATCCACAAAAAAATTTATTTAGTCATATAATAGGACAAATAGATGATGATAACTTAGGGATTTCTGGGTTAGAGAAATCATTAGATTTAGATTTAAAAAAAAACGATAAATCTATTCAACTTACTGTCGATAAAGATATTCAGTTCCTGATAAGAGAAGAGTTAATAAGGTTTAATAAAATATTTAAAACTAAGGGTAGTGCCTCAATTTTAATGGATATTAATAATGGTGAGATATTATCGATTATTTCACTGCCTGATTTTGACCCAAATCAAAGAGAAAATATTACAGATGTAAATTATATTAATAGAGCAACTAAGGGTGTTTATGAATTAGGTTCTGTTTTTAAAACTTTTACTTTGGCAGCAGCTTTAAATGAAAAGATAATAGAGCCAAGTACTGAATTTAAAAATTTAGAAAAAAGTATTACTTGTGGAAAAAATAAAATAAGTGAATACGACAAAAAAATTCCCTCTGACTTAACAGCTGAAGAAATATTAATTCGCTCAGGCAACATAGGTTCAGTAAGAATCGGCCAAGCAATTGGGATTGAAAAATATAAAAAATTTTTAAATGATCTCGACTTAACTAATTCAATAAAATTTGACATAGAGGAAATGGGTAAACCAATATCGTTTAATTGGGGAAAATGTAAGCTTGCAACTACCTCTTATGGACATGGGATTACCACTACAATTTTACAATTAACTAGCGCTTACTCCACTATCACTAATGGAGGATTTAAGATTAATCCTACTCTTTTAAAAAAAGAAAAATATACTAAAGGAGAAAGAATTTTAGAGGAAAATGTTTCAACAAATCTTGTTACAATATTGAGAAAAATTGTTGCCACAAAGGAAGGAACTGCAACATTAGCTAACGTGGAAGGTTATGAAGTTGCAGGAAAAACTGGGACTGCTGAAAAAATCTTAGAAGGTGGATACTCACGAAAAAAAATTAATACTTTTGCATCTGTATTTCCTGCCTCAAGTCCTAAGTATAGCTTAGTCGTGATGCTGGACGAGCCTAAAACAAATAGTGAGTATGTTTATAATTATAGAGATGGATCAGGAACAAAATACAAAGGAACTCCTTTTAATACTGCGGGTTGGACTTCGGTTGAAGTTGTTGGTCAAATTATAGAAAAAATTGGGCCCATTTTAGCCACAAAATACGCAGAAGTTAACTAACAATGTTATTAGGAAATTATTTTGCAAATATAGATAGTAGTAAAAAAAAAATTTTTTTTTCAGGAATTTCATTCAATTCAAAAGATATTAAAAAAGATAATATTTTTTTTGCTATTAAAGGGAACCATTATGATGGAAATAAATTTATTTCCACTGCAATTAAAAAAGGCTCTAAAATTATTGTCAGCGAGAAAAGAATTATAAATTTTAAAAAGGGTGTTTTATTTATTCACACTAAAAATATAAGAAAACTTTTAGCAGAAATCGCTTTTAAAATTTATAATAATAAACCTAATAATTTAATTGCTGTAACTGGAACAAATGGAAAATCATCTGTTTCAGATTTTTATTTTCAATTATTGAAACTTAATAAAATAAAAGTAGCCTCAATTGGAACATTAGGTGTAAAATCAAAAAATATTAGACTCAATTTACCAAATACTACAATTGACCCTATTCGAATAGGACAAATATTATCCAAATTAAAATCTCAAAAAGTTAATAATGTAATTATGGAAGCATCTAGCCATGGTCTTAGTCAAAATAGGTTAGATGGTTTAAATTTTTCATCAGGTATTTTTACAAATTTATCTCAAGATCATCTAGATTATCATAAAAATTTTAAAGAATATTTTAAAGCAAAACAGTACTTATTTGAAAATTTGATAAAAAAAAAAGGAAATGTAATAGCAGATGAAACAATACCAGAATTTAAAACAATAAAAAAAATTGCAATTTCTAGAAAATTAAAGTTGCTGGCTTTAAATAATAATAAAAATCAATTTCAAATCTTATCTCATAGTTTTAGAGGTGAGAAACAAATATTAAAGATAAAATACAATAATCTTACAAGAGAAGTAAATTTAAATCTTATTGGAAAAATACAATTAAAAAATATTTTAATGGCAATTCTTGCAGCAAAAAATAGCAATTTAAGTTTAATTAAGATTCTAAATGTATTATCAAAACTTAAACCAATCGATGGAAGATTTGAAAAAATAGGTAAAATCAAAAATAAGTCAAAAGTAATACTTGATTATGCTCATACACCAGATGCGCTTAAAATATGTCTTTCAAACCTTAAAGAGCAATTTCCTAATAAAAAAATAATTTTACTTTTTGGTTGTGGTGGAAATAGAGATCAAAATAAAAGATATAAAATGGGAAAGATCGCAAGTGATTATTCTAACGAAATCTATTTAACTGATGATAATCCTAGATTTGAAGATCCGCGAAAAATTAGAAATGATATTAAAAAAGGTATTCAGAATACTTTTATAAAAGAAATACCTGACAGAAAAAAAGCTATATCTGAAGCTATCAAAAATTTAAATACAGGTGATATCTTGTTAGTTGCTGGAAAAGGTCATGAAAAAACACAAGATTTTGGTAAAAGGAAAATTTATTTTTCAGATAAAAAAATTATTTTAAATTGTATCAATCTTAAAAATATAAACTTATCAAAAAACTTAAAGATAAATATTATTAAAGAAGTATCTAAAATCAAAAATAAAATTCCTTTGATAAAAATAGATAAAGCAAGAATCAACTCCAAAGAAGTAAATAAGAATGATATTTTTTTTGCTATAAGAGGAAAAAAAAATGACGGAAACAAATTCATTGCAGAGGCATTTAAAAATAGAGCATCATTAGTTGTAGTAAATAAAATTCAAAATAAATTTGATAGTAAACGTCAGATAAAAGTAACAAATACATTAAAATTTATGACTGAAATTTCAAAAATATTTAGAAAAAATATCGATACAAATATAATAGCTATTACAGGAAGTTGTGGGAAAACTACTCTTAAAGAATTATTAGGTAATGTGTTAAGAAAGTTTTCTAGTGTTAGTATTTCTCCAAAATCATATAACAATAAATTTGGAGTACCCTTAAGTTTACTTAATTTAAGACATAGTGATGAATTTGGAATTTTAGAGGCTGGCATGGATAAAAAAGGTGAGATTGATAGTCTGACAAATATTATAAAACCTAATGTTGGCTTAATAACCAATATTAATTATGCACATGCAAAAAATTTCAAAAATATTAAACAAATAGCCTTAGCTAAAGCAGAGATAATTAAAAATATATTACCTAATGGTTTCGTTGTCTTGAATGCAGATGATAGTTTTTTTAAATTACATAAAAAAATTGCCTCTAATAAAAATATTAATGTGATTTCTTTTGGGATTAAAAGTAAAAAAGCAAATGTTAAGTTAATAAATATAAAAAAGGTTGAAAAAGTATTTAAAATTAAAGTTAAAATAAATGATACGTTTAAATATTTCATAATATCTAATAATTTTCAAAATAATATTTATAATATTTTAGGTGCTTTAAGTGTAATTAGTATTTATAAAAATGTACTTAAATTAAATGAAAAAATTTTCTTAGATTTCAAAAGTCCAGCAGGAAGAGGGGATCGTTCTATTGTAAAGATTGGTAACAAAAAAATTAATTTAATTGATGAAAGTTATAATTCTAATCCTCTATCTTTAAAATCAGCTTTAAAGAATTATGATAATATTGACACAAAAAAGTATCGTAAATATCTTTTGCTTGGAGATATGATGGAACTTGGAGTACATTCAAAAAAACTTCACCGTTCAATAGCTCCTTTAATAAATAAGACAAATATTGATAAAGTATTTGTTATGGGAAAAATGGTCAGAGAAATATTTAAAAATATTACTAAAGTAAAAAGAGGAAGAATCTTAGTAAATAAATTGAAAATATTTGAATTTATTGAGAAAGATTTAAATAATAATGATTATTTAATGATTAAAGCCTCAAATGCGACAGGTTTCAATAGTATAGCAAATAACCTAAAGAGATTAAATTAAATGCTTTATCAATTTTTACTTAATTTTGTTGACACCTTTAGTTTTTTGAATGTTTTCAAATACCTGACATTTAGGACTGGTTTATCTTTTTTTACTTCATTGATTATTGTTTTAATCATTGGAGGATCTTTTATAAAATTTTTTTCAAAACAAAAGATTTTAAATCCTATCCGAGATGATGGTCCGGAAGATCATATAGTTAAAAAAATTGGAACTCCTACTATGGGCGGAGTAATTATTTTGTTTGGTTTGTTGATATCAGTATTATTTTGGGCTGATTTATCAAATTTAAATGTTCTATTTTGTCTATATATCGCAATTTCTTTTGGTTTACTAGGAGCATTCGATGATTATAAAAAAATAAAGTACAGTAACTCTTCAGGTATCTCATCAAAGTTAAAATTAACCTTCCAAATAATACTAGCAATAATTGGTGTTAGTTTTTATGTTTACTTTAATGACTATCAAGATTTAACTAATCTATACTTTCCTTTTTTTAAAAACCTTATCATTAATCTTGGATGGTTTTTTATACCTTTTTCAATATTTGTAATTATTGGTTCATCGAATGCTGTAAATCTCACCGATGGATTAGATGGGTTAGCAACAGTGCCTGTTATACTTGTTGCAGCTTGTTTTGCATTTATAAGTTATGTCACTGGAAATGTTGTATTTTCAAATTATTTACAAATTCCATACATAGAAGGAACTGGAGAAGTTTCAATATTTTGTGGAGCTATCATTGGCTCTTGCTTAGGGTTTTTATGGTTCAACGCA
Source organism: Candidatus Pelagibacter sp. (assembly GCF_052049575.1). Classification (GTDB taxonomy): domain Bacteria; phylum Pseudomonadota; class Alphaproteobacteria; order Pelagibacterales; family Pelagibacteraceae; genus Pelagibacter. The sequence goes on along the minus strand of NZ_JBNGZQ010000001.1, from coordinate 194,509 downwards.
CCTCCAGCAAAAATTTTTATGGGAGATACTGGATCTTTATCTTTGGGTGGCTCCCTAGGAGCAGTTGGTATAATAACAAAACATGAGATAGTTTTAGCAATTACAGGAGGTTTATTTGTTCTTGAGGCTGTTTCAGTGATTGTGCAAGTAATATCATTTAAAATTACTGGTAAAAGAGTTTTTAAAATGGCGCCAATTCACCATCATTTTGAAAAGAAAGGCTGGCCCGAATCAACAGTTGTAATTAGATTTTGGATAATTTCTATAATTTTAGCGATGATTGGACTAGCTACATTAAAATTAAGATAATGAGTGATAATTCACAAATTTTCTTCAATAAAAAAATTTTAATTTATGGATTAGGAAAAAGTGGTCTTTCTTCGTTTAATTTTTTAAAAAATAAAAACGAAGTGTATTTGTTTGATGACAATCTTAGCCTTAAAATTAATAAGCCTTTAAAAAAAAAAATTCTCAAATTTAAAGAATTATTAAATATTAAATTTGATTTAATAATATTAAGTCCAGGAATTGATATAAAAAAATGTAAGTTAAAAAATTTACTAAAGAAAAAAAATAAAGATATTTATACAGATCTAGATATTTTTTACGCATTTTATAAAAATATCTCCATTACAATTACTGGTACAAACGGTAAGTCTACTACTTGCAAACTTTTGTATGATATCTTTAAAGATCAAAAAAAAGATGTTCGATTAGTAGGAAATATTGGTACGCCAATTCTATCTATTAAAAAGATTTCAAAAAAAACAATTTTTGTAATTGAGGCTTCGTCTTACCAACTAGAATATAGTAAAATTTTTTCATCAAAATTTGCTGCCATTCTCAATATTGCTCCAGATCACTTAGAGAGACACGGAAATCTGAATAATTATATAAGAGCAAAATTTAAAATTTTTAATAATCAAAAAAGAGGAGCAATTGGATTTGTTAATAAAAACGATCATTTAATACAAAAAAGAATTAAAGAAAAAAAACTAAAGTTAAAAATAGTAAATGTAGATACAAAATTAAATAAATATCTTCTGAAAAGAATTAGAAATAAATATTTTTTATCAAGATCAAATCAGGCAAATCTATCTTTTGTTTTAGAAGTAATTAAAAAATTTAATATAAAATCAAATCAATTATTCAAAAGCGTTAATAAATTTAAAGGATTGAATTATAGACAGAAAATTATCTATAACAAAAATAAATTAATCATAATTAATGATTCTAAATCAACAAGTTATTCTTCTTCAAAAGAATTATTAGAAATGTATGAAAATATTCATTGGTTAATTGGTGGTATTCCAAAAAAAGATGATAAATTATTTTTATCAAAAAGATATTTTAAGAATATTAAGATTTATGTTTTTGGTAAAAACTTTAAAAAATTCTCAAAAGATTTAAAGGAGAAGACAGAGTTTAAAAAGTTTAAAAATTTAAATCTTGCACTATCAACAATTTTTAAGAATATCCTTAAAAAAAAACACTCAAATAACACAATCCTATTTAGTCCAGCTTCCGCCTCATTTGATAGTTTTAAAAATTTTGAGGAAAGAGGCTTATATTTTAATGAATTAATAAAAAGACATTTGAATGAAAGAAAAATTATTTAGCTATATTTCTTTTTATCAGTGGTGGAAAAGTATTGATAAACCTATTTTATCATTGATCTTACTTTTATTTTTGGTTGGTTTATTTTTCTCACTTGTATCAACTTCTCTAATTGCATCAGATAAATTAGATACAAATACATATTTCTTTTTTTTTAAACATACGGTCTTTGTTTTTTTTGGCTTCTTTTTGATTTTTTTTCTTTCTTTTATACCTGAAAAAGAAATATTTAGAATTTCTGTAATATTTTTCTGCTTATCATTAGTTTTGTTATTACTTGTTCCCATAATTGGAGTAGAAATTAAAGGTTCAAAGAGATGGATTGATTTACCAATCTTGCCAAGAATACAGCCTATCGAGTTTGTAAAGCCTTTTTTAATAGTAATAATAAGTATGATAATTTGTTCTCAAAAATATACTAATTTTAATTTGAAATACTTCTTATCTTTTTTATTAACTTTGTTGATATCGTGTCTTTTGATACTTCAACCAGATATCGGTCAAACTCTTTTAATCGGTTTTAGTTGGTTAGTTTTGATTTTTATTTCTGGTATAAGTATATTTTTTTTGAGCCTAGTTTTTTTTATTTCTTTAACTGGGATAGTATTCATCATTAGTTTTTTTCCACAATTTAAATACATAAAAGATAGATTATTTTCTTTCTTTAATCCCGAAATGGGTACTCATAACTTTCAATCAGATAAAGCATTAGAAGCTATAGTAAGTGGAGGTTTCTTTGGGAAAGGTATTGGAGAAGGAACATTAAAAAACAGAGTCCCTGAAGCTCATACTGACTACATTATTTCAGTAATTTCAGAAGAGTTTGGAGTAATCTTAATAATGTTAATTTTGTTGACCTACCTAGTATTAATATTTTCAGTTCTGAAAAAAGTTTACAATGAAAATGATAAAACGATCAAATTAATACTAACTGGATCTATTAGTTTAATACTTATGCAAGCAATGATTCACATAGGAGTAAATATTAGATTATTCCCAACTACAGGAATGACTTTACCGTTTTTAAGTTATGGGGGATCATCGATTATAAGTATTTCTATTATGTCTGGTATAATTTTGAATTTAACGAAAAGAAAAATAATTAAATGAAAAATATTTTAATCTCAACTGGGGGATCAGGAGGACATGTAGTGCCAGCAAAAATTCTTCGTGAACATTTGCAATCAAATTTTAATATTTTTATTTCTACTGATTTAAGAGGGTTGAAATATCTAGATGATAAAAAAAATGATATTGTTTTGATAAATACTCCTAAATTTAATCTGAATATATTTTTTATATTTAAAATACTCCAAGTAATTTATTTAGTGATTAAAACAGTCTTATTATTAAAAAAAAATAAGATAGATATTGTTTTTTCAACAGGAGGATATATGTCATTACCTGTTTGTCTTGGTGCAAAATTATTAGGAATAAAGCTATACTTACTAGAACCCAATATTGTTTTAGGTAGAGCAAATAGACTCTTTTTGGGTTTTTGTAACAAAATTTTTACTTATACAAGAAACTTAAAAAACTTTCCTGAAAAACTCAAATATAAAATTAAAATAATATCTCCACTAGTTAAAAAAAGTTTTTATGAGAAAAAAAAAATTAAAACAGAAAATAAAGTATTCTGTCTTTTAGTTGTTGGCGGTAGTCAAGGTGCAAAGATTTTTGATAATATAATAAAAAATGTTATCGTAAATTTGTCAAAAAAAAATAAAATTAAAATCATCCAACAAACTCATAAAAGTAATACTGATAATTTAAAGAATATTTATGATAAGGCTGAAATTGAAAATACCATTTTTGATTTTGAAGAGAATTTAGTAGATTTTATTACTCAATCAGACTTATGTATTACTCGTGCTGGCGCATCTACTTTAGCAGAATTATCAATTATGAATAAACCATTTTTAACAATCCCTCTAGTTTCAGCAAAAGATAATCATCAATTTGAAAATGCAAATTTTTATCAAAATTTAGGTTGCTGTTGGATTATGAGTCAAAAAGACTTTAATGAGGTTAATTTAGAAAAATTTTTAGATCATATAATTATGAATAAGTCTGAGTACAATATAAAAAAAAATAATTTAGAAAAACATAATTTCCAAAACTCATGGAATGATATAAACCAAAAAATATTGGAAACTATTGATGAAAATTGAATTAGCTAAAAAGGAAATTATCCATTTCATAGGTATTGGTGGAATAGGTATGAGTGGTCTCGCATTGATAATGAAGGCAAAAGGTTTCAAAATTCAAGGAAGCGACATTGCAATTAATAAAAATATAGAAAAACTAAAAAAAAATAATATTAAAATATTTATTGGTCATAAAAAGCAAAATATAAAAGATGTAACAATTGTTGTAATCTCCTCTGCTATAAAAAGAAATAATCCAGAACTTATTGAGGCTCAAAGAAAAAAATTACCTGTCATTAAAAGGGGAAAAATGTTGGCTAATCTTGTTTCGCTAATGAGAAACATTGTTGTGGTAGGCTCTCATGGTAAAACAACAACGACATCCTTGGTAAGTTCAATTTTTGAAAAAACAAAATTAGATCCGACTATAATAAATGGTGGGATTATAAATTCAATTAAAGGCACAGCGAAACTTGGTAAAAGTGATTGGTCGATCCTTGAAGCAGATGAGTCTGATGGAAGTTTTATTCATATTTCGCCAACTTATTCAATCATAACAAATGTAGATAGAGAGCACATGGATTTTTATAAATCTATTAAAGATTTGAAAAACTATTTCTTGAAATTTATTAAAAAAGTTCCATCATTTGGAAAATCATTTATATGTGTTGATGATAAAATTAACAATGAACTAATTAGGTCTGTCAAAAACAAAAATTTTTATACTTATGGAACAAAATCGAACGCTAATTTTCTTATAAAAAATATAAAACAAGAGAAACAATACTCAAAATTTGATTTATTTGTAAGCTTACCAAATAAAAAGAAATTAGTTTTGAAAAACTTTAAAATTCCATTACTAGGAATTCACAATATTAGAAATTCTACAGCAGCAATAGCAGTTGCTTTTACAGTTGGTATCTCACCATCTAATATAAAAAAAGGTTTAATAAATTTTAAGGGAGTACAAAGAAGATTTAATAAAATTTTTTCATATAATAAAATTGATTTTTATGATGATTATGCACATCATCCTACAGAAATAAGATCTGTCTTAGAGGGCGTGAAAAATGTTTATAACAAGAGTGAAAAAGTTTGTATTTTTCAACCACATAGAATTTCAAGATTAAAAGATTTAAGAAAAGAATTCTCTGAATCTTTTAAAGACGCAGATATTGTTATTCTTTGTCCAATTTTTACTGCTGGTGAGAAAATGAAATTGGGATTTAGTTATAATAATTTTGCAAAAGAAATTATAAAAAATTCTAAAGTAAAATTATTTTTAGTGAATAACAATATTCAATTAGCAAAATTTATAAAAAAAAATATGTATGGAAATAAGATTGTAATTGGGATGGGAGCTGGTTCAATTTCAAATTGGATAAAAAGGTTACCAGAATTAATGTAATGCAAAAAAATCAACTAAAAGATTTACTGAAGGATTTTGGAAGTAATGTGGTTTTTGATCAAGATCTTAAAAAAAAAAATTGGTTTAATATTGGTGGTAAATCAAAAGTTTTTTTTAGAGCGGATAATTTAAAAGATTTAGTAAAATTTCTCCAGTTGTTAAATAATCAAGAAAGAATTTTTATTATTGGAGCAGGGTCAAACACTTTGATTTCAGATGACACTTTTGATGGAGTTGTAATTAAACTAAGTAAAAACTTTAATAGAATCTCATTGTTAAGAGAGGATGTTATAATATCTGGAAGTGCAGTTTTAGACAAAAGTTTATCAGAGTTCGCAGCTCAAAATAATTTAAGTGGATTTGAGTTTTTATCTTGCATCCCAGGTTCTATTGGAGGGGGAATAAGAATGAACGCAGGTTGTTTTGGTAAAGAATTTAAAGATATTCTTATATCGATCCAAGCAATAGATAACAGAGGTAATTTAATTACGATACCTTCAAAAAAAATTAATTTTGAGTATAGAAATAATGATATTCCTGAGGATTTAATTTTTTTAAGTGCATCATTTAAAGGGATAAAAAGTGATGTCCAAAAAATTAATAGTGAGATTTTAAAAATGAAAATAGAAAAGGAAAAAAATCAACCAACTAAAATTAAGACTAGTGGAAGTACTTTTAAAAACCCAATAAACCAAACAAATAAAAAAGTTTGGGAACTAATTAGAGAGTCAGTTTCATTAGATACTAAATTTGGAGACGCATGTATTTCTAATAAACATTCAAATTTTTTTGTTAACAAAGGAAATGCTACTTTTAAAGATATGAAAAAACTAATTGACTTTGTATCACAAAAAGTTTTTGAAAAAACTGGTGTTAAACTAGATAATGAAATTAAAATATTGGAATAGTTTGAAAAAAAAAATTTTAATAATTTCAGGTGGTATCTCAAAAGAGAGAATTATTAGTATAGATACAGGAAAACAAGTTGCTAAGGAACTTAGAAAAAATGGTTATGTTGTAAAAATATGTGAACCAGATAAAAATTTTTTATCTATAACTAAAAATTTTAGACCACACATTATTTTTAATGCTCTGCATGGACAGTTTGGTGAAGACGGATACATTCAATCAATATTAGAGACAATTGGTATTCCCTATACACATTCCGGTGTTATTTCATCTGCCAAAGCAATGGATAAAGAAATCTCAAAAAGAATTTTTAAAAAAAATAAAATTTTAACACCAAAATATTTTTTATATACCTTCAATAAAACAGACAAAAAGCTAATTTATGAAATTAATAAAAAATTGGGTTTTCCTGTTGTGATTAAACCAATTAATGAGGGGTCTAGTGTAAATGTCTTTATTTGTACAAGAAGAAATCTTTTCAGTAAATTAAAACTATTAAAAGACTATAAAAAAGTTTTAATTGAGCAATTTATACCAGGTCGTGAAATACAAGCTGCGATAATCGGTAAAAAAAAACTTGGTGCAATTGAATTAAAACCAAAGAGAAAATTTTATGATTATCAGGCAAAATATAATTCCAAAGCTAAAACAGAACATATTATCCCTGTTGATTTATCTAAAAAGGATTACAGGAAACTCATGAATATAACACTTAAAGCTCACAAATTGATTGGATGCAGGGGTGTTACTAGGTCGGACTTTAAATTTTATAATGGAAAATTCTATCTTTTAGAAATTAATACTCAGCCTGGTATGACTAAACTATCTTTAGTACCTGAAATATCTTCCTATGTTGGTATTAGTTTTATGAACTTAATTAAATTAATCTTAGAAGATGCATCAATTAATAAGTAAAAAAGTTATTATTTACTTATGTTTATTTTTTTTACTAGTCACAGTAAATAATAATTCAATTATTAATTTAAGACTACCCATAATTGAACGAATTAAAATCTCAGGATTTGATTTAGATCAAAGTAATCAAGTTAAGAATGTAATTGAAAGTTTAAAATCCAAAAATATTTTTTTTATTAATCAATTTGAAATAAAAAAAAACATTTTTTCTGATAATGTAATCGAAGAGTTAAGTATATTTAAAAATTATCCATCTACTTTAATTGTTAATATTAAGAAAACTCAATTTTTAGCGGTTACAAAAAAAGATGGTGAAGATTTCTTTATTGGTAAAAATGGTAAATTGATAAAGAAAAATAAATCAATAGCTAAATTGCCATATGTTTATGGTGATTTAAATACGAGTGAATTTTTAAAATTTAAAAAGAATATTGATGACTCAAATTTTGAATTTAAGCAGATATTAAATTTATATTACTATAAATCAAAAAGATGGGATATAGAGACTTCAAATGGATATTTGATTAAATTACCAAGAGAAAATATAAGTGAAGTTTTAAATTTGTTTATACGTTTGTCCAAAGAAAAAAATTTCAATGATAAAAAAACGATTGATTTTCGTCAAAAGGGTCAAATAATATTAGATGCAAAATAATTTAGATTTTCAAACATTTATTTCAGTTGCTCCAAATAAATTTATTCTTACTGTTACTGATTTAAAAAATGAAATTCTTTTTGAAAAAGTTTATAAAGAGACTCAAATTAATGATGCAAAAGAGATTAATTATATAGCTTTAGGTGACTTTTTAAAAAAAAATATTATTGAAGTAGAAAAAAGACTTAAAAAATTCATAGAAACTGTTCACTTAATAATTGATTACAAAAATATTTATACAGTATATTTTTCAATTAAAAATAAAGTAGATATAATTTCATTAGATACAAAGATAGTGAATGAACTATTGGTAGATGCTAGGAGTTACTGCAAAGATACACTAAAGGATGTGGATATTTTACACATAAAAATTGATCAATTTCATATTGATAATAATTATTACAATGTCTTTCCTGATAAAAAAAAATGTAAAAATTTATCAATTGATTTAAGCTTTGTCTGTTTGCCCGATTATGTGTTAAAAAATATTAAAAAATTATTAAGTGAGTATAAAATATCTGTAGACAAGGTATTTAGTCATTCTTATTTAAAAGGTTTTTCAAGCGATAAAAGTAAAAATATTTACGAAATTGCTCAAAAAGTTATGTTTGGACTTAATGAAAACGAGGTTTATATAACCAACAAAAATCCCAAAAATAACGGTTTTTTTGTGAAATTTTTTGAATTTTTCAAATGATTTGTATTTTCTCGTAATATTAGTTGTTTTTAAAATCAAGTTTTTGTGAATTAAAAGTTTCTCGTGTCACTTTTAAATCAAAAAACTATAAAAGAAGCTGTATCATTCACAGGTATAGGACTACATAGTGGAAAACAGGTAAAAATTTGTATTAAACCATCTGATCCTGATACAGGAATTGTATTTAAAAGAGTTGATTTAAAAGAAAACAATTTAATATATCCAAATTTTACAAACGTTAGCAACACCGCTTTAAATACTACAATAAGCAATAACACTGGTGTTAGTGTATCAACAATAGAGCACCTGATGGGAGCGTTATTTGGAATTGGAATTGATAATGTTTTGGTTGAAATTGATAATGAAGAAGTGCCAATTTTAGATGGTTCAGCTAAACAGTTTATAGAAAAAATATTATCAGTTGGTTTAATTTGTTCTGATAAACCGATCAAAATTATTAAAATAAATAAAAAAATAGAATTTAAAAATAAAGATAAGTTTATATCAATTGAGCCATCAAAGTTAAGCTTGGATATTGATTTCCAACTTAAGTATCAAAATAAAATTATTGGTGATCAAAGAAATAAAATAAATGTTTACGAAGATGATCTAACTGAAATTTTCAATTCAAGAACTTTTTGTTTATATGAGGATATTGAAGCAATTAAGAAAAACGGTTTAGCAAAAGGTGGCAGTTTAGATAATGCAGTTGTTGTGAAGGGTGAGGATGTGCTTAATACAGACGGTTTGAGAAATTCAAAAGAATTTGTAAATCATAAAATACTTGATTGTATTGGTGATCTTTTTACAAGTGGGTATCGAATGATTGCTAGTATTAAATGTTCGCAAGGAGGCCATTATTTAACAAATAATTTATTAAGAGAAGTATTTGCCAACAAAGATAATTTTTCCATCATTGAAATTCAAGAAAGAACACTTCCTCATACATTAATCAATAGAACTTTATTAAGATCAATAGCTTAATTTAATATTCATCTTTATAATTTTTTTTTAACTATGTATACTTGCATAGATGTTCAAAAATAAAATAATAATAGTTCTTTTCTCTTTAGCAACATTGTTTGGATGTAGTAAAGAGCCTGAGAAAATCAAGTTAATAAAAGAGACTAATCAAAAAGTTGAAATGATTTCAGCTTATAAGGAGGGAATGAATTTACTAGAAATGGGTGACTATTATGCAGCTGGTAAAAAATTTTTAGAGGCTGAAATTTTATTTCCCCAATCGCAATGGGCATCTAAGTCGGTTTTAATGGCATCATATTCTTATTATATGCAAGATTATTATTCTTTGGCCATTCAAAATTTAAAAAGATTCTTTAATACTTACCCGAATGATGAAAATATTGCTTATGCTCATTATTTGTTAGCAATGTGTTATTATGAAACAATTGAGGGAGAAAAAAAAGATTTAGCTCCTTTAACTCTTTCTAAAAAAGAACTTAATTTTATTATTAAAAATTATCCTGAAACTGATTATGCTTATGATGCTAGATTTAAGATTGATCTAATTAATGATGTATTAGCAGCAAAAGAAGTTTATATAGGAAGGCATTATGTTAAAAAAAAAAAGTGGATACCTGCACTAAACAGATTTAAAAATGTATTAGAAAATTATGAAACTACCGTACATGTGGAAGAAGCAATCCATAGACTGGTAGAAATTTATTTTAAATTAGGTATGGAGGAGGAGTCACTTAAGTATGCGTCTTTATTAGGTTATAATTACAATTCTGGTGAGTGGTATGCGGAAACTTACAAAATTTTTAATAAAAAATACAAAGTATCAATTCCTAAAACTAAAAAAGAGAAAAGTAAAATTTTAAGAAAAATAAAAGATCTTTTTTAATATGGTTGATGAAAAAATTAATCAAAAATATCTTAAAAAAATTAAATTATTTCAAAAATATAACAAACACTATTATAATCTAAATAATCCGTTAGTTGATGATTTTAAATTTGATAAATTAAAATCAGAAATAATTGATTTAGAAAAAAAATATAATTTCTTAAAACATAAGAGTTCCCCATCAAATTCTGTTGGATTTAAACCATCTAAAATCTTTAAAAAAGTTAAACATAAAACACCAATGCTGTCTTTGGGCAACGCATTTACTGAGGAAGATCTAATAAATTTTGAAAAAAAAATCTTCAATTTTTTGAATAATGAAAAAGGATTAAATATTGAATATAGTGCAGAGCCCAAAATTGACGGAATATCAGCATCATTATTTTATAAAGATGGAAAATTTTTAACTGGCCTATCCAGAGGCGATGGAAAAGAGGGGGAAGATATAACAGAAAATTTAAAAACAATTAAAGATATACCACATGAATTACAATTTAAAGATTTTCCTAAGGAGCTAGATATAAGGGGGGAAGTATTTATTCAAAATAGCGATTTTAGAGATTTAAAAGATAAATTTGCAAATCCGAGAAATGCTGCCTCTGGTTCTTTAAGACAAAAAGATCCCAAGGAAACTCAAAAGATTCCTCTGAAATTTATTGCTTATACTTTTGGTTATGAGAGAGGATTGAAAGTGTCCTCTCAAGAAGATTTTTTAAAAAAGTTAAAGGAATGGGGTTTTAAAACAAATCCTTTAAATAAAACCATTAAAACAACAAAAGATTTAATGAAAAATTATAATGAAATCGAAAAAAAAAGAGATCAAATAGATTTTGATATTGATGGAATTGTTTATAAGGTAAATAACTTCACATTGCAAAAAAGATTGGGAAATGTTGCAAATGCTCCGCGATGGGCTATCGCACATAAATTTTCTGCTAACAGTAGTATTTCGAAAATTGAAAACATTGAAATTCAAATTGGTAGAACTGGTGCTTTAACACCAGTAGCAAAAATAAGACCAGTTAATATTGGAGGTGTTGTTGTTTCAAATGCAACTTTACATAATGAAGAGGAAATAAACCGAAAAGATATAAGAATTGGAGACACAGTTTTAATTGAAAGAGCGGGAGATGTTATACCTCATGTAATTTCAGTAGATTTAAAATTGAGATCTAAAGATTCAAAAAAATTTAATTTTCCGAAAAATTGTCCATCTTGTGGATCCAAAACTGTAAAAGACTTTAATTTCACAACAAAAAAAGAAGATGCAATTAGAAGATGCTCAAGTGAGGGTTATGAATGTGAAAAAATGGCGATAGAAAAGATAAAACATTTTGTATCAAAAGAGGCTTTTAATATTGATGGCTTTGGGAAAAAAATTGTTGAAAATTTTTGGAATTTAAATCTAATAAAATTTCCCCATGATATATTTAAGCTTGATTATACTAAAATAGAAAATTTAGAAGGATGGGGAAAGCAATCAGTTGCAAATTTGAAATATTCAATTAATCAAAAAAAAACAATTTCTTTTGAAAAATTTATTTACGCTCTGGGTATTAGACATATAGGTTTAGAAAATGCCAAAATTATAACAAAAAATTTAAAATCATTAAAAAATTTTATCTCTTTATCAAAAAAAAATAATTTTGATAATTTGATTAATATTGATGGAATTGGTGAGACTCAGATTAATTCAATAAAAAATTTTTTTAAAAATAGTACAAATTTACATGTTTTAGAAAACCTAGAAAAAGTAATCATAGTGAAAAATGCTGAAAACCAAAAAACTGATGGTATTTTCAGTAACAAAACTTTTATGTTTACTGGTAAACTTTCAAGCATGAGTCGTTCAGAAGCAAAATCTTTGATAGAACAAAATTCAGGATCAATTGTTAGCAATGTTACAAAGAAGCTTAATTATTTAATAGTTGGAGAAAAACCTACAAATAGAAAAATTGATGCCGCAAAAAGATTGAAAGTAAAAATTTTAGATCAGTCATCTTGGCTAGAAATGCTTAAATAAAGCTAGCTAACCACTTCTTTTCCTTTTTATTAAGTAACGGAGATAACTTTGAATAAACTTCAAAATGGTATTTAAATATATAATCCCTTTCTTTTTTTGTTAATAGTTTAAAATTGATTAAATCTTTTTCTATTGGTACCAAAGTCAAATTTTCAAAAATTAACTTATTTTTAACTTTTTTCGCATAAATTAAGTTTTCAATACGTATTCCAAATTTACCTTGTTTATAATATCCAGGCTCATTACTTAGTATCATTCCATTTTGAATTTTGACTGAATTTTGTTTTGAAATAGCTTGAGGACCTTCATGAACATTTAAGAAAAAACCAACACCGTGCCCGGTTCCATGGTTATAATCTTGATTATTTTTAATAAGAAATTTTCTAGCCTCACTATCTATTAATCTCCCAGTTTTTTTTTTATTGAGATCGGTATTAACGACAGCAATGTGTCCTTTCAAAACATTAGTAAAAATATCTTTTATTTTTCTATTTTGATTTTTGAAACAAATAGTTCTTGTAACATCTGTTGTGCCAAATTTATATTGTCCTCCAGAGTCACAGAGGAACAATTCATTATTTTTTAAAAGTTTTGTATTATTTTTCGTTGCTCTATAATGTACAATTGCTCCATTTTTACCACTACCTGCTATAGTATCGAAACTTGGAAATAAATAATTTGAGTTCTGTTTTCTAAAATATTCTAATTTATTTTGGGCATCGACTTCAGTGATATTTAATTTTTTTTTGTTCTTTAACCAAAAAATAAATTTTGTTAATGCAACTCCATCTATTAAGTGTGCATTTACCATATTATCAATTTCAATCTTATTTTTAATTGATTTTAAAAGATAAATTGGATCTTCTTTTTTTATAATTTTTAATCTTTTTTTTAAGATTTGTTCAAAATAGATAGAACACGTTTTTCTATCTATTAAAATATTTTTTCCATTTAATTTGTTAAAAAAATTAGGAAAATTTTTAAATTCGATAATTTGGTTTTTTTTTAATTTTTTTTCTTTTACAAGATTTTTCGATTTTTTTTTATTTACAATTAAATAAATTTCTCTTTTTTTACCAATTACTAAATGACAGTTTGGTATTGGACTTGTTGGACTATCGTAACCTCTGATATTCAATAACCATGCTACATTTTCTGGAGCAGAAATAAATATGTAATCTAATCTCTCTTTTCTTAAAAATGATAATATTTTTTGTATTTTTTGAGAATGATTTTCACCAGTTACTTTTGTGTCAAGGGAGTAAAAAGGAATAATTTTCTTTTGTTTTGCTTTAAAAATATTATCAACCAGATTTTCATTTATAATTTTTACCCTGTTATTCTTCAAGAAAAATTTTTTAATCTGATCTGATGTGAATAATTTCGGATCTATTCCTAAATTTAAGTTTTTAAATATTTTTATATCTCGAATTTCTTTATAGTCAATAATTCTAAAATTTTTCCCACTCTCAATTTTAGCTTGAATGGTATATCTTCCATCAACAAAAAGATAATTTTTATTTTTTAAAATTATTGCGTATCCTGCTGACCCTTTAAAATTTGAAATAAAGCCCAATCTATCTTTGTTTGAATATTCAGAAAAAAACTCATCGTTTTTTGGGATTACATAGCCATCTAAATTATATTTTATAAACTGGTCTTTTAATCTTCTTATTCTTGATCTTATCATTTGATTCTTTTTTGATATCTTATCCAACCAGGACTTCTTTTGGACTCGTCATCTAGTTCAACATCTTGATTAAATTCAAATTCATCAAATGTATTTGTATTATCGTCAAAAAATGAATTTTTTTCCAAATTATCTTCTGGAAGTTCCTCAATAAATCTAGATGCCATACTATCTATCCAATCCCCTTGATAAAATCTATTCATTGAGAATGAAATAATTGCTTTTTTTTTGGCTCTAGTGATACCAACATATGCTAGTCTCCTTTCCTCCTCCAGACCATTCTGTCCTTTTTCTTCTATCGATTTCTGATGCGGAAACAAACCCTCTTCCCATCCTGGTAAAAAAACAACATCAAACTCTAAACCTTTTGCTGCATGCATTGTCATCATGTTGATTTTTTCACCTTCCCAATCTTGATCAATAGATGTAGCTAAGGAGACATGATCTAAAAAACTTTCTAGATTATCAAATTCTTTCATTGCACTTAATAATTCTTTAATATTTTCAAGACGATTTTCATTTTCAAGATCTTTTTTATTTTTTAACATTGCAGAATATCCAGACTCATCTAGAATAATTTCTAACAATTTCACATGATTTATTTTTTTGATGTTAAGATCATTACGCCATTTGGAAATCAAATCTAAAAATATATTTAAACCGATTTTTGCCTTAGGTTTTATCAAATTTTTTTCTATCATCTTTCTTGACGAATTTTCTAAACTTAATTTACTAGTTTTAGAAAATTCATGAATTGTTTTAATAGTACTTTCCCCAACAGATCTCTTTGGATTATTCACAATTCTCTCAAATGCTAAATCATCTTTATCTTGATAAATTAGTCTTAAATAAGCTACACTATCTTTTATTTCAGCTCTTTCATAAAACTTAATTCCACCCAAAATTCTATATGGCATGCCTATTTTTAAAAATCTTTCCTCGAATTCTCTAGTTTGAAAAATTGCTCTGACTAAGATAGCAATATTATTAAGTGAAAAATCTTTTTTTATTTTTTCTACTTCATCTGATACTCCAATAGCTTCATCTTTCCCATTTTTAAAGCAATTTAACTGTATCAAATCTCCTGCTTCCATTGTTGATTTTAATGTTTTACCAACTCTATTTTCATTATTAGAGATCAAAGAGGAAGCAACTGTTAAAATATTTTCTGTAGATCTATAATTTTGTTCAAGTCTTATTACTTTTGTATCTTTGTAAATTTTATCAAATTCTAAAAAATTTTTTATTTCTGCACCTCTCCAACTATAAATTGACTGGTCATCATCGCCTACGCAGCATAAGTTCCTATTTCTTTCTGCTAATAGATTTAACCATTTACTTTGGATATAGTTTGTATCTTGATATTCATCGACAAGAATGTACTTAAAATTTTTACAATAAATTTCTCTTATATCTTTATTTTTTTCTAAAATTTTTACTGAATGAAGAATCAGATCTCCAAAATCGCAGGCATTTAATTCAACTAACTTTTGCTGGTAAATTTTATATACCGGTAAAATAGTTTTTTCATATATATCTTTTTTATTTATATTTACTTCGTCAGGATATAAACCTTTATTTTTCCATTTATCAATTATTGCGATAATATACCTTGGGGCAAGTTGTTTAACGTCTATGTTTTCAGCTTTACAAATATTTTTTATAAGCCTTATTTGATCATCAGTATCAATAATTGTAAAATTTGATTTTAAGTTTACGGCAGGTGCATGTTTTCTCAATAGTTTTGCACAAATTGAATGAAATGTTCCTAACCAAGAAAGTCCAACTGCTGATGAACCCAAAATTTTACTGACTCTGCTGTGCATTTCCTTAGCAGCCTTGTTTGTAAATGTGACTGCAAGAATTTGGTTTGGAAAAGCATTTTTAGTTTTAATAATATGAGCAATTCTACTGGTTAAAACCTTTGTTTTACCAGATCCAGCCCCTGCAACTATCAATAATGGCCCCTCTATAGATAATACAGCTTTTTTTTGAGCATCATTGAGATTTTTAAGATAATCAGAGTTTACCATTTGAATAATTTAATTATAAGTCTCAACAATTTATGTTTAATTTAAACTTTTACAAAAAAAAATTTAGAAAAATATTATTACCAATAATTAAAATTATAGAAAGTTTTTTTACAGAAATAGATAGATCTAAATCTCAATCTAATAGACAAATACCTTTAAAGAAAAAAATAATCCACCTAGACAGTAGGATTGAGAGTTTTTTTGATAAATTTAAAAATTTAAAAAAATTCAATCAGAACAAGAAAAAACTACATTATTTAAATTCTAAATTAAGCATATCTATCGCTTTGATAGTTGTATTATTTTTTTCTTATTTTTTTATACCCGCTTTTTATAATAAAGATGAAATAAAAAAACTTTTTACTGACCAAATTTCCGATCAATATGACATTGATATTAAATTTAATGAAAAAATAAATTATGGACTTTTTCCTCGTCCATATTTTTTCACAAAGAATTTAAATATCTTATTTGAGGATGATATTTTAGGAAAATCTAATTATGTAAAGTTTTATATTTCCTTTAATAATTTCTTCTCATTAAAAGAATTAAAGATTAAAGATTTAATTTTCAAAAATACAGAATTTAATACAAATTCAGATAATATTTATTTTTTTAATGAGATTTTAAATAATTTAAAAATGGAAAATAGAATAATATTTAAAAAAAATAAGCTATTTTTTAGGGATAATAATAACGATTTATTATTTTTATCTAAACTGCAAGAAATTAACTTTTTTCATGATGATACAAATCAACTACAAAAATTAAATTCTGGATTTGAAATTTTTAATATTCCATTGAAATTAAATGTAAGTAGAAATGATTATGATAAAAAAAAACTTATTGAACTAAGTTCTAGAAAAATTCGGCTTGATAGTAAAACAACAATTAAGCATAATGGCGAAGATATTATGGGCTCGTTTGACATTTTATTCTTTAATAAAAAAAATTCATTCAATTATAAAATTGAAAATAAAACATTAAATTTTTTATCTAAAAATGATAATTTTAATGGAACGTTAAATTTAAAACCATTTTACTTTTATTCAGATTTAAGCTTTGACTATGTTAGTCAAAAAAAAATATTTAATAATGATAATTTAATATATGACCTTCTTAATACTGATTTATTATACAATCCAAATTTAAATGCTGTTTTCAATATTAAAATAAATAAAGTAGAAAAATTTGATTATTTTAAAAATTTGAATATGAAAGTTGTTTTAGGTGATAGCAGAATAACTGCAAATGATTTTGATGTAAAATGGAATGAATCAGTTTCTCTAAGATCTAAAGATATTGAATTTCTAAATGAAAAAGATGAAAAAAAACTTATTGGTGAGATAATATTTGATTTCAATGATGTTGAGAAATTTTTTAGATATTTTCAAATTAAAAGAAATTATAGAAACGTCTTTAATCAAATTAAAGCTGATTTTGTTTATGATTTTAATGAAAATAAAATTTATCTTAACAATTTAGTTGTTGATAATAAATCTAATAAAAAAATAAATTCTTTTATTGAAGATTATAATAGAAAAGAAAACAATATATTTAATAAAGTAACATTTAGAAATTTTGTAAAAGAATTTTTTAAAATTTATGCCGGATAAATCATTTTTTTTGGATTGACAATTTTATCGTAATCTTTCTCGTTTATTAGTTTTGATTTGATAGCCTCTTCTCTTAAAGTTGTCTTATTTTTAAGAGCTAGTTTGGCTATTTTAGCTGAGTTGTCATATCCAATAAAGGGTGCAAGTGCTGTTACAAGCATTAAAGAATTATCTAAGTACTCTTTTATTTTAGATTTGTCTGCTTTTATACCTTTGACACAAAAAATTGTGAAGTTTTTAATACTATCTGACAATAAATCAATGGATTGTAAAATATTATGAGCGATTAAAGGTTTAAATACGTTCAACTCAAAATGTCCATGAGAACCGGCCATCGTAATTCCATTATGATTTCCAATTACTTTCACACATACCATTGTCACTGCCTCAGATTGTGTAGGATTAACTTTTCCAGGCATTATAGAAGAGCCAGGTTCATTTGCAGGAAGCACTAGTTCTCCATAACCTGCTCTTGGGCCAGATCCAAGGAATCTTATGTCATTCGCGATTTTCATTAAACTCACTGCAGTTGTATTTAATGTCCCAGAAAAATTTACTATTTCATCGTGCGCTGCTAAAGCTGCAAACTTATTTTTTGTAGGTTTAAATGGTAATTTAGTAATTTTTTTAATCTCGTTAATTATTTTTTTATCAAAGTTTTTTTTACTGTTAATTCCGGTTCCAACGGCAGTACCACCTTGAGCAAGGTTATAAATTTCATTTAATGCTTTACTAATCCTATTAATACTGTCTTCAATTTGAGACTGATAGCCAGAAAATTCTTGCCCTAATGAAAGCGGAGTTGCATCTTGGAGGTGTGTTCTTCCAACTTTTATAATATTTTTAAATTCTGAAACTTTTTTTTTTAGTTCTTTATTGAGTAATTTTAAAGATGGAATCAATTTATTTTTAGTTTCAATAGCGATAGCTATATGCATTGCAGTTGGAAAAACATCATTTGTAGACTGAGATTTATTCACATGATCATTAGGATGAACTGGTTTTTTTGTACCTTTTTTTCCTCCTAAAATCTCTATAGCCCTATTAGCTATCACCTCATTCACATTCATATTTGTTTGTGTACCTGACCCTGTTTGCCAAACTTTTAATGGAAAATTGTCATTTAGTTTCCCTGAAATAACTTCATTAGATGCAGAAATAATTGCTTTACAAATTTTAGGCAAAATTTGTTTTTCTTTTAAGTGAACTTTCGCAGCTGCTTTTTTTATTATGGCAATAGATTTAATTAATCTAGGTCTTACTAAAAATTCTCCTATATCAAAATATTTTTTTGACCTTTGCGTAGATGCACCCCAATACTTATCGTTTGGTACTTTTATTGATCCAATACTGTCAAATTCTTTACGAAATTTCATTGATAGTTAATGGCTATTTATATATTAAAAACTAAATAACTTACAGGAGCAAAATGACAAATTTTGAGAAAGTTGGCACTTTTATGAAAACTTTTGGTCAAGAAGTAAAATTAAGACCTTCTATGAGTAGTGCCAAAATAAACAAATTGAGATTAAGTCTTATTAAAGAAGAGTTTGATGAACTAGAAAATGCAATGAATAAAAAAGATTTAGTCGAAATAGCAGATGCACTAACTGATATTCTTTATGTTACATATGGGGCAGGACATGCTTTTGGTATTAATCTTGATAAATGTTTTGATGAAGTTCAAAATTCAAATATGAGTAAATTAGATATAAATGGCAAACCAATATATAATGAATTAGGTAAAGTAATGAAGGGACCTAACTATTTTAAACCAAATTTAAAAAAATTTTTAGAGTAAAATTAAGGGGCGTTCTGTTGCCAGGTGCCCCGAACTTTGTTTGATTATAGCTAATTATTTTTCCAAAAACACATAAATTTAACGTATTAGGACGAGTAGAGGACGAGTCAAAATCGACTCGGCCAAAGAGTTTAATTTTGATATTATTGAAATTATATTAGAGGAGGAAAAATGGATAAATTTACAAAAGGCGTATTAGCTGTGATTGCAGTTGGTATTATAGGAATAAATATTCAGATGATGAATGGTGGAAGCGGTATTATTGGAAAAGCTTATGCAAATGATAAAATCCAAAAAGTTGTTATTTGTGATAGATCTGGATTTAGTTGTGCTGCAATAAGAGGTCCAAGTTTGTCTGTTACAAATGATTAAATAATTTAACTTAGATGAAAAAATTAATACTTTTTATATCTTGGGCAACACTCGTTTTAATAATTCAAGCTAAAGCCGATATAATAAAAGCTAATTGTTTAATCGATGAATTTTATCTTCAAGAGCAGAAAATTGATAAATCAGAACAAGAGGTTCTGGCTGGAAAAGTTATTAAGTTGGAAGTAGACACAAATAAAAAGTTAGTCTTAGATAAATCAGACCTGAAAAGAATTATTATATTAACCGGTATTCCTGAAGAGGGAATTAAATACGATGGCGACACTACAAGAATAACTTATCAAAATGAATTAAAAGTAATTGATCAAGAAAATGATAGAGAATTAAAATATATTTATAATAATTCTATATTATTGGAAAATAATGAAATATCTCGATTAAATATTAAAATTGATCAAACTGGAATATCATTAAATAAATGGAAATTTTTTATTAAATGTAGATCAGGTGAATATACCGATATTGAAAAACAAATAGCCAGAAGAACTCTTTCCCCAGATAAATCATTAGTAAAACCAAAATATAAGCTTGATGAGAATGGAAAGCCAATTCTTTTTCTTTTTGAAGCTCCGAGTCAAACTCGACAAAGTATAATACCACAAAATTTTATTTTTAATGCAGACATTAGTACATTAACCATTGAAGATGCTCTATATGAACTTGAGCTTAAAAGTGCCGAGGATCTTTTGAATTATTATAAAGCGAAATTATTCCACAATAATAAAATAGCTTCTCTAGAACTTGCAAGACAATTCATGACCTTCAAAAAAGGTGAAAGAATTTCTTATGATGATATAAAAAATCTTGATGAGAAAAAATTTTTTAGAATTCCATTAAAAAATGATCCTGAAAAATATAAGATAAAGTTTTATAAGAAAGAATATTTCAAAGAAAAAAAGAAATTATAGTTTATATGACGAGTACAGGACGAGTCATTAGGTTGTATTTTTAAATTTACGTTGATAATTAAAACTTATTTTAAAGAAGGAAGGGGCGTTCTGTTGCCAGGTGCCCCAAAACCCCGTTTACTTAATTAACGAAGTTAATTAAGCAGCAAGTGCATAACTTTCGTTAGCAATTATAAAATAGCCCTTTTCGGAGGAACAATTCCGAACGAAAGAATAGCCTTTAGTCACTCGTCGAATCTAGTTCACCCCCATAAGTTGTAAATGGTGGAGGTGGTGGGTACTGCCCCCACGTCCGCAATGGTTATTACGAAATTCGTTTATCGTCATAGTTGGAAATCCAACTTTATTAATATAAAAGGAAATGCAAGAGATTCAATAACATTCATGAAATTAACTAAAGAACAACAAGAAGATATAAAAAATCAACAATCACAAAGTAATTCAACAAAAAGAGTGACTGTTCCCGAATTAGAAAAAATTCTTTATGAGGCAATACCAGCTCTAGATCATGGATTTGTAAGAGTAGTTGATTATATGGGAGATGACACATCAATTGTACAATCAGCTCGAGTTTCTTATGGGAAGGGCACAAAACAAGTTTCAACTGATGCAGGTTTGATAAAATATTTAATGCGCCATTGGCATAGTACTCCTTTTGAAATGTGTGAAATTAAATATCATATAAAGTTACCAATTTTTATTGCTCGTCAGTGGATTAGACATCGGACTGCAAATGTAAATGAGTATTCTGCACGGTACTCAATTTTAGATAAAGAATTTTATTTGCCAACAAATGAAAACTTAGCTGCGCAATCTACATCTAATAGACAAGGAAGAGGTGATATTTTAGAAGGTGAGCAAGCAAAAGAAGTTTTAGAACTTTTAAAAAATGATGCAGAAAGAACTTATTCAAATTATGAAACAATGCTAAATGAAAGATATGACGGTTCTACTATCGATGAGAATAAAAAAGGTTTAGCAAGAGAACTTGCAAGAATGAATTTGACTCTAAATACTTATACTCAATGGTATTGGAAAACTGATTTGCTAAATTTGATGAACTTTTTAAGATTGAGAGCCGATCATCATGCACAATATGAAATAAGAGTTTATGCAGACATAATGTTAAATACTTTAAGAAAATGGGTTCCAATTACATATGATGCCTTTATGGATTATAGAGTAGGTGGAACAGAAGTTTCAGCCAAAGCAAAAAAAGTTCTACAAAATTTAATTAAAGGCGAGAGTATTTCAATCGAAGAATCTGGACTTTCAAAGAGGGAGTGGAATGAATTAATGATAGCATTTAGTTTAAATGATAAGTTAATATAAGCATCTCAATAAAAATTAAATAAAAAACAATGGATCAAAATATTAAAAGCCCATCTAATAGAAATTTTGGAATTGTTTTTAGCCTTGTTTTTTTAATTATAGGTTTATGGCCATTAATTAATTATGGAGAAATAAGATATTGGGCAATTTTAATTGCATTTATTTTTTTAATTCTTGGATTATTAAATTCAAAATTATTAAACCCACTTAATAAATTATGGTTTAAATTTGGAATTTTGTTATCAAAAATTGTTTCCCCAATAATAATGGGAATAATTTTTTTTTTAGTAGTAACTCCCATAGGTCTTTTAATGAGAATATTTAAAAAAGATTTACTTAATCTAAGATTTAGTAGCGATGAAACATATTGGATAAAAAAAAAGGATGATAAAAGTAATATGAAAAATCAATTTTAGATTAAATGATTTTAAATAATAAAAAAATTTTTAATTTTACAAACTTTTTAATTTATATTTTTCTTTTTTTTTCAATAGTTTTGCTATTATATACGCATTACAAGTCATATTTTGTTTTCAATTCATTTAGACTTCATCATTATTTAATTTATTATTTTTTTTCAGCAGGAAGCATCATTTTTTTTTCAGTTCTATTATTCTTTAATTCTGAGTTTAAGAAAAATATTCTACTTTTTTTATTTACTTTGATATTTATTATATATTTAACAGAAGTTCTTGTAAGAGCTATTTACAAAGAGTCTAGCGACTCAATAAAAGAAAATAAAAAAATTAGAGAAAATAGAGCTAAGGTTATTTTTGAAAAATATGGAAAAGTTGTTGATGTTAGATCCCCAATTCAAGTTCAAAAAGAGTTAAGAGAAAAAGGTACAGATGTTTCACTATTAGTTACTCCTTATCGGATGATTGAGAATGAAATTAAAATTTTTGAGGACAAAGATAATGATGAACAAAACTCAAAAAGAATACTTCCACTATCAGGTCTATCAAAAAAACTCTACGTTGGTGGCTCAGAAACAGGAGAATATAAATTTTATACAACAGATAGATATGGCTTTAATAACCAAGATGATGATTGGGATAAAGAAGTTTATATTACACTGATAGGAGATTCTTTTATTCATGGTGGGTATTTAAATTTCGAAAATAATTTTGTTGGAACATTAAAAAAGATTTCTAATAAAACTGTTTTAGGATTGGCTCAGCCAAATAATGGACCCTTACTAGAATTAGCTACTTTAAAGGAATATACTAAAACAATTAATCCAAAAATAATTCTTTGGATGTATTATGAAGGTAATGACCTAATAGAAATTATTGAGGAAAAAAAATCAAAAACATTAAATAAATATTTTTCTAAAAACTTTACTCAAGATTTGATAAAAAAACAAAAATCTATTGAGAAATCTTATTCAATATTTGTTGATGAGAGAATTTTAAAATTAGATTTGGCTGAAAAAAAAATAGATACTAGTCAGCGTTCTTCAGATGATGACCTGTACACAAAAATTATATCTGTTTTTAAATTACAAAAAATTAGAGCTATTTTATTTACAAATTTATTCGCCAGAATTAAAGATAGAGACTATAACAAATCTACTAAATTCTTAAAAGAAGTATTGATTGAAGCTAAAAAAGAAACAGATTTACTTAACGCAAAACTATATTTTGTATATTTGCCATCTTCTACGAGATTTTTAGACAATAATCATATGTTGAAGAAGAATGATTTTTTTAGACAAGATGTTTTAAATATTGTCGATGATCTAAATATTGAATTAATAGATATTTATGAAAAATTATTTAAATATCACCAAAATCCATTATCTTTCTATCATTTTTCAATGCATTCTCATTATAACAAAAAAGCAGTAGAACAAATTTCTCAAGAAATATATAAACAAGTCATAGATAATTAATTTCAGTTATTTGATCAATGGGCTTTATTAAAGAATTTATATTATTTTTAAAAGTTAGAAAAAAATATTGGCTTCTACCCATAATAATTTTTTTAGTTTTGTTTGGGGGCTTAATAGTATTAACCCAGGGTACTGCGGTGGCTCCTTTTATTTATACAATTTTTTAAAGTGAAATCTATTTTAGGCATCTCTGCTTTTTATCATGATAGTGCTGCCTGTATTTTAATAGACGGAAAAATAATTGCAGCAGCTCAAGAGGAAAGATTTACAAGAAAAAAACATGATCCAAGCTATCCCCATAATGCAATTGAATTTGTATTGAACTATTCAAAATTAAAACTGAGTGAGGTTGATCAAATAGTTTTTTTTGAAAAACCATTTTTAAAATTTGAGAGGTTGTTAGAAACTTATGTTGCTTTTGCTCCTAGAGGATTTTTATCTTTCGCTAAGGCAATGCCAATATGGGTTAAAGAAAAACTTTTTCAAAAAAATCTTCTTTTTAATAAACTTAAATCTCATGATAAAAATTTTAAAAGTGATAAAAATATTTTTTTTTCTGATCATCATTTAAGTCACGCAGCAAGTGCTTTTTTTCCATCACCATTTGATGAGGCTGTCATAATAACTGCTGATGGAGTAGGTGAATGGGCAACTACTACAGTCGCAATAGGAAAAAATGAAAATTTAGAAATTAAGAAAGAAATTCATTTTCCACATTCTTTAGGATTACTTTATTCTTCATTTACCTATTACACAGGTTTTAAAGTAAATAGTGGTGAATATAAACTTATGGGTCTAGCTCCATATGGAAATCCCATTTATGAGGATAAAATAAAAAAGTTGGTAGACATAAAAAATGATGGAACTTTTAGATTAGATCAAAAATTTTTTAATTATGCTACAGGTCTTACAATGACTAATGATAATTTTCATAATTTATTTGGCCAAAAACCTCGTAATCCACTTAATGAAAAAATAACTCAGTTTCATATGGATATAGCAGCATCAATACAAAAAGTAACAGAAGAAATAATGATAAAGTTATCAAGATCTATAAGAAAAGAGTTTGGAATAAAAAATTTATGTTTAGCAGGTGGAGTCGCACTCAACTGTGTTGCTAATGGAAAAATTTTGAGAGAAAAAATATTTGATAAAATTTGGATACAACCAGCCGCAGGAGATGCAGGAGGTTCTCTTGGAGCAGCATTAGCTATGTGGCATATAGAAAATAAAAATAAAAGAGTTGTAAATACAAGCGATGACATGAAAGGTTCATATCTTGGAACTGAATTTACTCAAACTGAAATTGAAAAAGAACTAGATTCTGTGGGAGCACACTTCGAAACTCTGGAGTATGAGGATTTGATTAATCAAACTTCAGAAAATTTATCAAATGAAAAAGCTGTAGGTTGGTTTCAAGGTAGAATGGAGTTTGGTCCTAGAGCGTTAGGTAATAGATCTATATTGGGTGACCCAAGATCGGATAAAATGCAAAAAAATTTAAATTTAAAAGTAAAATATAGAGAGAGCTTTAGACCTTTCGCACCTTCAGTGCTTAAAGAAGATTTATCCAAATGGTTTGATATGGATATTGAGAGTCCATATATGCTTCTAGTGGCCGAAGTAAATCCTGAAAAAAAAATTGAAATGACCGATGAGCAGAAAAGTCTTTTTGGAATAGATAAATTGAATATAAAAAGGTCAGAAATACCCGCAGTTACTCATGTAGATTATTCTGCAAGAATTCAAACTGTAGATAAATCTACAAATAAAATATATCATGATTTATTATCAAAATTTAAAGACAAAACAGGATGTGCGGTAATCGTAAATACTTCTTTTAATGTAAGAGGAGAACCAATTGTAAACTCTCCAACTGATGCATTCAATTGTTTTATGGGAACAGAGTTAGACTATCTTGTTATTGGAAATTGTATTCTTGATAAAAAAAAACAAAACCCAAAATTAAAAAAGGACTACACCCAAGAATTTGAGTTAGACTAAATATAAAGATTTGACATTTTTTGCTAAATCTAGATAAATTTTTGAGATCTTACTATTAGAATTTTCTTCAACAATCGGTTTACCTATATCTGCTGATTTTCCCACTTCGGGATCAATAGGAATTTCTCCTAAAAATTTTTTATCAAATTCTTTTGCAGTCTTTTCAACTCCACTTTCACCAAAAATATTATATCTTTTATTGTCATCTCCAATAAAGTAACTCATATTATCTATCAAACCTAAAATTTTTACGCCAAGTTTATCAAACATTTTGATTCCCCTTTTCACATCTAATAAAGCAACCTCTTGAGGAGTTGATACTATTATTGCCCCATCTATTTTTATTTCTTGAGAAAAAGTAAGCTGTGTATCACCAGTGCCAGGTGGCATATCTATAATAATAAAATCCAGATCTTTCCAGTTAACTTTTTGAGTAAATGTTCTAATTGCGCTTGTAACCATTGGACCTCTCCATATCATTGGTGTTTGTTGATCTGTTAGGAAACCAATCGACATACATTGAATATCGTATTTAATTACAGGATCTAATTTTTGACCATCACTTTTAGGCTTTTCATTTATCCCAAACATTTTAGGTATTGAAGGACCATAAATATCAGCATCTAACAAACCAACTTTACACCCCACATTTCTTAGAGCTAAAGCCAAGTTTGTTGCGAAAGTGGATTTTCCAACACCCCCTTTTGCACTTGAAATTGCAATTGTAAACTTTGTGCCTTTAATTGGATTTTTCTTAGGCAATTTTCCACTCATTTTAGCTCTCATTGCGTCACTTAATTCTGGTTTTTCCTTTGGCATATTTGGATCTTAACTTGTTTTTCCTCATAAAGACATTATATAGATTGCCATATGCCAGATGATTTTAGACAAGGCGGTGGAAGTCCTTGGGGAACACCCCCAGGTGGAAGCGGTGGCGGAAGTGGCAATGGCTCTGGCCGAGGCCCAACTCCTCCAGATATCGATAAAATTATAAGAGAGTTTCAAGAAAAGATTAAGAAATTTTTACCAGGAGGTAGTTCATCAGGTGGTAAGCAAGCCGTTTTGGTGTTAATTATTTTAGGGTTCGTTTGGTTAGCTAGTGGACTTTACAGAGTACTACCAGATGAACAAGGTGTAGTTTTAAGATTTGGAAAATTTGTAAAAACCACTCAACCGGGATTAAATTACCATATACCGTTTCCAGTAGAATCTGTACTGACTCCAAAAGTTACGAAGGTTAATAGAATAGATATTGGCTTCAGATCTGAGAGAGATAGTGGTTTTACATCTCAAGGTGGAGTAGCTGATGTTCCTCAAGAAAGCTTAATGCTTACGGGAGATGAAAATATTGTTAACATCGATTTTTCAGTTTTCTGGGTGATAAAAGATGCAGGAAACTTTTTATTTAAAATTCAAGACCCAGAGGGAACAGTTAAAGCTGCAGCAGAAACAGCAATGAGAGAGGTAATTGCAAGATCTGATATTCAACCTATTTTAACTGAAGGTAGATCAGTCATAGAGACAGATACACAAGAAATTATTCAAAAGATTTTAGATGAATACACTAGTGGTATTCAGATAACACAAGTTCAAACACAAAAAGCAGACCCACCAGATCAGGTAATTGATGCATTTAGAGATGTACAGGCTGCAAGAGCTGATATGGAAAGATCAAAAAATGAGGCAGAAGCTTATGCAAACGATGTTATCCCAAGAGCACGAGGGGAAGCAGAAAAAATATTACAAGCTGCTGAGGCATATAAGAAAGAAGTCGTAGCAAAGGCAGAGGGTGAAGCAAGCAGGTTCTTGGCAATTTATAATGAATATAAAAACGCAAAATCTGTAACTCAGGAAAGAATGTATTTAGAGACAATGGAAAAAGTTTTAGCCGATATTGATAAAGTAATAATCGAAAAAAATGCAGGTTCAGGTGTCGTTCCTTATTTACCTTTACCTGAACTACAAAAAAAGAAAGTGACAAATTAATATGAATGCAGGAAAAATTACAGCTGGAATTATTGTTGCATTAGCAGCAATTGCATTCTTTTCAATTTTTATAGTTAAAGAAGTTAATCAAGCGATTGTTCTACAATTTGGAGATCCAAAAAGAATAATTCTAAAACCTGGATTAAATTTCAAAATTCCTTTTATTCAAAACGTTGTATTTTTAGATAAGAGAATTTTAAATTTGGATACTCCACCTGAAGAGGTAATTGCTTCTGATCAAAAGAGATTGATCGTTGATGCATTTGCCAGATTTCAAATAGTTGATCCTCTTAAGTTTTATATTTCAGTTGGAAATGAAAGGGTTGCAAGATCAAGATTGGCTACCATTATAAATTCTAGAATAAGAAATGTTCTTGGACAACAAGAACTTCAAACTTTGCTTTCAGAGGATAGAACCAAACAAATGGCTTTAATTCAAGAGGGTGTAAATAATGAAGCTGAAAATTTTGGAATAAAGATAGTTGATGTTAGAATTAAAAGAGCGGATCTTCCCCAAGCTAACAGTGACGC
Source organism: Candidatus Pelagibacter sp. (assembly GCF_052049575.1). Lineage (GTDB taxonomy): Bacteria > Pseudomonadota > Alphaproteobacteria > Pelagibacterales > Pelagibacteraceae > Pelagibacter. The sequence goes on along the minus strand of NZ_JBNGZQ010000001.1, from coordinate 166,086 downwards.
GATTTTTAGAAGAATGCAGACCGAAAGGGAGAGAGAAGCAAAAGAATTTAGAGCAAGAGGAGCTGAAATGGCAGTTACAATTACCTCGACTGCTGACAAAGAAGTAACAGTAATTTTAGCTGAGGCTCAAAAGAAATCAGAGATTATGAAAGGTGAAGGAGATGGTAAAAGAAATAATATCTTTGCCGCTGCGTTTGGACAGGATCCAGAATTCTTTGCATTTTATAGAGCTATGCAAGCTTATGAAAAAGCTTTAATAGGTGGAGAAACATCTTTAATTTTATCTCCTGACAGTGAGTTCTTTAAATTTTTTGGAAATATAAAACCACAAACAGAGTAAACTTTGATGAAAGAATTGATCATTGCATTTGGTCTATTCTTTTTTATTGAGGGAATTTTATATGCCTTATTTCCATCAAAAATGAAGAATATGTTAAAAAAGCTTGAGTTAATCAAAGATAGTCAATTACGTACTGGCGGATTAATTTTTGCTTTAATAGGTTTTATAATTATTTATTACGCAAAAAGTTAAAATGATGAAAATAAAAACAATATTTCTCTCTTTATTATTAGTATTTTGTTTTTCATCAATATCAAATTCTCAAAATATACCTAATTCGTTTGCAGATTTAGCTGAAAAATTAATGCCCTCAGTAGTGAATATTTCTACAACTCAAACGGTAGTGACAAGAAGTAATCCTTTCCCAAATTTTCAATTTCCACCAGGATCACCATTTGGTGATATGTTTAAAGAATTTGGAACACCTCAAGAAAGACAATCCTCAGCACTTGGCTCAGGATTTATTATTGATGAAAAAGGAATACTAGTAACAAATAATCATGTAATCGAAGGAGCAGAGGATATCGTAGTTCAGGTCAACGGAGAAAAAAAGTTTAAAGCAAAAGTTATTGGAGCAGATCCTCTTTCAGATATTGCAGTTTTAAAAATTGAGTCAAAAGAAAAGTTTTTACCTGTGAGATTTGGTGATTCTGATAAAGCAAGAATAGGCGATTGGGTTATAGCTATTGGAAATCCATTTGGGTTAGGTGGAACAGTTACATCAGGAATAATTTCTGCAAGAAATCGATCAATTGGATTATCAAGATATGAAGATTATATTCAAACAGATGCATCTATAAATTCTGGAAATTCAGGTGGTCCTTTGTTTGATATGAATGGTGATGTGATTGGAATTAATACGGCAATTCTTGGAAGAAGTGGAAATGTTGGAATAGGTTTTTCAATACCATCAAACAGTGCAAAGATTGTAATTGATCAATTAATTGAATTTGGAGAAACAAAAAGAGGATGGCTAGGAGTAAGAATTCAAGATGTAACAAAAGAAATTGCAGAAGTAGAAAAGTTAGATGAACCAAGAGGAGCTCTGGTTGCAAGTGTTGCACCAAATAGCCCATCTGAAAAGGCTGGAGTTAAAAGTGGAGATATTATTTTGGAATTCAATGGTGAAAAAATAAATCAAATGAAAGAACTCCCAATAATTGTTGCAAGAACTAAAGTTGGAAAAAAAGTAAAAGTAAAAATTTGGAGAAATAAAAAAGAAATTATCAAAACGATTACACTTGGAAGACTGGAGACTTCAGAAGATTTTAAAATTTCAGAAAAAAAAGAAGAACTACCAAAAGAAACTTTAATTGAAAACCTTAATATAAAAGTAAGAAAACTTTCTGACCAAGATATTAAAACAAGAAATTTACCTAACCAAACAAATGGTTTAGTGATTACAAGTATTGAAAATAATAGTCCTTTGACTGGCTCGATAGAAGTGAATAGCATTATTCTAGAAGCTCAGAAGAAAAAAATAAGGAATGTTGAGGATTTAAATCAAGCCCTAAAGCAAGTTTTGAATAGTAACCAGAAGACTATTTTACTTGTGATCTATAATAGTCAAAATCAAAAAAGATATATAGGCGTTAAATTAGATTAGTTTATGGATTTAAAATCCAAAATTATTTTAATTTATGGACCTACTGCATCTGGTAAATCTAAATTTGCAATTGAACTAGCAAAAAAAATTTCAGGTCAGATTATAAATGCTGATAGCATGCAAGTTTATAGAGAGTTAAAGATTTTAACAGCAAGACCTTTTGAAAAAGATTATCAAAATATCAAACATCATTTATACGGATTTCAAAATGCGAAAAAAAATTTTTCAACAGGAGATTGGCTTAAAATGGCAAAAGAAAAAATATTGCAATGTAGAAAAATAAATAAAACACCAATATTAGTAGGAGGCACTGGTCTTTATTTTAAAGCTTTGACAGAGGGATTAGTAAATATTCCTAGAATCCCTGTTAATTTTAGAAATAAAGTAAGAAATTTACACAAAAGAATAGGACAAAAAAAATTTTTTCTAAAGTTATTACAAATAGATCCTTTGATTAAAGATCGAATTAATTCTCTAGATGTACAAAGATCTTTAAGAGCATATGAAATTAAATCATTTACAAAAAAATCTATGATTAACTGGTTTAAAAATACTAAGTCAGAATACGCTAGTAATGATTTTTTTAAAATATTTATTGATTTTCCAAGAAAAGATTTAATAGAAAGAATAAATAAGAGATCTGAAAATATGATTAAACTAGGAGCAATTTTAGAGGTTAAAAAATTTATTAAATTGAAAGTTCCAAAAAATAAAAGCCTTAGTAAAGCAATTGGAATAAGTGAGATTAAGCAATATCTTCAAAAAAAAATCCAAGCAGAACAATTAATAGAGAAAATATCAATAAAGACTAGGCAATATGCCAAAAGACAGAGCACCTGGGCTCGAGGACATATGAAAGATTGGAATAAAGTTAATCCAGATGGTTTGGAAAAGCTCTTAAAAAAAATTTAGATATTCTCTACTTAGCCTTGACCAATTAGCACAACTTCAGCTAGATTGCTTGAATGTCTAAATTATATACCGGTGCAGAAATTGTATTTAAATGTCTTGAAGATCAAGAGGTTGAATATATTTTTGGTTATCCAGGTGGAGCAGTTTTACCAATTTATGATGAACTTAAACATCATTCATCAATAAAACATATACTTGTTAGACATGAACAAGGAGCAGGCCATGCAGCAGAAGGTTATGCAAGATCATCAGGCAAGCCTGGAGTAGTTTTAGTAACTTCAGGACCAGGTGCCACTAATGTTGTCACCGCATTAACTGATGCTTATATGGACTCAATACCTTTAGTTTGTATTTCTGGACAAGTACCTACTCATTTAATAGGCACTGATGCTTTTCAAGAATGTGACACAACAGGAATCACGAGGCCTTGCACAAAACATAATTGGTTAGTTAAAGATATTAAAGAATTACCAAAAGTAATGCATGAAGCTTTTAAAGTAGCAACAACTGGAAGACCTGGACCTGTATTAATTGATATTCCTAAAGATATCCAATTTGCAAAAACTAATTATGCAAGATTTAAAAAAGAAAAAAAATTAAATGGAAAAATACATAATAAATTTTCTGAAAATGAAATTAATCAATTAATTGATTTAATTTCAAAAGCAAAAAAACCAGTTGTTTATACCGGAGGTGGAGTAATAAATTCAGGTCCTCAAGCTAGTGAAACTTTAAAAGAGTTTGTTAGATTAATTGGTTTTCCAATCACATCAACTCTACAAGGGTTAGGGGCATTTCCAGGGGATGATAATCAATTTATTGGAATGCTAGGTATGCATGGAACTTATGAAGCTAATAATGCAATGCATGATTGTGATTTGTTAATTAACATTGGTGCAAGATTTGACGATAGAATAACGGGTAAGATCGATGAGTTTTCTCCAAAATCAAAAAAAGTTCATATTGATATTGATCCATCATCAATTAATAAAATTATAAAAGTAGATCTTGCAATAGTTGGAGATGTTAATGAAGTAATAAAGTCAGCTATCAAGAAAATAAATAAAAAACAAAATGGATTAAAAGATTCGAATAAACAAAGAATTTCAAAATGGTGGGAACAAATCCAGAAATGGAGAACGAAAGACTCGTTAGGTTTTATTAATAGCGATAAAGAGATCAAGCCTCAGCATGCTGTAAAAAGATTATATGAGCTTACAAAAAATCAAGATACATTTATCACAACTGAAGTTGGTCAGCATCAAATGTGGGCTGCACAACACTATAAATTTAATAAACCTAATAGATGGATGACATCAGGAGGTCTTGGGACTATGGGATACGGACTTCCAGCAGCAGTAGGTGTTCAAATTGCTCATCCAGATAAACTTGTAATCGATATTGCAGGTGAGGCATCAGTGTTAATGACAATGCAAGAAATGTCTACAGCAGTTCAATATAATTTACCTATCAAAATATTTATCTTGAATAACCAGTACATGGGTATGGTTAGACAATGGCAAGAACTTCTGCATGAAAAGAATTATTCAGAAAGTTATTCTGAAGCTTTACCTGATTTTGTTAAATTAGCTGAGGCCTATGGATGCAAAGGTATCAAGGCTGATAATCCTCTAGAATTAGATGATAAAATTAAAGAGATGCTCGATTATAAGGGCCCGGTGATATTTGATTGTCATGTAGATCCTAATGAAAATTGTTTTCCAATGATACCGTCTGGAAAGCCTCACAATCAGATGATTTTAGGTCCAAATGATAAAGAGGAAAACAAGATTACTGGCAAAGGGAAATCATTAGTATAATGTCATCTCCAAAATCAGCATACAGCATACCCACTAAGAAAGGTAAACTAGATACTCATATATTTGTGGTTTGGGTAGATAATGAGTCTGGTGTGTTGGCAAGAGTTGTTGGGTTATTTTCTGGTAGAGGATACAATATAGAGTCTTTAGCTGTAGCAGAAGTTGATGCAGCGAAGAATATTTCTAGAATTACAATAGTAACAACAGGAACACCACAAGTTATTGATCAAATCAAACTTCAGTTAAAAAAACTAGTTCCAGTTCATAAAGTTGCAGATTTTAAAAGAGAAGATAAAAAAGTTATATTTAAAGAGATGGCGTTACTTAAGATTGTTGCACAGAAAAAAAAGATAGAAAAGTGTCTTAAGGAATGCAAAAAATTTAATCCAGTGATTTTAGATAAAACAAATAAATCAGTGGTTGTACAAATAACCGCTCTAAGAAGAGAAATTGATAAAATGAGTAAAAAATTAAAACCCTATGGTCTTACAAGCACTTCAAGAACTGGGGCAATAGCAATGACCAGAGGTGCTGACACATTTAAATAAATTTATAAAGGAGAAGAAAAAATGAAGATGTTTTATGAAAAAGATGCTGATGTAAACTTAATTAAAGATAAAAAAGTTGCTATTTTTGGTTACGGAAGTCAAGGGCATGCCCATGCTCTCAATTTAAAAGATAGCGGAGTAAAAGAGGTAGTTGTTGCTTTAAGAGATGGTTCAGCAAGTAAAGCAAAAGCTGAATCAAAAGGTTTGAAAGTAATGAACTTGTCCGATGCAGCAGAATGGGCTGACGTTTGTATGATCCTAACTCCTGATGAGCTTCAAGCAACCATATATAAAAATCACATCGAACAAAGACTAAAAGAGGGCACAAGTCTAGCTTTTGCTCATGGTTTAAATATTCATTATGATTTAATCAAAGCGAGAAAAGATTTAGATGTATTTATGGTTGCTCCTAAAGGACCCGGACATCTTGTAAGAAGCGAATTTGAAAAAGGTGGTGGAGTTCCTTGTTTGATGGCTGTTCATCAAGATGGTACAGGTAAAGCAAGAGATTTAGCTTTATCGTATGCATCAGCTATTGGAGGAGGAAGATCTGGAATTATTGAAACCACTTTCAAAGATGAATGTGAAACAGATTTATTCGGAGAACAAACTGTTCTTTGTGGAGGTCTTGTAGAATTAATCAAAAATGGTTATGAAACATTAGTTGAGGCAGGATATGAACCGGAGATGGCTTATTTCGAGTGTTTGCACGAGGTAAAATTAATCGTTGATCTTATCTATGAGGGTGGAATTGCAAATATGAATTACTCAATTTCAAATACTGCAGAGTATGGCGAGTATGTTTCAGGACCTAGAATTATTAATAAGGAAGAAACTAAGAAAAGAATGAAAGAAGTACTAGAGGACATTCAATCTGGAAAGTTTACCAAACAATGGATGGATGAGTGTAAAAATGGTCAAAAGAATTTTCTTAAGACCAGAGAGGAATTAGCAAAACACTCTATAGAAACAGTCGGTACGAAACTAAGAGCAATGATGCCGTGGATTGGTAAGAAGAAATTAGTGGATAGCGATAAGAAGTAAAATATTGATTAAATTGGGCTAAAATAATTATTTTATTTTGCAATCTAAACGATAGGTTGTATATTTCGATCACTAAAAATATTTATATGGCTGAGAAAGATAAAGTATTCATTTTCGATACAACTATGAGGGATGGTGAACAATCACCAGGGGCCTCTATGAGCGTTGAGGAAAAAATTCAGATATCGAGAGTTTTTGATGAAATGGGAATTGATATAATTGAGGCTGGTTTTCCAATATCATCTCCAGGTGATTTTGAGGCTGTAAGTGCAATCAGTAAAAGTGTAAAAAATTCAATTCCTTGTGGATTAGCAAGAGCTACAAAAAAAGACATAGACGCTTGTCATGAATCTTTAAAATTCGCAAAAAGATTTCGTATCCACACATTTATTTCAACAAGCCCAGTTCATATGAAACATAAACTTAATATGACAGATGAACAAGTTTTAGGCGCTATAAAAGAAAGTGTTACTTATGCTAAAAAATTTACAGATGACGTTGAGTGGTCATGTGAGGATGGCACAAGAACAAATTTAGAATTTATGTATAAAACTATAGAACTTGCCATTAAATGTGGAGCAACAACAATTAATATTCCTGATACAGTTGGCTATTCTATACCTGAAGAATTTGCAAAAACTATTACATCAATAAAAAACAATGTACCAAATATTGATAAGGCTATTATTTCCGCGCACTGCCATAATGATTTAGGCTTAGCAGTTGCCAATGCTTTATCAGGTTTATCAGCAGGGGTTAGACAAATTGAGTGTACTATAAATGGAATAGGTGAAAGAGCGGGTAACGCAGCACTTGAAGAAATTGTGATGGCTATAAAAACACGAGATGATTTATTACCTTATGAAACAGGAATTAAAACTGAACTAATTAGCAAAGCATCTAAAATTGTATCTAATGCCACGGGTTTTCCTGTTCAATTTAATAAAGCAATCGTTGGAAAGAATGCTTTTGCTCATGAATCAGGAATTCATCAGGATGGAATGTTAAAAAATAGAGAGACCTATGAAATAATGACACCAGAAAGTGTTGGTGTAAAAAAAACATCTTTAGTAATGGGTAAACACTCTGGACGTCATGCATTTAAGGATAAATTAAGCGATTTAGGTTATGCAGATGTCACAGATGATGTAGTTCAAGCAGCTTTTGGAAAATTTAAAATTTTGGCGGATAAGAAAAAACATATTTATGATGAAGATATTGTTGCATTAGTCGACGATAGTTTAATTATTGATAATAAGATAAATGCGATTAATTTAAAATCATTAAAAGTATTTGCTGGAACTGGTGAGCCCCAAAGGGCTGACATGACTTTAGATGTTTTTGGAGAAGTTAAAAAGACTTCTCAAACTGGTGATGGTCCAGTTGATGCAATATTTAAATGCATAAAAGAACTTTATCCTCATGATGTAAAATTGTCTCTTTATCAAGTTCATGCAGTTACAGAAGGAACTGATGCACAGGCTACCGTAAGTGTAAAGATAGAGGAAAATGATAGAACTACAGTGGGTCAGTCAGCTGATACAGATACTTTAGTAGCATCGGCAAATGCTTATTTAAATGCTTTAAACAAAATGCTTATCAAGAGAGAGAAAAAATCTTTATATAAAAATATCGAACCAAAAAAATTAAAGGAGAGTATATAATGGGAATATTTGATAGTGTTAAAAAAATATGGAGTCAAGACATGGCTATCGATCTTGGAACTGCCAACACATTAGTTGTAGTTAAAGGACAAGGTGTAGTTTTAAATGAGCCATCTGTTGTAGCGATTGTAGAGCAAACTGGAAAAAAACAAGTTTTAGCTGTAGGGGATGAGGCAAAAACAATGTTAGGAAGAACACCTGGAAATATTAGTGCAATTCGACCTTTAAGAGACGGTGTTATCGCTGATTTTATTGTCACTGAAGAAATGATCAAACATTTCATTAAAAAAGTTCATAAAGGCAGAACATTCGCAAATCCAAGAATATTAATTTGCGTACCCACTGGCTCTACTCCAGTTGAAAGAAAAGCAATTCAAGATAGTGCTTTAGCGGCAGGCGCTAGAAGAGTTCAATTAATTGAGGAGCCTATAGCTGCAGCAATTGGTGCAGGTTTACCAATATCAGAGGCAACAGGATCAATGGTTGTTGATATCGGTGGTGGAACAAGTGAGATTGCTGTCATGTCATTAGGAGGTTTAGTTTATTCAAAATCTCTAAGAGTTGCAGGTGATGCTATGGATGGTGCATTAGTTAACTATATGAGAAAAGAATATAACCTTATGATAGGGGATAGCACAGCTGAAAAAATTAAAAAAGAAATTGGTACCGCTATACCATCTAATAATAATACTTATGCTGTCAAAGGTCGAGATTTAAGATCGGGAACTCCAAAAGAAGTCAATATTACCGAAGAAGATACAGCAGAGGCATTAGATGGTATTTTAAGAGAAATGGTTAATGGTATTAAAGATGCTCTTGAGGCCACACCACCAGAATTATCAGCAGACCTTGTTGATATGGGTCTTACTTTGACAGGAGGCGGAGCTTTATTAAAAAATATAGATAGAAGATTTTCTAAAGAAACAGGATTGCCAGTGCACATTGCTGAGGACCCATTATCATGTGTTGCAATCGGAACTGGTAAAGCTTTGGATCAAGAACAAACATTCTCTACGATGCTGACTGAATATTAAGAAAGATGGCCGAAAGCAGAGATGATTTTATAATAGCAATTAGATCTGCTTTTTTAAATAAAAGTACAAAACAAAAATTTTCTTTATTAACTTTAGTTTTTTTCTCGATTGTTATTATTGTTTTATCAAGTTTTAATTTCAAGGTTATAACTGTAACAAAGTCAGTGATAAAAGAAATTGTTTATCGCTCTTCATTTATTGTTTCAATCCCAGAAAATTTTATCAAATCTTCTTATGTAAATTTAAATGAATACACCAATTTTTATAAAGAATATAAACAAACGAAAGAGGAACTAGATCAATTAAAATCTGAAAATATTTCAACAAAAATTATTAAAAGTGAAAATGAGGAACTCAAAAGTCTTATTGATGGTTATACAATTACTTCCAATAAAATTTTAGCAAAAGTAATTGTTGATCATGAAAGTCCTTTTTTAAGATCAATTATTATCAACAAAGGCAGTAAGGAAAAAATAAAAATTGGAACAAATATTTATGATCGAAGCTATCTTGTGGGACGAGTCATTGAGGTAAATTATACAAATTCAAGAGTATTGTTGCTAACTGACTTAAATTCAAATATTCCTGTTTCAATCACCCCAGGAAATGTTCAAGCAATTGTTGTTGGGAATGGAAATAAAAAAGGTGAAATTAGATATATCAAGAATGATCTTATAAACAAAATTGACGATAAAGGAATTGCATATACATCTGGAACTGGCTCAATTTTCAAAAGTGGAATTCCTGTCGGAACGATTGATTTAAAAGATGAAAATGAAAAAATTTTGATCAACTTTTATAGCGATTTTAGTCAATTAAAATATGTTTTTGCAGAAATTGATGAGATTATTCCTACACCTGTTGAAACTGATCAAAATGATCAAACACAAGTCTCTTCAAATACTGAGCAAATAAAATTAGACTTAATAAGTGATGAGTTGCAAATTTTAGAAGATAGTAACACTAAATTTTTAGAGGAAAACAAAGAATTAAATACTTTAACTAACGAATTAACTAAACAAGTTGAGATATTAAAGTCAGAAAATGAGTTTCAAAAAAGTGTTATTCAACAGCATAATTTAGACCAAGAAGAACTAGAATTTTTGAGATTAAATTTAATCTATAGTTCAAAATGTCAATCAAAAAAGCTCTTTAGCACAGGTTTTCAAGTAGGCACCGAAGAATATAAAGCATGCATTATGAGAAAAGGAAAAATAAGTGATTAGATTTCAAAAGAAAAATTTATTTTACAAGATATACACTTGGTTACCAATTCTTGCTTTATTTATATCTGTATTTAATGAATTTGATTTTAATTATTTAAACATTGATTACTTTTCATTTAATTTTCCATTTATATTAATTTTTTATTTTGCTTTAAAAGCATACCAGCGATTTGATTACTTTTTAGTTTTTTTAGCAGGGCTATTTAACGATACTGTTGTTGGTTTACCCTTGGGCATAAGTTCTATGTCATATATCTTAATTTGTATATTTGCCACTTACCTTAGAAATATAACAATTAGTCCAAATTTAATAAAAGATTGGTTCTATTTTTTGTTTATCATTAGTTTGATAAATTCAATTAATTTCTCAGTTTTATTTTTGTTTTTTTCTTATGAATTGGATATTACACTTTTCATTGTAAATAATTTTTTTACGTTTTTATTTTACATAATATTTTCAATCTTTTTTAAGAGGTATTTAAAAAGTTTAGATGATTAATATAAGTGACAGCGCAACTAAGTTAAATTCATTAAATCGAAGAATGTTTATTCTTGCGACAGCTAAAATTATTATTCTAGGTGGAATAGTTAGTAGATTATTTTTTTTACAAGTTAAAGAGAATAAAAAGTACTTAACACTATCTGACAAAAATAGAATTCGAGAATGGAAATTACCTCCTATCAGAGGAGAATTTCAAGATTATTTTGGAAATACGATTGCTGGAAACTTTGAGGCTTACCAACTCCATATCATACCTGAGGAGGTGGAGGATTTTAGATATGTAATTTATCGTGTGAAAGAATTATTAGAATTAAGTGAAAAACAATTTAAAAAAATTGTAAAAAAAAAGAATGAAATACAACCTTGGGAAACATTAATTGTAGCAGATAATTTAAGTTGGGAAAAATTTTCCAAAATTAATAATCACCTTTATGATCTTAATGGTGTTAAACCAGTTATTTCAATATCAAGAGATTACCCGTATAAAGAAAATTTCACTCATGTTTTAGGCTATGTTAGTCAGGCTAATGAAAACGACCTTTTAACAAATGAAAATATAAAAGAAAAATTTGTACCTGGATTAAAAGTTGGAAAAACAGGCTTAGAAAAATCTTTTGAGAAAAAATTAATTGGATCAAATTCCGTAGAGCGATATGAGGTTAATGCTTATGGCAGAAGGATTAGTCAATTAGCATTTCAAAAAGGAGATAAGGGAGAAACAATCAAACTTACAATAGATACAAAAATTCAAGAATTAAGTAATGAGTTACTAAAAGAAAAAGCAGGATCAATATGCGTAATGGATATTTATACGGGTGCAATAATTGCAATGCATTCTTCCCCATCCTTTGATCCTAACTCTTTTGTCTTTGGAATAAGTCAAGATGAGTGGCAACTGATAAGAAACAATCCAATGAAACCTTTAGTTAATAAATCACTATCAGGAAATTACTCACCTGGATCAACCATAAAACCTATAGTTGCCTTATCTGCTCTAGAAAATGAAATTATTAAACCAGATTTTACAGTTCAATGCAAAGGACACAAAAATCCTTTAGAATTGTACGGGCAAACTTATCATTGTTGGAAGAAAGAAGGACATGGATTTGTAAATTTAAGAGAAGCAATGAAGCAATCTTGTGATACGTATTTTTATGAAGTCGCAAGAAGATTAGGTGTAGATCGATTAAGCGTTACTGCAAAAAAATTTGGACTGGGGCAGAAAGTTTTTAAAGATGTATTCGATAACGAAAAGAAAGGTTTGGTTCCTAATACAGAATGGAAAAAAAATGCGTTAGGAATAAATTGGGTACTTGGTGAAACAATAATTACTGGTATTGGTCAAGGATTTATTCAAACAACTCCAATACAATTATGTTTGATGACTGCCCAAATAGCTAATGGAGGATATAAAATTTATCCAAAAATAGTGGCAAATGATGACAATCAATATGCAGATAAATTCACGCCATTATATAAAAAGGCTCGAAATATTAAAATTGTTCAAGATGCCATGTTTAGTTCTACAAATGAAGTAAGAGGAACTTCTTACAGATCTCGTTTGGATGATCCTAAATATCGATTTGCTGGTAAAACTGGAACCTCACAGGTCAAAAAAATAACTGAACGAGATCGTGAATTGGATCTCAAAACATTTCAAATTCCTTATGAAGAGAGAGATCACGCTTTATATGTAGCCTTTGGGCCTTATAAAAGTCCAAGGTATGCATTAAGTATAATTATAGAACATGGTGGCTCTGGAGGAACTGTTGCAGCTCCATTAGCTAAAGAATTATTTAAAATGATTGTTGATAGACATGAAATAAGAAAAAATTATAACAACAAAAAATATTTGGATATCTAATGTACCAATACAGAAGATTTAACAATAAAAATGGTTTTTTCCAAAAATTTGGAAATTTAGATTATATCCTTTTATCATGTCTGCTTATACTTGGATTTATTAGTCTTGCTACGATGTACTCTACTGATGGAGGTGAAATTTTATTTCATACAAGAAGTCACTTTATAAAATTTGCAATTTTCTTCTTAATGATGCTTGTGATTTCATTTATCAATATAAAATTTTGGTTTTCTCTTGGTTATTTATCTTATGCAGTTATTTTAGGAATGTTAATTTGGACTATAAACTTTGGTATTACTGCGTCAGGATCTAAAAGATGGATTGATTTATATTTTTTAAATATTCAGCCATCTGAATTAATGAAAATTTTTATCATTTTATGTTTGGCAAAATATTTTCATAGAATGAAATCACAGCACGTTAATTCCTTTTACACTATTTGTTTCTCATTAATTATTATTTTTGTTCCAATGAGTTTAGTAATTATACAACCAGATTTAGGTACTTCATTACTTATTGCAATAAGTGGAATAGTTGTATTGTGGTTTGCTGGGTTAAATCATAAATATTTTTTTTATTCTTGCTTGTTATCAATCATTTCATTACCAATTATCATTTCTTTTCTAAAACCTTATCAAAAACTTCGAGTATTAACTTTTCTTAATCCAGATAGAGATCCTTTAGGAGCTGGTTATCAGATTATTCAATCTAAAATTGCCGTTGGATCAGGTGGTATCACTGGTAAAGGTTTTCTAAAAGGAACACAAAGTTATCTAGAATTCCTACCAGAGAAACATACAGATTTTATATTTACACTTTTTTCAGAAGAATTCGGTTTTATAGGTTCAGTTTTGTTACTTTTAATTTATAGTATTATAATTTATAGAGTTATCAGAATAGGTGCCCTCTCTAGAAGTTATTTTGCAAAATTATTTTGTTACAGCTTTGGAACATCAATTTTTATATATGTTGTAATTAATATGAGCATGGTTTTAGGTTTACTTCCTATTGTAGGTTCGCCTTTGCCAATAATGTCATATGGTGGTTCATCAATGTTAGCCACGATGATAGGATTTGGAATTGTGATGAGTGCCAAAACTCATAGCCAACAATCCATTGCATAAGTATAATTTGTCGCTTAATCTTAATTAAAATTTCATTATATAGTCGTCAGGTGAATAAAAAACTTAAAATAGGTATTGTTGGAGGTGGTATTCAAGGAATTTCTAATGCTCTATTTTTGCAGAAAAAAGGTTTTGATGTAACGATATTTGATAGAGAAAATCCAGGAAGCCCTGTAGCATCTTACGGAAACGCTGGTCATTTTTCTCCCTATGCTTCATTGTCTTTAAATAGAACTGATATTTTATTGGATGTCCCCGCTATGCTAATGAGCTCAACAGGACCTCTTGCTCTTAAATGGAACTATGTTCCAAAAATGATCCCTTGGTTTATGAAATTTATAATGAACACCACAAAAAATAAAATGATGCACACTGCAAAAAATATGCATCAAATTTTAGATTTAGCCTTACCAGCCTATGATGAATTATTTGATGAAGTTGATATTGAAGGTTTAGTTGAAAACAAAGGAATTTTGTATATTTGGAACGATCAAGATTTGAAAAGCAGAGAATTAGAAATTAATGTTAGAAACGAATTAGGAGTTCAGCAACAACTTGTAAATAAAAAAGAAATTCATGATTTAGAGCCTAATATAAAACCTTTTTATCATGCTGGTGTTTATTATCCTTACGCGAGACATGCTAGAAATCCAAAAAAAATTCTGCTTAAATTTTTTGATTTATTTCTTAAGAAGGGCGGGCAATTTAAAAAAACGGATGTTAAAAGTATAGACTTTCAAGATGAACAACCAATATTAAAAACTAATACAGATAAATTTTTATTTGATAAAGTCGTAGTAGCCTGTGGAGCCTTTTCAAAAAAATTAACTGATAATTTAGATGAAAAAATACCTTTAGATACCGAACGTGGTTATCATGTTCACTTTAAAGATTGTGATCATCTTTTACAAAGACCAGTTATTTTTTCAAATCGAGGATTTGGAATTACTCCAATGGAACAAGGATTAAGAGTTGTAGGAACTGTCGAGTTTGGTGGATTGAAAAATCCTTTATCAAAATCTCGTATTAACAATTTGATTAATAATGCTAAGTACATGTTAGGAGATTTACCCGATCATGAAGATGAATGGTTAGGATTTAGACCAACATTACCCGACTTTTTACCAGTTATGGGTCCGTCAAAAAATCATAAAAATGTATTCTATTGTTTCGGTCATCATCATTTAGGATGGACATTAGGTCCAATATCTGGAAAGATTGTCTCCGGAATGATAGCTAAAGAAAACACCAATTTAAATTTAGCCCCTTATAGCTCAACAAGATTCAATTAGTAAAATGCAAAATACCAAAGCATATATCATGCTGGTATGCGCAACTTTATTCTGGGCTGGTAATTTTATGGTTGGCAAGTATGCTTTCTTGGTTGAGATACCTCCTTTAACTTTAGTGTTTTATCGTTGGCTTCTTGTTTGGATTATATTGTTACCTTTTACTTTTAAAGAAATAATAAAATATAAAAATACGATTTTAAATAATCTACCTTTGTTATTTTTTTTAGGTTTTACAAGTGTTGGTTTATTTAATTCTTTTACTTACTTATCTTTAATTCATACCCAAGTTATTAACGCATCTCTTTTTAATACAGCTATTCCAGCTATAATAATTTTACTTTGTTTTTTGTTTAAAGTTGAACAAACTAATAAGTATCAAATTTTAGGGCTTATCATTTCAGTATGTGGTATTCTGGCGATTATTACCAGACTTAAGTTGGACATTTTGTTTTCCCTAAATTTTAATAAAGGTGATTTGATAATGATAGGAGGTGTTATCACATGGGGAGTTTACTCAACTCTCTTAAAGAAAAAAAAATTTACTCTTCCGTTATTAAGTTTAGTTCATGTTATTTGTACATTTGGTTTGATAACTGTGTTGCCTCAATTTTTATATGAATACTCTAATGGAGAATTAATTAAGTTTGATATAAATTTAGTCTACACTTTGATATTTTTAGCTCTTTTCCCAAGCATAGGATCTTACTATTGTTGGGCAGGTGCTGTTTCTATCATAGGTGCAAATAGAGCAGGTATTTTCTTATCTTTAATTCCGTTGTTCAGCACCATAATGGCAATACTATTTTATAATGAGCAATTTAAATTTTTTCACTTGATTGGTGCAATTTTAATTATATTAGGTTTATTTCTATCAAATAAGGAAATTAAAAATGCTTAAAGTTGCCATCTTAGACGACTATCAAAATGTATCTCAACAATTTGTTGATCTTGAAAAATTAGCAGGAAAGTACGAGATCAAAATTTTTAGTGAGCCTTTCGAGGATGAAGCAGATGCTCTTGATAAATTGTCTGAATTTGAGGCTTTACTGATTATGAGAGAGAGAACACCAATTACAAAAAATTTAATAGAAAATCTTACTAAATTAAAATTTATTATTACCAGCGGTTTAAAAAATAAGTCAATCGATCTAGAGGCTGCAAAAAAAAGAAAAATCATTGTTAGTGGAACCGAAAGCAATATAAATCCAACACCTGAATTAACCTGGGCTCTAATACTTGGATTAGCGAGAAACCTTAAAGAAGAAATAGACAATATGTATCAAGGATATTGGCAGTCTACTATTGGAGTAGAATTAAAAGGAAAAATACTTGGTCTGATTGGTCTTGGAAAAGTTGGATCCCAAGTTGCTAAAATTGGAAAAGCATTTGGTATGCAAGTAATGGCATGGAGTGAAAATCTTAATTTAGATACCTGCAAAGAATTAGACGTTTTACCCTGTAGCAAAGAGGATTTAATTAAGAACTCAGATTTTTTATCTATTCATGTTCAAGGTGGCGAGAGATACAGAAACTGTATTACAATTAAAGAGATGGATAAAATGAAAAAAACTGCTTTTTTGATTAACACCTCAAGAGGACCGATAATAAATGAGGATGATTTAATAATTGCATTATCCACAAATGAAATAGCTGGAGCTGGTTTAGATGTTTATGAAAAGGAACCCTTACCTGAAAATAATAAACTCAGATTTTTACCTAACGCCTTATTAACTCCTCATATTGGATATGTTACAGCTGAAAATTATAATATTTATTATAATCAAATGATTGAAGCCCTTGAGTCTTGTGTAAACGATAATCCTATCAGAGTTATAAAATGAGGGTAAGAAGTTTAAGATTTTTACTAAATTCTAAAATTCTTTTTTTTAGAAAAATTTACTTTTTTTATAATATATATTTAAGAAATTTTAAGTACCTTAGAGGTGGTTCTCAATTTGATGAGGATAAATACATTAATAGTTTTTTTGAAAATGATTATAAAGGTAAATTTGTAGATCTAGGATGCTTCCACCCAACTAGGCATAATAATACATTTCAATTTTACAAGAGAAATTGGAGAGGGATAAACGTGGATCTAAACCCCATAACAATCGAGTTATTCGATTATTTTAGATCTAAAGATATTAATATTAATTGTGCAATAAGTGATAAAAAAACTGATAAAAAGTTATATTTTGTAGATGATTTTTCCCCTTTAAATACTTTGGATATAAATCATTTAAATTTTTTAAAAAAAAATTTTTCGCTTAATAAAAAAGACTTTAAAGAAAAAAAAATAAAGACAGAGAATATTAATAACATTTTAAAAAAATATAATTTCAATAAAGTAGATTTCTTAAATATTGACTTAGAGGGTTTAGAATATGAAGTGATTAAAAGTATTGATTTTAAAAAATATGAAATAAATTTGATTTGTATTGAGATTTTAGACCATAATAATTTTTCCAAGAACAAAAGTAGAAAGATTAAGCAAATACTCAAAAAAAGTAATTTTAAATTTTTAAAAAAAATAGGTGTAAACTCAATCTATAAAAACACTCATATTTAAACTTTTATGAAACTTCCAATTATTAATCACAAAGATTATTTTGCTAAAATTGGAGATGATCACCGATTTCCAATAAATAAATTTGGAGAATTGGCTGACTATTTACTTAAAAAAAAATTAGTTAAAAGTTTTTACACTCCTTACCCTTGTTCTGATGAAACACTTAAAAGAGTTCACTGTGAAAAATATATAAAACATGTCAAAAATAAAACGTTAGATGAAAAAAGTGTTAAAAAAATTGGTTTTCCTTTAGTTGATAGTGTGGTGAAAAGATCTCTAGTTGCAACTGGAGGCACAGTGTTGGCATCCAAACTGGCAATAAATTATGGCCTAGCCTGTAACACAGCAGGAGGAAGTCATCATGCAAATTTTTATGGTGGTGCTGGTTATTGTGTTTTTAACGATGTAGCTGTTGCTGCACAATACCTACTTGATAGAGGTTTAGCTGGAAAAATTTTGATTTTAGATTTAGATGTCCATCAAGGTAATGGAAGTGCTGATATTTTTAAAGATAATCGAAATGTTTTTACTTTTAGTATGCATTCAAAAACAAATTACCCAGCTAAAAAATCTACGAGTGATCTTGATGTTGATCTAAACGACAATATGGAAGATCAGGATTATCTAAAAATATTAAAGTTTTATATGAAACAACTAAACGATGAAAATTTTGATTTTGTTTTTTATATTGCTGGTGTTGATATTCATTTTAATGATAGATTGGGTAAACTAAAAATTTCAGATGATGGTATAAGAGCTAGGGACGAGGTTGTCACTGAAAACTTCTTTTCAAGAGGTATTCCTTTGTGTGGTGTTTTAGGTGGTGGGTATAATAAAGACGCTAAGAAGCTTATAGAATTACATTCTTATTTACATCAATCGTGTGCTAAATTAGTTTAATGGTATGAGCAAAAAGAACTCAAATTTAACTGTAGAACAAAAATTAGTTATGTTTGAAGATGGCACTGAACCACCAGGTTCAAGTGAGTTAAATAATGAAAAGCGAGAAGGAAGTTATCATTGTGCAAATTGTGATGTAAAATTATTTGACTCAAAAACTAAGTATGAAAGTGGGTCAGGTTGGCCATCATTTTATCAATCACTGCCAGATGTATTTGAAACTAAAACTGATCATTTAATAGGTTATGCAAGAACAGAATATCATTGTAAAAATTGCAATGCCCATCACGGACATATTTTTGATGATGGACCTTTGCCAACTGGAAAAAGATATTGCAATAATGGTGTATGTTTAGTTTTTAAAGAGACTAAATGATTTAAATTAAAATGAGTAAAATTAAGTTTATTTTTTATTTAATTCTAGTTTTTATTATATACAAAGGTTTTGTTGCGTTTAAAGATTTTGAGATTGGTGTTGATAATCGTGTAGCAGAAATAGAGGAAAAAGCAGATTTCCAGAAAGAAGGTGAAGTTATAGGTCTTATGATGTATTTAGGTGATCCTCCAAGATTAACAGAACATTTGTATACGGAAAATAGATCAAGATGTTTAGAGATGAAAGAAATAGCAGAAGAAACTTCGTTTGCCTATTATGAATGCGCAAGAGTCAATGCAGTAATAAGTGGCAAGAAGATTGTGAGTATAATTGAGGAGCTCGAAGTAATAGAATAATTAACAATTTAATAGGTAAAAGGCTTAAAGTAGACCCTATTCAATTAAACTTAAAAGATGAAAGTTAAAGCCAAATTTACTATAAATCGCTCTTATGTGTAAAAAATTAAAACACTTATTTAAAATTTTATTTTTTGTCATAATTTATCAAAATTTGGCATATTCAATTGATATTGATGACGGTGGTGTGACTACAGCCAGACAAACTTTTAGTGCAGATAATACAACTTTAACAATCTCGAATTCATCTACATTGAGAAATCAACTAAATAATATTATTAAAATTAATGAAAAGGCAAATGGAACAGTTATCATTGAGGTTGGTTCTACTGCAGAAACAACAGTTGATAAATCAAACACTATCAATGGTGAGTCCTCTTCTAACTTAACCATAACTAACAGTGGAACAATCATTTCAGCAAGATCTAAAGCTATTAATTTTACTGATGTAGAAACTGGTTCATTAACGAATAATAGTAGTGGAATAATTAAAGCAAACACAAACACCATCTCTATGTTGGAGAATACTGGCACAACTGACGATATTACTATCAATAACTATGGAACAATTTTTGCTACCGATGATGATGATGATGGGACAAATACAATTAAATCAGACGATGACTCTACAAATATTACGTTAAACAACTTTAAAGGTGGGCACATTTATCATAACTCAGAAAATGCAGTAGTTGTAATGGGTGGTTCAGCCACTTTAACTAATAGTGGAAAAATTGAAAATAAAGATGGTCCAACTTTTAATGCAATTACTTTATCAGGAAGTGCTGGAGCAACATTAAACTTGAAGGATAAAGGTGTTGTTATTGGAAAGATTAACATTACAGGCTCTGGTCACACAATAAAAGTAAACCACGGTATAGGACAATCATATTACTATGATACTACAGGTTCAGGGACTTATGATTTACAGGATCTTGATGGAAATGTCATCGTTAAAGGTTCTGCTGGTTCAGTTGGACAAGGTGGAAATGAAATTTTAGATGAGCAACTTGGACACAAATCAATTAATTTAAGAAAGTCTATTACTAAATTTAAAAGAAGTGAGCAATATTTAAATCAAAACGATACTTGGTCAGAAATATTCTCATCTTTTGAGCGAAGACAGGGCAAAAGAAAAACGTTGAGGTTAGAACATAATAACTTAAGAGCTGGAGCAAACATAATTCAACCTGGGCAAAACTCAAATCGACTATTTTCTGTTGAAACTGGAAGACAAGAATTTTCCAAAGATCATAATATCGATCGTATAAGTATCTCAGGTGGTTTTATTTCAGATGAAAAACAAACTAAATTTAACTCAAATATAGAAACTTTCTTTGTTTGGGGATTTACTCAGAATAAAAGTGATAGAAGAATTCTTACAAACACAACCACTTCCGGATTTTTAGATATAGATGACCAGTATTTTAGTTATGATGCCATTTATGGAGGAAAGTTTTTAAACAATATAATACCTGACTTTAGTTATTCGTTAGGTTACGGATTAACGCCTAATCATGAAGAAAGCGAATATTATAAATGGCAAAAAAAAGAATTTCTAAATGCATCAGTGGCATTGAGTGATGAATATTTGATTTTAAGTGATGATAAGTCAAAATTATATTTAAGTTGGCTTACTGATTACCGAGAGGTAATTACAGAAAATACTCAAGAGTTTAAAGTTAATAATGTATTAGCTGAGTATAATCAAGATGACGATCTATCAAGAGAAATTACTGTTACTGCAGGTATAGATTATGAATTTCAACCTTTAGAAAATAGTTTACTTTCTATTAATTTAGATACTCTTTATTCAAGCCAAGAAACCTATGGCGCTCAAGCTAAATTATATTACAAATCGTTATTTTAATTTAAGTTAAATCGATAACCTATTATAGTTGATTTGATAAAATTTTTAAGTTGTTAAATGATATTAAAATATATTAGTTTTTTAACTGGAGTTATTTGGTCCTATTCAATTATAAAAACACAATCGGTATTTAGTAAAAAAACTGGTCTAATCTTTAAAGTATTTATTTCTAACGTTTCTTGGCTAACCCTAATTGCAGCTTGTTATTTTGGTTATAAGAACTTTTCAATTCAATCTACAATAATCGGAATTATAGTTGGCATAATAATAGTTCACATAGGTTTTCATTTCTCAAAGAAATTTTTAATTTCAAAGTTTAGTGAAAAACAGCTTCAATTATCAAAGTCTTTTTTTGAGTATTCTCTAATTGTTTGGGTAATTTATTATATCTTTTTTTAGATTAGAATTTACGTTTTAAATTGAAGGATACTTCATCGTATTCCTCTGGACGCATTAAATCATTAGTCAACTTTAAATCAATATTATAATCATTAATATTTTTACTTAGAACATAATTCGATTTAAAATTATCAACACCATCTATTGAAAAAGCGAAATTTGTTTCTTTATTAGGTAAATAACCCAATGCAATATGTAATTTATCTGTGTGTCCTGAGCCTAGTGCTTGATTACGTTCATAGATTAAAAAAATACTAAATCTATCAGGTAAAACAATATCAATACCAATTTCACCGTTAATATTATGTAAAGCTCCTGTGTCCAAAGTGTTATTAAAATTTACACTGCTATCACTGACGTAGGTATATTCAAAATCAGAAGACCGATCGATATCTGCAATGTATTCAATCTTACCATGTCTTTTTATATCGTATTTATCACCAGACAGATCCTCAACGGCTGCAAGACTAGCTCGAATTTTTTTAGACATAATACGTTGTCCTTCAACATCAATACCACCTGATCCACTTTCTTCATAAAACCCTAAGTAAGTATGACCAATATCAAATCTACCTGAAGGAATTAAAGTAAGGTTATCTTTTTTTATCTCATCTTTTATTCTTATTGTTCCATATATTTGATGACCGGATCTTTCAGCTGCTAATTTTTCTCCCTCTAGAACAGTTAATAAGTCAGAATTTAATTTACCAAAACCAATTACACTATCTAAGAACTTTGTATCATTTTTGATTGGTGACGTTGAATAATAGGTAATGTTATAAGTATCGGTGTCTAAATTACTTCCAGCAGTTCCCACATCAACATTATTTCTACCAATTCTAAATGCCCAGCCTTTAATTCCATTTCCATCTGTAAATTTATCTGCACCAAATGTAATTGCATCCGTATCAATTTTTTTGGTAGATGAAATACTGGTATCACCAATTCTGCCAATTGCTATACTGCCCTCACTCCAGTAAAATACATTTTCTTCTTTATCTTTCTTTTTCTTTTTAGCTGCAGAAGTTTTAACAGCTTCGGTTAAAGAAGCTAATCTTTGATCAGTAAATTTAAAATTAATATTTAAATTAGTTAAATTTTGTTTATCTTTATTTCTTCTAATCCACTTTAATCGGTTTAATGCAGTATCAGTTGAATGATCAATAGTTCTTTTAGCAATTTCTATTTGAGCTAATGCCATTCCAGTTCTATCTTTATCTTCAGTAATAGAAGGACAACTACCTGCAACAAGTGTAAAAGCACAACCAAGGCTATATTCAAATACTTTCGAGTCCCCTCTGTTTACTGCAAATATTTTTAAACCGTTTGAACTAAATTTAATACCAATCAAATCACCTAGATCGTCATCAAGAGCTTTCAAACTAAACTCACCATCTTTAGTAGATGACGATAAATCAAAAGCATTGCTAAGTGAAAATTGCACTACTGTGCCAGTGGTTCTAAAAGATTGAAATAACCTTTTTCCATCTTTACTAAACTCCATGCCAAAAGGATTGTTATTGTCTAAAATTATTGCAGTTGATGCAAGGGTGAGAGTACTTAAATCATACGGTGTACCAAAATTATATTGTTTTATATTCTGACCACCTCCATTTTCATTCATTGTAACAAATAATTTTGTACCATCATTGGTTATTTCTATACCTTGTAAATTATTTCTGTCATTTGTGCTTCTATCTCCAGCATTAGTTCCGTTTTGTAATGCAGTTGTATCGATATCCACATCTGAATTGTATGTACATGTTGAAACATCAAACGGAGTTGTTAAGTCAAATCGGTTTACAAAAGAATTTCCTGGATTTTCATTCATCCCTCTTTGAGCTGTAAATATTTTTTTTCCATCATCACTAAATTTGAATGCTATTATTGACTTTGTTGTTGCATTATCGCCGGCAGGCATAGAGTTATCATGATCTGGGTCAACTGCGCTACATCTTTCACTATCACCAGCATAAGTAGCTGTTGAAATATCAAAAGGTGTGGAAAGAGTGTATTCAGCTATAAAATCGTCTGCACCTGAAGCTAGTTTATTAACGACGTTGTGATAACTCACAAACATTTTGGTACCATCTTTATTAAATTCAGGACCCCCCATGTTAGTATCTTTATCGTCAGCTGCATCTTGGAAAACTTGATCATCTATCTTAGTTACCATTGCAGCAAAAGAATTTGAAAATGGTATCAAAAAGAAAAATATAATGAGTATTTTTTTTAATAAAGACATCAAGGTTTTTTACATAAATTTTTTTAAAATTTCATCACCCTAATCGTTTGAAATTTGTTGAAAATTCTCAATTTTTTTAACCATATTGGGCAATTAAGTTCTTTGGGAAACTATAAAAAAGTATAATCTTGTCTTTAAATAAATTTCTAGATAAAAATAATTATGTTTGAAAAATTAGAAGAATTAGCAAAAAATAATAAAAAAATTTCAGATTTTCATATCAGAAGTGGATGGCCATTAGCTTATAGACAAACTGGTGAAATTCACAAAGTTCAAGAGGTCATGGTTAAAGCTCAAGATCTCCAAGATTTGATATCAACTAATTGTAATGAGATTGAAATGAAAAGATTTCAAGATACTCATGAGCTAGACTCATCTGTAACCTTGAGTGGTTTAAGATTTAGAGCTAATTTTTATAAAACAATTAATGGTCCAGCTGCAGTATTAAGAAGAGTTGAAAGCGTAATTCCAGAAATGGAGCAATTTGATCTACCACCCGTTCTTTATGATATAATTGATATGCACAAAGGCCTAGTGCTAGTTACCGGTCCAACTGGTTCAGGAAAATCAACTACACTAGCTGCTATAATCAATGAAATAAATAAAACTAGAACTGCAAATATTATTACAGTTGAGGACCCAGTAGAATTTATTCATAAAGACAAAAAAAGTATTGTCTCGCACAGAGAAGTAGGAAAACAAACTCAGACATTTTCAACTGCTTTAAAAGCGGCATTAAGAGAAGACCCAGATGTAATTTTAGTAGGAGAGATGAGAGATTTAGAAACTGTTTCATTAGCTTTAACCGCTGCTGAAACTGGTCACTTAGTTTTTGGAACTTTACATACAAGTGGAGCTCCAAATACAATCAATAGAATTATTGACGTATTTCCACCAGAGCAACAAGCTCAAATTAGGGCACAAATTTCTACATCATTAAAAATGGTAGTTACCCAAAGACTTTTAAAAACAAAAGATGGTCAAGGCCGTTGTGGTGCTTTTGAGGTGATGAAATGTACAGCGCCTATACAAAACCTTATTCGTGAAGCAAAAATTCATCAAATACCTAGCATCATGCAAACAGCGGTAAAAGATGGTATGATCACCATGACTAAATCATTGGAAGAATTAGTTAAAGCTGGAAAAATTGATGCCTCCGCAGGAAAAGAACATTAAAGGTTTTTCTATTTTAGAGCTCTTAGTTGTTTTGGCTCTTGTAGCAATTATTAGTGGTGCGGCTTATCCAAATTTTTCAGAGTGGAATAAAGAGAGAGCAGTTAGAAGTGATGTAGATAAAATTGCTGCTTTAATCAAAAATACTTACACGCAAACCGAGAGAGGTGCTTTGGCATATGTTCAGATATATTTTAACCAAACAGATGATGGTTTATTTGTTGAGGGAAGAGGATTAACTATGAGTACTCTTGCAACAAAAATAAATGACGGCAGTGATGATTGGAATGATACTGACAAAATCGGTGAAAGATGCGATCCTGGAGTAGGGGTAACAGCAACTTCAGAAAATGCAAATTGGGATACCCATAAAGCAGATGCGCCTGCTGAAATTAGTAATCTTGTTTATGATATTACTGTTACAGATGTAACTACCACATTTGATGGTACTGCTGCTATTTGTTTTTCGAGAAATGGCAAATTTTATGGAGGTGATGATACTATTATAGCTGATGATGGAACTCCTATAAATTTTATTTTATTATGTAGTGCGAAAAGATCGGATGATTGTAACATAGGTACCAATTATGGTGCGAGCAAAGATATAAAAGATGAACCTTTGCCAGTCATGTGTACATCTACTGCATTTGGATGTGGTATAAATCTGGATGATCAAAAAAATTTATACCTAAATGCAATTAAATGGTCGAGATATGGAAATATCAGTAAAGCAAAGTGGCAAGTTAAAAAATCATCTGGGAGTTATGTTGGCTCTTGGTCGGATGAAGCACCTGAGGAAGAGGAAGATGATGAAGGTTAAAAATAATTTTTATATTAAGGGAATTTCACTTTTAGAGGCTATTGTTTCCACTGCAATCATTGGTATTGGTTTTGTTGCTATATTGCAAATGACTAATTATTCGGTTTCATCAATCGGTATTTCAAGTGAGAGAACTAAAGCAAACTTTTTAACCAATATGATTGCTGAGGATACTTTGGGAAATAGATCTACTGGAATTACAGGCGATAATTTTTCTGAAAAAATGATTGCTCTATTAACATTGAGTCAAAGTGAAACAGATGCGGGTATATCAATGCATGATCTTTCTGATTCCTGTAGCAAGGGAGGTACTAAAGACGCAAATTCAGGAAATGTATATGGCACATATACTCCTGGAGAAATAGTAGCCGCCTCTGACATGAAGTATAGAAAATGGGGTGCAATTTTAAATTCAAAGGATTACATGAATTGTAAGGGAACGAATGAGACAAGAAAGTTTCAAATTTTTAAACTTAGCCCATCTTGGGGATCGGGTGATGTTGAAAATAATAGTATTACGGATGACATTATGTACATAGGAAAAATTCAAATTAAATTAAATGACGGTAAAAAAACAAATTTTTTATATTTCCAAGCAGATTACAAATTAAAGGGACTAAATGAAAATCAAGATAGTGGGAATCAAGATGGTGATCCGTTAAATGCACAACAGCAAGATGGTGGTTAAAATGGATATTAAAAAACGAATTAAGGGTGAACACGGTCTTACTTTAATAGAAATATTAATTGGAATTGTAATCACAGCGTTGATGATGGGTGCGATGTATACATCTTACAATGTTGTAAATAAAACCTACAATCAGGTTAGTGAGAAAGCTAAGATTAGTAAAACTAGTCGTGACTTAGTTAGCATGTTAATGAGAGACGTAAGAATGGCAGGATATAAATATTATGCTGGATCATACACTATTGAAAAATTTGCAGAAGCAACCGCCTCTTGTCCGAATGGCATTGCACTACCAAGAACAAGTTATTTTCCTTTTGAAAACGGATATGATGATGAAAGCAAAAGTCATAATCCTATTGTAATTAGAAAAAAACTTTTAGGAAATAATAAAATAACACCTGATGTTGCATTAAAAGCTCCCTTCAGTGATCGAGCTCAAAGATGGACAGAATATGATGGTTCATTGATAACCAAACTTTCGACCGATATGTGTTGTGATCAAATTGAAATCGTCTATGAAGATTTTAATTATAATGATTTACTGCAGCCATTTAAGAAATATAGAATTACTTATTTCGCAGAAAAAACTGGAACAGTAGAAGAACCAAGTTACGGGGTATATAAATCTTTAGAATATTGGCATCAAGCAAGAAAGGATGGAGATTGCATTTGGCCTATCACAAGTTCAGATGGCTGGATTACTGATAAATTAGATGACGATGGTAATCGAATTTGTCCAGAGTGTATCAAAAGAGAATTAATAAGAGATAATGTCGTTGATATGGAATTTATTCCTTTTGATCAATATGGTGTAGTTATTAAAAGCAAAACGTCAGGTGAGTATCCAAGACCAATGCCTGAAGGTGGCGATGTTAGTATAAGAGATAGATTATTTGATATAAGGGGTGTTGATATAAGATTAACTTTTACCACAAAAGATAATTTTTTTACTCGTACTCCGAGAAATAAAAGAAAACCTATAGAGTTGTTGAGTGAGAGGAAGGCATCTGCCAACACGACAACTACTGGAACAGGTACGACAAATACAAATAACACTATTGCTGCTGGTGCTACTGGAGATTTAAAATTACGAGACTCAGTAGTTGTTACAGTTTATGCAAGAAATATAGGAAAAGATTTATTTCAATGATGAAAAAAAATAATAGTAAAGGTTTTGCATTAGTTTTATCTTTGGTGCTTCTATTAGCTATGTCTTTGATGGGCGGTGGATTAATTGTTATTGCGTCTTCTGATCACCAAGGTAACAATAGTAGCGAAGAGTATCAGCAAACTTTTTATGTTGCAGAGACAGCATTAATGCAGGCAGAAAAAAGTATAATAGACAAGATAATGGGTAAGATAGATGATACAGGTTTAAGAGGAGAAAGGTCTATTCCACGTAATGGAGACTTAGCTGCGGCTCCAACTCAAACACCTTGTTTTAAAAGCTTTAAAAATTTATTTAGAGATACTGATTTTCGAGTAACTGAACATATTCAGGATCAAAGTTTTTTGACACTTATAAGACCTTTAGTAACAGAAAATTCTGAAGAAGAAAAAAAATTAGAAAAATATAAATATGAATTCTTTTCAGTAAATGCAGGTAGCTCAAATTTCAAAGCCACTGGTTCTAGTGTTGCCAAAACTTCTGAAACTACTCAAAGACTAGGGACTACCTATAGAATCTATGGCTGTGGTATGAAGGGAGACGTTTCAAATCCAGAAATACTTATCCCTCTAGAAACGACTTTAATTGTCTCTAATTAAGATAATTTTAAAGGTTATGAATTGGACAATATCTATCTTGAAATAAAATAATAATGAAATTAAAATTTGTAATTGTGAAAAAAATACTTGTATCAATCTTATTATCCTCTTTGATATTCAGTAAATCTGTAGCATGTGAAATTTTAAACGTTCCTATTGAAACACCTGTGGAAATTGCAGTGCAAAAATTTGATTTTTTAGACACATATGATGAAAAAAACTTTGAACCAAAAACTTCAGTTATTTATGATGAATCAGCTAGTGATTATTGCTCCTCAGGTGGATTTAAGAATACTACGTTAGAAGTAATGATTTTTGAGTCTAAAGTTGCTCTTATAAAACTAACATCCCCTAAAAAAAATCAGTTGAATGAGGTGTATAAATTTACCAGAGATTTTATCCAAGACCCTGGTGATGAAAGTCAACAACCAAATTGGACTGGCTTTGTTGATTTAAGCGTTGGTAATTTGTTAGTATGGTATAGTAGAGCAGAACAATTAGGCTATCCCTTTGAAACTCTTGAAATTACAAACGCAAACATGGAGAAATATATTGAGGGTGAGCATGTTGAAGAGGATTTATTTTAATTATGAGATACTATAGATTTATTTTGGTATTTTTATTTACTTTATTCATAAGCAATAATCTTAATTCAAAACCTGTACCACCAGGAGCTGGTGAAGGTGACGTAAAGGCTAATATCTTAATTTTACTTGATAGCTCTGACAGTATGAAAAATGATGTCGGTGCAACAGACGAGTCATTGGAATGGGTTAATGGAGCTGAATATGCACCAGATGGAAAAATTATAGTTACACAAGCAAAAAATAGTCAAGGGTTGCTCCGTATACTCACGAACGGCTTAAGAGATGCAAATTTTGGAGATGCGCTTGATGAAATATCTTTTACAGGAGCTAATGGCTGTGCAAACAGTATGTATAATAATGGAGTTGCTAATGAAGATGTTGATATAATTGCCAATGCTGATCCGGTAATATTTGAAAATCTAACTGTTAATCATCCTTCAGTCGATATTTCAGGAGAGACAATTATTTTTTTTCGAGCGAACACTGGAGATACACTTTCTAAAAGAGCTATCTACGGGTTTGATGCAAGTGGGCAAAATTGCAGATTTGTAATTGGATTACGAGGACATAGTAATGTTTTCTCAGCTCAAGGAGGTTCATTATGTGCTAATGGAAATGTAGAAAGACTTAGAGGAAAAGTTATAAATTCAATTCCATATCTCTTTGTAAAAATAAAAAATAAATGTCAGCCTGCTAATAGAAAATATGCTTTGCTAGTTATAAATTTAGATACAATGGAAACACAAGTTACACTAAATTGTAAAACTTGTACTTTAGGCACAACTTCTGATTTTGATATCACTAGCGATGGCGCTGCCCTTTGGTTTGCGAAAAGTGAAAATAGTTTGCTAAAAAAACAATTAACTGCAGTTAATGGAGCCTTTAGACTTGATAATGTTAATTTAAGATCTTGCTCTAATGTAGACGCACCTTCTGGACTTGTTATCGATCCTGACGATGATAATCTCATATATACAACTTCTAGATTAAAACATAAAATACAAAAAATTTCTCATGATCATTCTTCTGATGGAGCATGTACCGTAGTTACTTCAATCGGTAAAGGATCAAACGATAAAGATATGAATAAAAACGATGATGGCACAGCGATTGCTGCTGGTGATCTAGATGCAGATGATGTTAAGTTTAGTGAACCATGGAGTATTAGAGCCTCAAGCACTAAAGTAATAGTTGGTACAAAGTACGGAATGATAGATGAATTTCTTAAAAGTAAATTCAATGCTACTGATAGAGATGATGCATGGCAAAAACAAATTGGAGGTTCAAAAGTTCAAAGATGGGAAGGAGCTAAAGAAGCTATCAAAGCTGTTGTACAAGACTCAACTTTGACAAGTGGAGCCTATTTTGGTTTTGGACACTGGAATTCTGGTATTGATGGTGTATTTGGAAAAGGAAATGGTGTTGATTTTAGTGGTGCTGAGTGTCATAGAGGGCAGTTTTGCCAATATTATGGAGGTTGGGATGGTAATCACCCTCAGGGAACAAGTGTAGACTGTAGTGAAAATTCTTGTCTAACTGATGCAGTAGGTCCAAAAGGGGCTGCAAATATTGTTTCAACTTTAGACAATTTAACACAAACAGCTTGGGGAACAGATTCTAGAGCATTTTCTCAAATGGCTTATGATTATTTTTTTGATGAAAATGCAGGTCAAAAATTGTGGGATGCAGATGGTGATGGAACACTTGATAGTGAGTGTCAGCTCAATTACGTAATTGTCATAGGTGATGGTGCGATGGCAAATACAGATGGAGCAACATCTAATAGACTAACAGTTTTAAGAAATAAAGGTATTAAAACATTATTTGTAGCTTATGGTGGTGGTATATCTACCAAAGGGAAAAAAGAATTTACAAAATTAGCTAGAATAGGTAGTTGCACAGGTGGCGTAGCAGGCGATAAAGAATGTGAAGCAGTAATAAATGCTAAAACCCCAGATCGTTTGAAACAAGAGTTGACTAGTAAAATTAGACAAATCATTGCTGAAAGACTTGCATTTACAGCTCCATCAATCACAGCAAGTATTCAAGAAGGTGGATCTCTATATCAAGCACAATTTTCTTACGAACAGTTTGGTGAGTGGAGAGGAAAGTTACTTAGAAGAGCAATTGATGAGCAAGGAAATGTTGATATGACAATAGCAGATGATCTAGATGGAGATGGATTAGCTGACAATGGTAATTGGGATGCATCCTTAGAAATACGTAAACAAGCCAATGAAGAAGAAGCAAGTGATACAAGAAAATTATGGACAGCTCTTGAAAATGCTGACTATGATGGTAATTGGGATAATTTTACAGACCCAAATAATTTTGAATCAGTGTTTAGTTTGATGGAACTTCGAGGATACGTAGTTCAAGATTATCACAATACAACATCACATTGCACATTAGTAGGAACTGATGGTTCAAGTGATGACGCTCAAGGTTTAATAGATTTTATGAGAGGTATTGATTATTTTGATTATAATGGAGATTGCAATATTAAAGAAGTCAGAGAGCATGTCATGGGAGACATTTATCATTCTCAACTTATTGAGGTAGGGCCGCCAGAGGCAAGTTTAGAATTTAACAGTGTCAACGAAGAATCTTACTTTAGAGCTACAAATAATTATCAATCATTTATTTCTAAAAAAGCATCTAGAAAAAATATTATTTACGCTGGCTCTAATAGCGGAGTCTTACATGCGATTGACTCTGTTACTGGAAAAGAAATTTGGGGATTTATACCTCCTTTCGTCGTAACTAATTTACCTCAGATTGTAAACAAGGGATATGACGGCAATGTTGATAACCGTGTTGAGGATGGTGGCGGTACCAATCCTATTTTTGGTGTTGATGGCTCACCAGTCGTGCACGATGTACTAATAAATAAAGTAAATTCAGATGGCAGTGTAGACACTTCAAAAAGTTGGAGAACAATTTTATTTGTTCCGTATGGTCGAGGAGGAGCTGGTTTTTCTGTTTTAGATATTACAGATGAATTAGACGGTAGTGAAGGACCAATACATATGTTTTCGATTTATAATGATATAGTTAATAATGAAGTTTTACATGCAGCGGCAGATGGAGAAATTACATCTTATCCATATAATTCAGGTTCTGCTAATATTGCTACGTCGGAAGAAGGTCAAAAAGCATTTAGAAATTATACTGCAGCTAGAACAACTGATGATAATAATAGCTCGGAGGGCAACATTGTAGATACAGAAAAAAATACCAGAGCAACTCCTTGTTACACTACAGATGACTATTATACGAGCACTAGTAATAAGTCGTGTTATGTAGGAAAGGTTTTTCATTTTTCTGGCATCACTATGCCCGGTTTGAGTAACGGTGACACTGTCCCTAAAGGGCAAATACAAGCGTTTAAGGATAACCCGGGAGGACAGCCAATACCTCTTGCAATAGCAAGTGCAACAATTGTTCAGAACAAAATCAAAGTAACTCTTAAAGAAGACATGATTTATAATCCTTATATAAGTCCTGATGCAACACCAGGAAGTAGTGCATCTAAATCCACTACTCCTTTTTCTATTCAAACAACTTGTAAAGGTTCAGGTTTTAATGAGACAGATATGGTTTATAATTATTCACAGCTTGGAGAAACATGGTCAACTCCTAGAATTGTAAGAATACCGTCCTATGATAATCCAAGTAATCCTTCAGAAGATAAATATGTAGCAATTATGGGGGGCGGAATGGCTGCCTCTGACAGATGCGCTGGTTCTGCATTATTTGTGGTGTCTTTAGAGACATTTACGGATGCAGGATCAAGAGTAATTCCCGCAGGAGGAATTTATGGTGCTCATTTAAATGGAGGCCCAATTAGAATTGTAGATACAAAATCTCAAGTGCTTGATACAGATGGTGCAACAGTAACTACTGAGAATGGTAGTGATATTATTAATTCAGTCCCTGCAACTCCAGTAGTAATAACACCTGATACAGCATTTTCAATTCCGTGGAGAGGAGCTATGGTTTATGTCAATGATTTGGAAGGCAAAATAACCAAGTTTAATTTAACAAGTCAATCAACAGCTAAGATGTTTGATCAAACAACTTTATTTAGACTAGATGCAAACACTGACAACGCTAGGTACTCTTATTTTGGCATGGATGCAGGAGTTGGAGTTGATAATGGTAAATTCTATCTTTTTGGTGGTACAGGAAACTTTTCAGATCTTGGAGGAAGAGAAGAAAATATGGATAACATTATGTATGGGATAATCGATCCTGATTATCCTTTGTTTAAACAATTGTATGATGAAGAGCTGCCTTTAGGAACTGCAAATGATTTTGATATTAAAGCACATTTAGGAGCTAATGATGCAAGATCAATTGATAATACAGCTGTCAGCGATGCTCCCGTCGATCCAAACCAACCAGATCAAGATCTGGGAGATGGTGGAAAGTGTATTGATAGAACTGGTAAAATATCCGGTTGCATTAATCTTGCACAAAAAGAAAATGCTTGGGTAATAGGAATGGACAGAGATAAAGCATCAGCCTCGGGTGGTGCTCCTACATTTTCAGAGAGAAATTTTAGAAAGGCATCAGGTCGACCCACATTGTTTAGAGGAAATGTATATTTTCCAATATATCAACCACCACCAGGAAATTTAAAATGTAATCAAGGAGCGGCATTTATATGTGTTGCAGATGATGAATGTGGTAACAATGGATCTGAAGAGCTTAAACTTGCTAATCCACCAGAAGATGTAAACCAAGCAGTTGGAAATGTTTGTGGATATGTAAGAAAAGGTGTGCTTTCAGAATTAGTAATTTTTGGTGACCAACTCTTCGCTAACGTTGCTGGTCCAGCTACAGATGAGGAGACACTAGTTAGAATTTTATCAGTTCCCGGTGAAGTAATTTCAAATAAAGGTGGATGGAGAGATAGTAGTTTCTAATAGAATAATTTTTTGATTAAGATAGAAATTTTATAATTTGATCATTAAAAAATAAATAAAACAAACATCCTAAAATTAAGTATGGTCCAAATGGTATTTGGGTTCTCATATTTTTAGATTTGTTTATTAAACTTGGAATAGCTATCACCAAAGCTATCACAGAAGAAAATATTAGAATAAATGGTAAAGCAATCCATCCAAACCAAAATCCTAAAGCAGATAGAAGTTTAGCATCACCTAACCCCATTCCTTCAATATTTTTTAATTTTTTGTATATGAAAATTATAAACCAAATTACAAAATATCCAGTGACACCACCTATCAAAGATTGAACATAATCAGGGAATATAAATAAACTTGGATTAGTAAGAAAACTTTTAATAAAACCTAATGCCATTAATGAAAAGGTTAATTCGTTTGGAATTATGAAATGTCTTAGGTCTATGAAAAATATTATTACAAAAAAGACGCTTAAGATAATTAATAATAAACTTTCAAATGTTAATCCGAAAAAATAAAAAATTACTAAAAAATTAATTGCAGAAATTAATTCTACTAAAAAATACTCAAAATTTATTTTAGTTGAACAGTGTCTACACTTGGCTTTAAGTATTATGAAAGAGAGCAATGGAATATTGTCATACCAATTGATTTTTTTATTACAGGATAAGCAAAACGATCGAGCTGTTAAAATACTGATATTTTTAGGGATCCGATTAATACAAACATTGCTAAAACTTCCCCATATACTTCCTAAAATAAATGCTGTAATATAAAACACTACTTATAGTTTAATTTGAGAGGAAAATTCTATGAGCCCATTTATGCAATATTGTACTAATAAAAGTGCATCATTTAGGTGCAAATAGAAATTAGGCGCATGAATTATGATTTCCATTCAATTGATAATATTCAAAAAGAAAGTGAATTTCAAATACTAAATAACATGTTTTTTAATTCTAAAAAAGAGGCTCCGATAAAAGTTGTAGATTCTAAACATCAAGATTTAGAATTGATTACTAAAATGAACCAAGAGTTGGCTCGGTCATTAGACTTAACGGAAACACTTCAAGACTCATTAGAATTAATAATTAAAAGAATTAATGCTCAAGCTGCAAACATTTTTTTGATTGATGAAAAAAAACAAATTTTTCAATGCATAGCATCAAAGTATCAATCATATCTTGAAGATTTTGAAATACCAATTTCACAAGGTGTGATGGGCAAAGCAGTGCTAAATAAAAAATGTATTAGAGTAGGGGATGTAAGAAAAGATGTTAGAGAAATAGCAGAATTTTATTTTGATTTAGATAATAAAACAAACTTTACAACGTACTCAGTGCTATGCGCACCTTTAATAGTTTCAGATGAATGTATTGGAGTAATTCATTGTTTAAATAAAAAGAGTCAAACAAAACTATTTGAAGAGAATGATAGAAAGTTATTAGAAACTTTATCAGGTCCAGCAGCGCTAGCAATTAGAAATGCTAAAATGGCAAAAGATTTAATTATAAAGAACAGAATTCAAAAAGAAATTGAGATTGTAGGAGAAATACAAAAAACATTGTTATCGAAAAACATAAAAGAAAATTTTCCTATAGCAGGAATTAACATACCAGCAAAAGTAGTATCAGGAGATTTTTATAATTTTTCTGAGATCAGTGAAGGTAAATATGGTTTTGGTGTTGCTGATGTATCTGGAAAAGGAATTAAATCATCTTTGTTAATGTCTAAAGCTTCTAGTTTATACAGATGTCTAAGTAAAACAATTTTTTCACCTTCAGAGTTGTTAAATATTTTAAATGATGAGATATGTGAGACCACTTCAAGAGGAATGTTTGTGACAATGCTAATAGGAATTTACGATAAGAATAAAAAAGAATTAATATTATCTAATGCTGGCCACGAACCTCCACTAATATATTCTAACGATAAATTTTTTTCAAAGTTTGAAGATGCAGGACCACCTTTAGGTATTGCTCCAAAAGTAAAGTTTACAGAAAAGAAAATTTCGTTTGAAAAGAGTTCAATGTATATCTTTACAGATGGTATTACAGAAATTAAAGATCAAGCTGGGCAAATGTTAGGACCAGAGGGTTTTCAAAATTATATTAAGAAATATCAAAACATATCAAACAATGAAAGATTACAAAAAATTATTGAAGACTTAATAAGTTCAGGCAGAATTCAAAAAGATGATTTAACTATACTAGCTGTTGATGGAGAATAATATTGTTTCATATATCAAAGGTAATGATTTTGTTTGCAATAGTGCTTGGAACAATTTTGTTTTGGGCATCAACAAATGTTTGTCGTTACAACTTTGCAATAGAAAAAAAAACAAAAGAGTTTAATTTAATAGTAGAAGACATAGATCCATCTATCGCAAACGCAAAAGTATACTACTACACAGAACTAAATTGTAATGATATCAATTTATCTTGGGATTATGAGCGAGTAATAGAGAATTTAAAAATAATTTCTGTTATTTTGTATCAAGAACTGTCAACTGACATTAAAGGAGAACCAAATTAATTTTTTATTCCTTAAAATTCACTTTTGAAGTGAAAATTATGATAATTTTTTTAAAATCCACCATAAATTGTATATAATAATTCTAAAATTTATTTTTTGAGCTCTCGTTACGGTAGCATCTAAAGAAATTTTGATTTTTTTTTGAAATTTATAAGGAAAAATGATAACTCTAACACAAAATTTGATAAAAATAATTTTTGTTGATTTTATTGACTTTTTGAATTATAAAAAAAAAGTATAAACTCTTACACAAATATTCTTTACTCTAACACAAAAATTGTGAATTTATCTTTTTCAAAAAAAATTGTTGATTTTATTGACTTTTATTCAAAATCCTAATTTTGAAATACTCTAACACAAATTTAATTTTTTTTTGTGTTAGAATCTAAAAAATTGTCAAAAATATTTTTATTTTATAAATTTTTAAAAAAACCTATATAAATCAACAAAAATTACCTTTATTGACCTAAAATGAACATCAAGAATTATTTTTGTGTTAGACTTATTGTCATTTTGTGTTAGAGAAGTGTATGAGAATTGAAAAAATAAATTATAAGTTGTATTAATTTAAACTATGACCGACGAAGATAAAAAAGATTTTGAGGAAATAAATAAAGAGGCAGAGGAAGCCAATGTGTCTGAAGGTGAAAATAAACCTGATGAGGTCACTCAGAATCAATCCGAAGTTGAAACTACAACAAATCCTACTGAAAAATCAGAGAATGCTGATGAAACATCAAATATAGATGACCAAAATCAAAATCTTGAGGAAAATGCAAATCAAAATGATTCATCAGATGAAGAAAAACAAGAAAAAAATACTGTTATACATAAAAAAGACGGAAGACTTCACATTTATGTAAGACAAGATAAATACAAGGGTGAACTAAAATCGAAAAATTGGGTTGGAAGACTTTATATAGATGGAAAACAGAAAATATCTTCATCTGGAACTCAAAATTTAGATGATGCTATACCTATTTTAGAAAAATGGTTTGATGATGTTCAAGCCGAGAGTGAAAAACAAAAAAAACAAGCAGAAGAGCAACAAAATACTCCAGCTCCTGTAATTGAAGAGCCATCTGCGCCTTCAGTAGAAACAAAACCTCCAACAGAAATTCCGATACCAAGTCCTTCAACTCCAAATGAAAATATTGTTAATCAAAATTTACAAAATGATCAAAATAAAATTATCAATGATGGAAATGATAATGCAGAGGACACAAAACCAAAAAGTAAAATTTCAAATATTTTTGGAAAACTAAAAAATATTAAGTTAAAAAAACCATCTTTGGATGGAATTAAACTACCTTCATCCTCTAAGAAAAGTTCAAGCAATGCAATTACTAAATTTATTGATAAACTAAAATCAAAAATTGGAAAATCTTCAATACAGGGTGAGGAAATTATTGGTGTTGAGTTAAATAATAAAGAAATTCGTTTAGCTCAAGTAAACTTGAATAAATCTAATCAATGGGTTTTAGAAAAATTTTTTACCCAAAAAGTTGAAATAGCAGACGAAAGTTCAGTAATTGAAAATGCTGATAAGTTTACAGAAGAACTATCTTTAGCTTTACAAAAAATAAAACTTGATACAAATAATGTTGCAATTTCGATACCGGTTACAAGTGCAATAATCAGAGTTGTTACTGCTCCATTAATGAAAGATGAGGAGCTTCAAAAAGCAATTGATACGAATTCTCTTTGGGAAAATTTAGTTCAACTAACAGATAATTTAGATGACTATTCTATTTTTCATCAGGTAATAAACAGAAATGAAAAAGATAACACGATGGATATTTTATTTGTAGCATCCAAGCTTACAGATATTAACAGTTATGTTTCTATTGTTAAAAACAGTGGATTAAATCCAGTAATTATAGATGTAAAGTGCTTTGCACTAAAATCTGCAGTTGATCAAATAAATCAAATAACAAAAAAAGCTGAGGACACAAATTTAACAGCCGTTTTAGAATTTGGTTTAGATGAAAATTATCTTATGATTTTATATGATAATAACCCAATAATAACTGACATTTTTTTAAGAGGCCAAGATAGAAAGATTTTATTGGAGTCCCAAGTCATCGAAGAGAAAGAAGGACTTGTTAGAAGATACGCAGTTCAAGTAAAACAAGCAATTCAAGATTTTGAGACTAAATATGAAAAAAGAATTAGAAATATAAAAGTTGTCTCAGACGTCGATAATGTTGAGGAATACTTATCATATTTTAGAAAAAGTTTAATGAATGTGGGCTTTAACTTGTTTGATCCTGTCTCAGGATTACAAGTACCTCAGCAATTCGATAAAGAGCTTAATAAAGAAAATAGATCTTATTTAACTACGTCAATAGGTTTAGCTTTTAGAAAATTAGATGTTTTTGGTTATTACAAATTTGTAACAGCCGCAAAAAACATAAATTTACTTCCAGATAGACAAAGCATGTTCCAAAAGAAAAAGATGAAAGCGATTTCGAGTTTTGCTTTCAAAGGTTTGGCAGGAGGAATAGCTGCACTTTATTTAATCTTATTCACTTTATCATTTTGGAATATACATAGCTACAACAAGAAACTTGAAGACTATGATAAAGTTATAAATTTGCACCAACAAAAAAATCTTGAATTGAAGAAAATAACTAAAGAATTAAAATTGATGCAAACAACCTTAAAATTAAGCAAAACACTTAAATCAAATAAAGAATTAACTTATAGAGTTTTGGCACAAATTGCATCGAGTGTTCCAACAAGAGTAAGATTTGATAAAGTTGATTATAACGGAGGAAGCTTAATAACAATTCAAGGTATAGCAGCTAGCGACCAAGACATCCTAAAGTTTATAGAAAATTTAGGTAAACAACAACTTATAGATCAAGCCTCTTTATCATCTATGAGATTACCTCAAAGGACTCAGGGTGGAGCAACAATGAAAGGTTTTAGAGTATTTGTAAAAATTAAAAATGTTTAGTTATGAATTTTAATATTGACTTAAAAAATTTGGATTTAAAAAATATTTCTATGGACGACATTAAAACTAAGCTCCAAAATGTCGAAAAGAAAACATGGATTAAAATTGGAGTTTCGTTTGGTGCAGTAATATTCTTTTTAATTATTTATTACGGAGTATTAAATCCAATTGTAAACAAGAAAAAAGCTCAGCTTGACGATATGAGGGCAAAAGAAGGTGAGACCGAACAATTCATAAATAATATTAACTTAGCTAAAGTTAAGATTAAAAAATTAAGACCTAGATATGAACAATATTCAACTTTATTTCACTCTAGAGCAGAGGTCGAAGGGCTTTACCAGACATTGAGTGAATTTGCAGGAATGAATGATTTAGTTATTTCAAGGATTGAAAAAGGAAAAATTGAAGAGGTTTCAAAAAAGGCAGCCTTAGCAAAAGCTGCTGGAAAGAAAGCAAAACAGAGCAAAAAACAAAAGAAAAAAAAGGTTGAAAACATAGCTTACTACACAATTCCAGTTAACTTCGAGATTACTGGTAATTTCTTGGGATATATCAAATTTAAGAGACAGCTTTCACTCTCTCAAAAGATGTTAAACTTTGACAAAGAGTCTATCCAAGTGGTAAAAAGTAACGATACAACCGGAGCGATAAAAGTAAATGGCACATTAACTATAGTAGGATTAGCAGATGAATTTTTTTAAAATATTATTAACCTTTATTTATCTATTATTTTCATCTGTAGTCTATGCAGATAGTCATGATGCCCAACAGAATATTGTCGAAAAAGCAAAAGAAATAAATCAAAAAATAAAAAAAGACCAAGCTCTTAAAGCTGCGAATAATCAAAACGCTGCTGGCAAAGAAGAGCCACTACCGTTAAACGATCCTTTTGTTGGAGATGGTTCTTTAGGTGGTACAGGTGGAGTAGAGCTAATTGCAAACTCTGATGAGGATAAAAGAAAACTAAGTGTATTTAATTTTAAATTAGTTGGTGTAATTGGTTCAAGTGATGATTTGTATGCATCGATGATTGATGAAAACGGAGAAATTTTAACATTAGGATTGTTTGAAGAGATATCACCTGGCATCAAATTAGTTGGCGTTAACACTAAAGAAGTAGTTTTTGAAAGAGACGGTGGATCTTTAGTAGCAATAAATTTTAAAAATCAAATAATAGAGAGAGCAAAATAATTTATGAAAAGTAATTTTTTAAAAGCTCTTCCCATATTAATCGGTCTTACCCTTCTGATGACGGGCTGTACAATGCAAGGAAAAAAGACAAAAGTTTTTAAACACGATACCCCATTAATAAAAACAGACGTCAAAGAACTTGGAAAAAAGGAATTAGAAAAAAGTGCTGAAATGGGCCCAGTTCCAATTGAGGCAGATGTAGTAAAACTTAAAAAAAGAAAAAAAATATCCTCGGTAAAACAAAAAAATTATCTTTTAATTCCTGATGAATTTAGAAAATTAAAACAAAAAGTAACTTTTAGATTTCAGAACATGGATTATAGAGAGGCAATGACGTTAATGGCTAAAGTCGGAGGCATTAACATTCTTGTTGGTGAAGATGTGGCGGGTGCGATTTCTGCAGAATTAATCGATGTTCCTTGGGACAAAGCATTCAATGCTTTATTAGATATGAAAAATTATGCAGCAGACATAGATGTTGGCAGTAATATTATTAGGGTAGCTACACCAGCAACTTTAACTTCACAGGAAGGTTATAAATCTGCAAGAGCACAAGCGGTTAAAAAGAAAGTAGAATTAGAAGACTCGGTAGAGCCAATTATTTCTGAAATATTTAGATTGTACTATATATCTCCTGCCGAAGCTAAAGCAACACTTACAGAGTTGTTTACGTCTAGTGCAGGTGGATCTTCATTTGTTCCAATACAGGTAACAGAGGAAAAAACTACCAGATCAATTATTGTTAGAGGTAAAGAAAAAGATTTAGATGTAGTTGATAAAGTTGTTAGAGAAATAGATGTAAGAACTAAACAAGTGTTAATGGAAGCATTTATTGTTGAAGCAAATTCTGCTTTTGAAAGATCTTTAGGTAACAAACTTGGTGCCGCATATACTAGGAAAGGTGTAAGAGTTGGTGGTACATCAGGTGGTAGTACTGTTGGTGCAGCAAGTGGTACTGGTGCAGCGTTAAGTGATGGTACTGCTCAGATTGCAGATGCTGGTGCTTCTGGAGCTGATGGAATTTACAATTTTAATGTTGTTGGTGCTACTAGTGGTATCGGAGTTTTAAGAAAAACAGGATCTGCTGTACTTAAACTTCAGCTTGAAGCTTTAGAGAAAGAGGGCTTAAGTAAAACAATTTCAAATCCAAAGTTATTTTCTTTAGATAATCAAACTGCCCAAATTAAACAAGGTGTACAAATACCTGTTTCTGGAGGAGATGGCCAAGATACATTTAAAGACGCCGCTTTAGTCTTAACCGTTACTCCAAGTATAATTGGAGATGGAAATGTTCTATTAGATGTAAAAGTAAACAATGATACGCCTGACAGAACAAACCCAGGATCAGTTGGAATCAATACGATGGAAATAAAAACGAAGTTATTGGTTGCTGATGGGGATATTGTTGTAATTGGTGGAATTAAAAAGAACAATATATCTTCAAATAAATCCACTGTACCTGGTGTCAGCAAGGTACCCATACTTGGAAAAATGTTTCAAGGAACACAAAAAGCTGATACTTTAAATGAATTGTTGGTGTTTATAGCACCAAGAATACTGTAATATTATGTTGAAGATAAGTAGAGAAAGCGAAATTAATTTAATTAACGTTTTAATTGATAATGACGTTATATCTGGAAAAGATTTAATTAGCATTAAAAAGAAGAGCAGCGAAGCAAACTCATCACAAATAGAGGCGGTATTTGACTTAAAATTAACTGATGAAAAAAAGATTCTTGAAATTTTAGTTAAAGAGCAAAATTTAGAAATTGTAGATTTAAAAAAAATTGAAATTACGGAAGATATAAAAACTGTTCTTCCTTCTAATTATATCAAAGTCAACTTTGTTGCGCCATTTAAAATCGACGGAAAAACCTTACACATTGCAATTCCTGATAGTTCTAAATTAACTTTAATGAGAAATCTTAAAGCAATCACAAAAAAAAATATTGAGTTACACGCTGCACCTTTGACACAAATTTCTGAGTTTATTGAGCGACTATCAAGTGAAAGTGGTGAGGTAACTACAGATACAATTCGAAAAGAAAATAAAGAAAAACAAAAAACTTTTGACTCTGATCTTGGTGAAGCTGGTGAAGTTCTTGAAAATGCCCCAGAGGAAGACATTGAAGCAATTGAAAATGAGTCTGAGGTAATAAAATTTAGTACTGCAGTAGTTGCAGAAGCAATTAAAAGAGGTGTAAGTGATATTCACATAGAGCCATATAGATTTTCATCAAGAGTAAGATATAGACAAGACGGAATGCTTCAAGAGCAAGAACAGTATAAACAATTCTTGCATGATAATTATGGTGCTGTCGTTACTCGATTTAAAATTATGGGAAAACTTGATATTGCAGAAAGAAGACTACCACAAGATGGTGCGATCAATTTTAAAATTGAAGGTAAGGTAGTAGATTTACGTTTATCAATTTTGCCAACAGCTAATAATGAGAGAATAGTAATGCGGGTTTTAAATAAAGATGCAGGAGACATTACTTTAGAACAATTAAATTTTGAAGAGCAGGACTTAAACAGTTTGAGAAAAGCAATTCATTCAACTCAAGGCTTAATACTTGTTACTGGGCCTACTGGTTCTGGTAAGTCTACAACATTGTATAGTATTTTAAAAGAAGTGAGCAAACCTCATTTAAATATTTTAACTGCAGAAGATCCAGTTGAATATGAATTAGATGGAGTGGGTCAAGTTCAAATCAAAGATGACATTGGATTTAGTTTTGCTACTGCCTTAAGATCCTTTTTAAGACAAGACCCTGAAATAATATTAGTTGGAGAGATGAGAGATAAAGAGACAGTTGATATTGGATTAAAAGCTGCATTAACTGGACACTTAGTATTTAGTACACTTCACACCAACGATGCACCAAGCACAATTACTAGATTACAAAACATGGGAACACCTGATTACTTAATAAGTGCGGCTTGTCAATTGGTTGTCGCTCAAAGACTTGCGAGAAGAAATTGTAAAGACTGTAAAATCCCTGATGATGATGTTAATCCAAAAGTTTTACAAGACCTAGGCTTTAGTGCTGAACAGGCATCGAGAGTTAAAGCTTTTAGGGGTAAAGGTTGTGCTAAGTGTAATGACACTGGGTATAAAGGAAGACAAGGAATTTATGAAATATTGGTTGTATCAAAACCAATTAAGGAAGCTATTTTAAGACAAGCGACAACACCGGAATTAAGAGAAATTGCAGTTAAGGAAGGTTTCCAAACCATGCAAGATATGGGAAAAAGAATGATAGCATCAGGCGATCTTAATTTTAGAGAATACGAAAGAGTTTTATCTTCTGAATAAAATTTAAAGTTTTATGGAAGCATTCAGTTATAAAGGAATTTCAGATGGAAAATATGTTGAGGGTGATATTGAGGCTCTTAATGTTGATGAAGCTTCTCACAAGTTAAAAGAGCAAAAAATAATAATTACGAATTTAATAAGATCCTCAAAAAAAACAAAAAAAGACACAAAAGATAAGAAAAAAGGATCTGGCTTTTCATTATTTGGT
The DNA here is from genome assembly GCF_052049575.1 of Candidatus Pelagibacter sp. Classification (GTDB taxonomy): domain Bacteria; phylum Pseudomonadota; class Alphaproteobacteria; order Pelagibacterales; family Pelagibacteraceae; genus Pelagibacter. Next base: position 122,214 of record NZ_JBNGZQ010000001.1, on the reverse strand, counting down.
AAAAAAAAGGCTACAGTGCAAGATGTGCTTATATTTTCTAAGCAGTTTGCAACTATGGTTAAGGCTGGATTACCAATTCTTCAAGTTTTAGCCATGTTGAGAGATCAATTGGAAAGTCCAGCAATGAAAGATGTTGTAGAAGATATTCGTAAAAGTTTAGAAGGAGGTGTTACACTTTCAAAATGTTTCGAAAAATACCCAGACCTTTTTGACAACGTTTACATAAATTTAATCAAAGCTGGAGAGGCTAGTGGTAAATTAGATGTATTTCTACTTAAAATAGTAGAAGCTTTAGAGAAAAAAGAGAATATTAAAAAGAAAATTAAATCAGCTTTAATGTATCCAAGTATAATGTTTACTGTAGCAATTACAGTTAGTGCATTTATGTTAATTAAAGTAGTTCCTGTTTTTGCTAAAATGTATGATGGTATGGGCATAGAACTCCCAGCCGCGACAGCTACCATTATGGCTATGAGTGATTTTTTAAGAGGTACTGGTGGTCTTATTCTTTTGTTATCACTTATAACTTTTTTTATAACTTTTAAATATTTAACTGCGAAGAATGAAAAAATTAGATACGCATGGCATAAACGAGTTTTAAAATTACCAATTTTTGGTGAAATGATTTTAAAATCAATGTTAGCTAGAATATCATTGATCATGGGAAATTTGAGTGCAGCAGGTGTTAATTTATTAGAAAGTTTAGAGATCGCTAAATCTGTAAGTAACAATGTTGTTGTTTTAGAGTCTTTAGAGAATGTTAAAAAGGGTGTTTTTTCTGGTGACACTTTAACAAAATTGTTTCTCAAAGACCCCTTATTTCCACCGACATTTTCTCAATTAATTTCTGTTGGTGAACAAACAGGACAACTAGATGAAATGTTTGGTTCAGTTGCTAAATATTATGAGTCTGAATTTGATACTGTTGTTGAAAACTTATCAAGTTTAATTGAACCTATAATGATTGTTTTTATGGGTGTTATGATAGGAGGGTTAATGATCGCTATGTACTCCCCGATTTTCAACGTGGGTGCATTAATTGGTTAAAGTTGTTTAGTCAGCACTAAATGATTAATCCAAGGTTTTCTTTTTCCATCTTTAAACTCAACGGCGTCCATTATTTCTTGAATAAAAAAAGTACCAAGGCCACCTGGTTTAATATTATCAATTTCTCTATGTTTAACTTTCTTAGGATCAACTGGAGTCCCCATATCATAAAAAGCAATTTGTAATTTGTTATCCTCACAACTTATTTTTACAACCATAATATCGTTTGAATCTTGATTATCTTTATATGCATGTTTTACGATATTTTGTGCAGCTTCAGCGATAGCTAAAACTAATTCATCTTTTAGACTTTGTTCTATTTTTAATTTTTCAAATACATCACGACAAAAAGTCCGAACTTCTTTCAAACTGGATGATTTTACTAGAAAAGCTTTTTTTTCACTGTGGTTTTCAAGAGTAGCACTACTCATTTGAGATTATTCTAAGTTTAATATTTGCTCCAATTTAGCCATCATGATTACTTTTAGAACAGATTTGCTGACATCTTTGATTATTACTTTAGTATTTTTTTCTAATGCTTTTTGATGGCTTTCAATCAAAACTGAAATTCCAGAAGAGTCCATGTATTGAACTTGACTTAAATTTAAGTGAACTTCTTTACCAGAGTCTATATGTGGAAAAATTACCTCTTTAGCCTTTTCGACTACATCCATATCAATTTCTCCATCAAGGTGAACAGTTGTTATATTACCTTCCTCTGAAATCTTGTAACTCATAAAAACTTTCTTGCCATTGCTAAAACTTTTTCAACGGGTTCACTTACATTTTTTAACTCAAAATTTGTTTTTTTCTCTTCTGAAAGTTTTTTACTCTCAATTAAAACTGAAATTCCTGAAGAGTCCATGTAAGTTACATTACTCAAGTTTAAATCTACATCATGACCAGCTTCGATTAAAGGCAAAATTGTTTGTCTTGCTTTATCAGCTACTTCCATATCAATTTCTCCATCAAGATGCACTATTTTGGTATTATCTTTAGTTTCAATTTTATATGACATTATATTTGTCCATTATGGGCAGAAAATCTTAAAGTTCCATAAAAAAAACGCCACTATTTGCAGTGTTAAAAGTATTTACATATGCAAAAAAATTTATCATTATGCGAACATATTAATTAATTTAAAGAGGGATAAATGAAAAATAATAAAGGTTTTACTCTTATTGAATTGCTTGTTGTTGTTGCAATCATAGGAATTCTAGCTGCTGTTGGAACCGTTGCTTATACAGGTTACACAGCTTCAGCGCAAAAAAATGCATCAAAAACATTACATTCTCAATCTGTAAAATATTTAACTGCTGAGATTCAAAAATGTGTTTTAGACGATAGTCAAAAAGCATTAGGTGGAAGCATAGATTGTGATGGTGATAAGACTGACGATGGTGACGGAACTGCTGGTCCAACGGCTGCTAATTACGCTAAATTCTTTGTCGCAAATTCTGAGGATAAAAATCCACATTCAAGTTCAGACGATGCTGCAGTACAACTTGATGCTGCTGCTACACCAACAACTGAGGGACAGTTGGAACTTTTTGTAACCGGTAATGACATACAAATTAAAATGTTACCTGCTGATGGTGAGGCTGTTTTAGAAGCAGTAGTTACAGTAGAATAATAATTTAAATAATTTATGACAGCTAGAAGCTCGGGTTTTACATTAATCGAGCTTCTAGTTGTTGTTGCGATTATTGGAATTTTATCAGCAGTTGGCACTGTAGCTTACAATGGTTATGTTGGTGGTGCTCAAAAAAAATCAGCTGAAAGTATGTTACAACAAATAGCTTTAGCAGAGACAGAATATTATTCTATGACAGGCGAATATTATGTTAGCGGTGATACTTGCTCAGCTGACAGTGCTAGCTCTACTGCTGTCGAGACAAATTTGTTTGATGGTTCTGAAGTAATTGATAGTGAGGCTGATTTTAATTTTTGTGTATATGGCTCAACTATAGATTTTACTGTAAAGGCTGATAATGGAGATGGATGTGTGTTAACTTTACGAAGAAATAGCTCTATCGATAGATCTTCTTGTTAATTAAAATTTATGAAATTATACACTGACAATGTTTCTTTGCGAAAAATTTTTGATATCAAAGTAAGATATCTTTTATTCTTAGGATTATTTTTTATATTTTTTTCAATCTCACCTTCTTTTTCTTCAGAAAAAAATATTACTTATATGCAAATTTTACAAAAACCAAATGATCTAGATTTGAATTTAAAGTATGCACAGCAACAAGGTAAAATGGGAAACTACAAACAAACGATCTCAACTCTTGAGAGATTAACTATGATTTATCCAGAAAATATTGAGATCAAGTTATATTTATTATCTGTTTTAGTCCAAGTAGACTCACCGGAGAAGGCCACCACAATTATTGAGGAGATGAAACTAAGAACAGATCTTAGTCCAGAAGATTTAGAGAGTTTAAAAGAAATTGAAGAAGAAATTTTAGATAGAGAACCTAGCTTATGGAATATAGCAGCAGATATTGGTTTTGGTTTAAACTTTACTGATAACGTAAATAGTGTTTCAAAAACTAGAACCAAAATGGATTCTGATGCAATAGCAGAATTTAATTCAGCATTATTTGATAGAACAGAAAGTGGATCTTTAGGAATAACTGCAACCAGACCTATTGGTGAAGAGTCATCTTTATTATTAAATTTTGCTCACACAACATCTAATCAATATAAAGAAGCTGATGATGATTTCCAGAGTTACGGATTTACTATTGGTTTTGATACTACCTTAGGAAATCAAAGCTTAAGTCCTTATTTAATAGCAAATAAATCTGATGCTCAACATGATGCTGATAGCTTTTCTTTTATGTACGGTATTGGAGGATTTTTTTCGGTTGGGGAAAGAAATTCTTTTAGTTATGGATATTCATACTCAGATTCTAAAGCAAATCATAATTCATCAGACTTGACTGCACAAGAAACTAATTCAATATCACATAATTATACTTTAGGTTACGATTTAATAATTACCCAGATAATATCCTCTTCTTTAAGTTTAGGTTATACTGATAATGATTCTGTTGTTGATGCGGGAAATGATGCTGAAACTTATGATGTCGGCCTGGTATTAAATTTTGCATTTCCATGGGCATTTATATCTGTTGGTAATTCTCATAGTTTTAATGATTATAAAAAAGAGGATACCACCGTGAATTCAAACAGAATTAGATCAGATCATTCTATGACTTCTGATATAATGATTACAAAAGCATTAGGAGATTTTTTCCCAGCATTAGATCCAAATAGAACTTTATTTATGAACTTATCTTATGAAAAATTAATATCTGAAGGGAATATATTAAACTACGATTATATAGCAGATTCTTTTGCTTTTAGTTTTACTAAATCTCTAAGTATAATGAAGTAAACTTTGTTATTTTCTTATAAAATTATTAAAAGTTGTTATTTTAAGCCATTTTAAAAGACCCATTTTGAATATAAAATATTTTATTTTTCTAATTAGTCTGTTATTTTTCAACCGTATGAAGAAAATTTTAACAATAATTTTAGCTTTATTGTTTTTTGGAAGCTTAAGCGTTAAAGCAAACGAAAAGCTGACCATAGAGAAACAGTTAGTTGGAATTGTTGGAGCAATTTCAGGCACAGTTAAAACTGAAACTAGAGAATTAAAAACTGGCGACAAAATTTATTTAAATGAAACAATTGTTGCTGGTGCAGGCTCTGGTACTCAAATTTTATTACTAGACCAATCAACATTTACAATTGGCGAAGACTCAGAGGTTGTAATGGATACATTTATTTTTGATCCAGCTACCAATGATGGAAAAATAGTTGCGAGCGTAAAACAAGGAAGTTTAAAAGTAATATCAGGACTAATTAGTAAAAAAAATCCTGATAGCTTAACCGTTGAAGTTCCTGAGGGTACACTAGGTTCAAGAGGAACTGAGTTCCAAACAATCGTTTCAAAAGGAAGGACTGACACTTTATTAATTGGTCCAGGAAAAAATAATACTTTAGGTATGAGACCTGGAGCAGTTCTTGTTGGAAACAATTTTGGATCTACTTTATTAGATAATCCTTATAGCATTACATCAATGTCAAAAGGTAAAGCTCCTGGCCAGGCAAGAAAGATTACTAAAAATCAGTTAAAGAAATTCAACAAAAAAATGAAGTCATTAAGGGTCGCAAAATTAAGCCCAGACTCAACAAAAGCTGAAAGAAAAGCGATTAAAAAAGAACTTAAAAAAGAATTAAAAGCTCTAGGGTTTGAAAAAGAAGAAATTAAATCAATCATAAAACAAAATATTAAGAAAGATAAAAAGAAAAAAGTAGCTATCAAAACTGAGAGAGCAGAAAAAAAGAAAAAAGCTAAGAAAAAGAAAAAAGCTAAAGCAGAAAAGAAAAAGGGCAAAAAGAAAAAAGCAGTTAAGAAAAAAGGTTCTAAAAAGAAAAAGGCTGTGAAGAAAAAAGCCTCTAAAAAGAAAAAAGCTGTGAAGAAAAAAGCTACTAAGAAGAAAAAAGTCGTTAAAAAGAAAAAAGTTGTTAAGAAGAAAAAAGTTGTTAAGAAAAAGAAAAAAGTAGTTAAGAAAAAACCTAAGAAAAAGAAAAAAATTCAAAAGAAAAAAAGAACAGCTAAGAAAAAAGCTAAGAAAAAGAAAAGAAAGAAAAAGAAGTAATCTTCAGTAATTACTCAATACCATTTACATTACTATAATTAGAGTTAAATTCTTTCTGTGAAAGCTTTTTTTCAAAAATACACTAATTATTTTACCTTTTTAATCTTATTAGTTTTCCTTATATTAATAAAGATTATTAATCCTGCATTTGTTAAATCAATTTCATACTTAAGTTTTGATTTATATCAAAAAGTATTTGCTGAAAAAAAAGACTCAGATGTTGTCATAATAGACATTGATGAAAATAGTTTGGGAAAGTTTGGTCAGTTTCCATGGAATAGAAAAGTTTTTGCAGATATTCTAGATAAAATAAATGAGTCAAATCCAAAAGCGATAGGTTTCGATATTTTTTTTACTGAAAAAGATAAACAGTCTCCCGATGAAATTATAAAATCATATGGTTTAGTTCCATCTGATATAGCAGAGCTTCAGAATTTACAAAGTCCGGATGAAATTTTTTCTGATAAACTTAAGCAATCTAAATCAATAATTGCAGTTTTAGGGAGCAATGTTCCCTCACATTCCAATTATGATCGAAAAGCTAAGGCGAGATTTTTATCTAAAGGTGGTGATCCAAAGAAATTTACTTATTCATATCCGTATTCAATTGGTTCACTTGAAGTATTAGAAAAAGATGTGAAAGGTTTAGGTTCAATTTCTTTCTTAGATCAATTAGATGGTATTATCCGATCATTACCACTCGTGGTACAGTTTGATAAGAAGATATACCCAACCATGGGATTAGAAATGGTTCGAGTGGGTTCAAAACAGAAAAATATTTATGTTGAATTAAATGAAGTTGGAATTCAAAGAATTAGTGCCCGACCCTATAAAATTAATTCAGACCCCAATGGTATAATTTGGATTAAGTACAAAAAGTCAGATAAAAATCAGTACATATCTGCAGGTGATGTCTATGATGGAAAATTTCAAACAGATTTTTTTACAGATAAATACGTTTTAATTGGTGCCTCTGCGCAAGGTCTTTTTGATTTAGTTAAAACTCCTCTTGGGATAACTATTCCAGGTGTAGAAGTTCATGCCAATGTAATTGAGAATATTTTAGATCAATCTTATTTAATAAGAAATCCTAATACGTATATATTTGAGCTGTTATTTTCTATTATCGTTGCTCTCATTACATTTATATTGTCTCAAAGAGTAAAACCAAAATTAAGTTTATCCATCTTTTTTGGAAATATTTTAGCGATAATAGTTATTGGTTTTTATATTTATAAATTTAGATCAGAATTGGTAGACATGAGCTACCCAATTTTTATTGTAACAGTTACTTTTTTAACCGGTTTATATTTTAGATTTATTGAGGAAAACAAAATAGCTTTAGATAATTTACAAAAAGAAGCTAAACTTTTAAAAGAGCGTGAGCTTGCAGCTGGAGTTCAAAAAAGCTTGTTTCCAGATATATCAAAATTTGAAAACTTTATCTTTGCCAAAAACGTACCAGCTCGAGATGTATCTGGAGATTATTTTGATGTGGTAAGAGCAACACCAGAGGAATACTTTTTTACTTTAGCCGATGTTTCAGGAAAAGGGGTAAAAGCTGGTATGTATATGGCAAAAGCATCCTCTATTTTTAGAACCTTAACAAATTTAAAGTTCCCATTAGAAAAAGTAGTTTTTGGAGTGAATAATGAACTCGTTGAGGCAAAGTTTAAAGGAATGTTTGTTACTGCAGTTTTTGGAAAATTAAACATTAAAACTGGAGAACTTGTTTTTATCAACGCAGGACATGAAAGTATTTTAACTTTTGATCAAAATAAAAATTATGAATATATAAAATCAGAAATGCCACCCATTGGAATTGTTAAATACTTTACAGAGTCGATGGTTAAATCAAATACTATGAACCTTAAAGATAAAACATTTGTGGTTTATACCGATGGTGTAACCGAGGGTTATTTAAAAAATGGTGAGGAATTAGGGGCTGAAGGAGTTCAAAAAATTGTAGATGGCATGTCGGAAGTGACACCAAAAAACATTGTTGAGTCTATAGAAAAAGAATTGAATTGGGGTGCTGAAAAGTTAAGAGATGATATTACTTGTATGGCTATAAATATTAGCAACACTGAACTAATAAAAAAAAAGAAATAGAACTCAATCATGAAAATTTTAGAGGAATTTAAGCTAAAAAAGATATTTAAAATCTTAAGAAAAGGAACTTTTAAGAAAAATATATTTTTAATTTTATTTGGAATGTATTTTTCAACTTTAGCTATTGCAGCGACTTTATCTGTTGAATTTGTTGGCGCTTTAATTCCTGGTGGTAATAACAATACGCCTTTGGGTAATGTACCGCAACAACAGTGTAGAGGAAATAACTCAGGAAATAGTCTTCTTGCCAATGACAGAACAACTGCGCCAACTGACATTGAATTTGATGAGAATGGAAGTTTTGTTTTTACATCTAATAAGAATATGTCTGGAATGGCAGCTAATTCAATAAGTCAAAATAAGCTTCTTGAAAATTATCAAATTTTATCTGACGCTATTAGGGCAGGAACTTTTAATTGTGATCACCTGAAAGGGACAGACCCAAAATTTCAATCTGGAAATATATTAGGTCAAAAATCACAGGATATAGAAATTCATCAACAAGGAAGATTATTTTTCTTTTTAGATGATAGTCAAAGACTTGGAAAGTTTACCGCAAGCAAACCTTACGATCTTAATACTTTAACATTTGAAACACATTTAACTTTAAACGGTGAAGAAAATAGTATTGAGTTTAATAGAGATGGAACAAAAATTTTTGCTTTAGATGAAGCTGATAATTCTCCAACTATTGCAACATATCAATTACCAGGAGCTTATGATATTTCCTCAAAAACAGAAATCCATAAAGTCGACTTATATGATCTCGATATTGAGGATGTTGATGGTGAAGATGAAGAAGGCATGGATTTAGAATTTAACTCTGATGGTAGTGTTTTGTTTGTTTTAGTTGGTAATACAGATAAAGAACAAGAATACATTTATCATTTTGATTTAGCAAAAAACTATGACGTTTCAACCGCAGTTAAAGCTGGAAGGTTTCATGTTGGTGCAATTTTTATGAACAGAGATGCCGATGATCGATTCGGAGAACCTAGTGGATTTGGTTTTTCTAGAGATGGAATGAATTTGTATTTATTAGATAACGTAGCAGGTACTGGCGTCCACCAGATAAACCAATTTAAATTAGACTGTCCTTATGGATTAGTAAAATGTTCATCTGAGCCACGTGCATCTGTCGACTCACAAGTTGAATTAGCTAAGCAAAATATAAGTTTAAATGTTACGACTATTTTTAAAAGATTTGAGTGGATCAAAAGAAATAGAGATAATGAAGATTTAACTAGTCATAATATAAATATAAACTACCCCAATCCTTTACTAAAATCTCTAGTAAGCAAGTTTGAACCCTCGCTCAAGAATAATTTAGCTTCACTTGTAAGCAATAATCAGAAAAAAGAGGAAAAGAATAAATCTAAATGGTCATCATGGAGTTTAGTGGATTTGTCAATAGGAGATTATAAAGAAATGGATTTAGATAGAGCAAAGAACATTAAAACGAAAGGTATAACAATAGGTTCAGATAGGAAAATTGAAGATGATAAGTTTTTTGGTTTAGCCTTAAGGTATGGGAATGGCTCATCAAATATTGGACGTACTGTTCAAAAAGTTGATCTCGAGTCTTTGACATTAAATATTTATGGAATTGCTCCAACAAATAACAATCAGTACATTAATGCAATTTTAGGTCTAAGTGCCTTAAGATACGCTAATAAGTATTTAGGAAATATATCAGGTGAACGAAATGGAAGACAAGCATTTGCATCAATTAATTACAGAACTAAAAATACAAAAGGCAAGCTTAATATTACTCCTACAGGAAAACTTACTTACGGAGTGACAGAATTAACTGAATTTACAGATTTTATAAGTAAAGCTAGTAACAGACCAGCTACAGATATTCGTTTTCATAAAGATACATTTGAAAGTGGAGAATTTGCTGGTGGTCTTTTATTTGAAATGGAAAAAATTGAGAGAGAAGGGCATACCTTCCAACCAATGGGAGGAATTGAAATTATTTATGATCTAGCAGATGATAATACGTATAAATATTCAAACGTTGGTTCAACTGTAGTAAATAAAAGCAAGATTAATAGCTATTCGAATAAAAAATTAAAAACCCATATCAGTTTAGAGCATATACGTGAAAACGGCTACACTATACTTTTCGATTATCAAAAGATAAGGAGCTTAGATAATTGTGCAAGATGTGCTCTTTTAGGAATATCTCATAGCTCCAATGATGAAACTTTTATTATTAAATTTAGTAAATCAAAAGAAGAAAATTCTCAGTTTGCTTTTGATTTTGATCCACTATCAAACAATCTTGCTAACTTAAGTTATTCAAAAGATATCGGTAACTTTAATTACAAATTGAATTCTAATATGAATTTGTTATCCAAAATTTCAGACTATGGTGTAAATTTAGAGATTTCTGGCAAATTTTAGTATTTATAAATTTTTTTCATAAAGTGTTTATGAAAAATTATTTTAAAAGTTCTTGAAGTTTATTTTCTTTTTCTAGAGCTCTAACTTCATCATAACCACCAATGTGTTGGTCATCGAAAAATATTTGTGGGATAGTTCTTTTACCATTAGCTTTTTTTATCATTTCTTCTTTTGCACCATCAACTGTTGCAATATTAATTTCTTTAAAGGGAGCATTATTTCGAGTAAGCAATCTTTTTGCAGCTTCACAATAATTACAAAATGGACCTGTATAAATTACAATATTTTTCATACTTTAGAGATAGTCACCTTTTTTCAATTTACTAGTAATTAGTTTTCTGGAATATTCAAATTTTTTTCTATGTTTGATACTTTTCTGATTTACCCTTTTTCTCCATAGTCTAAATGAAGAAGGCTTAATTGACCTTCTCATTATTTTAATAACATCAGATTCCTTATACCCAGTTTTTTTTTCAATTTCCTCAAAAGTGATACGATCTGCCCAGGCAGCCCAAATGACCCAATCTGGATCCTCGATATTAGGCTCAGGATTTTTGACCCTAGTTATAGGCCTGTGACCTTTTTTTTTCATAAATCCTTTATAATTTAAAAAAAATGATAATGCATTTTATTTGAAATCTGATATATTGAACTCTGATAGTCCTACTTAGCCATCTTTAGCTCCCGGTTTTTTAGGACTATCTTTTTCTCATTTAAGTATATTGTTTCAATAAGATCCAGGTTTTCAATCAAATCAAGTAATTCCAAAAATTTTCTATATTTCTATTTTTTACGTTTTAATTGAGTAAATTTGGAATGTTCTAATTTAGTCTGACTATTATTCATCTTAAATTTTGATAATGGAGATATAACTTTTAAAATTATAAAGTTTAAATAAATAATTAAATCAATATCCAAAAAATAGATCTTAAGATGTAGTGAGATTTTCTATAAAAATAGACGGGAATCGATAAAATTATTAAGTATGACCTTTTTTTTTATAAATTTATCGAATTACAACTCGAAGTATAAGATTTATTAAGCAAAAAAAAACCACAATTTACAATGTTTTTTGAGTGATAATTTTGCAACAATAACGAAAAACATTATAATTCAACAAAATTATTTGTCTAATTATTAGTAATTATGCTAATAAATCATCTTATATATATAAGTTTAATATTAAACAAAGGGAAAATAATGAAAAAGATTATAGCAGCTCTATTTACTTCTGTAGCTCTAGTTTTTTCTACACCCACTCTAGCAGTGGATGTCTCTCAATTATCTGTTGGTGTATCAGGAAACTTTGGTGTTTTCGTTGCCGATGGTAAAGAAGAAAACTACACGCACACAGGAACACTAGAAACGACAAGTGAAAAACATGGTGCAGCATTTAGCGAAGGCTATGCTTCTTTATTTGTTGAAGTTGCAGTCAATGACCAAGTATCAATCGGTTTAGATTATGTACCAGATGCAATTGAGACACCACAAAACGTAAACAGTGGTGAAGGTACTGACGATACGACTGATATTAAAGTTAAGGCTGAATTTGAAGAATTAACTACTCTATATGTTTTAGCTAAATCAGATATGGGTGTTTATGGAAAATTTGGTATTTCGACTATGAATATTGATGTGACTTCCGAAAACGCTGGTACTTACCCTGACCCGGGTAATACTGATGGTTTCATGATCGGTTTAGGTTACGAGTATGGGGCTGGTGAAGGTGTAGCTGTTAGAGCTGAATTAGCATATCATGAGTTTGATGATGTTAGAGCACAAAACGGTCAAACTGATAAAAACGAAATTACAGTTTCAAATATGCAAGGTGGAACTGCAAGAGTGTCATTAGTTAAATCATTTTAATTAATTACATTTTAATTTAAAAATTTAAAGGCTGGGTTTTTACCCAGCCTTTTTTTTTGTTCAAATAAACCTTTCTATAATGTACTTTAAACTATGAATTTAGGATTTATAGGAACAGGCAATATAGTTTCAGATGTTATTACTGGAATAAGTAAGTCAAAAATTTATTACAAAAAAATTATTATTTCTCCTAGGAACAAAAAAAAAGCTCAATATTTAAAGAAAAAATTCAATAAAATAATCATAGCCAAAGATAATCAAGCAGTTATAGATATGTCCAACTGGGTCTTTATAGGTGTATTACCACAAGTTGGGGAAAATATACTACCAAAATTGAATTTCAAAAAAAACCAAATTGTTGTTAGTTTTATGTCAACAACAAACTATTCAAAATTGAAAAAAATGATCAAAAAAAAATTGATTATTATTAGAGCTATTCCAATGCCACCAATAAGATTAGGCAAAGGCCCAGTTGCAATATTTCCACCCAATAGAAAAGTAAAAAGTTTTTTTGACAAAATAGGACAAACCATTGAAATCAAAAATGAAAAATTATCAAAAAATTTTTGGGCTATTTCAGGAACAATGGCCTCATTTTATGAATTATTGAATGCTTTATCAAATTGGTTGACCAGAAAAAAAACAAATAGATTAGATGCACAAAAATATGTAACTTTGTTATATTCAGCTTTGGCTGAGTTGGCACTAGCAAATTCATCTAAACCTCTTAAAAATTTAGTTAATGAACAGACACCAGGTGGACTAAATTGGCAAGTTGTTAATGAATTAAGAAAGTCAGGCTATTATAGATTACTAGAAAAATCACTTAGGAAGATTTATAAGAGATTGTAATCTTATTTAGGGATGCAAGACAATATTTTAGAAATAAAAAACCTATCAAAATATTTTGGTGGACTAGCTGCTGTTTCCAATTGTTCTATAAAAGTAAAACAAGGAACTATAACAGGTATAATAGGACCTAATGGTTCAGGGAAAACAACCTTATTCAATCTTATTGCTGGAAATTTAAAATCGTCTGCTGGAAGTGTTTTATTTAATAATGAAAACATTACTGATGTTCCATCTTATGAATTATTTTCAAAAGGATTGTTAAGAACTTTTCAAATAGCACATGAATTCACAAATTTATCAGTATTAGAAAACTTGATGATGGTACCAGGCAATCAATCTGGAGAAAAGTTAATGAATGCTTTTCTAAAGCCAGGATTAGTTGCAAAAGAGGAGAATCAAATAAAAGAAAAAGCAATGGAAGTAGTTGATTTTCTTAATTTAAGTCATTTAAAGAATGAATTAGCTGGAAACCTATCTGGAGGACAAAAAAAACTTCTAGAATTGGGACGAACGATGATGGTAGATGCAAAATTAGTCTTACTAGACGAGGTTGGTGCAGGCGTTAATAGAACTTTATTGAAAGATTTAGGCACTGCTATTGAGAAGTTAAACAAAGAAAAAGGGTATACTTTTTGTATGATTGAGCATGATATGGATTTTATAGGAAGATTATGTGATCCAGTAATTGTCATGGCAGAAGGATCTGTTTTATTTGAGGGTTCAGTGGAAGATGCAAAAAAAGATGAAAGAGTAATTGAAAGCTATTTAGGTAGAGGTTCAAAACTAAAAGATAATTAAGTATGGCATTTTTTGAGGGAAACAACATGACAGGTGGATATGGCAAGGGTCCAGATATAATTAATTCATGTAGCGTTAATGTTGAAAGAGGGGAAATAGTTTCAATTCTTGGACCTAATGGTGCCGGAAAATCTACTGTGATGAAAGCAATGTTAGGTTTATTAAATTTAAAATCAGGCTCTGTAATTATTGATGGTAAGGACATCTCAAAACTTACTCCTCAAGATAGAGTGAAAGAGGGAATTTCATTTGTACCTCAAACAAAAAATGTATTTGCAGGAATGACAGTTGAGGAAAATCTAGAGATGGGAGCTTTCTTAATTAATGAAGATTACAAAAATGTAATTGATGAAATTTACAATCTTTTTCCGATTTTGACTGAAAAAAGAAAACAATTTGTTGGAGAATTGTCAGGAGGTCAAAGACAACAAGTTGCGTTAGGAAGGGCTCTTATGATTAAGCCGTCTGTACTTATGTTAGATGAACCAACTGCTGGAGTTTCTCCAATAGTGATGGATGAACTTTTTGATCATATTATTAAAGTAAAAAAAACAAATGTCGCAATCTTGATGGTTGAGCAGAATGCTAAACAAGCTCTTAATATTTCTGATAGAGGATATGTATTAGTCACTGGTGAAAATCGATATTCTGGGACGGGTAAAGAATTATTAAACGATCCAAGAGTAAGAAGCTCTTTTTTAGGTGGTTAAATGGATTTTCTAAACGCGTTAATTCTTTTATTAAATTATATTTTTGTTCCTGCTCTTGCATACGGATCTCAATTAGCTATTGGCGCTATATTTGTAACTTTAATTTATGGAATACTGCGCTTTGCAAATTTTGCAACAGGAGACATGATGTCGTTTGGTACAATGATCGCCATACTTTTTACATGGTACTTTCAGTCGATCGGCTTAACACTCAGTTTTTTACCAACAGCACTTATAGCAATACCTTTTGCAATTCTCTTTATGGGTTTATACATGCTAATTATTGATAAGTTTGTATTTAAATATTACAGGTTAAATAAAAGTCCTCCAGTTCAATTAGCAATGGTAAGCATAGGAGTAATGTTTGTTACTCAAGCAGTGGTAAGAATTATTATTGGTCCATCGGATAGAAGATTTTTTGATGGTGAGAAATTTTTGATCAGAGCTAATGAGTTTAAGGAAATGACAGGCTTAAACGAGGGCCTTGCTATCAAGTCAACTCAAGTAATTACAATTGTTGTTACAATAATTCTAGTTTCAACTTTATTCTGGTTTTTAAACAAAACTAAAACTGGAAAAAGTATGAGAGCTTATTCTGACAATGAAGATTTAGCATTACTTTCTGGAATAGATCCAAAAAAGATTGTTATGATAACTTGGACGATTGCTGCAATTTTAGCTACAATAGGTGGAGTTTTGTATGGTTTAGATAAAAGTTTTAAACCATTTACTTATTTCAATAATATGCTCCCAATATTTGCTGCTGCTATAGTTGGTGGAATTGGCAATCCTTTTGGAGCTTTTTTAGGAGGTTATGTTATTGCTTTTTCAGAAATACTGTTGACTTATGCATATAAGAAATTTTTCATGTATGTGTTGCCAGAAAGCATGGAACCTGATGGTTTAATTCAGTTGCTTTCAACTGATTATAAATTTGCAGTATCTTTTTCAATATTGGTAATTGTATTGCTTTATCGTCCATCAGGAATATTTAAAGGAAAGATATTGTGAGAAAAAATTTAAATGTAATTGCAGCTTACAGTATTATGATGGGATTAATTATCCTTGTTGGGATATTTCAATCTTGGAATATTGCTTTATCTATCTTTAATCTTTGTTTGATCTCAGCTGTCATGACGATGGGTGCTAATATTCAATGGGGTTATGCTGGTTTAATTAACTTTGGAATAATGGGTTTTACCGCATTAGGTGGTCTAGCTGCAGTTTTAATTTCTGTAAATCCAGTTCAAGAGGCCTGGCGTGCAGGAGGTACCAACATTCTACTAAGTCTATTTCTTATTATTGGAATCGTTTTAGCTATTAGATTTGTTCTCAAAAGATATGAAAAATCTAAAATTAGAAATTACGTTATCGGTGCAATAATCATTTCAGGAATAATTATTGTTAGATTTGTTTCTGAACCTGGTATTGAGGCAATTGAGGAAGTAAATCCAGCAAAAACAGGATTTCTAGGCGGGCTAGGGCTTCCAATAATTTTCTCTTGGATTGTGGGTGCTTTCTTTGCAGGAGGATTAGCTTTTGTAATTGGAAAAGTGGCATTGGGTTTAAGAGCTGATTACTTGGCAATAGCTACATTACTAATATCAGAAATAGTAATAGCAATTATTAAACATGAAGATTGGTTAACTAGGGGTGTTAAAAATGTTATTGGTTTAAAACGCCCTGCTCCTTATGAAGTTAATTTACAAGAAACAGAATGGTTTATAAATCTAGTTGAAAAATTTAATTCAGGAAAATTAGCTCTAATTTCTGATATTACAGAAAGACAAGCAGCTCTTAATCAATTTGTAATTGAAGGATCATCAGTATTTGTAAAACTTTGCTATTCAGGTTTATTTTTAGTAGTTGTGATTATTCTTTTAATCTTAACTCAAAAAGCTCTTTACTCTCCTTGGGGAAGAATGATGAGAGCTATTAGAGATAATGAGGAGGCTGCCAACGCTATGGGGAAAAATGTGGTCAAACAACATTTACTAATTTTTGTTTTAGGATCAGCTATTGTTGGTATTGCAGGAGCAATGCTTGTGACACAAGATGGATTATTTACACCAGGGAGTTATAGACCTTTGAGATATACTTTTTTGATTTGGGTTATGGTGATTGTTGGTGGAAGTGGAAATAATTTTGGAGCAATTCTTGGAGGTTTTGTGGTTTGGTTCTTGTGGATCGAAGCAGCACCAATTGGATTGTATTTGGTCAATCTAACAACAGCAGGTTTAGAAGATACCCATTTTTTAAAAGTTCACTTAATTGAAAGTGTTCCTTATTTCAGATTTTTAATGATGGGCATAGGGTTATTATTAATTATGAGGTATAGACCTAAGGGTATACTTCCTGAAAAAATAGAAATAAAATAAAATTATGAAATATATTATTACAGGTGCCGCAATAGCATGGGCTTTGTATATGGCAGATAAATATTTATTTTTTTAAAGTCCAGCCATTCTTTTTTAATGCTTTAATTAAATTTTCTTTCATTTCATCTCTTGAAGTATTTTTATCACCTATTTTTTCAAAGAATATAGGCTCTAAACCTTTATCTTTTTTTGATTTAAAATAGTTTTTAATTGATTGTATTTTTAGTTTCATTTTTCTCCTTTAGCGTTATGTTTAAAGTCCCAGCAAGTAGAGTTATTTTCTAAATCGGGACAATAAATTTATACCATAAAATTTATTTGTTGTAAAAGAAAACCCCCAACAAATTAATGCTGGGGGTTTAAATTTTAAGATAAATTATCTTTGTTTTTTAGTTTTGAATTTTCCACCTTTAACTTCTTGTTCTAAGAAAGAACCTTCAGCTTCTCCGACACTAGTAAAAGTAACTCCAGTTGCACCTTCGTAGTCAACTTTTTTACCTTTAGCTAATAAATCCAAACCTTTTTTAAGCTGACCTGGATAAATCTTTGTTCCAGGACCATTAGCAACATCCATTACATTTTTTGCAATTGATGCTCTATCAGCTGAGTTACCTGCTTGCATAGCTAAAACTATTAAAGCGGCAGCATCATAAGATTCTCCTGTGTATGGACCAGAACTATCTATACCAGCAGCACTTGCTACTTTAGCAAATACTCCAGCTCCTTTTCCAGTTGAACCAGGTAATGAACCAAAAGATTTATTTAAATCTTTTCCAAATGCATCAACTAATGATTGACCAATCATACCATCTGATAAAATAAATCTATCAAATGCACCTGAATCTAAAGATGCCTGAATAATACCTTTACCACCTTGGTCTAAGTAACCTATTACTGCTACTGCATCACCACCTGCTGAAGCAAGCGTTGCTACTTCAGATGAATAGTCTGCTTTACCATCCTCGTGCGCTGTTACAGTAGTAACTTTAATACCATGAGCTTCAACAGCTGCTTTATAAACATCTGCTAAACCTTTTCCATAGTCGTTATTAGTGTATGTAATTGCTACACTTTTAATTTTTCTGTCTTTAGTAACATCAGCCAAGATTTGGCCACCTCTTGCATCTGAAGGAGCTGTTCTAAAAAAATATCCTTTATCATCAAGAGTTGTTAAACCTGGAGATGTTGCTGAAGGTGAAATCATTACAACACCATTTGGCACCGCAACATTAGATGCAATAGCACCCGTTACACCTGAACAGTCAGCTCCCATAATTGCCGCAACACCTTTTGCAATTACACCTTCGGCTGCTGCTGTTGCTGCAGCTGAATCAACACAAGTTGAATCTGCTCTTACAACTGAAATTTTTTCACCACCAAGTAATGATCCAGAGTCTGAGGCTTCTTTAAAAGCAAGCTCAGCAGATGCTGCCATCGCTGGCGTAAGGGATTCAATTGGACCAGTAAATCCTAATATAATTCCCATTTTTACTTCTGCAAAAACATTTGTTGTAAAAGTAGAAACAAATATAAATGCAGCCACAAATAGTTTTTTCATTATTATCCTCTTTTATTGTTAACAATTTTTAAAAACTAAATTAAAACTGATTTATAAAAAGTTGCAATAAGCAAATTATTTAATTTTGTGTAGAAAAAACACTGAAGTAATTACTATTATCCCACCCAATATGAACAAAATAGTCGGCACTTCACCGAAAACTATATAAGTGAGAATAATTCCAAATATTGGAAATAGGGAATAAAAAGGAAAAATCTTACCAACAGTATAAAATTTATAGAGATAAAACATCAGCAGGTGGGCACATAAAGATACTATTACTGCTTGGTAAGATATAAGTATCCAAGATTTAAAATTTATTTGTTCAATATTTTCTTTAACATTACCCTCAATGAAAACTGAAATAATTATGAGTATTATAAAACCAAAAATACCAGTGCTTGCATTTATCATACTTATTGGCAACTCTTTTAGCTGCCTAGAATAAACTTGTGCTAGTCCAAAAAATAAAGCCATAAGACTTGCAAAAAATAGACCTAAATAGTTTTCTGTCAATTTAGGATCAAAAAAGATTATGACTATTCCAATAAAGGAGGTGAAAATCAAAATCCATTTATTTTTACTTATATTTTCATTTAAGATAAAAGCACTTGCAAGTATTCCAAACGGTATTGCAAGTTGAGATCCTAAAATTATAGGAGCAATTATTGAGGAATGAAATAATGATAGATTCATAAATACATAAACTAAAACACCCATAGATATTGAAAATAAAATCAATGGTTTGTAAAATTTTTTATTTGGGAGTTTAAATTTCAAAAAAGGTATTAGTAACAAAAAGACCAATCCCATTCTTAATGAGGCCATTAAGATGGGTGGAACAGAATTATTAAGAGCTAACTTAGCTACAGGAAACGCACTTCCATGAGCTATCATTATAAAAATTAAAACGAGTAAGTGTTTAAGTGGCAATTTTTTTGATTAGAAGTATTTTTTAAAGGTTTCATTAATTGATAAAACACCATAATCATTTAATCCACCAATAATCAACTGTAAAGCAACAAGCAAAATAAAACCTAAACCAATATAGGCAATCCAAAGATGTCTTTGAATATAATTAGCTAGATAGGTAGCTAATGCACCAGTCAAAACAACTGACAAGATAAGTCCAAACATCATGTACCCAAAATTTCCTTTTGCAGCACCCACAACCCCAATGACGTTATCAAAACTAATAGTTATGTCTGCAAAAAGGACTTTATAAATACTTTTAATAAAAGAGGGCTCTTTTGATTTTTTAGTAGGTGATTTTATCTTTTTAATTTCAAATAAATCTTTTCTTAAATCATTAACAATCCAGATTAAAAGAAGACCACCAATTATTTTAACCCAATAAAATTGAAAAAGGTAAGTAGCAAAAACAGCAAATAAAACTTTAAAGACAAGTGCACCGACTACACCCCAAAAAATGATTAATTTTCTATTTTTAGGTACAAAATTTGCAGCGATTAAACCAATTATGATTGCATTATCTGCAGCCAAGATAATATCAATAAATATGATCTGTAAGAGTATGAGTGATTCTTCTAACAAGGTAATATCATTTTAAAAAAAACAATTATAATTGTTAGTTTCCTATTGTCTATTACTAGTAATTAATATTTTGATTTTTCACCAGCTATAACTGCTTTTAGCTGGTCATATTCTTTACAATTACAATCTTTTAAAACTTCAAGTCTCTCAACTGCAAGATTGTGTCTGTTTGTAGCCACATATAGTTCACCAAGGTATTCATTTATACCTATATGTTTTGGATCGATTTTTAATCCCTGTAAATAAAATTTTTCCCCATTTTCAAAATCACCAAGTTTTCGAGTTGTAAAACCAAGATAATTTAATGTGTCAGGTTTATTTGGAAAATTTTTGTTAGATTGAACCAATAATTTTTTCGCTTTTTCGTATCTTTTTTTTGCTTTATCTATCTTATTTTTTTTTTCGAAATTTTTTGCTGCTTTAATATGTGTAACAGCCATATCATATTTTGTTTTAGTTTTAGAGGAACCACTATCGCTCGATCCTGCAGCATATGAGCTTGAGACTACTAAAGTAGAAATAAATAGTGAAATAAGTAAATTTTTAATCATATAAATTTTTTCATTTTATTTAATGTTTCTAATTTAAGTCCATTATCCAGTAAATTTTTTCTAACAGATTTAGCTGTTTCTAATGAACTAATATTATCGCCATGTATACATATAGAATCGATTTCACAAGGTATTTGTTTCCCACTGTGACAATTAAGTGACTGAGTTTGTACCATTTTTAATACGTGTTTTTTTGCTTGTTCTGGGTCAGTGATTAAAGCATGAGGTTTTTTTCTTGATACAAGATTTCCATCATCTTCATAATTTCTGTCAGCAAATATTTCACAAGCAATTTTCATATCTAATTTTTTAGCAGCTTGTTCCATTTTAGATCCAGTCGGTACTAAATAAATTAACTCTGGATTTATTCTTTTAATTACTTTTGCTAATGTCGTTGCTAAATCAATATCCTCACATGCCATATTATTTAAAGCTCCGTGTGGTTTTATATGAGTTACATTTTCACCATGATTAGACGAAATTGTTTGAAGAATTTCATATTGATCAGTTATTAATTTTTCTAATTCAGAAGAGGATAAATTCATTCGTTCTCTACCAAAATTTTCAGGATCATTAAAAGATGGATGTGCTCCTATACTGACACCATTTTTTTTTGATATTTCTACAACTTGATTCATAGTTTCCTCATCACCTGCATGATAACCACATGCTATATTTGCCGAATTAACTATTTCAAGTAAGTCAGGATCATGCTTGTTAGAATGATATTTAGATTTCTCGCCTAAATCACAATTTATATTAATTTCAATACTCATTATTCTTCAGTATAACATGGCATGATAAAAAATATATCAAATCTTGGTGACGCAGCTTTATATTGTGATTTCGGTAAAGATGTAAATAAAGACATTAACACACAAGTAATCAAATACTTTAAAACTATTCAAAAAAAAAATATTTCAGGAGTAAACAATATTACTCCATCTTACAATAAATTAATTATTTCTTTTGATCTTAAAAAAATTAATTTTAATAAACTTAAAAAGATAATTGATAATATTGAGATTAACAAAGGTGATAGTATTCAAAACAAAAAATTTGAAATTCCTGTCTGCTGTGAGAAAGAATTTTCTCTAGATATAAAAAGGTTAGAAAAAAAACTTAAGATTAAAGAGGAAAAAATATACGAGAGTTTTTTTGAAAAAGAATTTTTTTGTTATATGACAGGTTTTATCGCAGGAATGCCTTTTCTTGGAGATTTAGATGAAAATCTTAGAGCAAAACGTCTTGATACTCCTAGGGTTAAGGTTCCAAAGGGTTCAATTGGTTTGACTGAGCAATTTGCCAATATCTACACTTTTGAAAGCCCTGGGGGATGGAATATCATTGGAAATACTCCATTAAATATTTTTGATAGCACTAAAGAAAAAGAACCCAATTTAATCAATCCGGGCGATTTAGTTACATTCAAAAGAATTAGTAAAGAAAAATATCAAAATTATCATGAATAAAAATTATTTTGAAATTATAAGGGCAGGTATTAATTCAACTTTCCAAGATCTTGGAAGGAACAATCTCTATCATATAGGTGTCCCGTTCAGTGGAGCTATGGATAATAGAAATTATTTATTGGCTAATAAACTTACTGGCAATGATCATGATGACCCAGTAATAGAATTTGCATATCAGGGCCCTCATTTAAAATATCATGGAGATAAAATTAATATTGCTATTACTGGTGATGTCAGTTTTAAAATTAAAAATGGTGATAATTTAATTGATGGAGAATGTTATCAATCATTTATTCTAAAAAATGGTGACGAGTTAGATATTATATCAACTAATAAATCTGTTTATGGATATCTAGCAATCAGTGGTACATTTGATTTAAAATTTCAATGGTCTAGTTGTTCAACTAATACTAAAGCAAAGATAGGATCTAACAATGGAGAAAAATTATCTGATAACCAAAAAATTACAATCAAAGATATTAATGATAACTTCGTGAATAGAAAATTAAATTATGTTAATACAAAAATAGAAAATATTAGAGTAATTAAAGGAACAAATTTTAATTATTTTTCTGAAGAGGGTAAAAAAATTTTTTTTAAAAATGAGTTTAAAGTCTCTAAATTATCTGATCGTATGGGAATGAGATTAGAGGGAAAAAAAATAGAAAATATAGTTGATACTAATATTAGATCTGAAGGCTTAATTAAGGGCGTGATACAAGTGCCGGCTGATGGCAATCCAATAATCATGCTCTCAGATCATGGTACTATAGGGGGGTATCCTAAAATCGGCGTCGTTGTAAGTGCTGATTATGACAAATTGGTTCAATTAACTCCTGGCTCCAGAGTTAAATTTCAGGAGGTCGATTTAAGTAGTGCGGAAACTCTTTTTAAATTGTATGACTTAGAGACTCAAAATTTAATTTCACAAATTTAATGAATATTTTAAAAAGTTTACCCGGTCCATTACTGATATTTTTTGGTGCTCTTAGTTTAAGCTTTGGTGGATTAATAGTTAAATCTTTTGAAGGTGCAACTTTATGGCAGATATTATTTTGGAGATCCTTATTTTTCTCTCTTACGGTTTTAACTTTTTTGATAATCACTTATAAAAGTAAAGTTTTAAAATCGTTTTATGACTCTGGATTACCAGGTTTTATTGGTGGATTAATATTATCTATTGGTTTCTGTGGTTATGTTTTTGCCATGTATAACACCACTGTTGCTAATACTAACTTCATCATATCACTTCAAATCTTATTTTTAGCAATATTTGGTTTTTTTTTCTTAAAAGAAAAAATAAATTTAATTACGTTAATTTCAATTATTTTAGCAATGTCTGGTGTGCTGTTAATGGTTGGAAATTCATTATCTCCAGGAGAATTATCTGGAAATTTAGCAGCTTTCACAATGCCAATTACTTTTGCAGTTTTAATAATGATCGTTAGAAAATTTCCATCAGTTGATATGGTCCCAGCACAGTTTGTTGCAGGTGTAAGTTCATGTCTTATTGGTTTATCACTTTCACCAACTATAATGATTTCACCTCATGATATTTTTTTAGGTTTTTTAGCTGGATTTTTTCAAATAGGTTTTGGTTTTATATTTATAACAATTGGTGCAAGAACAACACCTTCTGCAATGGTTGGAATAATCATGTTATCTGAGTCTGTTCTAGGTCCTATTTGGGCTTTTCTTTTTGTGAGCGAAATACCATCATTATATGGGTTGATAGGAGGAGCAATAATACTTTTTGCTGTATTACTTCAGTTTTATACCCTTTTAAAAAAACCAAAGGCAATCGTTTCCAATTGACATTTTAAGTTACTTATAGGACTATTGCTTTACGGGAGAGACTACAGATTATCGTAGCGCCGAAGGAGCAACTACCCGGGAATCTCTCAGGCAAAAAGGACCGTAACATATTAACTCTGGAAAGAGATTTAATTCTCGCCGAAGGAGCAAAACTCTCAGGCAAATATACAGATGGGTATAAAGAGTTAATATGGAAACAAAAAAAACATCGCTTTATCAATTACATCAAGATTGTAACGCAAAGTTTGTTGAATTTGCAGGTTATCAGATGCCAATCCAATATTCTGAAGGTATTGTGGAGGAGCATAAATTTACAAGAAATCACTCTGGTATTTTTGATGTTTCACATATGGGTCAATTATTTATTTATGGTGGCGATGAATTAATTAAAGATTTAGAAAAAATTTTTCCATTAGATTTGAAAAATTTGAAACTAAATCATTCTAAATACAGCTTCCTAATGGATAAAGATGCTGGGATACAAGATGATTTAATCATTACAAAAATTGATGAAGGCTTTTTAATAATTCTTAATGCAGCGTGTAAAGACAATGATTTTAAAATTTTAAAGGAATTGTTAAACGAAAAGTATAAAATGGTTTTGGATGAAAACAGATCTTTAATTGCAATTCAGGGACCTAAATCATCGCAAATCCTAAATGATGTCATTGATGGAGTAAAAGATTTAAATTTTATGTCTGGAAGCTGGTTCTTATTTGACAATCACAAAGTATACATTACTCGATCCGGGTATACAGGTGAAGATGGTTTTGAAATATCAATTCCAAATAATTTTGCAGAAAAATTGACCAGAGAATTTATTAATAAAGGATCTAAATTAGCAGGCTTAGGAGCAAGAGATACTCTAAGATTAGAAGCTGGCTTATGCTTGTATGGTCATGACCTTGATAAAGATAAAACTCCAGTTGAAGCGAATTTGAAATGGGCAATTTCAAAAGAAAGAATTTCCAAAGGTGACTTCATTGGTTCGGACATAATTATTAAACAATTAAATGACGGTGTCACCAAAATAAGAGTTGGGATTAAACCTGAGGGAAGAATAATTGCCAGAGAGAAAACAAAAATATTCAACCAATCAGATGTTCATATTGGAGAAATTACTAGTGGCACATTTGGGCCAAGTGTAAATGGACCTGTAGCAATGGGCTATGTGGAAAATAAATTTTCAAAAAAAAACACTAAAGTATTCTTAGAGGTACGAGGTAAAAAATATGCAGCAAACATTTGCAGTTTACCATTTTATAAAAAAAGTTACGTAAAAGGAGTAAATTAATGAGTGAAGTAAAATATTCTAAAGAGCATGAATGGATTAAATTAGAAGGTGATGTTGCAACAATTGGGATAACAAAGCATGCAACGGAAATGCTAGGAGATATTGTGTTTGCAGAGCTTCCAGAAAAAGGTTCTAGTGTAGAAAAAGATGGAACAGCAGGAGTTGTAGAGTCTACTAAAGCTGCAAGCGATGTTTATACTCCAGTGAGTGGTAAAGTTGTTGATACAAACCAAGAGATTGTGGATGATCCATCAAAAATAAATCAAGATCCTGAAAATTCTGCTTGGTTCTTCAAATTAAAAATAAAAGATAAATCTGAAATGGACTCTTTAATGAACAAAGATGACTATGATAAATTTGCAAAGGAGAATAATACCTAATGTTACATAATTCCGAAAAAGATTTTATAAAAAGACACATTGGTCCATCTGAAGATGATCAATCTAAAATGTTAAAAAAATTAAATTATAAATCATTAGATGATTTAATTGATAATACAGTTCCAGAAAAAATACAGTTTAAGGGTGAACTTAATATTGGTGAGTCTAATTCAGAATACGAAGCATTAAGAAAATTAAAAGCAATTTCTAAAAAAAATGAAATTTACTCAAATTTTATTGGCATGGGCTATTATGGTACATACACACCTTACGTAATTTTAAGAAATATATTGGAAAATCCAGGCTGGTACACATCATACACGCCTTATCAACCAGAAGTGGCTCAAGGAAGACTGGAGATGCTTTTAAACTTTCAGCAAATGATTGTTGATTTTACAGGAATGGATATTGCAAATGCATCTTTATTGGATGAGGGTACAGCTGCAGCAGAAGCTATGGGTTTAAGTTATAGACTTGATAAAAGTGATAGTAATTTAGTTTTTGTCTCAGAAAATTGCCACCCCCAAACTGTTGAGGTTATTAGAACTAGAGCAGAGCCTATGGGTCTCAAAGTTCTTGTTGGAAATGAAGACAAAGTTTTAGAACAATTAAAAGAGGATATTGTTTGTGGAATATTACAGTATCCTGGAACCTTAGGAGATATTAAAGATCCAAGCGAGGCAATAAGTAAAATTCATAAAAAAAATGGTAAAGCTATTTTAGCTTGCGATCTTCTTGCGCTTGCTAAACTTAAGACGCCGAGAGAACTTGGGGCTGATATTGCAGTTGGTAGTTCACAAAGATTTGGTATTCCAATGGGTTATGGCGGACCACATGCTGCATTTTTTGCAACAAAAGATGAATACAAAAGATCTATGCCAGGTAGAATAGTTGGTGTTTCAGTAGATAGACATGGAAACAAGGCTTATAGATTGTCACTACAGACTAGAGAGCAGCATATTAGAAGAGACAAAGCTACAAGTAACATTTGTACAGCTCAAGCGTTGTTAGCTATAGTATCAGCAGCTTATGCCATTTATCATGGTCCAGATGGAATTAATAAAATTTCTGAGAGAGTTTCTCAATTAGCAAAAAATTTTGCTGATAAAATAAAACAATCTGGATATGAAATATATTCTGATTACTTTTTTGATACTGTTACAATTATTACTAAAGAAAAGACTGATCAAATTTATAAAAATGCTTTAAATCAAAAAGTTAATATTCGAAAAGTAAACTCTGAAATGCTTGCTGTTTCTTTTGATGAGAAAAAAAATGTTTATAGAGTAAATCAACTGTTAAAAATTTTTAATGCAGCAGAGTCTATAAAAAAAGAGGATCCAACAGTAAGTTTACCCAATTTACCAAAAAGTTTATTGAGAACTTCTAAATATTTAGAACATCCTGTTTTTAATTCATACCGTTCTGAGACAGAAATGCTTAGATACCTTAAAAAATTAGAGGACAAGGATATAGCTCTTAACAGAACCATGATAGCGTTAGGCTCTTGCACGATGAAATTAAATGCCACCGCAGAAATGATACCTATTTCATGGAGAGAATTAGCTGAGCCCCATCCATTTGTACCTATTGAGCAGATGGAGGGATATAGGACATTATTTACCGATTTAAAAAACTGGTTAAGATCAATTACTGGTTTTTCGGGAGTTTCACTTCAACCAAATGCAGGTGCTCAAGGCGAATATGCAGGACTAATGGTAATTAGAAAATATCATTTAGATAGGGGTGAAAAAAATAGAAACATATGTTTAATACCAAGCTCTGCACATGGAACCAATCCTGCTAGTGCACAAATGGTTGGAATGAAAGTGGTTGTAGTTAATTGTGATAAAGAAGGTAATGTTGATTTTGATGATTTAAAGAAAAAAGCGGAGCTTCATTCAGAAAATTTAGGAGCTTTGATGGTCACATATCCATCTACTCATGGAGTGTTTGAGGAAAAAATCATGGATATATGTGAACTAATTCATAAACATGGTGGGCAAGTGTATATGGATGGGGCAAATTTGAATGCACTAGTTGGTATAGCCAAACCTGGAAATTTTGGTCCGGATGTTTGTCATATAAATTTACATAAAACATTTTGTATCCCTCATGGTGGGGGTGGACCAGGTATGGGACCTATTGCATGTAAAAAACATCTACAAGTTTATTTGCCAAATCATCCAGTTGTTAAAGATTGTGGTCCAGCGACTGGAATTGGAGCTGTGTCTGCTGCTCCATGGGGAAGCTCAAGTATTTTATCAATTTCTTGGATGTATATAAAAATGATGGGATCAGAGGGATTAAAACTAGCTTCTAAAGTTGCGATACTAAATGCAAATTATATTGCTGAAAGACTGAAAGATCATTATCCAATCTTATACAAAGGTTCAAATGGTAATGTTGCTCACGAATGTATTATTGATATTAGGTCAATCAAATCAGAAACGGGAGTCACTGAGGAAGATATCGCAAAAAGATTAATTGATTTTGGTTTTCATGCACCAACAATGTCTTGGCCTGTGGCTGGAACAATGATGATTGAACCTACAGAAAGTGAGAACCTGTCAGAGCTAGATAGGTTTTGTGACACCTTAATTAAGATTAAACAAGAAATTGATCTAATTAAAACTGGTAAATTTGATAAAGTTGATAATCCAATTAAAAACGCTCCTCATACTGATACTGAGTTAGCCTCTGATAATTGGACACACAAGTATTCTAGAGAAGAGGCTGCTTATCCAGCTAAATTTTTAAAAGTAAATAAATTTTGGCCACCAGTTGCAAGAGTAGACAATGTCTATGGTGATAAAAATATTTTCTGTACATGTCCAAGCATGGATGAATTTAAAGAAGATGCAGCATAATTATTGATGAAAATTGCTGTAGTTGGTTCAGGCATTTCAGGATTAAGTGCTGCTTATTATCTTTCAAAAAATAATCATGTTGATCTATTTGAAAAAGAAGATCACTTTGGTGGTCATTCACACACAATTGATCTAATAGTTGGAACCAAAAAAGTATCGGTAGATATAGGCTTCATTGTATTTAACTTTAAAACTTATCCAAATTTAATTAATTTTTTTAATGAAAATAAAATTGAAATTGAAAAAAGCAACATGTCTTTCTCTGTATCAGTAAAGGATACAAACTTCGAATACTGTGGAAAAGGATTAAATGGAATTTTTTCCAACAAGATGAATTTATTTAATATTAAATTTTTAAAAATGTTTTTTGATATTATAAAATTTTATAAAAAATCCGACAAGCTAGATAATATAAATGAGAACATCACATTGGGTGATTATTTGATTAAAAATAATCTTTCAAAAGAATTTATCAATTATCATTTAATACCTATGGTGTCAGCAATCTGGTCGATGCCGCCATATGCTGCGAATAAGATGCCTTTAAAATTCTTTTTAAAATTTTTTCAAAATCATGGATTATTTAAACTTAAAAATAGACCACAGTGGTACACAGTTTCAAATAGAAGCAGGTCATATGTAAAAACTATTCTATCAAAAATTAGTGGAGAATATTTTAAGAATTATAAAGTCAATAAAATCATTAGTAAATCAAATGGTATTGATTTGTATTATGGTGGAAAAAATGAATTTTTTGATTACGACAAAGTAATTATTGCAACACATGCGGACGAGGCATTATCAATGATTGAAAATCCAACTGATCAAGAGAAAGAAGTTTTGTCAAATTTTAGTTATAAAGAAAATTTGGCTTATATACACACAGATGAGACAGTTATGCCAAAAAACAAGAATGCCTGGTGTGCTTGGAACTCATCTATGCAGAAAAATGAAATTGAAAAAAATTCAATCACTTATTGGTTAAATTTACTTCAAAATTTAGAATGTGAGAAAAATATATTTCTTACACTAAATCCATACCTCGATATTGATGAAACAAAAATTTTAAAAAAAGTTAAATTCACCCACCCATATTTTGATCAATCTGCTTTAGATTATCAAATTAAGCTTAAAAATTTGCAAAATAAAAGAAATATTCTTTTTTGCGGTAGTTATTTTGGTTACGGTTTTCATGAAGATGGAATAAAATCATCAATTGAAATGCTAAAAAACCTTGATGACTAGCTCAATTTACAATGGAACGGTAATACACAAAAGATTTAAACCAAAAAAACATTATTTTAAGTACAGTGTATTTTCATTATTAATCGATTTATCTGATCTAAATAATCTGAATAAAAATATAAGTTTTTTCTCATATAATCGGTTTAATCTGATTAGTTTTTTTGACAAAGATCATGGTCAAAGAGATGGCTCATCTTTGACTGAATGGGTGAAAAAAAATTTAGAGGAAAATAATATTTTTTCAAAAGATATAAGAATAAAGCTTTTGTGCTATCCAAGAATTTTTGGTTATGTGTTTAATCCTCTTAGTGTTTTCTTTGTTTATGATCATAATGAAAATTTAATTTCGATATTATATGAGGTAAAAAATACTTTTGGAGAACAACATACTTATATTTTTAGAGTAGAGAAAAATAACATGTTACAACACAACTGTTTCAAAAAATTTCATGTGTCTCCGTTTATTGAAATGAATTGTAATTATTTTTTTAGAATCTTAAAACCCTCTGAAAAGATTTCAGTCATAATTGATCAATATCAGCAAAATGAAAAAATCTTATTTGCATCACAAGAAGGAAAAAGGGCAGAATTTACAACCACAGAATTACTTAAATCATACATAAAACACCCGTTAATGACATTTAAAGTTATATCGGCGATACATTTTGAAGCCTTTAAATTATGGCTTAAAGGAATAAAATTTGTAAAAAAAAAACTTAAAATTAAAAACAATATTACTTTTGAGAATTAATGAGCTTATATAATTTTTCAGATCAAATTGTCTTCAAAATTTTAAAAGATATAAAGTATGGGTATTTAGAGATCACAAAATATAACGGTGGATTATTAAAAATTGGAAACCCTAGCAGTCCTTTAAAATCAGTTTTAAAAATTAAAAAACCAAATTTTACTTTCAACCTAATAAAAGGAGGAAGTGTTGGTTTTGCAGAATCTTATATGAAGGATGAATTTGAAACTGATAATCTTTCAAACCTGATTGAAATTACTGCAAGAAATATCAAAATAATTTATAAATTTTCTGGTCTATTAGATTTTCCAGTAATCAACTATGCAAGAAATTTATTTATTAAGAACACCAGAGGTCGAAGTAAGGATAATATTTCAAAACATTATGACTTAGGCAATGAGTTTTTTGCACTATGGCTTGATAAAACTTTAACTTATTCAAGTGCAATATTTGATGAGAAGAATAAAGATTTGTCTAACGCACAAAATAATAAATATCAAAAATTAATTGATTTAATTAAACCAAATAATGGTGACAAAATTTTAGAGATTGGATGTGGTTGGGGTGGTTTTGCAGAATATTTAGGAAAAAAATATGATGTTAAATTAGATTGCATTACTATATCAAAAAAACAATTTGAATATGCTAAAAAAAGAATTCATGAATGTGGTCTAAATGAAAAAGTAAACATTGAAATTAAAGATTATAGAGATTTAAAAAATAAATATAATTCAATAGCTTCAATAGAAATGATAGAAGCTGTTGGACAAAATTACCTAGAAAGTTATTTTAAAACTATTAAAGATAATCTATCAGATAATGGGAGAGCTGCTATTCAGGCTATCACAATAGATGATAATATGTTTGACCGATATAAAAATAAGACAGATTTCATCCAAAAATATATTTTTCCTGGAGGATTTTTACCAAGTAAGAATATTATTAATAAATATGTTTCAGAAAATGGTCTAGCTATAAAGTCATATGACTCTTATGCAGATCATTATTCTGATACATTAGCAATATGGAGAAATGAATTTAATAAGAAGTGGAATTTAATTAAGAAACAAGGTTTTGATTTGACTTTTAAAAGAATGTGGGAATTTTACCTTTCTTATTGTGAGGCAGGATTTAAATCAAAAAATATAGATTTAATTCAATTTTCACTTCAAAATAAATGATCTTTAAAGGAAACGAATGATTAAACTTAAAAATAGCAAATCAATTTTATTGATAATTTTTCTTTTCTTAATTACAAACTGCTCAAAAAACAGCGCTATGAAACCAGAAGATTTTAAAAATAAAGAACCTAGATTGATTATTGAAAATTATTTGTCAGGCAATGTAAAAGCTTGGGGGGTGCTTCAAAATAGATCTGGAAAAGTCACAAGACAATTTTCTGCAAATTTAAATGGAAAATGGGACGGTAAACAATTGATACTCGACGAAAAATTTAATTGGGATGATGGGGAAATTCAAACTAGACAATGGCAGATCACCAAAATCGATGAAAATAATTATGAGGGTACTGCAGGAGATGTTGTTGGTAAAGCGAAAGGATATTCATATGGTCCAGCTTTTAAATTTGAATATGTTTTGTTAGTTCCGGTCAAAGGTAAAGAAATGAAAATAACTTTTGATGATTGGATTTTCAAACAAGATGAACGTGTAGCAATTAATAGGGCTACAATGACTAAATTTGGATTCAAAGTAGCAGAATTAACCGTAGTTTTTGTAAAAGATTAATTTTTTTTTTGGTATTTTGTAAGTTTTCCAATTAATCCAAAATAAAT
The DNA here is from genome assembly GCF_052049575.1 of Candidatus Pelagibacter sp. Taxonomy (GTDB): domain Bacteria; phylum Pseudomonadota; class Alphaproteobacteria; order Pelagibacterales; family Pelagibacteraceae; genus Pelagibacter. The sequence goes on along the minus strand of NZ_JBNGZQ010000001.1, from coordinate 90,083 downwards.
TTTGTTTGGTAAGAAACTTAAAATTTTCAATATAATTGTTAAAGATTTTGGAAAATGAATTTCAAAAGAATTTTTGTTTACTAAACCATCATAAATTTTTTCTGCAGCATATTCAGAAGTTTTTAAGAAAGGCATTTTAAAATCATTTTTGTCAGTCATTGGTGTTTTAATAAAACCTGGTGAGACAAGACATACTCGAACATTTGATCTACCAAAATCAAAATATAAGCTTTCAGCTAAATTATTTAAAGCTGATTTAGATGGCCCATATCCAGTTGAATTAGGTAATCCTCGGTAACCCGCAATAGAGGAGACTATTGTGATAGTTCCACTTTTTTTATCTTTAAAATATTTCTCTACAGCTTTAACACTATTTAATGTTCCAAAAAAATTTACTTTAAATACATTTTCAATTTGTTCAACATCAATATCTTTTTCTTTCTTTGGATCCCATGTACCAGTTGAGAAAAAACAAATATCTACATTCTTAAAAGTATCTACTATATTTTGAAAAACTTCTTTACATTTATTTTTATCAGTTACGTCCAGTGGAAAAGAACTAATATTTTCATGTTCTCCACAAGTTTCTTTTAGTAAATTTTCACGTCTTGCAGATATTGCAACATTCCAACCTTCTTTAGCAAATTTTATTGCTAAAGCTTTACCAATTCCTGTGCTACCACCTGTGATCCAAATAGTTTTTTTATTCATATTATAAAGATGTATAATACTAATATGCTAAAAAATAAATTTTATTCATTAATTCTTTTTTCAATTGTCACTTTTTCTGCATCATTTACCGGTGGTTTAGTCTCTATAAGCCTCAAAGAGCCTTGGTACTCTGGGCTTATTAAATCAAATTATAATCCACCAGATTGGATATTTGCTCCAGTTTGGACGACACTTTACATAATGATGACATTAGCTATTTGGTTCTTTTGGCACAGTAAAAAAAGAGATATAAATACAATTTATATTTATTTTATACATATAGTTTTTAATGCAACTTGGAGTATTGTTTTTTTTGGATTACATCAAATATTTTTTGCATTAGTCGTTTTAGTTATTTTGATAACTTTGATAATTATTCTAATTATTAGATTTAAACGTGTCAATTTTGTAAGTTATTACTTAATGATTCCATATTTACTTTGGTGTTTCTATGCTTTATTTCTTAACTATAACTTAATGGTGCTAAATTAAATGGATGATGTTGTTATAGTTGGTGGGGGAATAATTGGTGCAGCAACTGCTTATTTCCTATCTAAAGAGGGAAGAAAAGTTAAAGTAATTGAGAGAGACCCAACCTATAAATCAGCTTCCTTTCCGTTATCTCTTGGCGGTTTTAGAAGACAATTTTTTCAAACGGAAAATATTTTACTTGGTAAATTTGCAAGAGAATTTATTTTTCAAATACCAGAGTTGCTCAAAACGGAAAAAAATCCTAATCCTACTGCAAGCATGGTACCAAATGGATATCTATTAATGTTTGGCCCAGAACATGCAGAGGAACAATATAGGGCTCTCGAAAATCATAAAGCATGTGACGCTGGAACAAAGAATATCAAAGGTTCTGAGTTAGATAAGTTTTTTCCTTATATAAATAAAGAAGGAATAGAAACCGCAACATTTACTGATAATAAAAGTGAAGGATGGATAGATCCTTTTCTTTTTCATACAGCATTAAAAAGTAAAGCTATAGAGCAAGGAGCAGAATTTATCAAAGGAGAAGTTAAATCTTTATCGGAAATAAATGCTAAAACAATAGTATCTGCTGCTGGATGTTGGACAAAGGAATTATTGGAGGATATTCCAGTAGAGCCTCAAAAGCATACAGTTTTTAGAGTTAAGTGTCCAAAACACATTCCTGAAATGCCATTAACAGGAGATTTAACAACAGGAGTTTATTGGAGACCTGAAGGTAAAGAGTATTTAGCTGGTTCACCAAAATCAGTTTTTGATGCTACAGATCTCGAACCAGCCTGGGACGATTTTGAGGAATTAGTTTGGCCTGCTTTAGCTAAAAGAATCCCAGCATTTGAAGAATTGAAATTAACTGGTGGTTGGGCAGGTTATTATGATTGTAATAGATTAGATAATAATGCTGTAGTAGGAAAACATCCAAAATTTGAAAACGTATACTTAGCAACTGGTTTTACTGGAAGAGGATTAATGCAAGCACCAGGAATTGGAAGAGCTTTAACAGAGCTAATTACAACAGGCTCTTATCAATCGATTGATATTTCAAATATGGCAGTAGAAAGAGTATTAGGTGCAAAAGCAAGACCAGAGCCTTACGTGTTATAAAAAACTCTTAATGCAAAAAATTTTCTAATTAATTTTTTTTAATTATATTTTCTGAATAATAATCTGGTATCCAATTGAGATTATTTTTAACTTAAAAAAGTTTTTTTTAATAAATAGTTTAATCCCACCTATTGGATTATCATTTATATTTTCATAAAAATCCCACAGAAAATCATCCAAAATAATATAACCATTTTTATTAAGAACTTTGAAGGAATTTGTTGCATCTTCAAAAACATCTTTAGCGTAATGTGAGCCATCTATATAAATTAAGTCAAAATTAGAATTATTGGTATCTTTAAAAAATTCTTTAGATTTTAATCTAAAAACTTCAACCCGATCTTTGTAATTTTTAGTATTAAATTTAAAATTTTCAAATACTTTATCAAAATTTTGATTATCTTGCTCAATTGATCCCTCAAAAGTATCGACACATGTTAATTTAATTTTTGGAAAATATTTTAAAAAAAATACTGACGAATTCCCCTCATAACTTCCAATTTCTAGCACTGATAATTCTTTGTTATAAAGTTGTTTTTTTTTAAAGATCAAATCCAAATTATTTATATTATGTGTAAACCAATCTTCACCAATTTGTAAATTTTTTTGGATAAATTCTTTATATTCTTTTGAAAGCTTTCCTTTTTTAATTTTTTTTCTGTTTAACTTCTTACTAATGAAATATTTTAAAAGTAAGTAGAAACTCAAAAAAAAATTTTGGGATGAAGATGAAATTATAATCTTATACTCTTTTCGCATTTAATTTATCTCAAATTTAAGTTCCACAAAAAGTTTGATATCCTTTTTCAACACCTGTTACAATTTGATATTTGGAAATATTTTTCTTCCTGTTGTATGGATCACTTAAAACTTCTAAAAATGAACTTAATGGCTCAAGATTACCTTTATTTGCCTCATTTAATACTTCTTCGACTTTATGGTTTCTAGGTATTACAAGTGGATTAAAACTACTCATTAATTTTTCATATTTTTTTGGTGAATTGTTAAAAGTTTTTAATCTTTCTTTCCATCTAAGCTTCCAATTTAAAAATTCCATATCCTCGTATATCCTGTTTTTTTCTGGCTCAATTCCCATTAAATGACAGAAAGTATTTGTATAGTCTGCTTTTTTTTCATGCATCCACGTTAATAAATCCAGAATAAGAGATTTATCCTTTTCTTCTTTACCAAGTAAACCTAATTTATTTCGCATCATATCTAACCATTTTTTTTCATATTTTTTTCCAAAAGAATTAATAGTTTCTGTAGCTATTTTAATTGCTTTACTCTCATCTTGATCAATAAGAGGTATTAAACACTCTGCAAATCTAGCTAAGTTCCATTTTGTTATATTAGGCTGATTACAATAAGCATATCTTCCAAATCGATCTATTGAACTAAAAACAGTCTTTGGATCATATGTATCCATAAATGCGCAAGGTCCATAATCTATTGTTTCACCAGAAACAGCCATGTTGTCAGTATTCATAACACCATGAATAAAACCAACACGCATCCAGTTAATGACAAGATCAATTTGTTTATCTATAAGAACAGTTAAAAGATCTAGTGCTTTATTTTTTGAATTCTCTAACTCTGGGTAATGTCGATGAATTACATAATTAAATAAAGTTTCTAACTCATCTTTTTTTTCTCTTGCTGCAATATATTGAAAAGTCCCAACTCGAATATGGCTTAAAGCAATTCTAGTTAAAACAGCACCTTGTAATGGAGTATCTCGTATTACGTTTTCACCTGTTTTTGCTACGGCTAAACTTCTTGTTGAAGGAATACCAAGCTTATGCATAGCTTCGCTAATTATATACTCCCTTAACATCGGACCCAATGCAGCTCTACCATCACCATCTCTTGAAAATGCAGTTTTTCCAGAACCCTTAAATTGGATATCGTATCTTTTATTATTTCTTGTTAAATGTTCCCCTATTAAAACTGCTCTTCCATCTCCTAACATTGTGAAATGCCCAAACTGGTGACCAGCATAAGCCTGCGCAATGGCATTACTTCCTTTTGGAAGAATATTCCCAGTGAATAAAGCTGCTAATTCTTTTTTATCAATTTTGGAAAAGTCCAGGTCTAATTCTTTAGCTAAATCTTCATTTATCAAAACTAATTCTGGATTTTTAACAGCAATAGGTTCAATATGTTCTTTAAAAGCATTAGACAGTCTTGAATAAGAGTTATCGAAATTCCAATTCATAATATTCTTCATAAAAATTTACTGACTCCAGATTCTTTTAAGCAATTCTTCTCTTCCACAAGCTTTTTTATATCTAAGATATCGCTCAAACTTAATTTTATAAAAATCTTGATGATATTCCTCAGCTTTGTAAAATTTTTTAAAGCTTCTAATGTAAGTCACAACTTTTTTATTGAATTTATTTTCTAATTTTTTGATATCTTTTTCTATTAATCTTTTCTCCTCATCGCTCTGATAAAATGCAACTGATCTATAACTATATCCTTTATCACAAAATTGACCATAAGCATCAAATGGATCAATATTAACCCAAAAATTTTCTAATAATTCTTTAAATGAAATAACTTTTTTATCATAGATTATTTCTACAACTTCAAAATGACCAGTATTTCCATACGTAACTTCTTTGTAAGTAGGGTTTTCAGTAATACCCCCAGAATAACCAGAAATTACCTCTTCTACACCTTTTAATTTTTCAAATGACTCCTCAACACACCAAAAACATCCCCCAGCAAAATATGCCTTATCTTTTTGAGCAGAATATGAAAAATTTATATTAATTAAAAATAAGAAAATTATGAAAAAATATTTCATTAAATATCATAAACAAATTCGTTATGATAAGTCCAGATTTTAAAGGTAGCTACTTTTCAGTAGCCACCTTTAACAATTTAATTGAGAATTATTTTTTTTTGTATTTTGCTGCTTCTTCAGATCCACCAGTAGCTGAACCTTTACTATATGAGTGAGCACCCATACCAGCTAGCTGACCATCTTTAACAATTAAATACTGGTTTCTTATTTCTTTACCTTCAAAGAAACACTCTAATATTTCTCTTACACCATCAGCATATCTTGATTGTGCAGTTAAAGATGTTCCAGAAGTATGAGGCGTCATACCATGATGCGGCATACTTCTCCATACATGATCATTTGGTGCTGGTTGAGGAAACCATACGTCTCCAGCATAACCACTTAATTGACCACTCTTTAATGCTTTTGCAATAGCATCTCGATTACAGATTTTTCCTCTAGCAGTGTTTACAATATAAGCGCCTTTTTTCATCTTACTTATCATTGCTTCATCAAATAAGTTCTCAGTTTCAGGGTGTAGAGGACAATTAATTGTCACCACATCACAAACTTTTACCATCGACTCCACAGACTCATGAAATGTAAGGTTTAATTCTTTTTCAACAGAGTCAGGTAATTTATGTCTATCAAAATAGTGTAAATGAACATCAAATGGTTTCATTTTTCTTAATGCATCCAAACCAATACGTCCTGCAGCGACTGTTCCAATATGCATACCTTCAACATCATATGATCTTTGAACAGCATCAGCAATATTCCAGCCACCTTCATTAACAATTCTATGTTGATTGTGGTAATCTCTTACCATTGAAACAATCATCATTACAATGTGTTCTGCTACAGATCTTGAATTACAATAAGTAACTTCTACAACATCAATCTTGTTATCCATTGCAGCTTGTAAATCAACATGGTCTGAACCAATACCTGCTGTAATTGCCATTTTTAAATTTTTAGCTTTGGCAATTCTCTCTTTAGTTAAATAATATGGAAAGAACGGTTGTGAAATTACAATGTCTGCATCAACAATATGTTTGTCAGCTTCACATCCATCCCCATCTTTACTATTAGTCACAACTAACTCATGACCATTACTTTCTAAAAATTTTCTTAATCCAAGTTCACCAGATACACATCCTAGTAATTGTCCTGGAGTGTAGTCTCTTCCTTTAGGTGATGGCAAAGTCATCCCATCTGGATATTTTTCTATCTTAGGTAATTCTGAAAGTGCATATGATTTTGGCATTCCACCTTTTGGATCATCATATAATACGCATAGTATCTTCATTTAATCTCCTGTATATTTATATATTTATTAATCGCATCTAACATTATTTTAGGATCTCAAGCAACGAATTATTTTTGAAATGGGTAAGACTTTTTAAAAAATTAATTCATAAAAAATCTTTGCAAAAATAATAATTGTTAAGGATTTGCTGAATAATTAAAGTTTAAACAATATTTGATGAGTTATGTTAAGTTATTTTATGCCAGAGAGTAGGTGAAATTAAATTAAATTACCAAATCAACACTAAGACAAACAAATATAGAAATTTTACCTAATGCAAAACAGCAAAAATTAAGAAAATCAATTTTTTTTCAATCTGAAGTTTTATTTCATCTAAGGGTTGTAAAAAAGCTATCATAAGTTTGTGCAAAAGAGATCTAATGCTAATTGGAATGATTAAAATTTGCACAATCTTGCTGCATATGTTTATAATTATTTTTTTAAACTTTAATTAAGAGGGGTAGAAATGTTAACAAAAATGTTAAAAAGGCTAGCATCTACTTTAACAGTAGTAGTAGCTTTATTTTCTTCACTCGCTTTACCTCAAAAAGTATTTGGAGCAGAAACTCAATACTTTCCTGTAGCTAGTAGCCGTGTTGGACCTTATTCAGCAATGGGGACTGGTTACTATGGGGCTCAGATTGACTACATGAATTACGTCAATATGACAGGCGGAGTGAATGGAGTTATGCTTACGTGGCAAGAATGTGAAACTGAGTACAATGCTGTGAAAACAGTTGAGTGTTACCAGAGACTACTTGAAAAAGATGGTCAAAGAATAGTCGTGTTTGATACTTTAGGAACACCAGGAGCATATGCAGTTATTAACCGTATGGCAAAAGACAATGTTGTTTTAGCTCAATATGGTTATGGAAGAACTGACGGTGCTGATGGAAGAGTATGGCCTTGGGTATTTAATGCTGCAAGTCACTACTGGTCACAAATAGCTGTTAAATTAAAATTTATGGCTGAGATCGAAGGCGGAATTGATAAGATGAAAGGTAAAAAGATCGTTCACTTACACATTGACTCTGCTTACGGAAGAGAGCCATTACCGGCAATGAGAAAAATAACTTCTGACTGGGGAATGAAATTAGTTGAAATTTCAATTCCGCCTCCAGGTCTAGAGCAACAATCTCAGTGGCTGCAAATCAGAAGAGAAAATCCTGATTGGGTTACTTTCTGGGGAGCAGGTTCTGGAATGAATTCAACAGCAATGACTAATGCTGCTAGAATTAATTTCCCAAGGGATAGAATGATGTACGTAACATTCGGTGCTGCCGAGGAGGATATGTATCCAGCAGGTGATGCTGCGATAGGAACTTATGCTGTTGCTAACGCTTTACCAGGAGAATATCCATTAGTTAAAGACATCAAAGACAAAGTATATGGTTCTGGAAAAGGAAATTTAGCTGATCCAAATAGAATTGGTTCAGTATACTGGAATAGAGGACTGGGTGCTGCAGTTATGTGGATTGAGGCTTTGAAAAATGCTCAAAAGATGCATAACAAAGTTGGTAAAGCAGTAACTGGTGCTGAGTTTAGAGATGGTTATGAGGCTTTAAACATGACTGAAGCTAGACTTACTGAGCTTGGAGTTGGAGGAATGTTAGCTCCATTTGCTATTTCATGTGCAAACCATGAAGGTGCCGGTAAATTTGCTGTAATGCAGTGGGATGGAAAAAAATTCAATCAGGTAACTGGTTGGGAAGCTCCATTAGACCCTAAATTTATTAGAGGTTTAGTTGAAGACTCTGCAGCAAAATTTGCTAAAGAAAACAACATTACACCGAAAAAATGTGGATAATTAATTTAGAGATAAATTAATATCTGTTGGAGGGGGAGTTTAGATAATCAATTTAAACTCCCCCTTTAAATAAAATTTAAAGTAAAAAAATTAATGAGTAATAATTCTGTAAACATTCTTGATATAAAAAATATTGAGGTAATGTATGATAACGTTATTTTAGCTTTACATGATGTTTCTTTAAAAGTTCCCAAAGGAAAAGTAGTTGCGTTATTAGGAGCAAATGGAGCAGGTAAAAGTACTACATTAAAAGCTGTCTCAACTATGTTAGCCTCCGAAAGAGGCAAAGTTACAAAAGGATCAATCGATTATGATGGAAATTCAATTGAAAAACAAAACCCATCTCAAATGGTTGGTCTTGGAATGGTACAAGTATTAGAGGGCAGAAGATGCTTTGGTCATTTAACTGTTGAGGAAAATATTATTTCTGGAGCTTATTCAAGAAAATTATCTAAAGGAGATATTGATCAAGAATTAGAGAAAATTTATACTTATTTTTTAAGACTTAAAGAAAGAAGAAAAAGTCAAGCAGCATTTACATCAGGCGGAGAACAACAAATGATTGCAGTTGCAAGAGCAATGATGGCAAAACCTAAAATGTTATTACTAGACGAGCCAACAATGGGTTTGGCACCTCAATTAGTTGCTGAAATTTTTAATATTGTAAAAGAATTAAATCAAAAAGAAGGAGTTAGTATTTTGCTTGCTGAACAGAATACTAATATTGCATTAAAAAATTCTGATTATGGTTACATCATTGAAACTGGAAAAGTCATGCTCGAGGGGACTGCGCAAAGTTTATTAAACAATGATAAAGTGAAAGAATTATACTTAGGCATATCAAAAAAAGGTAGAAAAAACTTTAGAGATGTTCTTAAAGAAGAAAGTTTAAGTAAAAAAATAAATTAAATATGGCATACGAAAGAAAGTTTAAAATAGGAAAGCCAATATTAGAGGTAAATAATATTTCACTCGCTTTTGGAGGTGTTAAGGCTATTACCGATACTTCATTTAATGTTCTTGAGCACGAGGTTAGAGCAATAATTGGACCTAACGGAGCTGGAAAAAGCTCAATGTTAAACTGTATTAATGGAATTTATAAGCCTCAACAAGGAACTGTATCTTTTAGAGGACAAATAGTACCTAATATAACCCCGAATATCATGGCTCAAATGGGTCTATCTAGAACATTTCAAAACTTAGCTCTTTTCAAAAGAATGTCAGTACTTGATAATATTCTAGTAGGTAGAAAACTTCACACAAAAACAAATTTCCTTGAGGTAGCTTTACAACTTCCAAAAGTAAAAAAAGAGGAAAAATTAAATAGAGAGAGATCAGAAGAAATAATAAGTTTTTTAGAGATAGAAGACATTAAAGATACTCCTGTTGGAAAACTTCCTTATGGGTTACAAAAAAAAGTTGAGTTAGGTCGAGCTCTTGCAACCGACTCTTCAATAATTTTATTGGATGAGCCGATGGCAGGGATGAATGTCGAAGAAAAAAGAGATATGTGTAGATTTATTTTAAAGGTAAATGATGAACTTGGCACAACAATGGTTTTAATCGAGCATGATATGGGAGTGGTAATGGATATATCTGATAGAGTGGTTGTACTTGATTATGGCAAGGTTATTGGTGATGGAACACCAGATGAAATAATGTCAAACCAAAAAGTAATAGATGCTTACTTAGGAGTAGAACACTAGGATTATAATATGGCAAATGAATTACTATTTTTTATGGAAGTTCTGGTTGGCGGTCTACTTGCTGGCACAATGTATTCTTTAGTTGCTCTAGGCTTTGTTCTTATTTTTAAAGCGTCAGCAACATTTAACTTTTCACAAGGAGCCATGGTTTTTTTCTCAGTTCTTGCTTTCTGTGGTTTCATGCAAGATTTCAATATACCTTTTGTACTCGCTTTTATTTTAGCAGCCCTTTTGATGGTAGTGGTTGGTTTATGTACTGAGAGATTGGTTTTAAGACCTTTAATGAATGCCAGCGAAGATACAGTATTAATGGCCACAATTGGCTTAGGATATGTTTTAGAAGGACTTGCTCAAGCAGCATGGGGAGTGGAAGTAAGAAGATTAGATTTAGGCATAGGAGATTTTCCAGTGCCATGGATTGCAGATAATTTAAAATTATTTATTAGCGCACTTGATATTACTGCTGGGGTAGTTGCAGCAATAATGATTATTGGTCTGTTTTTATTATTTAAATACACAAAAATTGGATTAGGTTTGAGAGCTGTTGCAGATGATGCAGGTGCAGCAAGCTCTATAGGAATTCCTTTAAAACATATAATGTTATTAGTTTGGTCTGCTGCAGGTGTGGTAGCTTTAGTTGCAGGATGTATGTGGGGAGCTAGAGCTGGTGTTCAATTTGCTCTTGTTGATCTTGCATTAAAAGCTTTGCCGGTTTTAATTATTGGTGGTTTTTCCTCTATTCCAGGGGCAATTATTGGTGGTTTAATTATTGGTGCAGTAGAAAAAATATTAGAGGTTTATATCGGACCGTTTTTTGGAGGTGCCATTGAGGGATGGGCGCCATATGTATTAGCGATTTTCTTTTTATTATATAGACCGGAAGGTTTATTTGGAGAAAAAATTATTAGGAGAGTTTAATTTATGAAACCAATTTTTATGACTTACACAAAAAAAGACCTGATCAACTTAGCTGTTTGTATGGTTTTAAGTGTATTAATAATACCGACATTTATTAAAACAGAATATTGGTACACCTCTATATTAATCCCTTGGCTTTGCTTGGCTTTAGCTACTATAGGACAACAAATTGTAATGGGCTATACGGGTCAATTAGCTTTGGGTGCTGCTGGATTTATGGCTGCAGGTGCTTTTGCTATGTTTAACCTTATTTTACGAGTGCCTGATCTTGGTTTCGTTGGCTCACTAATAGTTTCGGGTTTAATTGCTGCAGCTTTTGGAATTTTGTTTGGTTTACCAAGTTTAAAAGTTAGAGGAATTTATCTTATGGTAGCAACATTAGCCTCACAGTTTTTTATTATATGGATGATAGATAAATTTGGATGGTTTAAAAACTATGACTCATCAGGGATTATAACTGCACAAGATATAGTTATTTTAGGAAAACCATTTACAACACCATTAGCTATGTATTTTGTATGTTTAGCTGTTACCACAATTTTAACTTTATTAGCTATGAATATGGCAAGAGGAAGTACAGGCAGAAATTGGATGGCAGTTAGAGATATGGATATTGCTGCTGAGTCCATGGGAGTTTCATTATTAAGAACTAAAGTTCAAGCATTTGCTATTAGTGCATTTTATTGTGGTGTAGCTGGTGCTCTTTTTGCATTTTGTTATCTAAAATCTTTAGAGCCAGTTGCTTTCGATATTAAGTTATCTTTTAAAATTTTATTCATGTGCATTCTTGGCGGACTTGGGACTATTAATGGTGCTTTTATAGGGGCAGCATTTATTTTGCTTTTTCCAGTTCTTTTAAATGCTATAGGAAACAATGTATTTCACGGAGCTATTGATGCTACAATTATTTCATCAATCGAACAGGTAATATTTGGCCTATTGATGATAGTATTTATGATTTATGAACCTTTAGGAATGGCTAAGCTTTGGGAAAATCTTAAGCAAAGTATGAAATCAAAATTATCTTCATCAGGTGTTAAAGGTGTAAAATCTCCAGTACTAAAAAAGTGAATAAGAAGAAATTAATTATAGCGTTAGCAATAGGAATATTAATAGGTCTACTTATTGAAAATAATTTTATAATTTCATAAAAAATTATTTTTGGCTTGGATAAGATTTTTTCAAAATAAATTTGTTAATAATTATTGCAAAAATAATAATTATAACTGATCCTGATATTACAGGACTTAGCAAGTAATCAAAAGAGACACTACCAATAATAACTATTATTGGATTACCACCTGCAGGTGGGTGAGTAACATTTAATAGGATCATTAATCCAACCCCAACTCCTACTGCCAATGGTATAGTTAAAAAGATTGGCAATGGAACAAAGTTTAAAAAAAGTAAACCTACGATGGCAGTAACTAAATGACCGAAAAAAACATTTTTTGGTTGGGCAAATGGACTTTCAGGATATCCATAAAGTAAAACCATAGATGATCCAAATGAGGCTAATAGAAAGATCCCAAACTCAGTTCTATAAGTAAGGAATGTTAAAATTCCTATTGTAATTATTGAAAATAAACCAGCTAAAAAAGATTGTTTAAAATTACCCATAATTTAACTTGATACTATCTTTTTTAAAGTTTTGAAAGGTAACAATATACAATCTTTTTTATTGATATTTTTCTTCTTAATCAATTTTTTCAAAGAATTCCATTTTTTATCTATAATTTTCACATCATCATTAAAATATAATTCAGCTTTATCACATAAATCGTTAATTTTTTCTTTTTGGTTATTTATAGAAATTTTCGATAATAAACTGGCTGATGCCTGGCAGTATACACAAGATTTACCTTGATAACCAAAGTCTAAAATTTTTTCGTTTTTTAATATAAGCTCTATTTGCATTTCATCCCCACACACTGAATTTTTTAACTTTGAGACATGTGTCCGGTTCTCAATATTTCGATTGTTATCTGTGTTTGCAGCAATACTTAGCACTTCTAAATCCATATTAATTTTAATTACATGACAAATAAAAACCATTCAAGAATAGAAATAGGCTGAACACAACTTTAAATGGAAAAGTTAAATTTAAGATTAAAGCTATCTCATTTTTGTTGTAGTTATAAATTTTTAGATTTAATCTTCCCAGATGCTTGAATTAAAAAATCCAAAAATCGCAGTTCCAGTAGTTTTGTTCGCAGGAATTTTATGGTCTTTTGGCCCTCTTGTTGTGAGATATATGGATAATCCTAACCAGGTACCATGGCAGTATATTTTTGGTAGAGGGTTAACAATTTTTATTCTTTTAAATCTTTATCTTTATTTTGAGGAGGGGATCAAATTTTATAAAAATTATTTAAAAATGGGATACTCAGGAATTATTGGTGGAACCGGATTAGGAATTGCGATGATAAGTTTTATTTACTCAATTACCAATGCGTCAGCTGCAATCACTTTGCTTTGCTTGGCAGCAATGCCTTTTTTTACTGCACTTCTTGCTTTTTTATTTCTCAAAGAAAAAATTTCATTAAATGTTTGGATATCTATTTTTATTGCAACGATAGGAATTATAATTATGGCGTTTGGAAGTACTGGATCAAATTCTCTCGTTGGTTTTATTTTTGGAATGCTTTCATCAATTGGATTTTCTATTTTTTCTGTAACTCTTAGGTGGAGAACACAAACCCCAAAGTTTACAACTGTTGCTTTTTCAGGTTTTTTTTGTTTTGTTTTTGCAGCTATAATGCTTTTGAGCACTAAACAAGTATTCTTTTCAACAAGTTATAATGGAGCATTATTTTCCTTACATGGAACATTAGTTTGTTTAGGGCTAATTTTATATTCTATTGGTTCGAAAGCTATTCCTGCTGCAGAATTAACATTACTATCATTGACTGAAGTTATTGGTGGAATTTTTTGGGTTTGGTTACCTATCTTAGGCATAAATGAAGTGCCTGATACTTACACTATAGTCGGAGGATTTTTTCTATTTATTTCATTAATTTATTACAGTTTGTTAATGCGATGGAATAAAAGATTTATAGCTTTAAATTAATCTTGAAACATGAGTAAGGACAAAGTTATTGTAAATAGTTGGAACGAATGGGATCCACTTAAACATGTTATAGTTGGAAAAGCAGACGGTTGTTGTATACCTGCACCAGAACCTGCTTTAGATGCTAAAGTACCAGAAGACTCAGATATGAAAGGTTCTCATGGACCTCGTACTAAAGATACAGTTGATAAAGCAAATGAGTTATTAAATAATTTTGCTTCAATCTTGGAAAAAAGAGGCATTAAAGTTGACCGACCAGTTCCACTAAATCATAATCAAAAAATTTCTACTCCCGATTGGAAGGTTGATAGTATGTTTGGATGTATGCCAGCTAGAGATATTATACTTACAGTTGGAAATGAAATGCTTGAAGCAACAATGAGCTATAGATGTAGATGGTTTGAATATCTAAATTATAGACCGCTGATTAAAAAATATTTTGAAATAGACAAGAATATGCGTCATGAAACTGCACCAAAACCAAGATTAACAGACGCAGATTATCGTGAAGATTATTTGTCAGACAAGATCGGTATTCAAAAAAGACTTAAATGGACTGAAGAAAAATTCTTTGTAACAACAGAAGAGGAACCTTTATTTGATGCTGCAGATGTTTTGAGGTTCGGAAAGGACTTAATTGTACAACATGGTTTTACAACAAATTTAAAAGGAATTGATTGGTTAAGAAGACATTTTAAAGATCATAGAGTTCATGCTGTAAATTTTCCAGGTGATCCATATCCAATTCATATTGATGCAACTTTTACACCCATTAAAGAAGGTTTAATTATAAATAATCCTCAAAGAAGACTACCAAAAGAACAAAGAAAACTATTTGAGGACAATGGATGGAAAATAATTGATAGCGCTCAGCCAGCACATAATGAACCACCACCACTTTGTTACTCATCAGTATGGTTATCTATGAATGTTTTAGTTCTTGATCCAAAAACAGTTTGCGTCGAAAAAAGTGAAATTTACCAAGCTGAACAATTAGATAAATTAGGAATGGAAGTTGTTCCTGTCGAATTAAGAGATGCTTATGCCTTTGGCGGCGGTATTCATTGTTGTACAGCTGATGTTTATAGGGAAGGTGATTTAAAAGATTATTTTCCTATTCAGAAAAATTAATTTTCTTTTGTAACATCTACTTCAAATTTTTCTAATCCTGAGGAAAGATTTTTGTCAACAGGATTTTCAGTTTTTTCGAATGATTTAAGTTTTTCTAATTCTCTTTGTCTTAATCTCTCTTCTCTTAAATTTTCTCTATGTTCTTTTGCTTTTTGTTCTCTATCAAATTTTTCTTCCCATTCTTTTATTTTAATATACTCAAGTTCTTTTTGTTTTTCTTCTTCTTCTTTAATCATTTTTAAGGCTCTTTCTTTTCTTCTTTTTTCTTTAAGTTCAAAGTTTTTTTGCTCTTCTTCTCGAACCTTTAAATCAATATCTTTTCTATTTTGAGACTCTTCTCTTAATTTTAGTTCTTTCTCTTTAGCTCTTAGTTCTTTACTTATAAGTACTAACTCTTCATCTTTTTTCATTAATCTAGTTGACTCTAACTTTTGAGCGTCCTCTTTAATCTTAATTTCTTTTTCTTTCAATCTTAATTCATCTTCATTAAATTTTAATTTATTGCTTTCTTTAATGAGTCTTTCTTCCCAAATTTTAAGATCTTTTCTTTCTTTAAGGATTTGATTTTTTTCTTGTAGTTTTTCTAATTTAATAGCTTTGATTTTATTAATTTCTTTGTTTTTTTTGTAATTAGAAATTGCATTACTTAAAAAGGATTTAGTAGAAAAATTAGCGATCTTCGCAACCCCAATTTTTTTTTTTATTTTTTTTTGTTTAATTTTTTTTTTAGGCATTTTTTTATTCGTGTATAAGAACAAATATTTTATATTTTTTCAATGTTTCAATCTTCGCTTTAGCTCTTTAGTGCTTATTTTGAGTTTCAACCTGTAAGTGATTAATACTTGTTAAAAATAACAAAATTCATAATCTTTTTGCATAAATCGAACGTAAATATTATTAAAGTTGCATGAAAAAATTTAAAAAATTAATAATTGCTTGTGACGGGGAGTCAGCCAGTGGAAAAAGTACTGCAGCAAAGCTCATCTCTAGAAAATATAAACTGTTACTTATCAATTCAGGATTATTGTATAGATATGCAAGTAAAGAAATAATCAAAAATAATCCCAAAGATATTGTTAATTTCTTAAAAAAAAGATTTAAAAGTATTTCCTATAAAAAAATAGTTAAATTAAATTTACACTCACAACAAATTAGTAACCATGTTGCTATTTTAGCTAAAAATAGAAATATCCGGAAAATAATAAATACATTTCAAAAGGCATTGATCAAAAAGAATAAAAAGATTTGTATAGAGGGTAGAGATATAGCAAGTAAAATATTGGCTAAAAATCCAAAATACGACCTAGCTTTTTATTTCAAATGTAATTTAAGTGTTTCTAGTTACAGAAGATGGTTAGATTTAAAAAAGTCAGTGCCATTAAAAGAAGTAAAAAAATCCTTAAAAAATAGAACAAAAATGGATAAAACAAGAAAAAATAGTCCACTTGTTAAAGTCAAAGATGCAATTTTAATTAGAACTGACAAACTTTCGAAAAGAGGTGTTTTAAATAAAATGTCTAAATATATTGAAAACCTAAACTAAGCTTTCATTTGATCTTCATCTTTTTTATATTTAACACCTTTTCTCTCTAATATTTCTTTTACTTTGTCTGAGTAGGGTTCTTCAATATGTTCCGTTATTGGATTTAACTCTATTCCAGCTGGAGTAATTGTTTGTGGCATAGCAACAAATTGGGAATCGGGGTTATCAACACTCTGTCTTACTTTCATTCGATAAATACCAAAAAAACCTATAACGCAATGAAAGAAAAATAAAAATATAAAAAATCCATTTGATCCGACTAAGTCCATAAATATTGAGCACAAAAATGGCCCACTCATAGCACCTAATCCAAATGCAAACTGTAGTCCTGCACCAGCAGCAACAAATTTATCTTTTGATATGTAGTCATTCGTATGAGCTAAAATTAATGAAAACATAGGCAAGCTACAAAAAGAAAATAAAATAAAAAAAACGTAAAACCATGTTTTGCTAGTTGCAAGGCTTCCAGGTAAATACATTTGTCTTGATACCAATATTGCAAAAATTGAAAACATTGCAGCACCAAACGTGCTAAAAACAATAACTTTTCTTCTATCATACATATCGGATATTTTTCCTATTGGAAATTGAGCTATTGCTCCTGAGACTGCTAAAAGGAAAGTCACAATTGAAATTTCTAGTATAGTAAAATTCATTGATGTTGCATAAACAGCCAATAAAGTAAACAATGCAGATTGAATAGTCCCATAAAAAAGAGAACTTACCATACCAAATGGAGAAGCATGATAAAGTTCTTTAAGGTTCATAGCTTTAATACTTTTAAAAGTAGGTGGTTTTTTTTTAGTTAGCAAAATAGGAATCAGTGCTGCTGAAGTAATTACAGAAACTAAAATAAATGGTTGAAAATTTTTAGGACTACTAAAATTAAGCAAGAACATTCCAATTCCCATTGTTCCATAAAGAACGACCATATAAACAGATAAAACACTTCCTCTATTTTTGTTACTTGATCTATCGTTTAGCCAACTCTCTGCAACAGTGTAAATACAAACCATACTTATTCCAGTAAGCACTCTGAGTAAAAACCATATAAAAGGATTTACTAATATTGAATGAATTAAAATTATTAATGATGCTAAAGAAGCAAATGCAGCAAAAACTCTTATATGTCCAACTCTGGAAATAATTTTTGGTATAGTTGCAGCTCCTATGAAATAACCAACAAAATATCCTGACATCATAAAGCCGGTGGAAGTAAGACTAAATTCTTCTTGGACAGCTCTAACTCCAAGTAAAGATCCTTGAAAACCATAGGCCATCATTATGCATCCCATGCCCAAAAATAGAGCCCACGAATTTTTTAAAACTTTATCCATAAAATCAGCCGTAAGTATTCGCGATGTATTATTAAATCAAGTCTTAATTGTGACAAGCTTAAGAATTTTTAAGCTTTAAAAAAGAGTGAATTGCAATGGTCGTTATAATAACAATCCCACCATAAAGAGTTTCAATACTTGGTTGTTCTTTAATAATCAACCAAACCCAAATAGGACCTATTATGGTTTCTAGCAAAAAAAACAAGTTAACCTCTGCAGCGGGGATAAACCTTGGAGCAATAGTCACTAAGACAAAAGGTATAGCAACACACAAAATGCACATTAAAGGCACTATAATCAGGTCTTTTTCTAAAAGAGCAAAACTCTCAATAAAGAATAAAGCGAAAGTGGCAACAAATAGTTTGCCTACTACTGCTGCTGGAACTAAATTTTTGGATTTTGCAGATCTGATTGTAATAGCACCTACGGCAAGACCAATTGCAGTGATAAATCCTAAGATATCTCCATAAAAGTTACCTAATTTAAGAGAATCGAAAAAAATATAGATAATTGCAAAAAAAGTAACAATTATTGAAAGCCAAGTTTTTTTGTCAGGGGGTTCCTTTAAAACGATGGCACCAAGTATTGCTGATAACATTGGTGCGGTTGCTATCATTACTAAAGTATTTGCTACATTTGTATTTTGAATAGAGACTACAAATGTAATGTTTGTAATACTAAAAGTAGCCACGTAAATTATACCATGATAACCACTTGTAAAAAGTATTTTAAAAAAATTTAATTTATAAATTAATAGCATTCCAAAAAAAACTGTTAAGAATGGAATTATTCCACGATAAAAAACAAGACCCCAAGTATCGATATTAGAAAGTCTGATAAATAAAGAGTCAGGTGTAATAAACATTACAGCTACGAAAGCAAGCAGTGATCCTTTTTGCTGATCTGTTAAATTTTTCATACTTTTAAATCTTTCCAAAAAATTTTGGCAAGATTAATCTTAGATATATCGAATAAAGTTTTTAATCCAGTTGGAGATGTAACATTGATATCACCATTTAGTTTTTGATCGATAAAATCGATCCCAGCAAAATAAATTTTTTCTTTCTTTAAATCTTTTGCAATTATATTTGATATTCTTTTTTCTAATTTTGTTAATTGAATATTTATTGGTGCTGCTCCTTTACTCATATTACTTAGAAATGATCCTTTTTTAGGTACTCTAGAAATCACACCACATATTTTTCCATTAATCAAAAATACTCTCTTATCCCCTTTGCTAATTTTAGGTAGATATTTTTGACACATTATATGATCATGTTTTTTAATAAATTTTTTTACAAAGTTTAATTTAAATTTATTAAGTAAATGAATATCGTTTCCACTAAAGCTGTGGATAGGTTTTAAAATTACACTTTTATTCTTTTTAAAAAAATTTTTAATTTCATTAATATTTTGAGTAAAAATTGTATCAGGCATAAATCTTAGATATTTGACTGAATAAAGTTTTTCAGAAATATTTCTGATTGAGGTGGGATTGTTTATAATTTTTACTTTGTCCTTAATTGTCTCAAGAATAAAAGTTGTAGATATATATTCTAGATTAAAAGGAGGATCCTGTCTTATTAAGATATATTTACATTTGATAAGATTTAACTTTTGTTTTTTTAAGATTTTGTAAAATTTTTTATCATTATAATTAAACTTAATAAAAAAACCTTTTGCTATAACTTTTGAATCTACAATAGATAAATCTTTAGGATCATAATAAAAAATTCTATATTTCTTTTTTTGAATTTCATTGGCTAAAAAAACACTTGTATCTGTTTTTGGATTTAGTTTAGAAGGGTGATTTCCTTGTATAGCAACAATTTTATTTGTCATACAAATCTTTTAAATCTTCATTTTTAGAAAATTTATCAATCATATGATCTGCATTCGTAGTTTTATTATCAATAACTTTTTGCAAATGATTTAAAAACAAAGTTTCATTTTTTCCGCTTTTATTTAGTATATCTCTATTATTCAATCCTTTTCTTGAGATTTCTAGCAAAGTTGAAGCCCAGTAAAAAAGGTCTTTACCCATCAATTGAGTATTAAAACCCTTTTGAGGAGCATCTAGATAAGCATTAATTATTTTATCTTTATCCCATAAGGAAATTAAATTATAAACTTCTTCTAAATTCCCATATAACAAACCAATAAAAAATGCAGGCCCAGCACAAAGACAATCCCATCCACATGTATCCATTGACCTTAATTCAATATATTTTTTCAATCTATTTTCAGTAAATATTGTACTTAAGTGTAATGATAAATCACTCTCAGTCGGAAGACGATTTTTTATTTCACCTATCTTACCATTCATAAAATCCTTAAAAGTGTATTTATTTCCTGACAAATAATTTTGTTTATCTTGTATAAATAAAATTGGGAAATCGATTATAAAATCAGCATATTTTTCAAAATTTAAATTTTCGAAAAATAATTTTGGAAGCCCTCCACGCGAAGTATTTTGCCATACTTTGGATCTATAAGATAAGTAATTGCTCTTTTTTTTTTCAACTATTGAAGAATTAGCAAATAAAGCAATTGAGATTGGAACTATTGAATTTACTATTTTAAATTTTTTAAAAAAATCTTCCTCTGAAGAATAATCAATGTTTAATTGAGTACCACAAGTCCTATACATCATATCTAGACTTAATTCTCCTCCTAATGGCATATCTTTAGTCATTAGTTCGTATCTTTGTTTGGGATTATTAGGGATTTCTTCAAGCTTTGAAATAGGATCAAAACCTGTGCTTACAATCTTTATGTTAAGTTTTTTTGTGACTTGTTTAAGTTCAAACAAATAATCATAAGACTCAGCGCATGCCTCGTGAATATTATTAAGTTTTTCTCCAGATAGTTCAATTTGGTTACCTGGTTCGAGAGTAATGTTTTTACCTCCTTTGTTTAAACCAACAATATTTTTACCTTCTTTAATTGGACTCCAACCAAATTCATTAAGTGCTGAAAACATTTCCTTTACTTTTGAGTAATCAATTCTTTTGTTGTTTTTGCTATCAAATAAAAATTTCTCATGTTCAATACCAATCTTGAAATCTTTTTTTTCTTTTATTCCAGATTTAAAGTATTTAATTATTTGTTCTTTAGAAATAGTCATCTTTGAGAATATAGCCTATAAAATTTTACAGTGAAGAGTAAGGTTTTCTTGAAAAAACTTTTTTTACAAAGGGTTTAAAGAAATCTAGTGGTAACGATTTATAATTTGGATCAAATGAGTTTTGATCATATTTTTCACAAAAATCTACTGTGTCCTGATAATATTTATGATTTCTATATTCGTCTCTTTTATTTTTGTTTCCACCTAAATGGTGAGCGTAGTAATACATCTGAAACTCACCATGTTTCTCAACAATCCAATGAGTTTTTTCTGAAACATATGGTTTAAGTATCGCTGCAGCATATTCTGAATGGTTCATTGGGGCTAGCTCGTCACCAATATCATGCAATAAAGCAGCTACGACCATTTCATCACTTTCTCCATTCCTATAAGCTCTTGATGCGCTTTGAAGCGAATGTTCTAGCCTTGAAACTTGGTAACCTTCTAAAGTTTCAGTGAGACCAGCCATAAATTTTAAAATTCTATCAGCTGTTTTACTTGCAAAATCTTTTTCATGTTTATCAAGAAAGAGATAATCTTCTTTGGTTCCATTTTTCATTTCTGTAAAACTTACTTTTTTCATAAGTTAATTATTAGATGCTGTGCTCAGTAAAGAAAGTTGAGTTATTTTACTGTCACCTAATTCATCTATAGGTTTTACAGGGTAATCTCCAGTGAAATAATGATCAGTTAATTGTGGATAATTTTCATTTCTTTTATCAAATCCAATAGCTTTATACATGCCTTGAATAGATAAAAATTTTAATGATTTAGCACCAATATATTCACAGATTTCATCATTATTTTTATTTGCAGCTAACAATTCTTTTTTCGTTGGTGTATCAACCCCATAGAAATCTGGGTGTTTAATTTCAGGACAAGCAATTCTAACATGAACTTCTTTTGCTCCCGCATCGTAAAGCATTTTAACAATTTTATGAGATGTCGTACCTCTCACCAAAGAATCATCAACAAGAATAATCTTTTTATTTTCAATTGTTGTTTGATTTGCATTTAATTTTAGTTTAACCCCCAAACTTCTTATTTTTTGACTTGGTTCTATAAAGGTTCGTCCAACATAATGATTTCTAATTAATCCATGTTCATAATTTTTATTTAAGTGCTGTGCAAAACCCAAAGCTGCAGCGTTCCCAGAGTCTGGCACTGGAACAATAATATCAGCATTTATATCGTTTTCTTTTGCCAATTCTTTACCTAAATTTTTACGGTGTTCATATGCAGTTTTTCCATTAAGAATGCTATCTGGTCTTGCAAAATAAATGTATTCAAAAACGCAAGGTCTGATTTTTTTAATTGGAAAAGGTTTTATACTTTTTAATTTATCATTTTCAATTAAAACAATTTCACCATTATCAACCTCTCTAATAAATTTTGCGCCAATAATATCTAACGCACAGGTCTCAGATGCTAGAACGTAACTATTTTTTAATTTTCCTATAACTAGAGGTCTAATCCCATAAGGATCCCTAACTCCTACCAGTAAATTTTGAGTTAACATCACAAGGGCATATCCACCTTGAATTTGAAATATCGCATCTATTATTTTATCAATAGTTTTCAATCTTTTTGATTTTGCAATAAGTTGAACAATTGTTTCAGTGTCTGAGGTTGTGTAGAAAATTGCTCCCTCTTCAACAAGTTTATTTCTTAAGTAAATTGAATTTGTTAAGTTTCCATTATGTGCAACCCCAATCCCACCAGCATTGGTATCTGCAAAGAAAGGCTGAATGTTTCTTAATGTATTATTTCCAGTTGTGCTGTATCGATTATGACCAATTGCAAAATTTCCTTTAAGGTTATCTAGGACTTTTTCTTTATTAAAGTTGTCACCAACTAACCCAAATCTTTTCTCCGAGTAATATCTTTCTCCATCAAATGTTACTATTCCACAGCCCTCTTGCCCTCTATGTTGTAGAGAGTGTAGCCCAAGAGCGGTTAAAGCCGAAGCATCTTTTACATTGGCAATCCCAAATACACCACACTCCTCATTCAATTTTGGATTATAAATCTTCAATTTTTTCTTTAGATTCTTTATATGTTTTTTCATTTGGAAAAACTTTCAATAAGTAATTACTACCTTTTTCGAGATATGGAAAGGTGTATGATTTGTTTAAATTTATTGGCCATTTGTCATAATTATACACAATATGCACTCCTGAAAATATACATATGGAGATTATATACGCTCGAATAAATCCAAAAAAGAATCCAAAAACAGTATCTAAACTTCCTATACCAGTATATTTGATTGCTCTACTTATGCCTTTATTAATCAACAATATTAAAAAAATTACTATAACAAAAATTGTTATTCCAAGTCCTACATCAAGCACATATTCACTATCTATAATATTTTTGACATATGGTTTTAATCTTGGAAATAGTATCAATGTTGCAATATATGCTAATAACCACTTTGACATTGAAAGTATACTCAAGACAAACCCTTTCCTGTAGCACTTTATTAGTGAAAGAATAGTTATTAATATATAGATTAAATCAATGGCAGAAATTAAATTAAAAATTTCTCCAAAAAATTCTAGAGTTATTTCAAACATATATTCTTATTTTCCAAATGGCTTAAAAACTAATATTAAGGATGGAAGTAAAGTTAAAACAGAAATCATTGCAAATAACATCGCTAATCCTGTGAAAATTCCAAAATAGATTGTAGGTATGAATTTAGATAAAACTAAAATAGAAAAACCAAATACTATTGTTATAGAAGTATTTAGTATTGCAACACCAACTGTTGAATGACAAGTTTTTAACGTTTTTTTATAGTCATTAATTTTGTTGAACTCCTCTTTAAATCTGTAAATATAGTGTATGCTGTTGTCAACAGCTATACCAATTGTAATAGCAGCAATTGTGATAGTCATCATATCTAAAGGGATTTCAAGCATACCTATTATTCCTAAAATAAAGAATGCTGCAATAAAGTTTGGAACAACTCCAATTAAAGATAATTTTATGTTTTTAAATAAAATAACAAACATTCCAAAAATACCCAGCATGACAAGTCCCAGAGTAAGAATTTGAGATTTAAACAAACTTTGTAATAAATTATTAAATAAGATCATCACTCCAGCTAATTTGTATCTATCTTTGTTTAATCCGAATTCATTTTGCAAATCATGGTTTATTTTTTTGATTAGATCATTTCTTTTAAGATCTTTTTGAGAGTCAATTATTCTTAGACTTATTCGAGCTTCGTTATCTTTTATTGAAATATAAGGGTCAACTATCTCAGTTTTAATATTATCTGGAATTTTGGTATACAAAACACCCATCTCTAAAGTCCCAAGAGGTTTATTATTATTTAATTGAGTTGCAACATCAACTATTGATGAAAAGGATAAAACTTTTCCTATCTCAGGAAGACTATCAAGATAGTTATGTATTTTAGATATCGTCTCTATCTTATCTTTTGTAAACCAGTACTTCTCATCATTTTTTTCTTCATCACCCCAATCTTCAAAATCATCATCGCCCTCTAATTTTTCCTCATTTTTTTTAGGAAACTTTAAAATTACTTCCAGGGGTGTTGTTCCACCCAATTTTTCATCAATTAATTTCATGCCTTTGTAAATTTCTGTTTTTTTACTAAAGTAATTTATAAAACTATTTTCAACTTCTAATTTGCTTATTCCAATTATACTTAAAATAATTACTATCCCAGTTATTATAAAAACTTGATTTTTAAAATTAATAGAAACTTTTCCTAAAAAAGAAGTTATTTTGGAGTCAACTTCCTCTTTTAAAAAAGTTCTATTATCTTTTAAAAAACTTAATAAACTTGGAAGCAGGGTAAAAGTAATAACAAATGATGTTATTAATCCAAAAGTCATCATCAAACCAAAATCTATAACTGGTTTAATTTCACTAAAAATCAAAGATAAAAAAGCAATAATAGTTGTTAAAGCAGTATAAAGGATTGGCCAGAACATTTTTTTTGTAGTTAAAGAGATTATTTCACTATTATTTTTGTTCGGATAAATCTTTCTTAATTGTATAAATCTTGTGCTCATATGAATATTCATAGCCATAGTTAAAATTAACATCAGTGCAATAAAGTTTGACGAAATTACAGTGACTTTCCAGCCGATGATGCCTAAAAGACCCATCATAATTATAACAGAAAAGAAACAACTACTTATTGGAACTAATACCCAAATCAAATTTCTAAAAACAAACCATAAGGTTACAATAATAAATGCAAGTACACCTAAACCAAAAACAATGATATCACTTTTAATAAAAGTCATCATGTCATCAGCAATCATTGGTATTCCGCCTAAATAAATCTTTCCTATGTCATCGTAACTTTTGATCACTTCTCTAATTTCTAAGATATTATTATGATTATTTTTTTTTATTTGATCTTTAAATATTTGTATTTCCTTATCTGACATACTTTCAATATCTTCCAATTTTTGATTTTCTTTAATGTTTACGATTATCCCACTTGTCTTGCCATCTTCACTAATAACAAAATTTCTAAAAACTGGACTTGCTAAAATTTCTCTAAAGCCTCTCTCTTTATCAACATCTTCATCTTTAAGTGTTTTAAAATTTAAAAGTCTTTCCTGAAGAGGTGCATCAGAATTATCTAATAAAGGTATATCCAAAAGCGTAATAACACTATGTACCCAATCTAAACTTTGGAGTTTATATTTTAAACTAAGGAGATTATTAATAGCACTGTCGGTCACCATTCCATCATTAGGTGTATGTGTTAAAACAAGAAATTCCTTTGAACCATATCTATTTGTTACTTCTTTTAAGTATTTAAGATCAGGATCACCTTCGATTAACAGAGTTTCAGATGATGCATCAAGCCTAAAATCTTTAGAGTAATATCCAAAACTAATTAAAGCGATTAATAAAATGATTAGGATAGATTTAGGATTTTTTAAGATTGTATTTTGGTATAAATGATCAATCATTTATCCAATATATTGTAAATTAATTATTTTGAGTATCTTTAAATTTTGTAAATCTTTCCTCAAACTCTAGAGTTACTTTACCAATTGGGCCGTGTCGTTGTTTCCCAATGATAATTTCAGCCAAATGTGCAACCTCATTCATCTTTGCCTGCCATTCAGCATGTTCCACTGTTGCTTCCCTTGGCTCTTTTCTTTGCAGATAATAGCCTTCTCTGTAAACAAACATTACTACATCTGCATCTTGCTCTATTGAGCCAGATTCTCTTAAATCTGATAGTTGTGGTTTATGATCATCTCTTTGCTCAACTTGCCTTGATAATTGAGATAATGCAAGAACTGGCACACCTAATTCTTTCGCAATAGCTTTTAACCCTTGAGTAATTTGAGATATTTCCTGAACTCTTCCATCTTTATTATTTAAAGAACCTTTCATCAATTGTATGTAGTCAACAACTATTAAGTCTAAACCGTGTAATCTTTTAATTCGTCTTGCTCTATTACTCATTGCTGCAATACTTATCGCTGGAGTTTCATCTATAAACAAAGGAAGTTCAGAAATATTCTTTGATGTTTCTAAAAATTGATCGAATTGTTCATCTGAAATTCTGCCCCGTCTAATATCATTAGAGCCAATTCTTGCTTGTTCAGAAATAATTCTTGTTGAAAGTTGTTCTGATGACATTTCTAAAGAAAAAAAAGCTACTGATGATTTTTTACCACTCTCTTGAATATTTTGTGCCGCATTAAAAGCAATGTTTGTTGCAAGAGAAGTCTTACCCATAGAGGGTCTTCCAGCAATTATTATCAAATCTGATTGGTGAAGTCCCCCAAGTTTGTCATCAAGATCTCGAAGTCCAGTTGGTACACCAACAATACCACCTTCATTTTTATATGCAGCTGAGGCCATTTCAATAGTTTGTTTCATGGCATCATCAAATTTAATCAATGAGGAGTTAAAAGTTCCTTTTTCAGCTAAATCGTAGAGAAGCTTTTCTGAGTTCTCAATTATGTTCTGGCCACTTACATTCAAGTCATTTTCTTTTGCATCATCAATTATTTGATCAGAAATTTTAATCAACTCTCTTCTTACAAACATATCATAAATAATCTTTGAGTATTCTATAGCCTGTCTAGCTGATGTAGAAAATTTTGTGATTTTTACAAGATACTCAGGGACATCAATCTCATCTTTTTCTTTTTCAAAATAATTTTTCAAAGTTATTGGATTTGCAAGTAAACCTTTGTAAATCATACTTTCAATCGCATTAAAAATTTTTTGATGCATAGGATCGTAAAAGTTTATATTTGAGACGATAGTATTTATATCATCAAAGATTTCGTTGGTTACTAAAATAGAACCAATTACTGCTTGTTCTGCTTCGACATTGTTTGGTAATTCTTTAAAATTATTTTTAACAATACTTAAATTATTTTCCATAAAATGATTTTATAGAAAATAATTTTAATTAAAATTTAAAATAAAGCTGTGGATTAAATTGTATAATTATTGAATAGAATCTGCAGATGTAACGTTAATAATAATTTCAGCATCAACTTCAGAGTGTAAAGAAATCTTTACCTTGAATTTACCTAAAGATTTAATCTCTTTTAAAGGTTGTATCATCGAAGGTTTAATATCTAATTTGCTTTCTTCAAAAATTAGTTTTGAAATTTCTGTTGGTTTAACAGACCCATATAGCTCATTGTTCTCAGTGCTTAATTTTTTTACGCTATATTCTTTTTTATTAACTTTTTCTGCAACTTTTTTAGCATCTTGTTTTTTTTCGTTGTCTTTTTTTGAAAGCTCATTTTTTATTTTTTCTACTTCTTTAATATTTTCTTTTGAAGCATAAAGTGCTTTTTTATTTGCAATTAGAAAGTTTCTAGCAAAACCTCTTTTTACATCTATTATTTCACCTATAGAACCAATTCTTTTTAAGTTTTCTAATAATATTACTTTCATTATATCAATGCTAAATTTCTTGCTCTTTTAATCGATAAAGATAACTCTCTCTGTTTCTTTTGTGACACATTTGTAATCCTTGTTGGCAGAATTTTACCATTTTCTGAAACATATTTTTTAAGGAGTTTAATATTTTTATAATCAACTTTTGGGGCACCTTTAACAGAAAGTGGGCAAGTTTTTTTAAATTTATATCTATTTGGTTGAAAGATACTTAATTTAGCAAAATTACTTTGTTTATTTCTTTTATTTCCACTTTGTTTTTTAGGCATTGCTAATTTTTTGTTTTATCTTTTTTATCAATTTTTTCTGTATCTTCATTTTTTGAGAAGTAATTTGTATTTAGATCAAATTTTTTTACTTTTACAGTTAAATGTCTTAATAATTTTTTATCTATAGCCTCATTTTTTTCAAGTTGTTCGATTACTTTACCATCACCTTTAATTTTAAAATGAATATAACTTCCTTTTCTATTTTTTTTGATTAAATATGATAAATTTAAAAGGCCCCAATTTTCAGTTTTAACTACCTCACCGTCATTTTTTTCTACAATTTTTGAATACTTTTCAGTTAATTGTTTAATCTCTGATGGAGAAGCGTCTTGTCTAGCTATGATTGTATGTTCATATAAATTCATATTATTTCTTTAATAAAAAATGAGGATATACTATTATAATTTATCAATTACAATAGCAAAAAAACAAAATTTAATTTATTTTTAAATGTTTTCAGTAATTTTTCCTGGTCAAGGTTCTCAAATAGTCGGAATGGGAAAAGAGTTTTATGAAAAATACGATATTGTAAAAAAATTATTTAATGAAGCAGATGAAGTTTTAGAAGCAAACATCTCAAAGATTGTGCTCGAAGGTCCAAAAAAGGATTTAGATCTTACAATAAATACACAGCCTGCGATTTTTTTAGTTAGTTACTCAATATACCAGGTTATCAAAAATGAATTCAATATAAATTTAGACGAAGGAAAATATTTTGCAGGCCATTCTTTAGGTGAATACTCAGCACTATCATGTGCTGGTTATTTAGATTTTCATAAAACAATTAAAATTCTAAAGACGAGAGGTAACGCTATGCAAAATTCTGTACCAAAGGGTGAAGGGGGGATGTTGGCTGTCTTAGGAATAAAAATTGAAAATATTGAAAAAATTTTAAAAGAAAATGAAAATAATTTTAAAGCACAAATCGCAAATGATAATACTGAAGGACAAATTGTGTTGAGTGGAAGAACTAAAGATTTAGAATTAATAAGTGCTTTTTTAAAAAATGAAAATATAAAAAATATCAAACTTCCAGTAAGTGCCCCTTTTCATTGCGATTTAATGATCAAAGCAACAGAAATAATGAAAAAGGAATTTGATAATATCAATTTTAGGGAGTCTAATATTACGTTAATTTCAAATGTAACTGCAGATAAAGTTTCAAATATTGATGACCTAAAAAAATTACTCGTTAGCCAAATAGAAAAAAAAGTTAGGTGGAGGGAAAGTATTATTAATATGATAAAATATGGTGTTGGTCAATTCATCGAAATTGGCCCAGGCAAAGTTTTATCTGGATTAGTTAAAAGAATAGATAAAAATGTAAAAATCACTTCAATTAATAGTGAATCAGATATAAAAAGCTTAAGAATATGAATGATTTAAAAAATAAAAATATAATTGTTACGGGTGCTACAGGTGGTATTGGAAATTCTATTGTAAAAAAATTAAATGAACTAGGAGTAAATGTATTGGCATCAGGAACAAAGGAAGAAAAATTAGAGGAATTAAAAAAAAATTTTAGCAATGTGAAAATTCTAAAGTTTGATATATCTCAAATTGATAATATAGAAACTTTTATTGAAAATGCTTTAAAAGAACTCGATGGTAACCTTGATTGTATAATAAATAATGCAGGAATAACCCAAGATAATTTAGCTATTAGAATGAATTTAGATGAATGGAAAAGAGTGATAGAAATTAATTTAACATCAACGTTTCTCATGTGTAAGTTTGCTATTAAAAAGATGTTAAAAAACAAGAGAGGAAAAATAATTAATATTACTTCAGTAGTAGGTCACACAGGAAATTTGGGTCAATCAAATTATACTGCTTCCAAGGCTGGAATAATTGCAATGTCTAAAAGTTTAGCAATTGAGTATGCAAAAAAAAATATCAATGTAAATTGTATTTCTCCTGGATTTATTAAAACTGCTATGACAGATAAGATTGATGAAAAGTTCAAAGAAAGCATTATTTCTAAAATACCCTCTGCTAAATTAGGAGAACCAGATGATATAGCTAATGCAGTTCTTTTTTTAGCATCTAGTCAATCAGACTATATAAATGGAGAAACATTGCATGTAAATGGAGGCATGTATATGGCTTGACAATCTAAGTAATTAAACTATTAACGATTTATAACTAAAAAAGGATCAATATGTCAGAAGATGTTTCAAGTAAGGTTAAAAAAATAGTTGCAGATCATTTGGGAATTGATGAGTCAAAAGTCACAGAGGAATCTAGCTTTATTGATGATTTAGGTGCTGATAGTTTAGATACAGTTGAATTGGTGATGGCTTTTGAAGAAGAATTTGGCTCAGAAATTTCTGATAGTGAAGCAGAAAAGATTTTAACCGTGGGTGATGCGGTCAAATTTATAGAAGGCAAAGCCAACTAAAGATATTAATGCCCTCAGATAATGATGGTATAATGGTTATACTGTCTTCTCCATCCGGAGCAGGTAAGACAACTTTAGTAAATTTATTATCAAAAAAAGATAATTTTGAAGTTTCGATTTCTCACACAACAAGACAACCTAGACCAGGTGAAGTTCCTCATAAAGATTATTATTTTGTAAATGATAAAGAATTCAGAAGATTAATAAATAACCAAGAATTTTTAGAATATGCAAAAGTTTTTAAAAATTATTATGGAACAACAAGAACTCCAGTAATAAATAACTTAAATAGAGGAAAAAATGTTTTATTTGATATTGATTGGCAAGGAGCTGATCAGATAAAAAATAAAAAACTAGACTACAAACTAATTACTTTTTTTATTTTGCCACCGAGTAAAAAAGTTCTACTTGAAAGACTATCTAACAGACATAAAAAAGAAAATCTAATTGTGGAAGAAAGGATTGAACAATTTGAACGAGACGTTCTCCATTGGATAAATTATGATTATGTTGTCATTAATGATGATCTAAATAAATGTTATTTAAAAATCAAAAATTTAATTAGCGCAGAAATTAATCATGGTTCTAAGGATTATGATCTAGAGTATATTAGAAACCATGTAGAAAAATTAACTTCTTAAAGACTCATATTCTTTTGTTAGTTTAAAGTAGGTATCAAAGTCCAAATTTTGTGGTCTCAATTCTAAGTTAATTCCTAATTTTGATGCTAATTTTTTGTTATTATTGAATAGTGATAGAAAAGGTTTTTTTATCATTTTTCTTCTATGCATAAAAAAAACTCTGGTTATTTTTTCTAAATGCTTAGGACTTTGAAATTTTACAAAATTAATTTTGGGTTCAAATAATAGAAGCGAACTTTCAACTTTTGGCTTTGGCGTAAAACAGGAAGAGGATATGTCACAAATTTTTTTAATTTTTAATCTCCAATTTGCTAAAATTGCCAATCGACCATAATTTTTTGTATCAAATTCAGATATAATTCGATCTGCCACTTCTTTTTGAAACATAAGTATAAGACAATCGAACCAAATTTTTTTTTTATTTATATTAAGTATCCATTTAATTAAAATTTCTGTAGAGATATTATATGGTAAATTACCATAGACAGTTAATATATTATCGTGAAGAGAATCTTCCTCAACATTTAATATATCGTCATTTATAATTTCTATTTTTTTATTAAATTTTTCTTTAAGCAATTTGACCAAATTAAAGTCTTTTTCAATAACTATAAAATTGCCTGGTTTTTTTTCTAAAATTTTTTTTGTTAAATTTCCTGTGCCCGGGCCAATTTCTAAAATATTCTTACCTTTGATGTTAATTAAATTTACAATTTTATTAATAATATTTTGGTCAATCAAAAAATTTTGGCCAAGACTTTTTTTAGCCTTAATCATTTATTATCTAAAAACTTTAATGCTTTTATTAAGCTAATTGGATTTGATAAATTTCTTCCAACCATTTTTTCATTTGGTCCATGATCAGGAGTGACTCGTAAAAAAGGTAAACCTAAAGTTATATTAATTGCATCATATTCAAAAAGAGTTTTAATAGGTCCTAAAACTTGATCATGATACATTCCTATTATCACATCGAATTTTTTTCTGTTATCTTTTAAAAAAATAGTATCTGCGGGGAATGGACCTTTAACATTAATTTTTTCTTTCAATAATTTTACTAATGGAAGAATAATTTTTTCGTCCTCATTAAATTTAAGTACACTTTCACAATGTGGATTAAGACCTGTAACAGCTATCCTTGGTTTAAAGCCTAAAAACTTTTTATAAAAATTATTAACAATAATTATTTTTTCTTTTATTAATTTTCTATTTATCTTTTTTGTGATTTGACTTACTGGTAAATGTGTAGTCACAGGACAAACAGAGAGTTTCTTGTTGTAAATTAACATTGCGAATTTCTTTTGGTTAAAAGAGTGAGATATATACTCAGTAACACCAAGATATTTCTTATTTAAAGTTTTTTTTTTATTAATTGGTCCATTAATAATCTTATTGGAAAAACCTTTCTTCAACAGAGAAAAAGCAAATTCAAAGCATTTTTGTATGTAAACTTTGGATGTTTTATCTGAAATATTTATAAAATAAATTTTTTTTTTATTAATTTTTTTTTTATTTATAAAATTTTTATCAAGTTCATCTATCCTTTGTTTAAAATTAAATCTTTTAATTTCTTGATAAAGATCTTTTTTATTACAAATCAAAATTAATGGACTATCGATTTTTGTTATCTTTATTGACTTAAAGAAAATTTCAAAAAAAATACTTTTTGGCTCACCAGGAACTATTAAGATAGGATTAGAATTCACTTATTTTTGCATTTAATTTTATTTTATTATAAAAAATTTTAGAAAATTTATCTAATTGGCTAGTTGTTTCAATCATTATCATTTTATCTAACTCAGCTTGTTTATTCATTTTAAATGGTTTTTTTCTTGTTTCATTAATTCTTAAAATTAAAAAATCATTACCTATTTTGATAGGTTCACTATATTGATCTTTTTTTAAGTCAATTATTTTATTAACTATTGGCGTCGATAGATTTTTTTTTGCAACCCATCCTATTTTTCCACCAATTTTTGAACTGTCAGAAATGCTATACAAATTAGCAGTATTTTCAAACCCAATATCCTTAATACTATTTTTAATTTTTTTTAATTCATCTTCATAAGATGTATTATTATTTATTGTGAAAAGAATTTCAGATAAATTAAATTCAAAAACATAACTATTTTGAATCATATTATCAATTTTAATCATTAAATTCTCATTATCGATTTTGACACTATCTTTATATTTTATATAGATCATATTTTTCCATTCATTTTCAATTTCAATTTTTTTTTTAAGATCATCAATTGAAATATCAAATTCTTTAAGATAATTTTCGAACTCATTTTTATCAGTAAAATTTAAATTCTTAATAAGACTATTTAAAACACTATCAATTTGAGGGTTTTCTTGTTTTAGTTCAATATATTTTAATATTTCATTCTTTCTAATGACTTCTTTTGTGAGAGATTTTTTTGCTATCATTCCTAATTGGTTTTTATCAATTTCTTTTAAATTTGGATTTAAAGCTAAGAGATAGTTTTTTTCTTTTTCAATGTCATAAGTTGTAATTATCTCATTGTTAATTTTCATTACAATTTTCAAATTGATTTTTGAAAAACTTATACATGTGGTTAGAAAGTAAATTATAATTAAAAAAAAAATTTTTTTCAAAATCATTTTAAACTAGGAGTATTAAATCCACCAAATGGTATGATTGATAATTTAAAGAAAAGATTTTCAGATGGCTTTAGATCTTGATCATTATAATACTCTTTATTGTATTCTATAGCTGCCGTTAAACAATCAATTTCATATTGATATATTAAATTATAAAACTCTGTAAAACTTTTTTCCTTATTTTCTCTAGTTTCAAAAATCAAACTATTTTTTTTATTAAAATTAAAACGAGTTTCATTTTTAAGATATGAAGTTTTAAGACTGCTATTGTTTTCATTTTGATATTCAAACTTTGTAGTCAAATTTTTTAGATAAAATTCAAATCCATAAAGTTCATAATTAAGATCATTTAAATTATTTTTATATGAGAAATCATAATCAAATTTCAAATTTTTATTTGGTTTATACTCAAACATACCCACAAAATCTGAGACTTTATCACCTAAATTCGAATTTAAAGGCAAATCTTTATTTTCTTCGAGCCTTAGATTATTGGCGAACCCAAATTTTAAATTCTCCTCTGAGCTTGATTTTTCAACTATTGAGTACTCATAGCCATATGTTAATGAAATTCCTCCTTCATTAGCTTCATCTATCCCTAATCTATTTAAATCATAAATATTGTCATAGCTAATTTTTCTATCTGTTTTACGAACATCTTTTGTGTAAGGTGTACTTAATCTAAGAGATACCCTTGGTGTTAGAGTATTATTTGATTTAATAGTTTCTTTAATTAATGGAAGAGAATAATTTGATTGAAAAGAGGGAGTTAAATTAAAAGAACTTTTATTTTTAAAATTTTTTGAATTAGTTGCATTTGAATTTATATTTTTAACTAAAATTTTGTTATTATTTACTATACCATTATCCAAATACCTTGGATTTGACTCAAATTCAAAATTATTGATTAAAACTTTTTCTGTAATATTTGTATCATAGTTTTTATAATATCCTTTAGAGTATAATGCGTTATTTTCATTTATAATTTTTGACAAACTAAAATTTGGTACGTATTCATACTTGTCACTATCCTCTTTGCTTAAATCTTCATAAATATCCAAATTTGTATTTAATGATGCGTTCTCGTTTACAAAATTAATGTTTACTGAGTTTGTAAGATTAGATGTATTATTTATTATTGGACTTTCAATTTTATAGGCTTTCAAATATGTTTCATCCGAAACTTGCTCTAATTGAATATTAAATTCAATTTCATCAAAAATGTCATTTTTATAATCTTTATTAAAATCATAAAAGAAATGTCCTTTAGTATTTTCTTTATTTGAAACATATTGACTTAAATCAATTTGATGATTTGAATTTTTATTTTTTTGCCTAAACTCTGATTGAATTAATAATTTATCCTCAGCAAAAAATCTTGGACTTAATGTGATATCTTTATTTTCTGCCAAGGCAATAAAATACGGCAAATTGAGGGATAAACCAGTAGTACTATTATCTTGAATTTTAGGTATTAAAAATCCAGATTGTCTTTCAACAGTCGGATCAGGATGAAAGAATTTTGGAAAATAAAATACTTTTTTATCATATATTTTTAGACTAGCATTTTTATAGTAAATAGTTTTTTTCTTTTTATCATGTTTAATTTCTTCTGCGCTCATTTCCCAAGGAGGGCATTTCTCTCTTTTTTTACAAAATGTAAAAGTTCCTTTTTTCACTATTGTATTTTCGTTATTACTAATCAAACTTCTTCCTTTTAATCTGGGTTCATTTTCTGATTCATTGAAAATTTTAAAGTTTAACCCAACATCCTTTGCAATTAATTCTTTTTTCTCTAAATCAAGAAATGCTTGATCAATCTTAAATATATTTTTACTGACATCTAAAATTTCTAAATCTCTGAGTTTAACGATTTTATTCTTTATATCATATTCAAATTGACTCACTTGGTAAATATTATCAAAGTTATCTTTTATTTCAGACTTACTTGAACTCTCAATTTTTTGCTTCTCCAGATTATAATTTATTTCATTAGTGCTAATTTTCAGATTATTTGTAAAGTCATTAATCTTTACATTATTTTTTAAATACAAATCTGATTGATCAACACTATATTCAATAATCTCAGACGTTATTTCTAAGTTATCTTCAATTCTTTTAATTTTACCTTCATTAACAATCAGTAAAGATTTATTCTTGATATACTTGATCATTGCACCGTCAACAGAAATTTTATCTTTTTCAATAAATACCGATCCATTTTTTGCAATAGTTTCATTTCCTTCATCTATAATTTCAATTTCTTTTGCATTAAATTGTATTTCTTCTGAAAATATTTGATTGATAAATAAAAACTGAAAAAGAATTATTAAAATTATTATTAATTTATTCTTCATTTATTCTTACCAACCCTATTATTGAAACAACACTTAAAAAAATTATTGGAAAAAATACCGATAAGTAAATTGGAATTTTATTAGTTAAACCAAAAATATTGAAAATATTATTAATATAGTAAATTACAACAGAAAGAGTTATTCCTAGTAATACATGAAATATATAAGGCTTATTTTTCTTTATATTCAACATAATCATTGATGATATAACAACCATTATACTAAAATAAATGGGTATTGCACCGATCTTTAAGAGATGAAGATCGATATCTTGTGAAGAATATCCCAAAAATTCACTTTCTTTTTTGGCATCAATTAATTGAAAAATATTAAAAGAGTTTAGATTTCTAAATGTACTGTTTATTTTATTTATATTAAAATGACTTAATATGATTATGTCGTTTTCTAATTTTATTTGTAAGTTGTTCTTAAATAAATATGGTTTTTCAATAATCCACGAATTTTTACTAATATCAACTCTTTTAGAGGAAATATTTTCAATTAATTCAAAATTTTCGTCAAATTTTGAAATAAAAACATTTTCTAAAAAGTTTGTTTTACCAAGTTCACCATTGATAATATAAATTTCATTATCTATTTCATCTTTAATCCACAATCCATTTTCTCCATGATGTTTTAAATATTTACCATCTTTTGAGTAAAAATTTTTAAAGTCAAAATAAATAAATTTAAGTTTAGATGATAATGGATAATAAATTGAAATTATTAAAATCCCAAAAATGAATGCACTTAATGTTAAAATTTTAATTAGATAGAAATTATCCAGCTGATTAATTTTTATTAATTCATTTTCTTTTTTTTTAATTATTTCTAAAAAAAAGAGTTGAGTACTTATTAAAATTATAAAAGGAAATATTTCAAGTAGTGCTGAGGGAACATCAAGTGCAGCAACTAAGAAAGGTATATAAAAGGAAGATTGAGTATCGCTAAAAAAAGTTATTTCTTCAAAAATAGTGAGGATAAATATAAGTGAAAAAAAAATAAGCGAAAGAATTAACAACTTTTTAAAAAATAAACCCACAAAATATTTATCAAAAGTTCTAAGCATTATTGACCTTCTTTATAAGAAAATTATAAAGCAATAAAAAGAATAAAATAGGTATACCTAAAAACAAGATTAAGTATATTAAAGAACCCTGAATGTATCTCATGAAAATTTCAGACACGACTAAAATTAAAAAAACATAAATAAAAATCTTGATAGTTTTTAATATGTAATTATGTTGCTCTTTTGAAAATGTTAATAAAAAACAACATACCAGTGTAAGAATTGGTAAGTAAAATGGTTTAATAAACCTTTTGTATAATTCTTGATTAAAATTTTTAAATTTATTCATTTCACAACTAAATAAATCATCTATATATTTTTTTCCTGACATCAAACTTATAGAACATTTAATTAATTTAATAGATGATATCTCTTGAATTTTTGGTCTTTTAATTGATCTAGACGAAAATTTTGATAAATCATAATCTATCTTATCAAATGTAAAGCTTATCAATTTATTATTATTGTTACTAATTATTTTTCCATTCAATAATCTAAAAAGTTTTTTATCTTCATTTATTAAAAAACCTTCTTTAGCATAAATTATTTGACTATCATTTTCTTTAAAATCATCG
This sequence comes from Candidatus Pelagibacter sp., assembly GCF_052049575.1. Classification (GTDB taxonomy): domain Bacteria; phylum Pseudomonadota; class Alphaproteobacteria; order Pelagibacterales; family Pelagibacteraceae; genus Pelagibacter. Next base: position 52,161 of record NZ_JBNGZQ010000001.1, on the reverse strand, counting down.
AATTCACCCTCTTGAATATAAATATTTTTAAAAGAATTATTATCTGTTTTATGATTTATAAAAATTGTTAATCCAGAGATAGTATCTATAAACTTTCCTTGTTTGATTAGATTAGGTAAAAAATCCATATTTGAATTTTTGAGAATAAGTCTTGCTTTAAATTGATTATTTGGAGAAATAAAACTTCCAATTAAAACTTGAATAAACATTATGATTAGAGTGAAACTGACTAGATTTTTTATAAATTTCTGTTTTGAAACTCCATTAGTCCAAAAAATTAGTAGCTCATTATTTTTTTCATATTTAATTAATTCAAAAAAGATGGAGATAGCAAACACAAATGGTAAAATTCTATGAATTATCTTAGGAAAATTGTATAAATTGTATAGAAAATAAATTTTGAAATTATGACCATCGTCTATAACAAAATCTAGATAATTTACTGCTTGAATAATCCATACAATTAAACCTATTGTAAAAGCTATAGCCAGAGCTCTAAATGAAATGTCTGCGATTAGTTTTCTAAATAGTAATTTTTCCATTGAAATATAATTGTTTTACTCATATATAGCATTATCTCGCACAGATTGTATTTAAATTATGAATATAAAAATAAACTTTAAAAAACAAGTCTTTAATAAGTCCAGCGAGAATTTGATATTGTTTATTGATGAAAACTTCAATATTTCAAGTTTAAAAAAAAGTATTTCAAGTTCTGATTATTCTTATGTTTCTGACTTATTAAAAACAAGAGATCTTAAAAAAAAGATTATTACATTTGACATAAGCTCAAAAAGAAAAATTATTTTAGTTTCTTTAAGAAAAAATCTTACTCATTCTGGTGTAGAAAATTTAGGTGCAGATTGTTATGAAATCATTAAGGAATTTAAAAGGTTAGATTTTAGTATAAACTCAGATACTGCAATCAATCGGTCAAAAAATATTATTGGACATTTTCTGCATGGTATTAAATTAAAATCTTACACGTTTGAAAAATACAAATCAAAAAAAAATACAAAGAATATAACTATAAACATATTTGGTAAAAACATATCAAAATCAAAAGACTGGGCGAAATTCAATGCGATTGAAGAAGGTACTTTTTATGCACGGGATTTAGTATCAGAACCTGGAAATGTACTACATCCTGATGAATATGCTAAAAGAATAAATTCTCTAAAAAAATTTGGTTTAAAAATAAATATCTATGATGAGAGAAAATTAAAAAAATTAGGCATGAATACTCTACTTGGTGTTGGACAAGGAAGTATTAGAGGTTCATATCTTGTAACTATGGAGTGGAATGGTTTAAAAAATAAATCTAGACCACTAGCTTTTGTCGGGAAAGGTGTCTGTTTTGACACTGGTGGTATATCTTTGAAACCAGCAAAATTTATGGAAGACATGACATATGATATGGCTGGCTCAGCAGTTGTTGTAGGATTGATGAAAAATTTAGCATTAAGAAAAGCTAAAGTGAATGCAGTTGGAGTTGTTGGTCTTGTAGAAAACATGCCTGGAGGTAATGCGCAAAGACCAGGAGATATTGTAAAGTCCTATAGCGGAAAGACAGTTGAAATATTAAATACAGATGCAGAGGGAAGATTAGTGCTAGCAGATGCAATTACTTATACAGAAAAAAAATTTAAGCCTAAGTTTATTATAGATTTAGCAACTTTGACAGGTGCAATTATTGTTTCACTTGGTTCAGAATATGCAGGCCTTTTTTCTAATGATGATAAATTATCTAAACAATTAATCGATGCTGGTGAAAAAGTTGAAGAAAAAGTTTGGAGAATGCCTTTAAATAAAAATTACGATAAATTAATTGACTCTAAAAATGCAGATATGCAAAATATAAATTATGTTGGTGGTGCAGGATCAACCACAGCTGCTCAATTTTTACAAAGATTTATATTAGATAAAACACCTTGGGCCCATCTAGATATTGCTGGCATGGCTTTTTCTAAATATGGTGGAGCCTTGAATTCTGGTGGTGCAACAGGATACGGGGTGAGGCTGTTAAACAAACTTATAGAGGATAATTATGAGTAATATTGAGCAAACTTTATCAATTATTAAACCTGATGCAGTAGAGAGAAATCTTGAAAATGAAATCAAGGAAACATTTAAAAATAAAGGTTTTTCAATTTTAAAAGAAAAAAAAATTCAAATCGAAAAATCAGAGGCAGAAAAATTTTACAAAGTTCATGAAACTAAACCGTTTTATAATGATTTATGTGAATATTTATCCTCAGGACCAATAGTTGTTATGATTCTTGAGAGAGAAAATGCAGTTTTAGGAAATAGAGAATTAATGGGAGCTACAAATCCAAAAGAAGCTATTGAGGGTACAATAAGAAAAAAATATGGAATTTCAATTGATAAAAATTCTGTACATGGATCAGATAGTATTGAAAATGCTAAAATTGAAATCGATTTTTTCTTTAAAGACTAAAAACTTTTAAAATAGCTCTTGGATAAATTTTATGTTCTTGTTTTAATATTTTTTTTGCCAAAGAGCTTTTGGTTTCATTTTTTGTAATTCTAATTTTTTTTTGAAGTATTATTTTACCAGAATCAAGTCTTGTATTAACAAAATGAACAGTGCAGCCTGAATATTTTTCGTGATTATCTAAGGCTCTTTTATGAGTATTTAATCCTTTATATTTAGGAAGTAATGAAGGGTGAATATTTAAAATTTTACCTTTAAATTTGGATATAAAATTCCTAGATAAAATTTTCATGAATCCCGCTAAGCATATCATCTTAATTTGATGCTCTTTTAAAACAGAAAGTATCTGATTTTCAAATTTATATTTTTTCCTAAAATTAAACACTTTTTTTTTTATTTTATATATTTTACCTAGCTTTAAACCTTTAGCTTTAGCGTTATCTGAGATTATCAAATTAATAGAAATAGGTGATTGTTTTGTTTTTGAAAATTTTATTAAATACTTTAAATTGCTTCCGGTGCCAGAAATAAAGACTGCGGTCTTAATTTTTTTATAGCCAGTTAATTTTACCATAAAGATTTACTTTTTTTCTATTTTTAGAAATCTTTCCAATTATATAAGGTTTATGTTCTTTTAAAAAAAATTTATTAATTTTTTTTATATTTTTAGGATTTATTATTAAACAAAATCCAACTCCACAATTAAAAGTTTTAAGCATTTCCCTATCACTTATCTTATTTTTCTTAAGCCAATTAAAAATCTTAAGAGGTTTAATTTTATTCAAATCTATTTCTGCGCACAAGTTATTGGGTATAACTCTACTAATATTATCGGCTAATCCACCACCAGTAATATTTGCACAACCATTTAATAAATTTTTTTTTACAAGATTTAAAATTTCTTTTACATAGATTCTAGTTGGTTTTATTAGTTCTTTTTTGAGAAAAGTATTTTTTTTAATATTTATTTTTTTTACTTTCAATAGATGCCTTACAAGTGAATAACCATTTGAATGTAAGCCACTAGATGGAATAGCTAAAATTAGATCTCCTTTTTTTATTTTATTCTTATTAAGTATTTTATTTTTATCTACAATTCCAATTGCAAAACCAGCTATATCAAATTTACCTTTCTCGTATGTATCTGGCATTTCGGCAGTCTCACCACCGACTAAACTACATTGTGAAATATCACATCCCTTAACTATCCCACGAATTATTGATTTCATTTTTTTCAAGTTAATTTTATTAATTGAAATGTAGTCCAAAAAAAATAAAGGTTTTGCCCCTTGTACAATTAAATCATTTACACTCATAGCAACCAGATCTATTCCTATAGTGTCATATTTATTCAGTAGATTTGCGATTTCAATTTTAGTTCCAACACCGTCAGTACAAGCCACTATTTTCGGATTTTTTATATCTTTAGGCAAATCTGAGATGGAACCAAATCCTCCAATATTAGCATTCTTTTTATTGCCTCTTTTTTTTGATGAAATATTAGATATGAAACTAACAAATTTATCTGCAGCATTGATATTGACCCCACTTTTTTTATAGGTAAAGAGATTTTTATTCATTAATATAGGTTTTAAATTTAAGTATGTATTATATCAAACGTTTATATATTTTTTTTTCTACTCTAGCTTTAATAATATTTTTTTTTTCCACAGAGGCCGTCAAAGCAAAATCTTTTGAAATCAATGGTATTGAAATTACTCAGCCATTTGAAATCAATTTTGATAAAAATAAGGTAATTGATTTAGGGTTTGAAAAAGCTTTTTTCGAATTAGTCTACTCTTTAATCAAATCCCAAGACTTCAAAAAAATTGATAATTTAAGGTTGAATGAAATCAAAGGTATGATCGAAACATTCTCGATTAAAGAGGAAAAATTTATAGATCAAAAATATTACGTAAATCTTGGTGTTTCGTTTAATAAAAAAAAAATTTTTAGATATTTAGAAAAAAAAAATATTTTTCCATCACAAATAGTTAAAGAGCAATTTTTATTTATTCCAATCATAATAGATGAAAACGGAAATGATCTTTCAATTTTTTCAGATAATCCAATTTATGCTAATTGGAATAAAATAAATAAAAGATATCAATTGATTAATTATTTACTTCCCTCAGAGGACCTTGAAGACTTAAATCTTATAAAAAAAAAATTAGACGTTATAGAAACTTATAATTTTAGTGAGATTACAAAAAAATACTTTTTAAAGAATTCTATTATTTCCCTAATTTTTAGGGGTAATAATGAATTAAGAATTTTAACAAAAATTTACAATCACGAAAATGAGATAATAAAAAATAATACTTTTAAGAATATAAATATCGATAATGAAAAAGATCTTAATTTCTTAATCCAGAATTTGAAAAATCTATATGAAGATACTTGGAAAAAATTGAATGAAATAAATACCTCAATAAAAGTTCCAATTACAATTAAGATTAAAAGTGAAGATTTGAAAAAATCAAATAATTTTGAGTTATTTTTAAATGAAATAGATATGGTAAGCGATTATTCTATACAAAAATTTGACAAAGAATTCATATTTTACGAAGTTTTATTTAATGGAACAGTCCAAAATTTTATTAATATAATGAAAAATAAAAAATATAATCTTAATACGCAAAAAAAAGTTTGGATAATTGAATGAGAGACTTAGATCAAACAGTAATCAAATTTGATCATGACAAAAATTTTAAAAATGAAGATTTCTATCTCTCAAAAAGTAATAAACATGTTTTTGATTTTTTAAACAAATGGCCGAAATGGGAGAGAAATTTCATTAATGTATCTGGGGAAAAGCTTTCTGGAAAAACCCATCTCATGAATATTTTTTTACAAAAAAACAAAGGTATCAAGTTTGAGGGAAAATCTTTACAGAATGATGATTTAAAAAAAATAAAGATTTATGAAAACATTGTAATTGAAAATTTGTCTTCAGAAGTTAATGAAAAATTACTTTACAGTCTTTTTAATTTAGTTGAACAAGATAATAAATTTATTATTATAACATCTACAAAATCAATAGTTAATATTCCTTTTGATTTAAAAGATTTAAAGTCTAGAGCAAAAAATTTTATTTTATTAAATATCGAAAAACCGGATGATGAGTTGATATTTGCTATTATATTAAAAAATTTATCTGATCGACAAATCTCTCTTGATGATAAATTCATTGGGTTTATCATTAAAAGAATTGAGAGATCATATAGTAAAATTTATGATTTCATATATAAGATCGATCAATTAAGTTTAAAAAAAAAAAAATCAATTGATTTTAAAATTATTAAAGAAGTTTTGGGAGAATAATTGAGCAAATTTAGAACTCATAAATGCAACGAATTAAGAAAAGAAAAAGTTGGAGATGAAGTAATTCTTTCAGGCTGGATAAATAAAAAAAGAGATCATGGAAATCTTTTATTTATAGATTTAAGAGATAATTACGGAATAACACAGTGTATTATCGATAAAGAAAATTCTCATTTTAAAAAGCTGGAAAAAATACAATTAGAAACAGTAATTAAAATTAATGGAAAAGTAGTTGAAAGATCAAAAGACACAATTAATAAGGATATTGAAACTGGAGAAATTGAGGTTGAAATCAAAAATTTTCAAGTTCTTGGTGAATGTAAAGAACTTCCTTTACCAGTTTTTTCTGACAGAGAGTATGCTGAAGAGATAAGATTGAAGTATCGTTTTTTAGATTTAAGAAGAAAAAAAATTCATGAAAACATTATATTAAGATCAAAAGTAATTTCATTTATTAGAAATGAAATGAATAAATTAGGATTTTTAGAATTTCAAACACCAATTTTGACCTCATCAAGTCCAGAGGGAGCAAGAGATTTTTTGGTACCGAGCAGACTAAATCCAGGAAAATTTTACGCACTTCCACAAGCACCTCAACAATTCAAACAATTAGTGATGGTCTCTGGCTTTGATAAGTATTTTCAGATTGCTCCTTGTTTTAGAGACGAAGATGCAAGAGCAGATAGAAGTCCTGGGGAGTTCTATCAATTAGATTTAGAAATGTCTTTTGTTGATCAAGAAGATGTATTTAATGTAGTAGAGAAGTTATTTGTTAATACATTTAAAAAATTTTCAAATAAAGAATTATTGTTTAATCAGTTTCCAAGAATCTCATATAAAGAATCAATGATTAAATATGGAACAGATAAACCAGACTTAAGAAATCCATTAATTATAACTGACATTACTGAAATTTTTTTGAGAGAAGATGTTTCTTTTGAAATATTTAAAAAACTTGTTAAATCTGGATCTAAAGTCAGGTGCATTGTTACAAAAAATACAAAAGATAAACCGCGAAGTTTCTTTGATAATATTGATAAATGGGCAAAAGAACAAGGCGCTTCCGGACTCGCTTACTTTACTATTGAAAAAGAGAAAGAAATTTCAGCGAAAGGGCCGGTAGGTAAATTTTTTTCAAAAGACTCACTAAACGAAATAATGATTAAAACTGAAGCAAAAGTAGGTGACAGTATTTTTCTTGCTTGTGGTAAATCAGAAGAGGTAGAAAAGATAACTGCGTCAGCTAGAGATAAAATTGGAAAAGATTTGGGTTTAATCGATGAAAACGTTTTCGCATTCTGTTGGATTGTAGATTATCCAATGTATGAAATAGATAATCAAACAAATAAAATTAAATTCAGTCATAATCCTTTTTCTATGCCACAAGGGGATATTAATAAAATTAATTTTGAAAAACCATTAGATATACTTGCATATCAATATGATATTGTGTGTAATGGAATAGAATTATCTTCGGGTGCGATTAGAAATCATATACCAGATCTAATGTATAAATTATTTGATGTTGCAGGTTACTCTAGATCCGAAGTTGATCAAAAATTTAGTGGAATGATAAACGCTTTAAGTTATGGTGCTCCACCTCATGGAGGTATTGCCCCAGGAATTGATAGAATAATTATGTTACTAGCAAATGAAAAAAATATTCGAGAAGTTACAATGTTTCCAATGAATCAAAATGCACAGGATTTAATGATGAATGCACCTTCTAGTGTAAGTGAAAATCAACTAAAAGAGTTAAATTTGTCTATAAAAAGTAAAAAATAATTATTTTTTACCTTTAAGACTAATTTTAACATCTGATAAATCTACCAGATTTTTTTTGTAATTATTTCTTACAAATCCTTTACTCGTTATATCTTTTACTATTTTTAGTAATTGGTTTTGTTCATCAGAGCCTTTTTCATCTGCAGATGAGGCATCTAAATTACCTATTGAGGGAGTATGTGCTAAATCTTCTCTGTTTAGATATGAGATCGCTAGTTCCCTAAATATATAATCCAGAATTGAGGAAGCACTTAAAATTCTGTCATTACCATTTACTTTACCAGAGGGCTCAAATTTAGTTCCTATAAATGCATTTACAAACTCGTCTAACGGTACTCCATATTGAAGACCAAGTGAAACAGCGATAGCAAAATTATTCATTAAAGCTTTAACTAGCTCTCCCTCTTTACTTGTATCAATAAAGATTTCTCCAATTTTACCATCCTCATACTCTCCAGTATGTAAATAAACTTTATGGTCACCAATTGTTGCTTTTTGAATATATCCTTTCCTTCTATCAGGCATGCTAAATCTTTTTCCAGAATTTTCAGATTTCGCAAAAGATTGAGAAACTATTTTTTCAACACTATTAGTTTTATTTTCATTTTGAGTTGGAACTAAATCAATTTTTTTATTTTGATCACCTTTTTTACTATCAGGATCAAGACTTTTCGTCTTTCGATTGTCTAATTTTACGTCTAGAACTTCAAATTTCCCATCGTCTCTTTTTTCGAGATTCTTTAGCTCAGTTTCATTGATGTCATCAAGATAATGATTTACCTTAAAAGTGCATGTATAATAAGTTTCTACAAGATATTTTGCCATTTTTAATAATCCTTAAATTAAATTTGAAATTTGAATCTTTTTACTTATATACATTTACACATTTTAGTCTAATTTAAATTATACAATTTAAAATTGAAATTATTAAATTTTACATGTTGACATTCTTAAAAAAAATTTTCACCTGGTGGAATCGAGATACAATTGGTACTAGGATCAAAACTATATTATTTGGTAAATTGATCGGATCAGATGAACATGGGAATAAATATTATCAAAGCAAAAAAGGAAAAAGGTGGGTAATTTATGCGAATGAAATTGATGCATCAAAAATTCCAGTTGAATGGTATTCTTGGATTCATTTTATGCCAAATAAAATTGAAAATATTCATAAATTAGAGAAGCATAATTGGCAAAAACCTCACCAAGCTAATTTGACCGGTACTGACTCAGCTTACTATCCAAATAAGAACAATAAAAATGCAACTGAAAAAAAATATAAAAGTTGGAAATAAACTAAATTTATTTTTATTTATATATTTATTTTTTATATTTATAACACTTAAGACTAGTGCTGAAATCAACCTTGATGGAAATAAAACTGATATAAAAATATTAGATAAGATTAGTTCCAAAAATGAGTTGATAAAATTAGTCAATAATGAGGAATTTATTTATAAAGATTTAGCTATAAAAAGTATTAAATGTACTGACTCTAAATTTGATGATAATCCTGAGGTTAAGGCATATATCCAAGTAAGAGATTTAACAAAAAAAGATAGAAATAACGTTTTTGTTTTTAATGGTTGGATGTTCTCATCAAGCCCCTCTATAGCACCTTTCGATCATCCTGTTTACGATATTTGGCTTGTCAGCTGTTACTAAAGTATTTTATCTTTATCTAACCAACTAACATTAAAATCAGACTCGATAAACTTCTTATGATTTAGCAATTTTTTATGTAATGGGATTGTTGTGGTAATTCCCTCTATAACAAACTCATCTAAAGACCTGTTCATCCTTTGAATAGCCTCTAATCTATTTCTACCATGGCAAATTAGCTTGCAAATCATACTATCATAATAAGGAGTTACTTTATAACCCTGATATATTGCACCATCAACTCTAGTTCTGAAGCCCGATGGTTGATGACACATGCCAATCAATCCAGGCGATGGTTGGAAATTTTTACTAGCATCCTCTGCATTTATTCTGCATTCTATAGCATGCCCTCTTGGATTTATATCACTTTGTTTTAAAGCAGTTTCTCCAGAAAACGCTATCCAAATTTGTTCTTTAATAATATCTATACCGGTTACCATTTCAGTAACAGGATGTTCAACTTGAACTCTTGTATTCATTTCAAGAAAATAAAATTTGCCATCCTCATAAATAAATTCAACGGTTCCAGCACCCATATAGCCAATTTTTGATACCATATTTACAGTTTTTTCAAAAAGATCTGTTCTTATCTCATCAGTTAAAACTGGGCTTGGTGTTTCCTCAATTAGTTTTTGGTGTCTTCTTTGAACAGAACAATCTCTTTCATAAAGATGAATAGTTCTATTTTTTCCAGCTAAAATTTGAACTTCAATGTGCCTCGGATTTTGAAAAAATTTTTCTATATATACTTCATCATTTCCAAAATATTTTTGAGCTTCAGATTTTGCAGTTGAAAACAATGTTTCAAATTCATCCTCTTTGTAAACGATTTTCATACCTTTTCCACCACCACCACCAGAAGCTTTAATCAAAACTGGAAAACCAATTTTTTTGCACAATTCTTTAGCTTCTTTAACATCTTTAACTCCACCTTCAGATCCCTCAATAACTGGTAGACCATTTTCTTTGGCAATTTTTTTTGCTTGAATCTTATCTCCCATCATCTCTATTAATTCTGATGATGCGCCTATAAATTTAATATTATTGTCCTCAAGCACTCTCGCAAAATTAGCATTTTCTGAGAGAAAACCATAACCAGGGTGTACAGCTTCAGCATTGGTAATTTCTATAGCAGATAATAGGGCTGGGATATTTAAATAACTATTTGCCGGTTGATGAGAGCCTATACAAACACTCTCATCTGCCATTCTTACATGCATACTTTCTTTATCTACATCAGAATGAACAGCTACAGTTGAAATCCCCCATTCCTTACAGGCTCTTATAATTCTAACCGCAATTTCACCACGGTTAGCTATCAAAATTTTTTTAAACATTAATCAAGAATTAATAAATTTTGACCAAATTCTACAGGTTGACCATCTTCAACACAAATTTCTTTTACAACTCCATCTGCAGTTGATGGTACATGGTTCATGGTTTTCATGGCCTCTACGATCATTACCGTGTCGCCTTTTTTAATTTTTTTTCCAATCTCAACAAATTTTTTTGCACCGGGTTCAGGTGCATGATATGCTGTTCCTATAATTGGGGATTTAACTTCAACTCCTGTTTTAGTTTTCTCTGATAAATTAATATTCAAATTATTTACATCAGTTTTTGGACTTGGAATATTCTGACTATTTACTGAAATATTATTTTTAGATACTTTAATTTTAGTATCTTTCTCGGTATACTCTAACTCAGTAAGATTAAATTCTTCTAAATAGTCACTAAGTTCTTTGATGATCTTTTTATTAATTTTCATTTTGTAAGAGCTTTTGCATTGAAATTATGGCTAAAATATAACCATCAGTACCTAAACCAAAAATACCACCTGTAACTACGTCACTTATCAAAGATTTATGTCTAAATTCTTCACGTTTATATATATTTGAAATATGTAACTCAATAATTGGTTTTTTAAAAATACTTAATGCATCTCTAATAGCCACAGAGGTATGTGTAAAACCTGCAGCATTGATTATAATTCCATCAAAATTTTTTCTAGAGTTTTGTATTAAGCTAACTATTTCGCCTTCAATATTTGATTGTGAAAAATCAGCTACTAAACCTAATTCTTTTGATTTTTTTAAACAAATTTCTTTTAAATCTTCAAATGTAGTAGATCCATATTGTGATTGTTCTCTTTCTCCTAATAGATTAAGATTTGGACCATTAATTATAATTATCTTATTGTTCATTTAACATTTATATACGATGAAAAAAAAAATAAAAATAAAAATAAACGGTAAAATAAATAAAATTGATGATAAAACTAAATTATCTGACTTAGTTAAAAAATTAAAAGTCCCTTTGAAAAAAGTTGCCATTGAGTTAAATAGAGAAATAGTGGATAAAAAAAATCTAAATAAAATCAATTTAAAAGTTAATGATACAATTGAAATTGTACACTTTATTGGAGGTGGTTAGTTTTGAAAAAAGATAATCTAATAATTTCAAAGATAAAATTTAATTCGAGATTGATCGTTGGTACTGGCAAATATAAAAATATGTCAGAGTGTGCTAAGGCTATAAAAATATCTGGGGCTAATATTGTGACTGTTGCAGTTAGAAGAGTAAATATTACTGATAAAAAAAAACCTTTATTAATGGATTATATAGATCCAAAAAAAATAACTTATTTGCCTAATACTGCTGGCTGTTTTAATTCACAAGAAGCATTAAGAACACTCAGGCTTGCAAGAGAAATCGGAGGATGGAAATTGGTAAAGCTTGAGGTTTTGGGTGATAAACAGAATTTATTTCCTGAGATGATAGAGACACTTAAATCTACAGAAATTTTAACAAAAGAAGGTTTTAAAGTTATGGTTTATTGTAATGATGATCCTTTAATGGCAAAAAGATTAGAAAATGCAGGAGCTGTAGCTATAATGCCGCTTGCAGCACCAATAGGATCTGGTTTAGGAATTTTAAATAAAGTTAATATAAAGATTATTAGAAACCAAACAAAATTACCTTTGATTATAGATGCTGGTCTAGGACAAGCATCAGACGCAACAATCGCAATGGAATTAGGTTGCGATGGTGTACTAGTAAATACAGCAATCGCAAAAGCAAAAAAACCATTTCAAATGGCAGAAGCATTTAAAAATGCAGTCATAGCTGGAAGGCAATCTTTTTTATCTGGAAGAATTGAGAAGAAATTAATGGGTAGTGCTTCTTCTCCAAAAAAAGGGACTATTTAGTTTTTTTATAAAACTTTCTTTTCCTATAAGTTTTTTTTCTCTTTTTTATATCAATTATTTTTTTATTTTTAGTTAAATCATCTAGATTTTTAAGTTTTTCGAAATACTCTATTAATTCAATAGTTTTTTTTGACTTATTTTTTATATCAATAATATATTCTGGAATAATTAAATTGTTGTCAGAAATTATATCTATTTTCATCTTATTTTTCTTTTCAAAATAAGTAAGATTTTCAATAAAGTTTTCTTTTAAAAATGCTGAAATTTTTTCGCATACTCTTAGTTCTACAAATTTAGCTTTGTTTAGAACAGCTTTCAATTCAACTAGTTTTAATATTTTTTGAGCAAAAGACTCGTCTGTTAAAGTAACTTTCCATTTAACAGCACTTTCTCTAAGTCTTTGTCTTGACATTTCTAGTAACCCAAAATTACTTATTCTTCCAATTTGAATTCTTGCTCTGTCAGATCTACACTTTTCTTTAAGTCTTCTTTCAACCATTTTTCTATTCCCAAAACTCAACATATCTATAAAGTCTATAATAATCAGTCCTGATAGATCTCTAATCTTAATTTGTCTCGCAATTTCTTCTGCTGCTTCTAAATTTGTATCTAATGCAGTACTCTCAACATTTTTTTGTTTAATTGAGCTTCCTGAGTTTATATCAATTGAAACTAAAGCTTCTGTCGGGTTTATTACTAAATAACCACCAGAGCTCAATTTTATCTCAGTATCAAATATTTGATTTAATTTTTGTTCAATACCCTCTTCAAAAAATAGGGGAGTTTTTCCCCTATACTTTTTAATTTTTTTTACTTGAGACGGCATAAGCATTTTCATAAAATTTTGAGCTTTTTTATAGCCCTCGTTTCCCTCTATTACGATACTTTTAGTGTTTTCATCGAACATATCTCTTAAAGTTCTATTTATTATCTCACTTTCCTGATGAATTAGTGAAGGTGCAATTGCATTAATTGCATTATCTTTAATTTGGTTCCAAGACTTAATTAGAGTTTCCAAATCGTGATTAATTTCATTTTTTGTTTTATTACTTCCCGCAGTTCTCACAATTAATCCCATTTCCTTAGGTATTTTAATCTCATTTAAAATTGTTCTTATTTTTTTTCTGTCTGCTGGATTAAAAATTTTTCTCGATATACCACCACCTTTAGGTGTATTAGGCATTAAAACAATATATTTACCTGCAATAGAAATGAAAGTACTAAGTGCTGCACCTTTTTGACCTCTTTCATCTTTAATAACTTGAACGAGTATGACTTGATTTGGTTTGATTACCTCTTGAATTTTATATCTTTTAAATTTATTTTTACTTTCAAATTTTTTCTCTTTATCAATATTATCTTTTTCTTTTTCTTCATTTTCTTTCTTTTCTATTTCCAAAGGATCATCAACTTCTAATTTACCCTCAGCTAAATTTTCTTCCTCTTTTTCCTCAACCTTTTTTGATAATTCTTCTCTTAACTTTTCTTCCTCTTGTTTTATTTTTTCAAGATCACTTTTTGGTATTTGATAATAATCTGATTGGATATCATTAAAAGATAAAAAACCATGGCGCTCTCTACCAAAATCAATAAAAGCCGCTTGTAAAGACGGCTCAATTCTACTTACTTTTCCAAGATAAATATTATTTTTTATGAGGTTATTTTTTGAACCCTCATATTCATAGTCTTCAATATTATCTTTTGATTTAAGAACAACCCTAGTTTCATTAGGATGCGAAGCATCGATATATAAATTTTTTTCCATAATTTTAAGTTTAAGTGTTTCATTTAGTACTTATTTTTTTAAAAATTTTGTTAATTATATAATGCCTTATCTTTAACAAATTCCTATATATAATGAAATCAAAATGACAAAGTTACTCAAAAATTTTTTAGTTTTATTATTGAGTATTTCCTTATTATCTGTGATCGTTATTTTTGGCATTTTATGGACCTTTTCTAACAATATTCCAGATTATAAATTTCTTAAAAATTATAAGCCGCCCGTATCTAGCAAAATGTATTCAGGAAATGGAGATTTGGTTGCTGATTTTTCTAAAGAAAAAAGGATTTTTGTTCCCTATAATGCTATTCCATCTAATGTAATAAATGCCTTTTTGTCTGCTGAAGATAAAAATTTTTTTACTCATCCTGGTGTTGATGCAAAAGGTGTTCTTAGAGCAACATTTAATAATATAACCAATATAATGACCTCAAAAAGACTTGAGGGAGCTTCTACAATCACACAACAGGTTGCAAAAAATTTTCTGTTAACTAACGAAGTTAGTTTAAATAGAAAAATTAAAGAGGCAATTTTAGCATTTAGAATAGAAAGAGCTTTAAATAAAGAAAGAATATTAGAATTATATCTTAATCAAATATATTTAGGTAGCGGAGCTTATGGTGTTGCTGCTGCAAGTTTAGAATACTTTGATAAGTCAATTAAAGAACTAAATTATGCTGAAGCAGCTTTATTAGCAGCTTTACCAAAAGCGCCCAGTAAATATAATCCTTACAATAATATTGATTTAGCAAAATTTAGAAGAGATTTAGTTTTAAAGAATTTGTATCAAAATGATTTTTTAAGTATTGAAAAATATAATGAATATAAAAATCTAAATATAAAATTAAAAAAAAAGAAAAAAATTTATTTAGAAGACGCCCAGTATTATATTGAGGATGTTAGAAAAAATATTATAGATAAACTTACTTATGAGAAAGTTTATAAACAAGGGTATAATATTAATACACCAATCAATTTAAACCTTCAAAAAATTGCAACCGAATCCTTAAGAAACGGTCTAATTGCTTATGATAAAAGAAAAGGATGGCGTGGCCCAATTACAAGGATAAAATATAATGATAATTGGCATAAAAATGTAGATAAAAAATATAAATTAGAGAATTCTATCAATTGGGAAATCGCGATTATTAAAGAAATAAGTCAATTTCAAACAAAAATTGAAACTTTAAATAAATCAAATGGTTTAATAAAATATAATGAAATTTCGTGGACAAAAAAAGAGTTTGAAGAATTATTCAAAGTTGGTGATTTAATTTATGTTAAGAAAGTCAAAGATAATTATTATAGTTTAAAACAACTTCCAAAAATAAATGGCGGTATCGTAGTAATGGACCCTTACACCGGGCGTGTCTTAGCTTTAAGTGGAGGATTTAGTTTTAAATCAAGTGAATTTAATAGAGCTACTCAAGCACTGAGACAGCCTGGTTCAGCGTTTAAACCATTTGTGTATGCTTTGGCATTAGAAAATAAATACACTCCATCATCTTTAGTTCTTGATGCACCATTAGTTTTAGACCAAGGGGTTGATTTAAAAAAATGGAAACCAGAAAATTATGGAAAAAAATTTTATGGACCATCCACATTAAGAGTTGGGCTTGAGAAATCACGAAACTTAATGACAGTAAGAATAGCTCAAAATTTAGGAGTTGAAAAAGTAGCAAAATTTTCTAAAGAACTAAAAATTTATGAGGACCCTGAAGAATTATTATCAATTTCTCTGGGATCAGCTGAAACAACTCTTTTAAATTTAACCTCAGCATACTCCTCATTCGTAAACGGTGGAAAACTAATAAGCCCTATCATTATAGATAGAATTCAAGACAGTGAAGGAAATACTATAATCAATAATGAAAATAGAAAGTGTATGAATTGTGATACAATTTCATTCACTGGAAAAGATTATCCTCAAATTGAAGATAACTATAATCAAGTAATGTCTGAACAAACTGCGTATCAAGTTACAACCTTATTAGAGGGAGTTGTAAAAAGAGGAACTGGTAAAAAATTGAGAGATTTACAATTAAACTTGGCTGGAAAAACTGGAACCACTAACGAAAATACTGATGCATGGTTTATTGGATTTACATCTAATTTGGTGATTGGAGTTTATGTTGGAATGGATAACCCTAAATCATTAGGTAAATTTGAAACTGGATCAAAAGCAGCATTACCAATTTTTAGAGAATTTATTGAAAAATCAGTTAAAAAATCTGAAGCAAGGCCATTTAAGGTGCCTGAAAATATGACATTAATGGTAGTTGATCCGTTGACTGGAGAAAAGGCTAAATTTAATTCAAAAAATACGATTATTGAAGCTTACAAAAGTAAAAATGTTTTAAATGGAAAAGTATTGTATTCTGGTAACAATAGAATCGATACAAACAATATATTAAAGTTTTATTAATGGACGATAAATATTTAGATCTTAAAAAAGAAATTGAAAAAATTAACCACAGAGTTAAGGAGTATCTTTGAAAAAAATAAGATTTACTCAAAACTAGATGATCTAGAGAAAAAAATGCTTGGCGCCAATTTTTGGCAAGATAAGTCAGATTCTCAAAAAACCATTAAAGAAAAAAAACTTTTCGAAGATTTAGTAAATTCATTCAAAGACTCAGCCACACAACTTAAAGATTTAGATGACCTTTATACCTTGGCCACAGATGAGAATAATCTTAATGTGAAAAAAGAAGTAATGGAAAATATTAGAGAATTGAGATCAAAAGTTAAAAAGAATGAAATAAAATGTTTTTTATCTAAGGAGGCAGACTCATTTGATTGCTATGTGGAAATTCATGCTGGTGCTGGCGGCACAGAAAGTCAAGATTGGGCTGATATGTTAAGAAGAATGTATATGAAGTGGTCAGATGGTAAGAATTATAAGTGTAATTTAATAAGTGAACACAAAGGTGAAGAAGCAGGAATTAAATCTTCAACTATTAAGATTGAGGGTGATTATGTGTTTGGGTGGCTAAAAAAAGAGTCTGGAATTCACAGACTTGTAAGAATATCTCCCTTTGATTCTGGAGCAAGAAGACATACTAGCTTTGCAAGTATTTGGGTTTATCCGGTCGTCGATGAAAACTTGAATATAGAAATACTAGATAAGGACTTAAGAATTGATACCTATCGTTCAAGTGGTGCCGGCGGACAACATGTTAATACAACTGACAGTGCTGTTAGAATAACTCATATCCCATCAAAAATAGTCGTACAATGTCAAAACGAGAGGTCTCAACATAAAAATAAAGAAACCTGTATGAATATGTTAAGAGCAAGACTTTACGATTTTGAAATGAAAAAAAAAGATAAAGAAAATCAGAACAATGAAGCATCTAAATCTGATATAGGGTGGGGTCATCAAATTAGATCATATGTGCTTCAACCTTACAGATTAGTTAAGGACAATAGGACAAACTTTGAAAGCACAAGCCCAGATAAAGTTTTAGATGGTGACATTGATGTTTTTTTAGAAAAATCTTTGTATCAAATTAAATGAAAAAAATAATTTTTAGATTTTTAATCCTCATATTATTATTAATCTTTGGTTTCATTACTTATTTAAGCACCATTGGTATAAAAACGAATGCTTTTAATGATCAAATAATTAATGAAGTTAAAAAAATTAACAATCAATTAGAATTAGAGTTAGATAAAATTAGTATCATTTTAGACCCTTTCAAATTTAAATTAGTTTTAAAAACAATTGGGGCAAATCTTAAAAATAAAAATAAATTAATTAAACTAGAAAGTGTTAAATCTAATATTAATATTAAGACATTCATAAATAAAAAATTTTCATTATCTGAATTAGATATCAATACTAGGACTATAGAAATAAAAAATTTAATTTCATTTGTAAGATCAATTGAAGATAATCCTCAAATATTCATATTAGAAAAGTTTGTTAAAAAGGGATATTTAATAGCAGATATAAATCTTAAATTTGATCAAAAAGGTAATATCAAAGATGATTTTATTATAAAAGGATTTGTAAAAGATGGCGAAGTAAAACCTTTTAAAAAAATAGCTTTATCAAAAATAAATTTTATTTTTAGTATTCAAAATAACGAATTTGGATTTAAAGATATAAATTTATCATATGATAATAATGATTTGAAGTTTCCAGAATTAATTTTAACTAAACAAAAAAATGAATTTCTAATATCAGGTATAAACAAGAATAAAAATTTAGTTTTAGATGATAAAAGAATAAATCAATTATTAAATAATGACTTTTCTCATGTAAAGTTTGAGTCTGCTGAGTTTGATTTAGAAAATACTTTTTCATTTAAAATAAATAACAAATATAAGATAGATGATTTAAAGATAAATTCCTTAATGAATTTAAAGAGTTCTAAAATTGTAAGTTCCAAAAATTTGAAAGAGTTTTTTCCAGAATTAAATGAGATAATTGAGTTATCAAATCACCAAATACAAATTGAATATAAAAAAGATCTTCTAAGTATTATTGGCAATGGAAATATTCTTATCCAAAAAGAAAAAGATAATATTAGTTATAATTTTTCAAAATCAAAAACAAAACTAAAATTTGACACCTCATTAGAAATCAAAAAAAATCCATTTCATCTTAATTTTTTGAATTATAAAAAAGATCAAGATAATAAATTAAAGATTGTTATGCTCGGAGTTAAAAATCTTTTATCTAATGAAATCAATTTAAAGGATATCTCAATAAAAGAAAAAAATAATAAATTTCAACTAAAAAATTTATTATTATCAAAGAATTATAAGATTAAATCTATAAGTATGGTAAATTTGGATTATTTTGATAATGACCTATTGAAAAATGAGTTATCTATCAAAAAAAAAGATAAAGATTATTTATTAGACTCTAAGAGTTTCAACGCCACTAAAATTATAGATGATTTATTGAAAGCTGATAAAAATTCAGAAAGTGAAAAAATTTTTTCTAAAAATTTCAGACTAAATATTGAAATAAAAGAAGCATACCTTGATAAAGATCATCTAATTGAGGATTTAAATGGATATCTAAAATTCAACGACAGTGAAATAATTGATGCTAATTTACTAGGAGATTTTTCAAATAAAAAGAGGATTAATTTCACCGTTAGATCTACTTCAAATGAAAAAATTACCACTCTTTATTCTGATTTAGCCAAGCCTTTTGTGAATAGATACAAATTTATAAAAGGTTTTGAAGAAGGTAATTTAAATTTTCATTCTATAAGACAAAACAATGTTTCTAATTCAAAATTAATAATAGATAATTTTAAAGTACAAGAGGTACCAGCTTTAGCAAAGTTATTAACATTAGCATCTCTTCAAGGTATCGCTGACCTATTAACTGGTGAGGGAATAAGATTTACAGATTTTGAAATGAAATTTTCAAACAAGGATGAGTTGATGAAAATAGAGGAACTATATGCCATCGGCCCTGCTATTTCTTTATTAATGGAAGGGTACATCGAAAGTGATGATTTAGTTAGCCTCAGAGGAACAATGGTACCAGCAACGACAATTAATAGAACTATATCATCGATCCCTCTTCTCGGAGATATTCTAGTAGGAAAGAAAGTTGGAGAAGGTGTTTTTGGTGTAAGCTTTAAAATTAAAGGTTCACCAAAAAAATTAAAAACAACTGTAAATCCCGTTAAAACGCTTACACCAAGATTCATAACCAGAACTCTTGAAAAAATAAAAAAAAATTAGCTTATTTCAACTTTGATATGTCTTTTTTTCCCCAAGGATAGTTTGATTGTATTATCTTCAAATAATTTTTCACTGATTATTAGTTTTTCATCATTGATAACTTGATTATTAATTTTAACACCACTACCTTTAATTAATCTTCTTATCTCACTTTTAGATTTTTCTAACTTGGAAAGAATTATTAGATCAACGATAGTTAGCTTATCACTCAATTGGTTTTTTTTAATTGCAATAGAAGGTAGTGCAGAGCCAATTGAATTTTCTGAAAAGGTTTTTTTTGCTGTTTCTTCACTTTTTTTTGCTTCTTGTTTACCATGGAGCATAGAAGTGGTTTGATTTGCTAAAACAATTTTTTGTTCATTTATATTTTTTTCTTTAATTTTTTCTATTTCATCAACACTTAAATCTGTGAAAAATTTCATAAATTTTGATACATCTCTATCATCTATATTTCTCCAAAATTGCCAATAATCATATGGAGACAAAAATTTTTCATCTAACCATATTGCTCCATTTTCGGTTTTTCCCATTTTAGCACCAGTCGCTAACGTGATTAAAGGAGTGGTTAAACCATATGTTTGTTGATTGGAATATCTTTTTATTAAATCTACACCATTAACTATGTTACCCCATTGATCAGATCCACCAATTTGTAATATACAATTTTCTTTATTGTTAAGTTCTAAAAAATCATAAGCTTGCAAAATCATATAATTAAATTCCATATAACTTAGAGATTGTTCTCTATCCAATCTTGTTTTTACACTTTCAAATGTTAACATCTTATTTATTGTAAAATGTTTTCCAATATCTCTCAAAAAAGAGATATAATTTAAACCTTTAAGCCACTCATAGTTGTTAACAAATATTGGTTTTATATTTTTATCATTTGTATCTAAAAATTTTTTTAAAATTCTTTCAATATTTTGAGAGTTTTTTTCAATTTCATCTTCACTTAAAATTTTTCGTGTTTTATCTTTACCAGATGGGTCTCCAATTCTTGTGGTTCCCCCACCTAATAACACAATTGGCTGGTGCCCATGTTTTTGAAGCATTCGTAAACACATAATTTGTAGGAGACTGCCAACGTGTAAACTTTCAGCTGTGCAATCAAAACCAATGTAGGCTTTAATCTTTTTTTTATCCAATAAAGAAGATAACTCATTCTCATTGGTACATTGATAAAAGTAACCTCTGTCTTTAAATTCTTTTAAAAATTTATTCATAAGCGTATAATTCTACAATATACAAATTTTGTTAAAAAAAAATAATAATGAAGAAAAAGATATTTACCTCAATAGGTTTGATGAGTGGTACATCAATGGATGGAGTAGATTTATCTGTTATAAAATCTGATGGTAATGATCAATTTTCTAGTATTTATAATACTTATAAAGAGTTTGATGATGGACTTTACAAGCAATTAATTAGTTTAAGAGATAAAATCAGCAATTCTACAGACCTAAAAACTCATTCTAAAGAGATCAACAATTTAGAAAAAAAATTTACATTATTCAATAGTCACTTAATAAATGAAGTCATTAAAGATATTGATGAAGATATTGATATAATAGGCCTCCACGGTCAAACTATTTTTCATAATCCAAAAATTCAAATTTCAAAGCAGATAGGAGATGGAAGACTTTTATCTAGTTTATTTAAAAAAATTGTAATCAATAATTTTAGACAAAATGATTTAAATCATGGAGGCCAAGGTGCTCCGCTTACACCAATATTTCATAGTTTAATTTCAAAAATTATCCAAAAAAATTTTAAGGTTAAATTACCAATTAACATAATTAATATTGGAGGTATTACTAACATTACTCAAATTAAAGAAGATCTCAATAATTCAATAAAATTTTTTGCTTACGATGTAGGCCCAGGAAACTGTTTAATAGATGACTGGGTCAGAAATAATAAAGATTTAAAGTTTGATAAAGATGGAAATTATGCAAATATTGGAAAAGTTGATGATCTCATTTTAAATCAAGCAATAGATAACTTTGAGTTAAAATCTTATGAAACATCATTGGATATAAAAGATTTTGATACATCATTTGTAAAAGGTTTGTCATTTGAGGATGGGTGTGCAACTTTAACAAAATTTACTGCATATTTAATTACTGATGGTTTGAGGAAAATTGATAAACAAAATAATATTAATCCTAATCAATATATATTTTGTGGAGGTGGAAGAAAAAATAAATCTTTGATGCAATTGATTGAAAATTATTTAGTAAACAAGAATATAATTATAAAAGATATAGATGATTATAACTTTGATGGAAATTTTATTGAGTCGCAAGCTTTTGCATATCTAGCAATAAGATCATATTTAAAATTACCAATTTCATTTCCAAGCACTACAAGAAGTAAAAAAGCTATTTCAGGTGGTGATATTTTACAAAACTTTTAATAGAGTGCAGTTTCCT
Organism: Candidatus Pelagibacter sp.; assembly: GCF_052049575.1. GTDB lineage: Bacteria > Pseudomonadota > Alphaproteobacteria > Pelagibacterales > Pelagibacteraceae > Pelagibacter. Next base: position 29,790 of record NZ_JBNGZQ010000001.1, on the reverse strand, counting down.
TTTTAATATACTTGTTCAAACATTTATTTAATTCAGTCTCACTTTTTGTAAAAAAATGATTTGCTTCGGATATAGTTTGAAATTCTACTTTTATTCCCTTCTGTGCGCTAAGTTTATTATCCAAATCTTTAATAAATTCAAAAGGTACTAATTCATCTTTTTTTCCATAAACCATTAAGCCAGATGATGGACAAGGTGATAAAAAAGAAAAATCATAAACATTTGGCTGTGGTGAAATTGCAATAAATCTATTTATCTCAGGTCTCCTCATTAACAACTGCATAGCAATTAAAGAACCAAAAGAAAATCCTGATACCCAACATTGTGAATTGTCAAAATTTTCTCTTTCTAACCAATCTAGGGCAGCTGCAGCATCTGCTAATTCTCCTTGTCCATTATCAAATTCTCCGTCACTTTTTCCAACACCTCTAAAGTTTACTCGACATACAGAAAAATCATTCTCCATAAAAGCATGAAAAGTTTCTACAACAACTTTATTATTCATTGTTCCTCCATATTGAGGATGAGGTTGTAATACCAAAGCGATAGGTGAAGTACTTTTTTTACTTTTAAAATATTTTGCTTCGAGTCTCCCGGCAGGACCAGGTATGAATATTTCTAAAATTTTATTATCCATAATTGATATTGATAATTATTCTCAAAAAAAAATTACGTTTAACACATGTACGTGACAAAATGTTAGTATTTTTTTCTGTTAGATACTTGACTATTTTAGTCAGGTTTATATATACCCCAGTAAAATAAAGGTTTTATGAAATTAACATCTAAAGGCAGATATGCGGTAATGGCTTTAGTGGATCTGGCAAGGTTTAACAATATTAACCCAGTATCTTTAAGAGACATCTCGCTTAGACAAGGTATTTCGCTTGATTACTTAGAGCAAATTTTTTCTAAACTTAGAAAAAAAGAGATTGTTCAAAGTGTAAGAGGAAATCAAGGTGGCTACGTTTTAAATAAAAAAGCTAAAGAGATCAAACTTACAAATATTTTTGATGCTGTTGATGAAAAAGTTAAAACTGTTCAATGTAAAAAAGAGTCTAAAAAGGGCTGTAACGGTAAATCTACAAAATGTTTAACTCATAATTTATGGGATGAACTTGAAAATCATATTAATGATTTTTTTGAAAAAAAGAGTTTAGAAGATCTTATTCAAGATAACATCGAGAGAAGAATTTAAAAATGGATACTAGAGAAAAAGATATAGAAAAATTAAAAGATTATAAATACGGTTTTACAACTGATATTGAAAATATTAAAGCTCCAAAAGGCTTAAATGAGGATGTAATCAAGTTTATTTCTAATATCAAGAAAGAACCACAATGGATGTTAGACTTTAGATTGAAGGCTTATGAGCGATTAAAACTTTTAAAAGAACCTGACTGGCAAAAACCAAAATATCCAAAAATTGATTATCAAGATTTATATTACTATTCAGCACCAAAAAGTATGAAGGATAAGCCAAAAAGTTTGGATGAGCTTGATCCTAAACTTTTAGAGACATATAAAAAACTTGGAATTCCATTACAAGAACAAGCAAGATTAAATGGTATTGCAGTTGATGCTGTATTCGACTCTGTTTCAGTTGCTACTACCTTTAAAGGTGAGCTGACTAAACATGGAATAATTTTTTGTTCAATGTCAGAGGCAATTCAAAAACACCCTGATCTTGTAAAAAAATATTTAGGTACAGTTATACCAGTCACAGATCATTTCTTTGCCACACTAAACTCTGCTGTTTTTACAGATGGATCATTCGTCTATATTCCCGAGGGTGTTAAGTGTCCTATGGAACTATCAACTTATTTTAGAATTAATGCATCAGAGACAGGACAGTTTGAAAGAACGTTAATTATTGCTGATAAAGGAAGTTACGTGAGTTACCTTGAGGGATGCACTGCGCCAATGAGAGATGAAAATCAATTACACGCGGCGAATGTCGAATTGATTGCTTTAGACGATGCAGAAATAAAATATTCAACAGTGCAAAATTGGTATCCAGGCGATGAAAATGGTAAAGGTGGAATTTATAATTTTGTAACTAAAAGAGGATTGTGTAAGGGAAAAAATTCTAAGATTTCTTGGACACAAGTTGAAACAGGTTCTGCTATAACTTGGAAATATCCAAGCTGCATATTAAAAGGTGATAATTCAATTGGCGAATTTTATTCTATAGCAATAACCAACAACCATCAAAAAGCAGATACTGGGACAAAGATGATTCATTTAGGAAAAAATACTAAAAGTAAAATTATTTCAAAAGGTATAAGTGCTGGATTTTCTGATATGACTTATAGAGGTTTAGTAGATATTAATTCAAAAGCTAAAAACTCTAGTAATTATACACAATGTGACTCTTTATTGATGGGAAATAAATGTGGCGCACATACAGTCCCGTATATAAAAAATAAAAATTTTGACTCAAATATTGCACATGAAGCTACGACATCAAAAATAAGTGAAGAACAATTACATTATTGCCAACAAAGAGGACTTAACGCTGAGGAAGCTGTGGGATTAATTGTTAATGGCTTTTGTAAAGAGGTATTACAACAATTACCAATGGAGTTTGCAGTTGAAGCTCAGAAACTTGTAGGCATTAGCTTAGAAGGGAGTGTTGGTTAATGCTTAAAATAAGTAATTTGAATGCGAATGTTGAGAATAAATCGATTTTAAAGGGTTTTTCATTGAATATAAATCCTGGCGAAGTTCACGCAATTATGGGTCCAAATGGATCAGGAAAAAGCACATTATCTAATATCCTTTCAGGTAAAAAAGGGTACGAGATATCAGGTGATATTCTATTTGAAAATAAAAATTTATTTGATTTAGAGACTGAAGAAAGAGCACATAAAGGAATATTTTTGGCTTTTCAATACCCGTTAGAAATTCCAGGTGTTAATACAAATATCTTTTTAAAAACATCTTTAAATGCAATTAGAAAAGCAAGAGGTGAAAAAGAATTAGATGCAATTGAATTTTTAAAACTTGTTAAAGAGAAAGCTAAAGAATTAAAATTTGACGAAGAAAAACTAAATAGACAATTAAATGTTGGATTTTCAGGTGGAGAAAAAAAGAAAAATGAAATTCTGCAAATGTCTATGTTAGCCCCAAAATTATCCATTTTAGATGAGACTGACTCAGGTCTAGACATAGATGCGCTTAAAATAGTAGCAGATGGAGTTAATACTTTAAGAAATAAAGATAATTCTTTTTTAATAATAACTCATTATCAAAGATTATTAGATTACATTAAACCTGATTTTGTTCACGTTTTAATGAATGGAAAGATAATAAGATCTGGTGGTCCAGAATTAGCAATCGAATTAGAAAAAAAAGGATACGAAAATTTTAATTAAATGAGCGAGCAATTACAGTCAGACTTTGATAAATTAACAAAAACTTCAAAATTTTCTAATGAAGAAATCCAGTTTAAAAAAAATTTCTTAAATAATTTTATAAAAAAGGGTTTTCCAAATAGAAAGCAAGAAGATTGGAAATTTTTAGATATTAGCCAGATCATCAAAAAGAATATTAGTAATTTAAGTTATTTCAATGATTATTCACAATCTAATAAAATCGATCCATCAATTTTTGTTAATGGTTTGGAGCATAATAAAATTATTTTTATTAATGGAAGGATCGAAAAAATTGATTTTAATTTTGAAGACCAAAATAAAATTGAAATAATTGATGAAACTAAAAAAGATATATCATTTGATTATGATAATTCATTAATTGATTTGAATAGTGCATTTACTTATAAAGTTTTTAAAATTTTGATTAAAAAAAATTATTCTCTAAAAAAACCTTTGATAATTTATCATTCAATAAATAATAAAACAAAGTCAACTAATATCAATTTGAGATTAGATTTTGAATTAGGTGAAAATAGTTGTTTAAAGCTTATTGATTATTTTAGTAATGCCACATCGAAAAACTTTATCAATATTTTTTACAACTTCAATTTAGAGAAAGATTCAATACTTAAAAACTATAAAATTGATAAATTTAGAAATAATAATTTAAAATACTCTTTTAACAATATTGAACAGGACAATAACAGTGTATCAGAAACATTTATATTATCTGCTGGTTCAGATTATTTTAAAAATGAGATTAATTGTAATTTAAATGGTGAGTACTCATCAGCATTTATAAACGGTATTTTTTCCTTAAAGGAAAATCAACAACACGAAATTAGAACTACAATAAATCATTTAGTGGAAAACACAAAAAGTTATCAGCTTATTAAAAGCGTTCTTGGAAAAAATTCAAAATCTGCATATCAAGGAAGAATATTTGTAAATTCAAAAGCTCAAAAAACTGATGGATATCAATTGAGTAAAGCAATACTGCTCGATGAGACATCAGAGTTTAATGCAAAACCAGAATTAGAAATTTATGCTGATGATGTAAAATGTTCTCACGGATCAGCATCTGGTAGCTTAGATGAAAATTCAATTTTTTACTTAATGTCTCGTGGTTTGAATTATCAACAGTCAAAAGAACTTCTGATTAATGGTTTTTTAATGGATGTTGTTGAAAAGATTACAGACGTAGAAATAAAAAACTTAATTACAAATATTATTGGATTAAAACAATGAACATAAATAACATTAGAAAAGAGTTTCCGATTTTTGATGAAAAAATTCAGAATAACGATTTAGTTTATCTAGATAGCGCCAATTCATCTCAAAAACCTAAGGTAGTTTTAGATAGAATAAATGATTTTTATTCTAAACAATTTTCAAATGTAGGTAGAAGCATACATTATTTAGCTGTTGCAGCTACTAATTTGTATGAAAATACAAGAACTTCTGTCCAAAAATATATAAATGCGAAAGATAAAAATGAAATTGTATTTACTAAAGGTGCTACAGAAGCTTTAAATTTGGTCGCTAACACTTTAGGTCAAGCGATCTTAGAGCCAAATGACGAAATTTTGATTACAGAGCTAGAACATCACTCAAATTATGTTCCATGGCATTTTTTAAGAAAATCTAAAAATATAAAAATAAAGTTTGCAGAGATAAATGAAGACGGAGATATTCCGATTGAAAATATAGAAAAAGAAATTACAGATAAAACTAAAGTAATAGCAATAACTCATTTATCCAATGTCACTGGCGCAGTTTTACCAATCAAAGAGATAACCCAATTAGCACATTCAAAGGGCATAGTTGTTGTAGTAGATGGATGTCAGGGAGGACCACATTTAAAATTAGATATGCAAGACCTGGATTGTGATTTTTATGCAATATCATGTCATAAAATGTATGGCCCGACAGGACTTGGAGTTTTGTATGGAAAAAAGAAATGGTTAGAGCAACTTCCACCATATCAAGGAGGTGGAGGTATGATAAATGAAGTTAAAAAAGATAGAATTTCTTATGGTGAACTTCCAAATAAGTATGAGGCTGGAACAATGGCTACAGCTCAAGTCATCGCGTTTGATCAATCAATAAAATTTTTAGAAAGTATTGGAATTGATAATATTATTAAACATGAGAAAGAATTAATAGAATACGGCCAAGAAATTTTAAAAAAGAATAATTCTGTAAAACTAATTGGAAATCCGAAAGAGCGAGGTGGAGTTCTATCTTTTACGGTAGAGGGAGTTCATCCACATGACATTGCAACTATTCTGGATGAAACTGGAGTTGCTATAAGAGCGGGTCATCATTGTTGTCAAATACTTCATGACAAATTAGGTATACCTGCAAGTGCGCGAGCATCATTAGGAGTTTATAACACTAAAGATGATTTAGATAAGTTAAATGAAGGTATTAACAATTGTAAAAAAATTTTCGATTTAAAATGAACTTAAAAGAATTATATCAAGAAATAATATTAGAGCATGGAAAGAACCCCCGAAATTTGGGTAAAACAGAAAATTTTAATAAAGATGCAAAAGGCAATAATCCATTATGTGGAGATAATGTACACGTATATCTTAAATTAAATGATCAAAGAAAAGTAGAGGATATTTCTTTTGAAGGAAGTGGATGTGCAATATCAATGGCATCAGCTTCAATAATGACTGATTTGATTAAAGGCAAAAGTGATAATGAAGCTAAAGAAATAATTGAGGATTTTTTAGGAATGATTAAAGAAAATCCTGAACTTAAAAATAATATTTTAAAAGAGGACGATAAAACGAAATTGATGTGTTTATCAGGTGTTAAACAATATCCAATGAGAGTTAAATGTGCTACCTTATCTTGGCACACTTTAGTATCTGCAATGGAAAATGATGGAAAAGAAATAACAACAGAAAATTAGTTATGGATGTAAAAAACAAAATAATTGAGGAAATTAGAAAAATTTATGATCCTGAATTACCAGTGAACATATATGAACTTGGTTTAATTTATGATATACAGGTAAATGGTCGTAAGGCTGAAATTAAGATGACATTAACTACACCGAATTGTCCCGTTGCAGAAAGTTTACCAAAAGAGGTAAAAGAGGGTGCAATGCAAGTAGAGGGAATAGATGATGTAAATCTTGAATTGGTTTGGGATCCTCCTTGGAATAAAGATATGATGTCAGATGCAGCGAAATTGGAGTTAAACTTATAATGAACCCTATTATTAAATTAAGTGATAATGCAGCTTTAAGAATTAAAGAAATAATGTCTAATGCTGAAAAAAATGCGATAGGTGTAAGAGTTTCTGTAAAATCAGGTGGTTGTGCAGGTATGTCATACGTAATGGAATATTCAAAAGAGGTAAATCCTAATGATGAGTTGATCGAGGATAAAGGAGTAAAAGTTTATATTGATTCGGCGGCAGTTATGTATCTTCTGGGCACTGAGATGGATTATAAAAAGGAGGATTTTTCATCATCATTTGTCTTCAATAACCCCAATGAAACCGAGCGTTGTGGCTGCGGAGAGTCTTTTAAAGTATAATCCCATTTTGAACATACCAGAGTTGCAATAAACGCATAGATTGATAATATCTCCCTATGAACATCTTTGAAATCAGAAATTTGCAAAACAGCGAAAACAGAAAAGAGAAGAGAAAAACTTTTTTAAGATCTCTTATAAAGTCTGTTGATACTGGAGCAAATGGAACACTGGATTACATTGTTAAAAAAGGTTCTGGCAAAAACAAAATTGCTAAAACCAGACAATAAAAATTAACAACTGTAATACATCTCAAACTCTATTGGATGAGGTGTGTGTTCAAAATTGTGTATTTCCTCAAACTTCAATGCAATATAAGCATCTATTTGATCATCAGTAAATACATTACCTTGTTTTAAGAAATCTCTGTCTTTATCAAGACTTTCCATTGCTTCTCTTAAAGATCCACAAACAGTTGGAATTTTCTTAACTTCATCTTCTGATAAAGCATAAAGATCTTTATCAAATGATTTACCTGGATCAATTTTATTCTTAATTCCATCTAAACCAGCCATTAACATTGCAGAGAAAGTTAAATATGGATTACCAGCAGCATCACCAAATCTAATTTCACATCTAGCTGCTTTTTTACTTAAAGTGATAGGAATTCTACATGATGCTGATCTGTTTCTAGCTGAATAAGCTAATAAAACTGGAGCTTCAAATCCTGGAATTAGTCTTTTGTAACTGTTCGTTGTAGCATTAGAAAAAGCATTTATTGCTTTTGCATGTTTTAAAATTCCACCTATGTAGTGTAAAGCTGTATCAGATAAACCTGCATATTTATCGCCTGAAAATAACGCAGTATCACCTTTCCAAATCGATTGGTGAACGTGCATACCTGAACCATTATCACCTTTAACAGGTTTAGGCATGAAAGTAGCTGTCTTACCAAACGAGTTAGAAACCATGTGAACAGCATATTTATAAAGCTGTAAGTTGTCCGCTTGATCAACTAGAGTTCCAAAATACATTCCAAGCTCGTGTTGGCTAGGTGCAACTTCATGGTGGTGTTTTTCAACTTTAATTCCCATTTCTTTCATAGCTTTAAGATATTCACTTCTCATATCTTGTTCACTATCAACAGGCGGAACAGGGAAATAACCACCTTTAATTCCTGGTCTGTGACCCATGTTTCCGTTTTCGTATTCTCTTCCTGAATTGTAAGGACCTTCCTTACTATCTATTTTAAATCCGGTTTCATTCATGTCATTTTTGAATCTTACATCATCAAAAACAAAAAATTCAGCCTCAGGACCAAAAAATGCTTTATCTCCGATTCCTGAACTTTTTAAGTAAGCCTCAGCTTTTTTAGCTGTTCCTCTTGGATCTCTCTCATAAGGATCTTTTTTAATTGCATCTAAAACATCGCAAAAAAGATTTAATGTATTATGAGATGTGAATGGATCTACGATCGCTCTAGAATTATCTGGCTTAAGGATCATGTCAGACTCATTAATAGCTTTCCAGCCAGCTATGGAAGAACCGTCAAAAAAGATTCCTTCGTTCAACATATCTTCATCCACCATTTTCGCATCCATGGTTACATGTTGAAGTTTACCTCTTGGATCAGTAAATCTTAGATCTACGTACTCAATATCTTTATCTTTAATAGTCTTTAACACATCACTTGAACTCATAATCTCTCCTTTATAATACTGGTCGTTGTAATAACAAAAAAAGACTGATAGATAATGCTCTTTTAGTTGATATCACCTATGCATTTTTTACATAAGTTTAATAGGTAATCTGCAAATTGACTAACAATTAAAAGTTGAATAATGAGTTTATTAGACAAAGAGCCAGTCCAAAGAGTTGAAAAAATCCTTAAGGATTTTGATGAGTCTCAAAATATAATTGTTTTAGAAACCTCTGCTAGGACTGCCCTAGAGGCAGCTTCATCTTTAGGTTGTGAAGTAGGGGCAATTGTAAAAAGTTTACTCTTTAAAACTGAGAATAGTTACACTTTATGCTTGGTTGCAGGTGATAAAAGGGCTTCATTAAACAGGATTAAGAAGGCACTTAAAATAAAGGATGCATCTATGGCCTCATCTGAAGATGTAAAAAATATTACAGGTTATACAATTGGAGGAGTTTCACCCATTGGTCATTTAAAAAAGATTGAAATTTTAATAGATAAATCTTTAAGTAGATTTAATTTGTTGTTTGCTGCTGCTGGTCATCCAAACTGCGTATTTAAAATAGATTTTACAAATTTAAAAAAAATTACAAATGGAATTACTGAAGAGATTACCGAATGAGACAAGCTAAAATTACAGATTACCTTTTATTAATTTTGCTTGCATTAATTTGGGCTTCTGCCTTTTTTAATATTAAAATTGCAACATACTCATATGGTCCAGTTACCATCGCATTTTTAAGAGTTTTTTTTGGAGCTATTCCAGTTTTATTACTTTGTTATTATAAAAATATAAAAATAGAAGCATTCTCAAAAGATTGGCATTGGTTTGCTATGATTGGATTTATAAACTTAGTAGCACCTTTTTATTTGATTGCTTATGGAGTTCAATCAGTTCAAAGTAACTTAGCAGCAATTTTAATGTCAACAACACCTTTAAGCTCAACTGTGCTAGGTCATTTTTATACAACTAATGAAAAGTTTAATTTTATTAAAACATTTGGAATTTTAATAGGGTTTTCAGGAATACTATATTTATTTTCAGATAATTTGTTAATCGATGAAAATAATTTTTTATCTGCTCTATTAATTCTCTTAGGCTCAACTTGTTATGTAATTGGTGGTGTACTAACTTTAAAAATTAGTAAGAAAAAAAATGAAAACGTAACAGGATCTATATTAATTTGGGCTACAATTATTTTGATACCACTCGTCAGTTTTATAGAACAGCCTTGGAATTTAACACCAAGATTAGACTCGACCATTTCCGTTATTTATTTAGGTCTTGTTTCAACAGGTATTGCTTGGTTGTTACGATTTAGAATTTTAGTTAATAATGGTTTAATTTTCCAATCACAAGTTTCATATCTAATTCCAATTTTTGGAACAATTTTAAGTTATATATTTCTAAAAGAATTAATTACCACAAAAGTATTAATTTCTTTAATCGCTGTTTCAGTTGGAATTTATTTTGTAAGAAAAGCTGATTACAAAAAAACTATTTAAGTTTAGAAAAAGCTTTAATATGTAAAGGAGTAGTTTCACAACAACCACCAATAATTGTAGCCCCCGCATCTTTGAATTTTTTTGCAAATTCTAACATTTTTTCCGGAGTTAAATCTCTTCTTACTCCAAGAAATTCATTTGGATTTCCTGTTTTGCTTTTATTGTATGCTCCAGTATAATTTGGTTTTGGATTAGTTCTCACAAAACCATTTAGTTTGAAACCAAATGGAATATTTAAGCTTTTTATTTCTTTAAGATTTAAATCATAATTTTCTGGGGAAATACATGATAAAATTATTCCTAGTAATTTTTCATGATTAATTTTGTTAATAATTTCAGAAATTTTTTCACCACTAGGTAAGTTTGTACCCTCTGATATATGAGCTCCAATTAAATATGGTTTATCAAATTCTTTTATACTTTCTATAGCAATTTTAAATTCTCTTACACTGCTTAAAACATCAAAATAGAAAAAATCAATATACGGGTTTAATAGCTTTGCTTGACTATAAAAATTATCCTCTATTTCTTTTTCTGATCTTGTATCAGCCTCGTAAGTTAAATATTGTGGCGGCAATCCACCAGCAACAAGAGTTTTAGGATATCGTTTTTTTGCTTTTTGAGCTATTTCACCTGCTTTGATATTTAAATAATCGTATTTATCTTCAACATTATTATCTTTTAATCTTATTTTTCTAGTTGTGAATGTAGTCGTTACAATTACCTCAGCACCAGACTTGATAAAGTCTAAATGTGTATCCAATAATAACTGATGATATTTTTCATGAAGTAACGCATTCGCACTCCACAAAGTTCCATTAGGCTCCATACCTCTTGCAAGTAATTCTTGGCCCATACCACCATCTAAAATTCTTGTTTGTTTGAAAAAATTTAAATCCATAAAATCCTCACTTTTTTAGTGCTTTAGCTTTATGCAAGGCGCACAATATAGTTCAAATGCCTACAGATTGATTATTATGGGATTCCGTTTTAGCAGTTAATGCCCGCAATAGGATCAAATCGGCAAGACCTTTATACTTAATTTTAATTAAAAATCTTTATTAATTATACCTACAAATATTAATTAATTTTCTATAGATACAACATATAGTATTTTGTTCAATTATAAGTAGTAAATAAAATTTTATAAAAATAGACACCACCCTCATTTACGAGTTTAATTGGCTATGGCTACTAAAAGAAAAAAAAAAGCTAAGCCAAAAACCAATAAAAAAAAATCTAAATTGGTTAAATCTTCTAGAAAAAAAATAAGAGCGAAAAAAAAAATTAGGACAAAAAAGTCTGCGACTAAGAAGCGTTCTAAAAAATCTAGAAAAAATAATAAGCTTAAAAAAACAAAAAAAACAAGAGGAGTAAAAAAAATGAGTGCAGAAGCTATGAAAGTGTCATCTGTATTAGATACTTCTCATTTGAAAGTAAAATTCCCGTTTAAAGCAAAATACGGGAACTACATTAACGGTAAGTTTGTAGAACCAAAATCTGGAAAGTATTTTGATAATACATCTCCGATTTCAAATGAAGTAATCTGTTCAGTTGCACGATCAAATGAAAAAGACGTAGATGCAGCATTAGATGCAGCTCACGCAGCTTTCCCAACTTGGGGTAAAACCTCAATTACGGAAAGATCAAACATTCTTCTTAAAATTGCAGATGTCATTGAGAAAAATCTTAATGTATTAGCAACAGCTGAATGTTTAGATAATGGTAAGCCAATAAGAGAATGTATGGCTGCTGATTTACCACTAGTAATAGATCATTGGAGATATTTTGCTGGAGTAATCAGAGCAGAGGAAGGTTCAGTTGCTGAAATCAGTAACAGTGAATATTCTTATCACATTCCTGAACCACTAGGTGTAGTTGGACAAATTATACCATGGAACTTTCCATTACTAATGGCAACTTGGAAACTTGCTCCAGCTTTAGCAGCAGGAAACTGTGTAGTGCTAAAACCAGCTGAGCAAACACCAGCATCAATCATGTTACTTATGGAACTAATTGGAGATTTATTACCTCCAGGAGTAGTTAACGTAGTAAGTGGCTTTGGTTTAGAAGCTGGAAAACCACTAGCATCATCAAAAAGAATCAAAAAGATTGCTTTCACTGGTGAAACAACAACTGGTAGATTGATTATGCAATATGCATCTCAAAACTTAATACCAATTACGTTAGAGCTGGGTGGAAAATCTCCTAATATTTTCTTTGAAGACGTCATGGCAAAAGATGATGACTTCTTAGATAAATGCTTAGAAGGTTTTGCAATGTTCACATTAAACCAAGGTGAAGTTTGTACTTGTCCAAGCAGAGTACTAGTTCAAGAGTCTATCTATGATAAGTTCATGGAGAAGGCTATTGCTAGAACAAAAGCTGTAAAACAAGACAATCCTTTGAAAATGGAAACAATGATTGGAGCACAAGCATCATTAGAACAAATGGAAAAAATCAAATCTTATCTAGATTTAGGTAAGAAAGAAGGTGCTAAAGTTCTATGTGGTGGAAATGTTGCAAAAATCAATAGTGGTTTAGAAAAAGGAAACTACATTGAACCAACTATTTTTGAGGGTAATAACTCAATGCGTATCTTCCAAGAAGAAATTTTTGGACCAGTTGTATCAGTAACTAAGTTTAAAGATGAGGCAGAAGCATTACAAATTGCTAATGACACACTTTATGGTTTAGGTGCTGGTGTTTGGACTAGAAATGGAAATATCGCTTACAGAATGGGTAGAGAAATACAAGCTGGTAGAGTATGGACTAACTGTTACCATGCTTATCCTGCACATGCTGCATTCGGTGGATACAAACAATCTGGTATCGGAAGAGAAACACATAAAATGATGCTTAACCACTACAGACAAGTGAAGAATCTTCACGTGTCTTACAGTGAAAAGAAATTAGGCTTCTTTTAAAAACAATCTAATATATAATGGTCCGTGAGGAATCACGGGCCATATTTTTTATGAAAGTAAAAGCAACAAGTTCAGCACTAAAATTGATTGAAGAGCTTAAAGCTCAACATGGTGAAGAGCTATTATTCCATCAGTCTGGTGGATGTTGTGATGGAAGTGCGCCAATGTGTTATCCTAGAAATGAGTATATGGTTGGTTCTAGCGATGTGAAACTTGGAGAAATTGGAGGAGTGCCTTTTTACATGAACGATGACCAATATGAAAAATGGAAACATACTGATTTGACAATAGATGCTGTTAATGGCATTGGTGGAATGTTTTCATTAGATAATGGTACTGGAAAAAGATTTTTGACAAAATCTGAGATTTGTCTGGTTGTAGATAACGACCCAAAGAAAAATTAATTATTCATTAATTTTTTATGTCTGTTTACTTAAGTTCTCAAAAAATCATTAAAGATTGGATAGATTATAATGATCATATGAACGTATCATATTATCTTTTGATCTTTGATAAATATGGAGCAGACACTTTAAATAATATATTCAAAATGGGAGAGCACTCAGCAAAAACAACTGGCAAAAGCACCATGATTGTAGAGTCAAATATTACTTACAATCAAGAGCTCAAAGTTGATGATGAGGTTGATGTTAATTTAGTTTATTTTGATCACGACAAAAAAAGACTGCAATATAAAATGGAAATGATTCATAAAGAAAAAAAGTTTCTCGCATCAACTATAGAAGTTCTCGCTTTATATGTTGACCTAAATAGTAGAAAAGTTTCTGAGTTTGAAGATGAAAAAGTAAAAATTATGGATGATTATATCCAAAAATATTCTTCAGAATTTAATAACAAAAATCTTAAATTTTCCTCAAAATTAAAAAAAAATTAATATAACTCCCAGTCCGCAGCTGGAAGTTATACCAAAAGATTATTGACCCGGGGCTTTGTAACCAATTTTACTAGCTTTTGTTGTAGCTTTTGTAAAGTCAATTGCCTCAAGCATTGTCAAATTTCTTACAGCTCCAGATGCTTCAACAACCAATTTAATTGCTGCAAAATCATCAAAACTTGGAACGTCAGTAACAACTACAAAATCATAAGAACCTCTAACGATATCCATGCTATGCATTTTTCCACCCATAGCTTTTGTTAATTGTTCTACAACAGCTTTTCTATCACTTGTTGGATCTTTTAAAAAACCCTGAAAAGCTTTTTCAGTGTAGTTACCCATTATATATGCTTTCATCTTGAACTCCTTTTTTTAATAAGAGTATCATCTAATCAGAGATAATTAATGTGTAAAAATTACATAGTAGACACAACTTATAGTAATGCTAAATTGAATTTATGTACGAAAAATTTGGACAATTTATCAACGGTAAATGGCAAAAATCATCAGATGGAGGAACTTACGAAGTAATTAATCCAGCAAATGAAGAAGTTTTGGGAAAAGCCTCTAAAGCTACGCCTGAGGATGTTGATAGAGCATTAAAGTCTGCTGCAAAAGGATTAGAAGTCTGGAAAAAAACTGCTCCTTGGCAAAGATCTTACATCATCAGAAGAATAGCAGACAAAATGAGAGAGAAACAAGATGTGCTTGCTAAATGGATGACATTAGAAGTTGGAAAACCTTTCGCAGAAGCTAAAGGTGAAGTAGGAGGTGCTGCAGATATTTTTGAATGGAATGCCGAAGAAACAAAAAGAATTTATGGACAAACTGTTGAAAGTAGATTTGAGGATACAAGAGTACATGTTTACTATCAGCCAGTTGGTGTTGTTGCAGCATTAACACCTTGGAATTTTCCTGCAGTATTATCTGCTAGAAAAATTTCAACTGCATTAGCTGCTGGCTGTTCTGTTATAGTTAAACCCGATGTAATAACTCCAGGAATTGTAATGGAGATGGTTGATATATGCAGAGAATGTGGTGTCCCACCAGGCGTAGTGAATCTTTTATCAGGTGATCCACCAAGTATCGCTCAACAATTGATAGCTTCAGATATAGTTAAAAAAATTTCTATAACCGGGTCATCTAGAGTTGGAAAGCTAATATTGAAACAAGCTGCAGATAAAGTTCAAAGAGTAACAATGGAGTTGTCAGGTCATTCGCCTTTTATTGTATTTGATGATGCTGATGTAAAAAAAGCAGCTGATATAGCAATTGCTGCTAAATTTAGAAACAATGGTCAAGTTTGTATATCGCCAAACAGATTTTATATTCACGAAAGAAAAAAGGACGAATTTGTAAATTTATTTATTGAGAAAACAAAAAAATTGAAAATAGGTGACGGTATGGATCCCTTAACTCAATTAGGTCCATTAACCACAAAAAAGAGGCTAAACGAAATAGAGGAATTAGTTGAAAAAACTAAAGAAGAAGGTGCAAAAGTTTTATTAGGTGGAAAAAGACCCTCAGGGTTTAATAAAGGTTTTTATTATGAACCTACAATATTTGATGACGTAAAAGATGATTTTACGATAATGAAACAAGAGCCTTTTGGGCCATTGGTTCCAATGTTATCATTTAAATCTTTCGATGATGTAATTAAAAGAGCTAATAATCATGAGCTTGGTTTATGTAGTTATGTATGTACCAACTCAATGGAGACAGCACATCTTGCATCAGAACAATTAGAGACAGGTTCAGTCGCTGTTAACACACCTATGGTAGCTATTGCTGAAGCACCTTTTGGAGGAATTAAACAAAGTGGTTATGGACGTGAAGGTGGGTCAATGGCAATAAAAGATTATCTAAACATTAAATATACTCATCTTGGAATTAAAGGTTAATTGATGAAACTTTTAAGGGTTGGTGAGTATGGTAATGAAATACCTGCAATTATTGACAATCAAAATAATTTTCGAAATTTATCAAATATTTTAAAAGATTTTACACCAGAGAATTTGAATTTTGAAAATTTAGATAAAATAAAAAAGCTAGATTTAAATTCTCTTCCATTGATTGAAAGCACCATAAGAATTGGACCATGTGTAATAAAACCAGCAAATTTTATCGCGATAGGTTTGAATTATAAGGCTCATGCTGAGGAAACAAATTCTGATGCTCCAAAAGAGCCAATTGTTTTTAATAAATCTCCAAATTGTATTGTCGGACCAAATGATAATATTGTAATACCAAAAAATTCAAAGTCTTTAGATCACGAAGTTGAAATTGCAATGATTATTGGAAGTAAAGCTAAACACGTTAAAGAGAATGAAGCTCAGAAACATGTGCTAGGTTATTGTATTTGTAATGATATAAGTGAGAGGGAATGGCAAAAAGATAGAGGTGGTCAATGGGTAAAAGGTAAATCTGGAGACACTTTTGGTCCATTGGGTCCGTATTTGGTAACAAAGGATGAAATTGATAATCTATTTAATTTAAATTTATCTTTAGATCTTAATGGAAAAAGAAGACAAACAGGAAATACCAGTTTAATGATATTTAATTTTAATTTCTTAATTTCACATATCAGTCAATTTATAACTTTAATGCCAGGTGATATTATCACAACAGGCACACCTGCAGGAGTGGGGATGGGAATGAATCCACCAGATTATTTAAAAGATGGTGATGAAATGATTTTAAAAGTAGACAATCTTGGGGAACAAAAATTGAAGGTCGTTAAAGAAAAGTAATGATTGAATTAATTATTGCATTTGGAGCTGGATTGATAAGTTTTTTATCACCATGCGTTTTACCACTCATACCTGGTTATATTTCTTATATTTCTGGAAGTTCTATAGATGAACTTGTTGATAAAAAGAACATCAATTTATTTCCAATTATTCTATTTACAGTTGGCTTTTCTTTAGTCTTTATAACTTTTGGAGCAGCTTCAACTTTTCTTGGACAAATTTTTCTGGAGAATTCTAATGAATTAAGAATAGCCGCAGGACTAGTTATAATAATCTTATCGCTTCATATAATTGGAATAATAAATTTAAAATTTTTAAATTATGAAAAGAGAATTCAAACAAATATTAACAAAAGTGTATTTAGCCCAATATTAATAGGAATGGCATTTGCATTTGGTTGGACACCATGTATTGGACCTATTTTAGGATCTATTTTAGTTTTAGCTGCAACTGAGGAAAGTTTAAGCCAAGGAATATTATTGTTATCTTTTTATTCTATTGGATTAGCTATTCCGTTTATTTTATCAGGTTATTTAATACAAAGGTTCCTGATCTTTTCAAAAAATTTTAGAAAGAATATTAATTTAGTATCAAAAATAGGTGGAATAATTCTACTAATTACTGGTATTTTTATATTAACTAATCAATTGCAAGCCTTGGGATATTATTTGTTAAATATTTTTCCATTCTTACAAAATTTTGGGTAAATTAGATTATGAAAATTTATCAAATAGATTCTAGTGCTAGAAAAGATGGTTCAACTTCAAGAGCTTTAGCAAAAAAACTTTTAGATAAAATAAAAAAACCTGATGATGAAGTTATTTATAGAGATCTAAATGATGAAATGGTTTTTGTGTCTAATTTAACAGAGTCAGGGATGAAAATAGATCCAAAAGATCAAACAGAGACACATAAAAAAATGTTCAAACTTTCAGATACACTTGTAAAAGAATTAAAAGAGAGTGATATTATAATTATTTCTGCCCCAATTTATAATTATGGACCTCCAGCAACTTTAAAAGCCTGGACGGATCTTGCAGCAAGAGTAGGAGAAACTTTTAGATTTAAACCCAATGGAAGAAGGGAAGGGTTACTAAAAAATAAGAAAGCTTATTTAGTAATTACCTCGGGTGGGACAAAGCTAAATAGCAATGAGGATTTTCTAACTCCTTGGTTGAAGTTTATTTTAAATTTTTTTGGCATAGAAAGGGTAGAGGTAGTAAGTGCTGATCAAATGTCGCTAGATTATGAAAAATCAATCAAAGAGGCCGAGAAACAGATAGAAAATTTATCCTAATAATTAAATTTTCTTTTTAAATGTTTAAGCCTTCCCTCAGTACTATCATAATCAATATAACATCCCTGAAGAAAACGATTTCCCTCATTAGCATCATAAGTGGTTCTGCCATGCAATAACCTATAGTTATCCATCATTAACAGATCACCTGGAAGAAGCTTAAATTCTATTCTATAATTTTTTGAATTATAAAGTTCAGATATTTTTTTTCTTGCAGAATAAAATAATTCTAGTTTTTCTTTATCAATTAATGGGACAAAATCTAATCTTGGACTAAAACGTACTTGTTTGAAATTGCTGTTTTCATCTAACTGAATCATTTCAGCCCAATCCTCTAAAATCACACTTTCATCAATAAATTGAAAACGTATTTTTACCTCAGTTAAAATTTTATAATATTCTGGAAAATCTTTTTTAAGTTTTTCAGAAACAGTATATCCATCAACTAGAGTTGATAAACCTCCAGTAACTTCATTTTCTATACAATGAAGCATTTGAATACATGGCACAGGATTTCTATATGGATTATCAGTATGAGGAGCCAAAGGCAAAGAGGTGTAAGCTAAGTCATTTGGATTTGGTTTTGATTTTACATTAAAGAATTCACCAAAGTTTGTACGTCTCACACTTCCTATAGAATTTGCAAAGTTTATAATAAAATTATTTTTTGTTGGAACATTTTTAAAAATTACAAAGCCATATTGATAAAAATTAATCAAGGCTTTGTACATTTCATCGGTTTCAAATAAATTTTCTTTGAATTTGAAAGTATTTTGATCTTTAAATGAGGAGTCCCATTTTATTTTTTCAATTTGTTTAACATCATTAATATTTGAAAATTCTTTAAAAATATCAACTATAGCAATTTTTGTTGAAGCCCCGTCATTGAATTTAATTTCTAAAAAATTACTATTTAAGCTTAAATCTTTGATTTGAATGTTTTCTGGTAATTGAGTTGGATCAAATAATCTTTGTTGAGTAGACTTATCAACAAAGTTTTCTCCGTTAACTCTTTCTCTAAGCCAAAATGGGTGGATCTCTTTTTTATGACCCTTATTTTCAAAAAATACTTTGTTATCTTTTAACTCTAATTTCATCTATTTTTAAATCATTATTTAAAATTTTACTTTAATCAATAGTAATAAAATAGTATTAGAGCGTTGTGCAAATTTTAAAATCATCAGATTATAAACTTTATTCTAAGTTCATTGAAAGTTTAGCTAAGAAATTAACTAGATTTTATTACTCTAAATTAAACAAACCCTTTAAAGTATCGAATAAACTTAGAAGCGGTTATGACCCTGTAACAACTGCCGACAAGGCTTTTGAACGATTCATCAGAAATGAGATTAAAAAAAAGTTTCCAAATCACCAAATTATAGGTGAAGAATTCGGCCATAAAAAAACTAAGAGTGATTATTCATGGGTTATAGATCCCATAGATGGAACTCGATCATTTGTGATAGGAAATCCAACTTGGAGTAATTTGATATCTTTAAATTATAAAGGTAACCCAGTCGTAGGTCTTGCTAATTTTCCAATTCTTAAAAAGTTTTACTTTAATACCTCATTTAATTCTGCGTATGTTTCAGAAAATGGAAAGAAAAAGAAAATACTTGTTAACCAAAAAGCAACTTATTCTAAAATGAAATTGTCTGCAGCTTTTCATGGTAGCCTGTCATTAAATAAACAAAAAAAAATTCCTCAAATTTTAAAAAGAATGCAATTTCCCTGTTCGGATGCTTTAAGTTATTCTCATTTTGCCGAAGGTAAACTTGATGTTGTTATTCAATGTGGAAATAAAATTTGGGATATTCATGCTTTAATACCTATTATTGAGGCTGCAAAAGGAATTGTCTCGACTTGGAAAAATGATGATGCCAAGAAAGCTGGAAATATTATTTGTTCAGCTAATAACAATTTACATAAAAAAATGCTTAAAATTTTAAAACCAGTTTCTAGCTAGTTTTACCCAAAGTATTTAAAAGAATTACACCAATAATTATTAAACTTATTCCAATAATCCCATAAAGGTTTGGAATTTGCTGATATTTAAAAACACCAAACAGTGTTACTGCAGTAATTGTTAAACCTCCATATGTTGCGTATGTAAAACCAACTGGGATAATATTCATAGCTTTAGATAAACAAAAAATACAAGCAACTATAGATATTATACAAAAAATAGTTGGCCCAATTATTGTAAATCCATTAGTTGATTTTAAAAAACCATTTGAAGTTATTCCAAGAAGGATCGCTAAAGCTAAAAAGATATAACCAGATAAATTTGCCATAAATTATCCTGTTTTACCCAGCAGATTAACAATTAAGACTCCTGATATAATTAATATCAAACCAATGATTGTGAATAGATCAGGCACTTGATTGAATTTATATATTCCAACAATTGAAGTCGCTACTATGCATAAACCAGCAAAAGATGCGTAGGTAATACCAACAGGTATAGTTTTCATCACTATTGAAAGAGTAAACATGCAACCAATTATTGTGATTGCAGTAATTAAACTAGGAACTAACAATGTGAAACCATTTGCACTTTTTGCAAAACTATTTGCTGCAGTTCCTAATATGACAGCAAGTATAAGAATTAGAAAAGCTATAACGTTACTCACAAATAAAAGATATTCTTATTTGGTAATTTTATCTACAAATTTTTTAATCGGGGGACCTACAAGAAGGGCAGCAATTATTGCAATTGGAAGACTTACTGACCATGCTTTAAAAAAACGGTCGACATAGCCGTTATCCATTCCAGTATTTATATAAGTAATTATTAGTGTCATTAAAAGACTCATTCCAAATCCCATGACTAATATAAATAAAAGATTAGAATATTTTTTTGGAAACATTTTTAAATACTTTGTTTCTGCAATTCAATTTGAAGCTTTTCCATCATAATCATAGGAGACTTCATAAACGGATGAACTTTATGAGCTTCAATGTAACTATCAATAGCTTTTTGATAGTTTTTTAAAGCTGTTTGAACTAAACCTTGGCCCGTTAATGCCCCGAAATGTCTTTTTTCTATCTTAAGTACCTTGTCAATATCAGCTTGTGATAGCTCGTATTTACCCATTAAATATAATACTGTTGCTCTTTTATTCCAAGCCTCTGCCCAATTAGGATCAAGTTTAATTACTTCACTAAATTTATCATATGCAGCATCAAGTTTATTATCCATCATTGCAGATGAACCATCAGCTAATAACTTTGTTAAATTATTTTTAGTTGGGTGAGTAGTCCAAAGATCCCAAATTTTATCCTCTATTTCTTTTGAATTTTCAAAATTTAAAGCATTTTTTAATTGAACAAATAATTCGTCAATTTCCTTTTTTTTATCATCAGCAAATAAAGAGGATGAAAATAAGAAAAAAATAAAAATGAATGAAATTTTTTTCACTTACTTAGACATTGGAGTAGCGCCAGTTTCTAAACTAACAATTTTTCCGTCTTTATATCTATAAACCGCCATTACAGCTTCAACATTTCCGTCATTAAATGTAACAAAAGAATGGTGTACGCCAACTTCATCATTTTCATATACAACCCTAGTTTTATCTTGATTGATATCTCCACTCATTGCCCATTTTATAACATCAGCTTTTCCTAAAGAATTTCCAGATTTATGCATTGTGAATTTAAAATCATCATGCAAAAGTTCATTCATTGTTGCCTCATCTTTTTTATCTATTGCATCAGTATATCTTTTTAATATCGACATTTTATTACTCCTTATGTGTATATTTTATCAGCTAAACCGTAGCATAAAATTGCACTCATAACTGTAAATACAAATGGTGCAATAACACCTTCATTTGTAGTTTTCTCGTTAACTCCTGTTTTATTTATTTTGATAGAATAAAAATTACATAAAAAAATACAAAGATTATTTATAAAAACTAAATTTAAGAATCCCCATGTATTTTCCAAACCTCCAGGTCTTATAAAACCTACATAGATTGACATTAAAAATACAGCAAGCATAAATGCTCCTGCCATTCTAATCATTATTGCTCCACTTGGATCTATACCAAATCTTTCCATGAAGCTTTTAGTGCCAAAAATAGTTTGAAATGCGTAAACACCGACACCAATAAAATGAACTAAGTAAATTATTAAATAAAATATCCCATTAAATTTTTCTAACATTTTTTCTCCATTTTTAATAAGAGTCTGACTCTTCACATATAATAATTGTACTTTTTGGATCTGTGGCTGCTCTTCTATGAGTAACAATATTTTGATGTGCTTCAGAATTATACCAACCTAATGCCTTTTCTTTGTTTGGAAATTCCATCACAACTGTAAGGGTGGGCTCATCTCCTTCTAAGACTAATTTATTTGGAGTTCTTACAAGAAACTTTCCATCAAAAGGCTTCAGTGTGTCTGCAACTTTACTTGCATATTCTTTTGCAAACATATCTGGATTTATAACTTTTGGAACTGCTACTAAGTATGCTTTTGGCATTTTATCTCCTTTGTTAAATTAATATAAAGTTTGAACTACTTTTTTCACTCTTTCAGCTCCATTAGGAACTAAAGCTTCAACAAATGTATGACATTTGTCAGTTTTAGCTTTGTCGTATTTGGAACCGTAATGTTTATCTACTGCTTTGTTTACTCCAGCATCCCAATCTTTTTCTGGAATACCTATTTCAAGAGCATAGGTTTTTAAAACTTTAACAGTTGAAATGGATTTTTCTTTCATTCCGTACTCAAATTTTTCGCCTGATGGAAGAAAGTAGTTAGCCATATAAATACCAACACAATCCCATGCTTTTGATTTATCTTTGTCACTCATTCCTGCATTTGCAGATGTAAAAATGAAAAAAGATAAAACTATTATAATTTTTTTCATAATTACTCGACGTTAAATAATATTATTATAAAAATGTAACTGTTTTGTTACATGCCTGGTATGCGTTATTATAACCATCTAGGAATAGGGAGGTTTTTTTCCTTTAAAAAAGATTTATTAAACATCTTTGAGTTGTATTTATCTGATCTATCACAAAGAATTGTTACAATTGTTTTTCCTGGACCTAGCTCTTTTCCTAATCTAATTGCACCTGCAATATTTACTCCGCAACTAGTTCCTAAACTTAATCCCTCATGCTGTATTAAATCATAAAGCACGGGTAAAGACTCTTGATCACTGATTGAAAAAGCACCATCAATTTTAGCTTCAGCAAAGTTTTTAGTTATTCTGCTTGAACCAATACCTTCAGTTATTGATCCACCCTCAGCTTTAAGTTCACCATTCATAATATGATTATAGAGTGCAGAGCCTGTTGGATCTGATAAATAAATTTTAATATTCTTATTTTTTTCTTTTAGAAATTTACTTACACCACCGATGGTGCCTCCGGTTCCTGACGCACAGACAAAGCCATCTACTTTACCATCAGTTTGTTCCCAAATTTCTGGTCCAGTCGTTTCGTAATGACCTTTTGCATTAGCAGTGTTATCAAATTGGTTTGCCCAAACTACACCCTTGTTATTTGTACTTTTTAATTCTTCAGCAAGACGACCCGCAACTTTTACATAGTTACCATCGTCTTTGTATGGCTTAGGTGGTACTAGTCTAAGATCTGCACCAATATTTTTTAAAGTATCTTTTTTTTCTTGGGTTTGGTTGTCATTCATTACAATAATCGTCTTATAACCTAAGGAATTTCCTAAAAGACATAAACCTATCCCAGTATTACCCGCAGTACCTTCAACAACAATTCCACCCTCTGAGATTAGTTTCTTTTCTTGTGCATCTTTTATTAGTGCTAGGGCAGCTCTATCTTTTACAGATCCACCTGGATTTAGGTACTCCGCTTTTCCATAAATATTACATCCAGTGATCTCAGAGGCTGCTTTTAATTTTATTAATGGTGTATTGCCAACCGACTCGATAAAATTATTTTTTATTTGTGACATTAATCTTTATCTTTATCAGTAACAGCATATGGTTGAAATCCTTTTGTAGCATCACCAACTCTTGTTGCTGGAATTCCTACCATTATTGATTTCTCAGGAACATTTTTAGTAACCACTGCGTTTGCACCTATTAAGGAATTTTTACCAATTGTTATTGGTCCTAAAATTTGTGCACCAGATCCGACAACAACATTATCTTCTAAAGTTGGGTGTCTTTTAGTATTTCTTTGATCATTAGTATTTATACTTGGAGCAATTCCACCTAATGTAACATTATGATAAATAGTAACGTTATTTCCAATCTCAGACGTCTCCCCGATAACAACTCCCATACCGTGATCAATAAATAAATTTTTTCCAATCTTTGCCTTTGGATGAATTTCTATTCCTGTTAAAAATCTTGAAAATTGAGAAATGATTCTTGCAACTAAATCAAATTTTGCTATTGCAAAAAAATTTGCAATTTTATGAAAAAAAATAGCCTTAATCCCTGGATAAGTTAAGATAAGACTTAACTTAGATTTTGCCGCAGGATCTCTGTCTATTATAGATTGTAAAAAATCAGTCATATAATTTTGTCAGCTTGATAAAAATAGTTAATGTCTATATAGTGCTTCTAATTAGTTTTTAAAGGAGAAAGATATGAAAAAAATAATAGCATCAATAGCATTTGTTCTTTATACAACATCAGCATTTTCTTATTCTTGCCCAATGCTTTGGGGAGAAGTGGATGAACTTTTAAAAACTGCAAAAGATAGCGGTAAAACAGCAGCTCAAATTAAAGAAGTTCAGACATTAAGAGATGAAGGTAAAAAAGCACATGATGAGGGTAATCATGAAATGTCAGAAATCATTTTAAACAAAGCTTTAGCGATCTTGAAAGGTTAGAAACAAAAATAAGGAGAAATAATGTACAAAAATACTAATTGTTTTCATCTAGCAATCCCATGCGGAGATCTAGAAACAGCAAAAAAGTTTTATAGTGAAACTTTGGGCTGTCGACTTGATAATTCAGCACAAGAGTGGGCTGATGTTGACTTTTGGGGAAATGAATTAACTCTCCATGCAAGTGAGCATAAACTAGATAACGAGAGACACGATGTAGATATGGGTAACGTTTCTGTTCCACACTTTGGAGTTCATTTATCAAGAAAAGATTTTGATACTTTAAAAAATAGATTGAAAGAAAAAGGTGCAAAGTACTACGATGAGCCTTATCTTAGATTTAAAGGAACAAAATACGAGCAAGAAACATTTTTTGTAAAAGATCCTAACGAAAATATTCTAGAGATTAAAACTTTAACAGCTAATCCAGAATAATTTCAGTTTAGATGGAATACCTGGTATTAGGTTTTATTACCGGGCTTAGCTTAATTCTAGCGATTGGTGCACAAAATATCTTTGTAATAGAGCAAGGGCTTAAAAAACAGTATGTTTTTTTAGTCTGTTTAATTTGTTCCTGCTCAGACCTAATTTTAATATTTTCAGGCATTCTGTTATTCCACTTTTTTCATCAATATTTTAATATATTTGTAGAGCTAACTTTAAATATCTGTTTAATAATTTTTTTAATTTATTTCATATATTCAAAAATTAAATCTTTTAGTGTTATTGTTAATTTCAATATTGAAAAAAAAGAGACCACTAGTGCTAAGATTATATTAAAGACACTTGGTTTCACTTACCTAAATGCTCATGTTTATTCCGATACAGTTTTCTTTTTAGGAAATTTCTCAAAAAATTTTTTATTTGATGAAAAAATTTATTTTGGTATTGGCGCTTCTGTAGCATCTTTCATATTTTTCTTTTTACTGGGTTATTCATCAGTGTATTTTTCAAGATATGCTCAAAGTGATAAAACATGGAAATATATTAATGGCTTTATTATCACCTTCATGTCTTTGCTGACAATTTATATAATTAAAGAAACGGCATATTTTCTTTAGTAAAGTAGCATATTTGAATGACAATTATAACGCATGTTAAAATCTCTGTTAGTAATTATTTTACAATTATGAATGAGTTAAATAAACACTTTCAACCAAAAAATTTTAGTGACAAGGTTGCTTTATCTTTTACTAAATTTTTAAGATTACTGGCGGACACTTTTTTTAAAAAAAGATATGGCCATAGAGCTGTTGTATTAGAAACAGTTGCTGCAGTGCCAGGAATGGTAGCCGGAATGTTACTACACTTAAAATCACTTAGAAAAATTGAGGACGATAAAGGTTGGATAAAAACTTTACTAGATGAAGCTGAAAATGAACGAATGCATTTAATGACTTTTATACATGTTGCAAAACCAACTACTCTGGAAAGGTTTATAATAATGGTAGCTCAATTTATATTTATTGTAACTTACGCCATTATATATCTAATCTCTCAAAGAACTGCTCATAGGATTGTTGGATATTTTGAAGAAGAGGCGGTAATTAGTTATACTGAGTATTTAAATGAACTTGAAGCAGGAACTATTCCAGATCAACCAGCTCCTCTTATTGCTATAAATTATTGGAATTTACCACTTCATGCGACGCTTAAAGATGTTGTTAGAGTTATAAGAGATGATGAGGCAGGTCATAGAGATGTAAATCATAAATTTGCTGATTTAATTAATTTGAAGAAATCAAAACTAGCTTACAAAAAAAACAAAGCTAGAGAAAAAAGTGTTGAAGAAAAAAGCGCTGACAAAATTTTGAATTAATTTATTTTAGATGATACTAAGAAGAAAGTTTTTAAAATTGTTAGGTCTCTCTATACTTTTTGTGTCATTACCTTATCAATTCTTAAAATCAGCTACAAAAAAAATTATTAATCCTGATCTGACTAAAACTCAAAAAGATATAATGTTTAATGAGGGCACTGAAAGACCATTTACCAGTGAATTACTCAAAGAAAAAAGAGACGGATTTTATCATTGTGCAAATTGTGGAGCAAAGTTATTTTCATCAAAAGCAAAATTCGATAGTGGAACGGGTTGGCCTTCTTTTTCTGAAGCTTTGCCAGGTGCTTTTAAAACCAAGATTGATTATTCTTTTGGAATGAAAAGAATTGAATATCATTGTGCAAACTGTGGTGCACATCATGGCCACGTTTTTTTAGATGGACCTACTGCTACTGGAAAAAGATTTTGTAATAATGGATTGTGTTTAATTTTTGTACCAGAGGATTAATTAGAAAAACCATATTTTCTAAGTCTTACATCTCCTGTTCTTGCATGAGCTTCCATTCCCTCATATCTAGAAATTCTAGCTGCAGCAGCACCAACTAATTTAGTAGACTCTTTTGTCATTCTTTGAAAGCTTAAAGTTTTAATAAATTTTCCAACAAATAATCCACCCGTGTATCTTCCTGCACCTTTAGTTGGTAAGATATGATTTGTACCAGAACATTTGTCTCCGTATGCAACAGTTGTTTCTTCACCCACAAACAATGATCCATAATTTGTTAATCTTTCATGAAACCATTCTAGGTTTTCGGTCTGTACTTCTAAATGTTCAGGTGCATATTCGTCACTAATTTTCACTATTTCTTCATCAGTGTCACAAAGAATTACTTCACCATAATCTCTCCAGGCTGCTTCAGCACTTGTTCTCGGAACTTCTGGAAGTTCTGCAATTAATTCTGGAACTCTTTTCATCACTTTTTCAGCTAATTCTTTACTAGTTGTATAAAGCCAACATGGTGAGTTATATCCATGCTCTGCTTGTCCTACTAAATCTACCGCAACAATTTCTGGATCAGCTTTAGCATCAGCTATAATTCCAATTTCAGTTGGTCCAGCAAATAAATCAATACCAACTTTTCCATACAAAATTCTTTTAGCCTCAGCTACAAATTGATTTCCTGGTCCAACTATAATATCTGCTGGAGGATTTTTAAATAATCCATTAGTCATTGCTGCAATTGCAGGAACTCCACCTAAATTTAAAATAACATCAGCACCGCAAAGATCAGCTGTATATATAATAGTAGGATGGGCACCTATACCTTCTTTAGGAGGACTACATGCAATAATATTTTTAACACCAGCAACTTTCGCTGTCGTTACACTCATTACAGCAGAAGCAATGTGAGCATATCTTCCACCTGGGATGTAGCAACCTGCTGTATTAACAGGCACTAATTTTTGACCTGCATACAAACCATCAGAAAGTTCTACCTCAAAATCTTTACCATAATTTTTAAGTTGTGCTTCAGCAAATTTTCTAACCCTTTCAAATGAAAATTGAATATCATCTTTGGTTTTTTGATCTAACGTTTTTTTAATTTCCTCAATTTTATCTTTTGATACTATGATTTCCCCATCATACATGTCGAATTTTTTAGTTAAATCGATGCAGCCTTTTTCTTTTGTTGTTTCGATATTTTTTAACAAATCTTGAACTATTCCTGTTGTCTTATTATCGTCAGTGGACGAAGTTTTTGGAGACTTTTTTAAATAAGTAATAGCCATTAATATATTTTTATAATTGATGAATTATTTAAGACAAATTCAATTTTATTGCAAACAAACATTTAATCTAGTGCAACAACAGCTGCAGCTATTGATGCTAGTCTAGCAGGTGCTTCATCAGAGCGGCTAGTAATTACCACAGGCACTTTGCCACCTACAACTACTCCTGCAGCACATGCACCACTAAAATATATTAACATCTTAACCAATGCATTACCTGTCTCAACACTGGGCACTAATAAAACATCAGCAATTCCAGCAACATCGTTTTTGATACCTTTAATAGTTGCAGATTTTTTTGATATGCTATTGTCAAAAGCCAAAGGCCCAAATACATCGGCATTTAAATTTTCTTTTTTTGCAAGATTTGTAATTTCTTCAGCTTCTTTAGAACTTGGCACACTATCCAAAATTTCTTCTGTGGCAGACAATACTGCAATTTTTGGTCTTTCAATTCCAATTCTATGAGAAAAATTAATTACATTTTTTAAGATATGCATTTTGGTTTTTACATTTGGTAACACATTTAAAGCACCATCAGTAATTATAAGAGGTTTATCGTCTTTTCCTAACGTCATATGCCAGATATGACTTAACCTTGTTTTTCCCAACAAGTTATATTCTCTTTTTAAAACCTCTTTCATTAAAATATCTGTATGTATATGTCCTTTGACTATAATTC
Source organism: Candidatus Pelagibacter sp. (assembly GCF_052049575.1). Taxonomy (GTDB): domain Bacteria; phylum Pseudomonadota; class Alphaproteobacteria; order Pelagibacterales; family Pelagibacteraceae; genus Pelagibacter. The sequence goes on along the minus strand of NZ_JBNGZQ010000001.1, from coordinate 758 downwards.
TTATTTTTCCTTCGCTAGCGAGTTTTGCAGCTATACCTGCAGTATTATTTTCAACTGGTTCATTAATAATTTTATATTTAGAAATATCCCACTTTAAGTCTTTTGCACATTTTAGAATTTCTTTTTCATCTCCTATAAAAATCGGATCAATTAAATTTTCTTTGACTGCATCTCGAACTGATAACATTGGTAATGGTTTCCCAGCATTTACAATTCCAGCTTTAACTCCTTTATTCTTTAGAGTAGCATTTAATAGATTATTTGGAACAATAATTTCTTTATTTGAAAGCATATTTAATTTTAAATTATCTTTTTTTATAAATTATCCAAGGCGAAAGATCTTCATATAAAAAATAATTATTTAATATAAATTTATCGGCATTTGGTGCATTACCTCTACTTTTGAACCAATTAACTTTGGATGAATAAAGAACATAAGTTGGATTAAAATATTTTAATTCGTTGATAAAGTTATTTTCTGTCCAATTTTTGATTATATGAGCATTTACATAATATTTTGTGCAAGTAGGTTTGTTAACTAAGTAAGGTATTGCATTATCATCAGTAAACTGTTGAACACAATTTTCATCTTTAACTAAATTTTTGTAAGTCTCAAGAAAATTATGATAATCATTATCTAAAAATTCTTTATCATCAATTTTTGTTATTTTATAAAAGCTTTTATTAGAATTTAAGATATTAAAAATATTTGAATAATTATTCTTAAAAAAAAATATAAAACATATTAAGGTTATTGA